>CAWFOR010000019.1:0-72404 GCA_963817485.1 uncultured Alphaproteobacteria bacterium | reverse complement strand
GAATGCCTCATCCTCGGTCAAAGAAGCCCAAAGCTACTGTCCAGAAAGCTTCGCCCGACCCTTTAACTAAGCAAAAGAAGAGACGACTTCCAGAGGCAAAGTCGCAAAAAGGCAAGCCAACCTCCGCACTCTTTTCGAAGCAAACCGCATTCGTGATCGGCGATGAGGTGTCCCATCCTCAATTCGGGGACGGCACGGTAACAGCGATCGACGGTGGCACGCTCACCATCACATTCGTCGACCAGCAGGTGAGGCAGATCCTCGACTACGACGTGAAGCCACGAAAGGGATAGGCTCGCCGGTCGTTGATGGGGAGATTAACCCTGTAAACCCGCGTCTAGAAGGCGGCCGCCAGTGACCCCTAAATGTCTTGGGCGTTGACTTAAGTCAATGTCCTTCCATCCCTCCGAATGTAACTTACTTTTTTTCGACGGGGGCGGAGGCTTTAGGCCATGCTCCAAAATGTCCGCTTGATTGCGATTTGTATTGCGGCCCTTGGCATTGCGGGTGCGAACGTCTTCGGTTCCGTCCCAGTATCGGCAAACGACGCAACCATCCAGATGCGCGTCGTCAATGTTGCGTGGAACGATACCCTGCACATCCGGGAGCAACCCAGCACCGAACTCGAGGATCATCGGGATGATCCCGCCAGATGGCCGAGGCATCACATTCCTGGGCCTAAAGGTGGATCAGTGGGTCTTCGTCCGCTTCAACAATATCCAAGGGTGGGTATCAAGCCGACTGGTCGTTCCCGAGGTCGCAGGTTGGGTCAGCAATGCCGGTATAATCCCCTATGGAAAGTCGGAAGGCGTTCTTGCGACGGCGACCAACGGAGACGCTTTCGTCTATGCACGGGCGACTGCCAGCGATTCTCAAACCGCAACCACCTCCGCTCTCAACTTGTGTCATCTCCGAGCGGCAACTTTCGTCATCTCTGAGTCACTTTGTAAGGTGAGAGCAAACTTCAAAGGTAGGTGTGTTGCGGTGGCTCTCAATTCAAACGTCAAAATTTCCATCCACGGTTGGGCGATTAGGGACACGGGAATGTCTAGTCACGGTTGGGCAGTTGCGAACTCGCTTGAGGCCGCCAAGAGTGAAGCTATAGACCGATGCGAAGAAGGTTGTGCTTCCTGCACGATCGATGACTCATATTGCTTGCAAGATGAAACCCCTAGCGAGTGACCATCTCTGTCCTCGGTTTTTAGAGAGACGCTCGCAGAACGGCATCCCCCAACCCCTCTAGATCACTGTTGGTGTCTCGGGCGAGCATCCCTCTGTTTTGCTGCGGCGTCATCTGGAGTATGCGCTTCAAGAAGGCGTAGCCTTCCTTGGGATCACCTTCTGGCGCTGATTCATCCTGCTTGGATTTGCGAACCATGCCTAAGATGCTGCCTTTTCATTTCTCATTTATCCACGGTGCGATCGATGAACCCGACACGCCGTCTGCTGTGTTCGAGGCAATCGGCCGTGTCGCGATGGCTTGGGCAAGGCTAGAGCAGCACATCGATGCCGTCATCATGCAGATCAACAAGAAAGATCATTCAGAACAGCTATTCCGCGAGCACCAAGTTTCTTTCAGCAACAAGGTCAAGGTGCTCAAGCTGTGGTTCAACAAGCATCCGCCACTCGCCGCATACATGGTCGATATGCGGGAACTAACTCGGCACTTGAGCCTATTGAGCAAGGAATCGCGCAACCCTCTCCTCCACTCGATCTTCAGCACGTATGACGCGAAGCAGGAGACACTTCACTTCCAGAGCCTGAAGTACGAGGGGAACGACACAATTCGGATTAGGGAAGTGACCATCCCGCTACGGGGCGTCCAAGCCCTTTCAGATGCCATCAACTCAGCCAACCGCTTCCTTGGCAGGATCGGGCAACATCTGTTCACACCAGATGGGATCAAACGACTTCGAAAACGGTGACGGGCTCATCTTCCGCAAGCCCTTCACGGGAGTATGATTCGAGTTCGTGAGCTGGTCGCTCTACATTACTGCCTGCATCAAGAAACGGACCCAAGTGTCCGAGCCAACCTGCCAACCCCTGGCAAGGTGGACACCGCGAGAGCGGGATGCGGCCACTGAAGTGGCAACCAAGAGGGGAGGATAACACGGTCCTCCTCAGTTCAAACTGATGGAGGACTTTTTCATGTCCAAGATGGCTCAATTCCAAGCCCTACAGCCAGCTGCAAGCGAGGGTCCACCGGCGCGAATTCCTATGCCTTGCACCGTCTGCGGCCCTGGCTTCATCAATACCGCTTGGGGTCACCCTGCCGCGCCCTTCAGGCAATCGGGTCAGCATCAGCGAGGCCTTGGCTGCACTCTGGGACCACTCAGGAGAAGGGTCCGGGTCCATCATCAAGCCCAGCACTGTCGAGCGACTAGATAGTCTCTTCTCAGGATGTAACGTGGGTCTGATCAGTGCCTCTCGATCCGGCCTTACGATGGACGTGAACCAAGGCCGATGAGCAAGCCTTTGGGCCTACATCTGGCCCCGGTTCGGCTCCATAGACGTCGATGTCCGCTTCAGTGAGCATGGCCCGCTTCAAACCCAAACATTGACGGAGCGATGCTACCTCCTTCTTAGCGGGAAGGAGCTTCGACAATGGCAATCTCAAAGGGTTCCTACGCCAGCATGGAGCGATCCACGATCAGAGGGCTTGTCCTCTATAAACCCTACGATGAGAGAAGCGCGTATCTGCTGGGCACGCGAGATGGTGTGGTCCCTCGCAGGAAACAAATTGTCTGTGTCGGGGAGTTCAAGGCATCGCGGCTGCCTGACTACTTCAGACTCATCAGGGAGCAAGGAAGCCAGATTGAGGTGGAGTCGATGAGGTTCCCGATTCGGAAGTCATTCTTCAATCGGGGAGGAGGGGAGTACTGAACGGGGAGCGACTTGAAGATGAGAAGCCGTGAAGAAATAACCAGAGAAGTAGAGAGTCGGAACAAGTTCTGGGCCGAGGTTGGCTTTCGTTTGGTTTCAGTTCCCGAGGAAGTTGAGAAAATCTACAAGGCGGAGCTTTGGCAGGATTTTCGCGATTGGTGTGATCGGAATTCCGACTTTCGGGAACGCATCGAGGCGGAGGAGTTGGAAAGGGAACGGAGAGAACGATACGATCCTACGTGGCAACCGCGTGCCTTGTTGAACGGAGCAGGGGCGTTCGGATCAAAGGTTCAGGATAGGATGCTTTCGCTTTGGAAGCAGCACGGGAAATCTGACGGATCGGCACGCAGGGATCCCGCGTTCCTATGCTCCCGGTCAGGCCATGGTTGAATCCGTATCCAATGCGATGGTTGTTTGAATTGAGATCAGCTACCACAACCGTCACGGTCGTCACTGCCGCCCGCTACAGCAGTTGCGAGTGCGGTGCAAAAACGACCAAGCGGCCACGCTGCTAGATTTCCAGCCTGTCCCATTTTCAGCAGTCAACTACAAGCGTAGCCGCTTGGCCGATTGGCCGCCGGTTCTAGCTAATGAGGAACCGTTCAATATTACCGCCAGCCTCGACGATCCAATGGGGGCGACGGCCACGACCAGTCCATGTTTGGCTCAGGTCTTTGGGGTTGCGGTACTTGACGGCCGCTTTGCCGCCTTTGCCTCTACGCCCGCCGAACAGTTCAGCCACGCTAAAGCCAGAGGCCCTAGCCATTTCCTCCATCTTCGACCGCATCTCGCCCCGCTCTGACAGGCGCTTCTCGTCGATTGCAGCCTTGATCTTAGCCTCAAGCGAGACAAGCTCCTTCAGCGTCATTTTCTCAAGTTGGCCATTTCTCATAGTTTTTGTCCTGCTTTTGTTCTCAATGCTTCCGCACGCGCATTTCCATATACAAAGTCGCTCAAAATGACAAACGGCGAATTAAATCAGTTCGTTTTTGCAAATAAACAGGAACGCCGCCGCACTTGGAACATTTATCGATGGAACAAGTGCTTAGTCATGAATGCTGAGCGTGCATTCCAGGATCGACTAGAGGCCGCAGAGGAAAGCCACCGACTGCGCATCGTTTTGGCGCGGGCGCGGCTGACCGCTGAAGAAACCCGCGCACGAGCGGAATACTATTGCACGTTTGAAAACGCGGGATGGGACCGGACCGCATTCCGGGTATACCGAGCCGTGACGGCATTTGCCGACGGCTCCTACGGGCGAACAGCAGCGGAAAGCATAAAAACGAAGTACGCCGAGATCGTTACGGCGTGGGTTGAGTGCCGACGACGCGCTCTAGAAGCGTCTACGGTATGACCACCGGGCCATCTACCCGATGGTCAGACTGTCCGCCGGTTCCGTTATCCGTTTTGCTGATCTGCACCTGTAGAAGTTGGGCTAACCGCCGGTCCCGTTATTCGGCGGGCAGCCTACAGGTGGAGCAGCTTGGCCGATTGAGTGCGCGTCGCATCGCAGGAGTATCGCACTGCACTGAGGGCCAACATATCGCCTTTCCTCGAACCAGAATGCCACTTCGAAGTTATCGGGGAAACGACGAGTCTCAGGAGGAGACGATGAAAACAAGAACCCTGACAACACTAATCGCATCGGCGGCTCTTGCTCTTGCGGTCATCACGAGTACAGCCGACAGAGCAGAAGCTCGTCACGGATGGGGTTGGGGCGGAGTAGGCGCGGGCATCGCCGCAGCCGTGATACTCGGCAGCATCTATCATCACCACCACTACAGGTACTACGGATATCCGTATGGTTATTACGGTGGCTACGGCTACCACCCCTACTATAGCTACGGCTACTATCCTGGTCTGCTCCCCTGAGGTGATGCCAGGCTGAGTGAGCGAATCCGGCTATTTCCAACCTCGATTGAGGAGAGAAGGGAATGGCACGGAAGCGATACACGACTGAACAGATTATCGGGCTTCTGCGGGAAGCAGAGGTTCGCCTGAGCCAGGGTCAGACGATCGGCACGGTCTGCCGAAGCGTCGGCGTCTCGGAGCAGAGCTACTATCGCTGGCGGCGCGAGTATGGCGGCTTGAAGCTCGACCAGGCCAAGCGTCTCAAGGATCTCGATCGCGAGAACGAGCGCCTGAAGCGGGCTGTCTCCGAGCTGACACTCGACAAATTGATCCTGAAGGAAGCTCTCGAGGGAAAATACTAAGCCCTTCCCGGAAGCGGGCGTGCGTCGAGCACGTGCGTTCGCAGCTGGATGTCTCGGAGCGTCGCGCGTGTTCTGTCGTCGGACAGCCACGTGCGACGCAGAGGCGACATCTGAAGACGCCTGACGACGAAGCGGCTTTGACGGCTGCCATTGTGCGGCTGGCAACCCGGTACGGCCGCTACGGCTACCGGCGCATCCGCGAGATGCTGGTTGCCGAAGGCTGGCGGGTCAACGTCAAACGCGTCTATCGCATTTGGCGGCGGGAAGGGCTGAAAGTACCAGGCAAACAACCCAAACGGGGCCGTCTGTGGCTCAATGATGGATCATGCGTCCGTCTCAGACCGCAGCGTCCGAACCACGTCTGGTCGTACGACTTCGTCCAGGATCGGACACAGGACGGTCGCGCTTTCCGCATGCTGGTCGTGCTCGACGAGTTCACGCGCCGCTGCCTGGCAATCGTTGTTGCCAGACGGCTCAGATCCGACGACGTGCTCCAGTGTTTGGCCGATCTCTTTGTCACCCACGGTCCGCCTGAGCATATTCGTTCAGACAATGGACCGGAGTTTGTCGCGATAAACGTTCGCGAATGGCTTGGCCGGATCGGCGTCAAGACGCTCTACATCGAACCGGGAAGTCCCTGGGAGAACGGCTATTGCGAGAGCCTGAACTCAAAGCTCAGAGACGAGCTGCTAAACGGAGAAATCTTCACGACGATGCGGGAGGCGCAAGTGCTGATCGAGAACTGGAGACGCCACTACAATGTCATCCGCCCGCACTCGTCGCTCGGCTATCGGCCGCCGGCCCCAGAGGCGATCTTGCCGCCAGCGTCCGGTCTGCCCTACGCTCCGCTTCGGCCAGCCCAGACGCTGGCCGACGACGGCCGGGTTCTAACTTAGTGCCTGGTATCGTTCCGAGGGGCAGGCCACTCGGCCGGTCCCGCCAGCGCCCGAGCATCGCCTGCGTGGCGCCTTGCATGTCGTCGAACAGCGCCGCGATAGCCTTCGGACCAAACAGCGGAGCCGAGATCCGACGGGCGCTGCGGCTTCCCTTGGTCACGGCACCGGGGTTGGTGTCGCAACTAAAATGGCTAGGAAGCTTTGCGCGGGTGTTGCGCCGAACCGGGGTGAACGTAACGATTTGTAACCGCGGCGCCCCCGTCCGGCCTGATGGCTCCCCTCCTCATGCCGTCGGGGTTGCCGGCAATCGCTCGCACTGCGGGCGCCGACGGAGATGGTTCGAAGCGGACGGGTGATTGGGGTCGCTTACCGTCGCCGTTTCTCTACTTGAACAGAGAGGTGAGAGAGAAGGAGGACGCGACAACGACGGGCGGGTTTTCGGCGATCTGCGGATAGGGCTCGTCGATGTAGACGTTGACGCCCGTGGCGCGCTCTTCCTTGATCAGCGACGCGACATAGGCCCAGCCCTTCGGCTCCAATCCGATGCAGGCTTCAGACATCTCGCCTTTCAGGCGCACGTGGATGGCAATGTTTCCGCGCGCCAACATGGCGGCGATTTGCTGGCGGCTGAACCGGTCTTTGTTCCATAGCTTCGACAGATAGATGCCGGCAACGCTCCGCTTCGCCTTCGGTCCCCAGCTGACCCGTCGATCCTTGTCCGCCGCGAAGGAATATTCTCCCGGAGGCAAGGGACCCACGGCTCGCGTAGCAAGGCAATCGGGATCGGGATTGTTTCTGCACACGTCTCTGCCGGAGATCGCCCACGCGATCGTCCTGCCGCTCACCTGAGGGTCGTCGGCAACGACAAAAACACGCCCTGTTCTGATCGTGTAGCCGAGGCGGAAGTTGCGCAAGGATGCGGGCACCTCGCGCACGACGTCCTCGTAGGGATTGCAGATTTCGCCGCCGGTCAGCTTTCTCTCATAGCCGTTGAGATGAATGGTGACGTAGTCGACGTCGGAGGCGCAGTCCCACTGCGGCAACGCTTTCTTGTCTGCAAGAGTAATTGCTGGCGCCGTCGGTTCGGGTGGCGCTTTGGACGCGGCCTCGACCGTCGGCTTCTTCGCGACCGAGATCGTCGTGTCCCAGCTTGGCTCGGCAGCCTTCGGCTGGTGCCGGATCTGCTCGCATTTTTCCGACAGCTTCGGCGGTTGAATCTGCTTTACGGCGAGCCGCCTCGCGACGGAGCTGCTGGCCCCCTTTTTGATATAGGCTTGCATGAGAGCGGACTGAACTTCGACCTGTTCCGG
Source organism: uncultured Alphaproteobacteria bacterium (assembly GCA_963817485.1). Lineage (GTDB taxonomy): Bacteria > Pseudomonadota > Alphaproteobacteria > Rhizobiales > Hyphomicrobiaceae > Hyphomicrobium_A. The sequence continues at coordinate 65,102 of CAWFOR010000019.1, read as the reverse complement.
CGATAGCTCGAATATGCAGTCCTCGTAGATTTGGTCGCCCACCTTGCTGAAAAAATCGGCCATCTCGTGCGCTGCCGCGGCCGATCCCGCGTCGGGCTTCTTGGCCTGCTGCGCCAGGCTTGGATCAAGAGAAAACAATAGAAGGCTCGCTACCGATGCGAGCACCGTCCTCCAGGTTCCACCGATGCGGGCTTTTTGAGACGGCCTAGATGCCGACCGCGATTGAACGAGGTCCCCCACACACGCTCTCGCCCGAGGCGCGCGATGGCGCGGCGTGCACTTGCCGTGAACCGAGGTCCAACAGTGGCGTTCCATTGGGCATTCGTACTGCAAGAGTCGGGGCAAGAGAAAGGCCAGAGCCTAGAAACGCGCAGTCCGCGAAGCCCCGTGACAAGGCCTCGTTGAGCCGCGCCACAGCTCGTCGCGCGCGCAAGCGGCGCGACTGAGCACTCACGCCATTCGTGGCGTTAGCCGAACGCCTCGCCTTACGCGATCAGCAGATAGCGGTGCCACGTATCGCTGAGGATATTTCCGACCAGAAAGGCCGAGATCAGGTAGGCGCCGACGCACAGCCACCAGTCCTGCAGGACTGGGTCGTTCTTGAGCGTCTTGGCGGCGCTGCTAAGCGCGCTGCTGCGGTGGGTGGCGATAACGCGGAGTTTCTCGATCATGCCCGTGCCCCTGTCTTGCTTAATCCGCAGTCTCAACTGGGATGGTTAAAAGCTTGCAAATTAGGGCAAACATAGTGGCAAATACCGCAAAATCCATAGCTAGAAGCCGATATTAGCGGCCCGTCCGCGGATTGGCTCCGCGGGCGGGCTTCGTGCGTAGGCGGAGGGATGTCCCCACGCAATTTGGCGCATCAACGCCGGGACCCGCGTGGTTTCGGCGCGCGAGGGGTCGGCGAAGGGCGACGCATCGTCCGGAGCGATCAGCTTATCGGCGCGGACAATCTATGACGCCCAATCGCAACACTGGGTCCCGCCTCTGCGCGCGGCATAAACATTTTTTGTTGAACGCTATATTCAAATAGATATAACGAAAATTCTGTATCGCGTTTTGGGGGGTGTTTCCGTGTTCAAGTATGCGTACGTGGCGCTTGCGAGCGCCGCGATGGGTCTTGTTGTGTCCGCCGCCGCTCAGGCTCAGGAAGTCCAGACGGCGCAAGCCGCGCCTCAAGCTGGGGACGTCACGCCGCTTCCGCCGGTGGTCGTCTACTCTCCAAACGAGGAGATCACCAGCAAGCCGAAACGGCCGACGAAGAAGGGCGCGCAGCAGAATTCCGGCAACGGCGCCACCGCTTCCACCGCGGAAGGAACTGGAAGCGCCACGGGCGAGCCAGCGAACGTCTTCACTCTCGGACAGCTCGACCTCATCGGCGGAACCGTCATCACCGGTGACGCGATGTGGGCCTTCTCCAAGAACACCCTCGACAGCGCGCTGGCGTTGGCACCCGGTGTGGTTGCCTCCAACTCGGGCGGTAGCCGCAACGAGCAGCTTGTCTTCGTGCGCGGCTTCGATCGTTTCCAGGTTCCGCTGTCTATCGACGGCATCCGCGTCTACCTCCCGGCCGACAATCGCATCGACTTCGCCCGCTTCCTCACCCCGGATATCTCCGAGGTGCAGATCGCCAAGGGCTATACCTCCGTGCTGAACGGCCCCGGCGGTCTTGGCGGCGCCATCAACCTCGTCACCAAGAAGCCGACGAAGGCTGTCGAAGGCGAGGTGCAGGGCGGCCTGAGCTTCGGGACCGACGGCTCCTACGAGGGCTACAAGACCTACGCGTCGGTCGGCACGAAGCAGAAAGGATACTACCTGCAGGCGAGCGGGACGCTGATCGATTCAGACGGCTGGATGCTGTCGGAAAAATTCACGCCGACGTCGGTCGAGAACGGCGGCCTGCGCATCAATTCCGACACGCGCGATTGGCAAGTCAACCTCAAGGCCGGCCTGACGCCGAACGCAACCGACGACTATTCGATCAACTACAGCAAGCAGTCGGGATCGAAGGGCGCGCCCTATCACGTGACCGATCCGATCAGCATCCAGCGCTATTGGGATTGGCCCTATTGGGACATTGAGAGCGTCTACTGGCTCTCCCACACCAAGGTCGGCGACGCCTCGTTCGTGGAGACGAAGGCCTACTACAACACCTTCAAGAACGGCCTCTTCTCGTACGACGATGCCGCGCAGACGACGCAAGCGCTGCCGAAGGCCTTCCGCAGCTACTACGACGATTGGGCGGCCGGCGTCAGCATCGAGGGCGGCTCCGACATCACCACCTGGGACACGATCAAGGGAGCCTTCTACTACCGCCGCGACGACCACGGCGAGCTGCAGGACTTCAACGTCAACGGCGTCAAGTGCGGGAACCCGCCGTGCCTCACCGAGCCAAACCAGGTGACGATCGAGGATACCTACTCGGTCGCGCTCGAGAACACCGTGCACATGACGAAGCAGTTCGATATCGTCGGTGGTGCAAGCTACAACTGGCGCGATCTCCTGCAGGCCCAGGATTGGGTCAACGGGTCAGGCTTCGTCTACTACCAGCTCAAGGACAGCAACGCGACCGACTGGCAGACGGCGGCCATCTACCGCCTGACGAGCGAGGAGACCCTCCACGCCAGCGTCTCGGCACGCACGCGCTTCCCGACGATCTTCGAGCGCTTCAGCTCGCGCTTCGGGGGCGCGACGTCCAACCCGTCGCTGGCTCCGGAGCGGGCGACCAACTACGAGATCGGTTGGGCGGACAAGTTTGCGCCGGGCAGCCAGGTCGCAACGGCAGTGTTCTACAGCGATGTTTCCGACGTGATCGAGTCGATCCCGATCATCTTCAACGGGCAGGCGGTAACGCAGAGCCAGAACGTCGGCGACGGCCGCTATTACGGCGTCGAGCTTTCCTCCGATTACTCGCTTTCGAAGAGCCTGCTGATCGGCGGCAACGTGACGTGGATGCGTCGCGACATCACCAACCCATCCAATCCGGCTTACGAGCTGACAGGCGTACCCGATGTCAAGGGCATCGCCTATCTGACCTATCGTCTGGCCAGGGGCTTCAGCATTACGCCAAATATCGAGTTCGCCAGCAGCCGCTGGACAGTCAACACCGCCGGAACGCTCTACTACAAGACCGGCGCGTTCGGCCTCGTCAACATGCAGGCTGAGTATGATCTCGAACTCGAAAACGAGCTTCGCTGTAACGGCTCGCAACATATTCGACGAGAACTACCAGTTGGTGGACGGCTTCCCGGAGGCCGGCCGGTCGTTCGTCGCAAACGTGAAGGCGAAGTTCTAGGAAGCAGTCTCGGCATCTCCGGCAAAGAGCTGCCGACTTCCGCCGTGGCGTCCTTCGCCGCTTCCACCCTGAGGAAGCGCGTGGCAGAATGCACTGGGGTGTGCGCACCATGCCCAATTGCATGACGGCGGTACGGTGATCAGCGGACGCACGCACACGTTCGCATCGACATCGCCGCCGCGGTGGGGAGCCACATCCCGCCGTGGGAGCGATGAGTTTGGCTCTAGCAAAGGGGAATGGCGGCGTCGGCCGCCATTAAGTCTTCCGATGGCACGGTTGCGGTTTACTGACGGTCTGCGCGCGCTCGCCGCGGGCTTGGTGCTGATCGTCTTCTGCGCCGGAGCGCATGCCGAAGATGCCGCGGGCTGCAAAGCGCTTGCGTGGCCCCTCGACCAGGAGCGCGCCGCCTTTGCCAGCGACAAGCTCGAAAGTGTCGGCTCGGGCGCTGCGCGCGGTCCCTGGAAAGAGCAGACCCTTGCGCTGAAGCTCGCGCCCCAGGAGAGCGTCACCTTCGCGGCGCCGACCGGTGGCAAGCGCAAGCCGAAGGGCAAGGTCTTCGGCGGCACTCTCTCGTTCGACGCGCCGGCGCAGGCCGAGCGCTACTACGTGACGCTGTCCTCCGAGGGGTGGATCGACGTGGTGCAGAACGGCGCCGGGCATCAAGTCGGACGCGCACACGAGCGCCAAGGACTGCCCGGGCCTGCGCAAGAGCGTGCGCTTTCCCGTGGGAGCGTTCCCCGTCGTGCTGCAGTTGAGTGGAATCCCGCAGGATACGATCAAGATCGGCATCCGGCCGGCGCAATAAGCGCATCGGGCAACGCGGTTGGGCCGTCCTCGAGACGCGCTCAGTCCTCGGGCATGAACAGGTAGCTCGCGCGCAGCATCACTGCCGACATCGTCGCGTCGCCGGTCACGGCGGAAGGGGTGCTGTCGATCAGAAGCCCCGCGTTGCAGAGATCGCAGCTGCCGCCGCTGGTCAGGCTGAGGCTCACGTAATCGTACTCGACACCGATGATGACGCTGTTCCAGACCGCGTATTCGATGCCGCCGCCGATGGTCCAGCCGTCGACGAACTCGGACGTCGAGGCCGAGCCGCCGTGGGTGGGGTGGGTACTGTTCACCTTCAGCGTCGCATTGGAGCCGGCCCAGCCGCCCTTGCCGAACACCATCACGCGGTCCCAGGAATAGCCGATGCGCCCTTCGACGGTGCCGAGCCAGTTGAGCTCGGTCGAGAAGGTATCGGTGGCGGGAAAGAACGGGCTCGTCACCGACTGTGAAAGGCCCGTGCCCGAGAACGACAGCTCGGCGCCGAAGATCCATTGCCCGAGCTGCAGATTGGCGCCGCCGATGATGCCGCCCATAACGCCGCTGGGAGAGAAACCGATGGGAGTGTTTGCAGCCGCCGCCGCCCCCGCACCGGTGTTGAACACATTGGCATCCGTTTGCCAGTTGAAATCGCTCCAGGTGCCGCCGAGCTTGCCGCCGATGTAGATCCCGCTCCAGTCGGTGAGGTACTGGGAGTCCGTCATGACGACGCCCGGAATCCCGTCGGCCGCGGCATAGGTCGTAGCGAGCGCCAGCGCGATCGCCGTCGCTGCCAGCCGCAATCCGAACGGAGCAACCTTCGGCGTCTCTCGTGCCAAGCTTCTACCGGGCCCGGATCCCTGCACCCCGGCATCGGGATGCGATGTATCTCCGGTCATCATGATGCCAAGCTCCTCAACGTTGTCGTCGGTGGACTCGCGAACTGAACCACTCAAGTCTTCTATTTCGCGGGGGGCAGCGGGGGCACCTCTTGCTCGACGGGGGTGGTGTCGAGCTGCTCGACGCGGCCGTCGGCATGCGTGATGGAGACGCCGATCCACTTGCGGCGCACCTCCTTGTAGTGAACGTTCGGGTCGTAGACGTAGGCCGCGGCGCCGATCCAGGCGACGTCGAGCCGGCCCATGGCCGACATCACCGAATAGGCCGCGATCACCAGGGTGGCGCGGTCGGTCTCCAGGTTGACCTGCGAGTTCAAATACTCGAGCTCGGCGTTCAAGACGTCGAGCAGCGTGCGCTGGCCGACCTTCTCCTCCTCGCGCACGCCTTGCAGCGCCACCTTGTTCGATTCAACCGCGACCCGGTCGGACTCGACCTGCGCCCGCGCGGCCTCGAGCTGCGACCACGCGGCGACGAGCGTCTGCTGCTGCTCGGTGCGGATCTGCTCGATCTGCTGCAAGGCGCCGATGTGGTTCTGCTTGGCCTGGCGCACGCGCGCGTAGACGTCGCCCGCCTCGTAGATCGGCACCGTCAGGCGCCCCGTCACGATACCCTGCTCGGTCTCGTCCACCGTCTTTACGGGGTCGAAGCGGTCGGTGTAGCTCGCCTCGAGCTGCACGCTCGGCAGCAGCTCGCCGCGGATCTGGTCGACGAGGTACTTGCCGGCCTGCTCGCGGTAGAGCGCGGCCACGACCAGCGGATTCTCGTTGTTGCAGATGCCGACGGCGTCCTGCAGCGACTTGGGGATGTCTTGCTCCGGCGGCGCCGGGCCACGACAGGCCCTCGGGCGGATGGCCGACGACCTGCTGGAAGCTGCCGCGGCTGGTGCGCAGGTTGGCGCGGGCCGCATCGAGGCGGGACACCGAGTCGGCGCGCCGCGCTTCCGCCTGGGCGACGTCGGTGCGCGTCACCTCGCCGACCGAGAAGCGGTCTTGCGCGGCCTTCAACTCGCGCGACAGCACGTTGACGTTGTTCTCGTTGAGGCGGACGAGCTCCTGGTCGCGCACCACGTCCATGTAGGCGGTGACCGCCTGCAGCAGCACCTGGCGCTCGATGTCGCGCAGGTTCTCGCGCTCGGCGCGCACGGTCGCTTCGGCGTTGTTGACGGCGTTATAGGTGCGAAACCCGCGGAAGACCGGCTGGATGCCCTGGATGGTGTAGCCGCGCGGCTTGGTCACGCCGTCGAAGAGCGAGGACGGACGCTGGTCGTTGCGCTCCCAGCTGACGTCGGCTTCGCCGGTGACGGTCGGGCGGTATCCCGACATGGCGCGCGCGACCTCCTCGTCGGTGCCGCGGGCAAAGGCGCGCTCGGCGTCGAGGCGCGGGTTATAACCGTAGGTCGCCGACAGCGCCTCGAGCAGGCTCTCCGCCTGTGCCGGCACCGAGACGATCCACAGGCTGAGCACAAGCCACGCGGCAATAGTCCAACGCGCCGACCTCGAGCGAGGCAGGTTCGACGACCAAAGAGGAGGAGACCACCCCACCGACTATCTGGCTAGTTTGGACAATGATTTTGGCATTGATGCCCGCATCGCATGCTGCAGCTCTTGAGCGCTGCACCCCCCTTTTTGCGCGATTCGCCAACAGTGAGTGTGGAGAAGTGGAGCGCGCTTGGAAATCCGGACAAGGGGGGGCCGGGCAAGAAGACACTTGAAAAGCTCTGCTAGATGCACGCGGAACACTGAATTCGGCAGGTTGCCGCTTCAATTCTGGTGTGGTGCTCCGGCAACCTATTCGGCGTCGCCCGACGAATTGGGTTGTTAACTGTGCGATGCAATGACCCGCCGCGACAAGCTGCGTGCATACGGTATGTCTCCCGGCAGATTCGACGCAGGAGCACGCATGCGCTTTGAGCGCACGGAACTGGATGGGGCCTGGCTCATCGGGCTCGAGCCCGCCAGCGATCAGCGAGGCTTTTTTGCGCGCACCTTCTGCACGCGGGAATTCGCCGAGCACGGTCTCAAGACCGTGTTCGTGCAGCACAGCACCTCCTACTCGACGAAGCGCGGAACGATCCGCGGCATGCACTTCCAACGCGATCCGGCCGCGGAAGTGAAGGTCGTCAATTGCGTGAGCGGAGCGATCTACGACGTCATCGTCGACCTTCGCAGGGGCTCGCCCACCTACCGGCGCTGGCAGGGCTTCGAGCTCTCGGCCGAGAATTGCCGGCGCCTTTACATTCCGGCCGGCTACGCCCACGGCTTCCAGACGCTGACCGACGATGCCGAGGTGGAATACCTGATCTCGGAGTTCTACGTCCCCGACAAGGCGGCCGGCGTGCGCTACGACGATCCGGTGTTCCAGATCGCCTGGCCCCTGACGGTAAGCTCAATCTCCGACAAAGACCGGTCGTGGCCCGACTACGTCGAGGCCGCCTGATCCTGATCGGCCTTGCCGAGCAGGCCGTGCGCAAGGAGAAGATCGGCCGCAGCCCGGATCTTGGTGAAGGGCAGGCTAGCGCGCTCCGCGATGTCGAGCAGGGAGTGCCCGCCGTCAGACAGGTTCAGCACCCAAAGCATCGCCATCTGCTGCTCCGGCGCATCTTTGTGTCCGCCTGTGGCGGCGTATAAGCCTCGCCGGCCGAGCTGCGGCTCGCATTTGGGGTTGAGGTTCAGGAAGGAGCCATCCCTCTCGAATATGTCGATCACGGCCAACAGAATCTGGCACGAGAGCTCCAGGTGCTCGGGCTGGATGAAATCGAGATTATCGGCGCTCGTATGATATTCGGGGAATGTCGCGAACTGACTGCGCTGGAGCAGACCCACCGGCAGATTGAATCCCGGCGAGCAGAACTGACGCTCGTCATATCCATAGGGCGAGAACTCGACGATGCGCGCCGAGGGTGCCAAGTGGCGCAGCACGTGTGCCATGGCCCGATCGACCAGAGCATCGCCTCTGCGGCTCTTCTTGTAGGTGGGGCCGCCGGCATCGCCGACGCATGAGACCGCGAGCCCTCCCTTTATGCGGTCGACGCGCGCCTCGTTCCGCGCGAGCCACGAAATGGGGCCGATCGTGCCGGGTGAGAACAGGAACCGGTAGCTGTATCGCGTCGACATGTAGCGCAGATGCTGCGCGACATAGGCCAGCAGCGCCAGGCCCGAGCAGTTGTCGTTTGCAAGCGACGGGTGGCAGATGTGCGCCGTCAGCAGGATTTCTTCCGCCCGCTCGCCCTCGTGCAGAAACTCGGCGTACGTCAGGTGTCCGTCCGCGAGCGTCGTATCGATGACGACCTCATAGTCGCCGTCTGCCAGTTGTGCGAGTTCGTCGTGCGCGATGCAGAAACCCCACGACTCCGAATAGTAGGAGGTGCGGTAGGGGATGAGGCGCGGTTGGTCGGGGAGCGAGTGAAGGTGCCGCTTCAGCTCGTCCAGCGAAAGCGTGCGATGCACCGGAACGCTGTAGCTCACGACCTCGAGGTTCGACCGATGGAAGTCGATCACCTTGCGGCCGGTGGGGTCTTTCACATAGGCGTCGCGGATGTTCCATTCGCGAGGAATCGTCCAATCGAAGACCTGCGTCCCCGTTGGCACCTCGTGCACGGTCAGGGGAACATGCCGTCCGAGAATGTCGAGCGACGCGCGCACGCCGTCGCCGGTGATGCTGCGGCAGATCGGATAGAGCTGCGAAGCGATGTCATAGATGATGGCACCGCTGCCTTTTGCGTCGCACTTCCAGGAATTCTGTGACGTTTGCTCCATGGCTCGCGCGCCGGTCACCGTCACGCCGCCGCAGACCCCGTGTGCCGCAACTCGCTATCGAGCAGGCCTTCGCTCATCAGCATCTGGATATGGCTGATCCGCTGGTAGCGGGGCCCCTCGAATTCCTCCAGCGTCAGGCCCGAGCTGCGGTAGGCCGCGTAGACTTGCTCCGCACCCTTGCGCACGTCCCATGTCGGCTTGAAGGAGGGAAGCAGCTTGGCGATCTTCTCGAAGCTCACGCGATAGGACCGCGTGTCGGGGCCCGCATCCTCGGCGAACTCGAGGCGCGCGCGTGGCACCACCTCGGCAACGACCTGCGCGATCTCGCGAATGCGGTAGTTATGCGCAGTCTGGCCCACGTTGAAGGCCTGGTTCGAGACGACTTCGATCGGCGCCTCGAGCGCCGCAATGAACGCCCGAGAGATGTCCTCGATATGCACGATCGGGCGCCAGGGCGAGCCGTCGGATTTGAGATAGATCTGGCCCTTCGTGGTCGCCCAGGCGACGAGGTTGTTCAGCACGATATCGAAGCGCATGCGCGGCGAGAGCCCATACGCCGTCGCCGGCCTGAGGAATGTCGGCGAGAATGTCTCGTCGGCTAATCTGGCGATGTCGCGCTCGGCAGCGACCTTGGACTGGCCATAGGCCGTGACCGGATTGAGCACTCCGGTTTCATCGATCATCCCTTCCCCGGCCTTGCCATAGTTGCTGCACGAGGAGGCCAGCAGGAATCGCTTGACGCCCTGCTTCTTGGCGATCGCCGCTACATGCACGCTGCCGCGGTGATTGATGTCGAGCGTTACCTCCGGATTGAGGTTTCCGAGCGGATCGTTCGACAGAGCGGCAAGATGGATCACCGCCTCGATGCCCTTCAGGTCGCGCTCCGTGAGGTCGCGCACATCCTTCACCAGGGATGGCACCGGCACGATGGAGCCGCCGGCTTCGAATGTGCAGCGCTGATAAAGGTCGCTGTCGCAGCCGACCACCTCGTGACCGGCCTCGAGCAACATCGGCACCATGACCGAGCCGATGTAGCCGCGATGCCCAGTGACCAGAACTCTCATTTGTCCGCTCCCATTTCTATCGGCGGCAGCGCGACCGCCTCCACCCGTTCGTCTTTATGGAGAATTGGCGAATGCTTCCGGTGCCCCCAAAAGCCGTCCTGAACTCCGCTTCACCCTTCGCAATTGGGGCCCGTGAGCTGGTTTGTGATGTAGGCCACCTCGGTGCGATTTTTCGCCTTGAGCTTTTTCATGATGTTGCGGACGTGCACCTTCACGGTGCTCTCCTTCATCTCCAGCTCGTAGGCGATAATCTTGTTGGCCTTGCCTTGGCACAACGCCTTGACCACTGCCGCCTGCCGCGCGGTAAATAGTCCGTTCGAGCGCGCCGAAAGTGGCTTGGCGGAGGGGTCGGCAGACGACCGTGGCGGGCCGATGATGCACGCGGCCGGTAGAAACTGACCGCCGGCCTTCACGAGCCAAAGCACTTCGATCGCCACATCGAGATTCATCGCGGTGGAAATGTAGCCACGCGTTCCCGATTGCAGGAAGCTCAGAGCGCTGTGCAGATCCTCGCTGTCGGAGAGGATGACAATTGGAGTCTGCGGCAGTGCCTGCGCGGCGCGACGAAGCGTCTTCCGCGTCTCCTCGCTGTTTGGGTTACCCGCGATGCTGACAATCACCAGAGATGCGTCGGCGCCGCCGCCTTGAAGATACTCGTCGATCGACGCTGCGGCGATGATTTCCAGGCCCGCTCTCTGTTTGAGGGTGTACGTTATAAGCTCCCGAATGAGGGGGCGTGGCTCTACTACGATAGCGGTAGACGCAAGTGATTGGGCGTGAGGACGGCGCCGGACGGCAGCGGTCTCGGCTACGGGCTTTGGTACCGACTTTGGCGCATCGAATCCCTGCTGGCGGTGTGCTGCACTTCTCGACATGGATCAGCTCCCCGCTGAATTCCGGCCGCGCGCTGTTTTGGATTTTGTAATCTTTGCCGCATCCAAAGCTGCATCCAAAACCATTCAAAGAATATTAGAAATACTTTGGCCAAATCTAGCCTTCGTCAGCCAAAATGCTTCGTTAATACTAATTGTAAAATTGCGCGGTGATTGCGCACTTACGGAAGCGATGCGCTCGCGGAGTAAATTGCTTCGTCGCCGCCTATTTATCCCGGGGTCCGCAAGGAGCCGCGGCACACGTTCATCACCTCAAAATCCGTACACCTACCTCTTTCGGACTAGCGCCTCTCAACCTTTTGTTCAGCATCCTTCCCGAGCCCCCCGTGCGTATCTTGCTCTGCAGCACGTGCATTGCCGCAAGACCGGCCTCGGGCCTCATCGTACGCCGGTCCGCAAATGGACTTTCTCGATGTTCGTCAATCCGGTTGATCACTTTTTTAACGCCGCCGGGGCAGCCCCGCGGCCCCGCCCCGATGGCCATAAAAGCTCTCCCTTGGCGCCGGACCTGGTCGCGGAGTTCATTCCGCTGCTGTGCGCCGCTGCGGTCTTCACGGCGGCGCTGTTCGTCCACTTCGCCGATCAGTTATTTGGCACGCACCAGGCGCAAGCACTTTCGGCAACTCTCGGCCTTGCGAGCGTCGCATCGATTGTCACTTACGTGGTGTTTCGGCACGGAAAGCTGATCAGGCGCTCCAAATCCGACGGCGGCACCGTGGACGGACGCGCGGTCTTTTCAGCAATTGCCATTGCAGTGCTCGTGGTCTCGTCGCTGCTTGTCCTCCTCGGCGCCGAAGACCGATACAACACGTTTTTCTTGAGCCTTTGGCTGGGCACGAGCGCCTTGCTGATCTTTGGGGCGGCAAACCTTTATGACCGCCTGATCGCGCGCAAATCGAGATTCGTCCAGCGGGTGGCCATCTATGGCGATGCCAGCTCGGCCGCCGTGGTGGCGAAAATACTGAGCGAGAGCGAGTTGGATAGTTGCGCAGTGGAAATCTTCGGAGATCTTCCTTCCAGTCGTTCTTGCGTCTCGCAAGGCCGCATCGACGACCTCGTTGAACGCGCGCGCAGCGGCGGCTGCGACCGCATTATCGTGGCCATGAGCGCGGGCGATCATGAGCGAGCAATCTCGGTCGTGAACCGCCTGAAGGCGGTAGACGTCGACGTGCAACTCTATGCCGGCCACGTGCCGGAGATGTTCAAGGTGCATGGTGCCTTTGCGCAAGGCTCGATGCTCCTCGTCAACGTTCAAAGGCGTCCGCTCGATGCCAACGGCCTCATCATTAAGGCCGCGATGGATTATGTTTTGGGAGCAACTGCGCTCGTCTTGCTTTTGCCGCTCATGGCAGTGATTGCGCTGGCCATCAAGCTCGACAGCGCGGGGCCCGTCTTTTTCGTGCAGGGCCGGACGGGCTATCGCCGGGTCGTCAACGTCATCAAATTCAGAAGCATGACGGTGCTCGAAAACGGTCCCGTCGTGGTCCAGGCCCAGCGTGACGATCCGCGCATAACGCGGGTGGGGCGCTTCTTGCGTCGGACGAGCCTCGATGAACTGCCACAGTTGTTTAATGTTCTGAGGGGCGAGCTCTCGCTTGTGGGACCACGGCCCCATGCTGTCGCTCACGACGAGCACTACGCCGCGCTCATCGAAGAGTACGTCAATCGCAGCAAGATCAAACCGGGCATTACCGGTCTCGCCCAGGTCAGCGGGTTTCGAAGTGAGACACGCGATCCCGAATTGATGCGGCTGCGCGTTAAGCACGACCTCTACTACATCGATCATTGGTCGCCCTGGCTCGATATCAAGATACTTTTGCGAACCATCGGCGTCGTGCTCTGGGATCGGCACGCTTATTGAGCGCGTCGTCCGCGCATCCGAGGCAACATCGACGGTTGCTCAGAGTGCCCCTGCGCACCGGCACCAGAACCGAGGTGGAAAATCCGTGTTACGTCGAAACACAGAATTGGATTCCGTTGCCGAAGGTGACGCCCAGCTCTCGTGACCCTATGCGCTTGGCGCTTCTCACCGGCCCGCACCGATTGATCTCGCGTTCCTGATGGGGGCGCTGCGCCGTCAGGCGCGGCTCATCGCTCTCGTGGTCGCGGGTGGCCTCATTGCCACGATGGTCGGGCTTTTCTTGATCACGCCTCGCTATGTGGCGATCGCGAGCATACTAATCGACACGAAATCCGCGACGCCTCCGGGCAGCCCCGCTTCCGAGGCGAAGTCCGATGTGATTATCGAGGACGAAGTGGAGATTTTGCGGTCTCCGCGGATCGCCGCGCGGGTTCTGAGCCAACTGGAGTTTCGAGCGCCCAAGAGGGCAGCGTCCGCTCGAGCTCGTGGTGGCCGAGCTTTTTCGCCTCCAAGCCCGAAGGGGTCCAGATCGCGAATGCAAGCCCCGGCGACGGAATCCACCGACGCGGCGACGATGCCGGCAACTGCTCCCAATAAAATCTCGCCGTCCGCGCTAAACGCGCTGATGCGCTATGCCGACATCCAACGCAAGGGACACAGCTTTGTTCATGTGTTACATCGATCCGAGCGGCGAGCGCGCGGCCGCGGTCGCAAATGCGTTCGTCGAAGCGTATTTGACCGATCAGCTCCTCCAGGCGAAACTCGATGCAGCGCGCGGCGAGAACCAGAGCCTGAAGGCGCGCATCCTCGATGTCCGCAAGGAGATCAATAGTATCGAGCAGCGCCAGCAGGCCTACCGGGCGAGTCAAGGTCCTGTCGAGGTCGGTGGCCTGACCTTGATGCAGAAAGAAATATCCGACTATGCCGAGCAGCTCGCATCGGCCCGCGCTCGTGCAGCGGAGGCAGTGGCGCGCCTCAACCAGGCAAAAAGCCTTGCCGAAAATCCGCAGCAGCTGCTGTCTCTCGACACGGCGCTGCAGTCCACGGTCATCAGCGAATATCGGCGGCAGGCGGCCGAGATACAGCGCAGAATTGCCGATAACGTCAGTCGATACGGCGATCAGCATGCCTCGTGAGCGCGAAGGCCGAGCTCATCAACCTCAATATCGAGATACAGAACGAAATCAAACGCATCGTAGAGAGCTTCCAGCTCTCATCCGATTCCGCTGCGGGTAAGGTGAAGCTGCTGGAGGACGGACTGGCGAAGCTCAAGGAGAACGCGCTCGCCTTCCAGGGCGACCAAACGAAGCTTTCCGAGTTTACGCGCGATCTCGATGTGTCCACCAAGCTCTATGCCACCCTTCTCGCCCGCTATCATGAGACGGGAGCGGAAGCACTCCTGCGGCCAGATGCTCGGGTTTTGTCCTACGCAGCGGCGCCTACGCGTCCATCGAGCCCGAAGAAGACCCTGTTGCTGCTGCTCGCAAGCGTGGCGTGGCTAGGGGTAGGCGCCGGACTAGGTCTGATGCGCGAGCTGACGCACCGGCCGTTGCGTTTGCGAGCGGAGGTCGAGCGTGCGCTCGGGCTGCCGTGCGTAGTGGAGATCCCTGTTGTCGACCTTACCATCGAACGAAGGCACCGAAGTGTCGGCGCATAACCTATGCACGCCCGTTTACTGGAAGTTGCCCGAGGAGGACGGCGGGCGCTTCAATCAGGCTATCTTCGTCCTGCGGCAGTGGACCCAGAGCAGCAGTGCGCGACCGGCTCGGGTGATTGTCGTCGCCGCGACGCACATAGGGGAAGGTTGCAGCACGGTCGCCGCCCAGCTCGCTCGCTACGCGGCGAGCACCGGACTGCGCACCGTTCTCGTAGATGCCGATCTGCGCTGCTCGCGGGCTGTCCGACGCCCTTGGTGCCGAGCCTTCAACCTCCCCAGGGAAAAGCGAGCCTGGCGTAGCTGCCCAATTTCCACCCGCCATCCGATTGCAGGACGGACTGGACTTCTGCGCGGCCGCCCCAAGCAATTGTCGTCCCCTTGATGTGCTGGGCTCCGAGGCCATGGGGGCGTTTCTCGACAAGCTTCGCGACGACCACGAGCTGATCGTCATCGACACTCCCGCGCTTGCGAACTACGTCGATGCGGCCGCGCTCGTCGAGCACGCCGATGCATTGCTGCTGGTGGTCAAGGCGGCACAAACGGACCAGCAGGACGTGATCGACGCGCTGACGCGCTTGGACGCCGATCCGCAACTGCCGATCGGCGTCGTCCTCAACATGGCCGGCTAGCGATTCAACGGATGAGGCCGCCGGGCGCCAGGCCAGCGGTCGGAGGATCACTCGGTGCGCGTAGTCCACGTCGTGCGTCAATTCAATCCGGGCATCGGAGGCCTCGAGAACTTCGTCCTTTCGCTCGCCAAGCAGCAGCGGATGGAAGGGGTCAACGCGGAAGCGGTGACGCTCGACCGCTTGTCTCTAAGCCTTCA
The DNA here is from genome assembly GCA_963817485.1 of uncultured Alphaproteobacteria bacterium. GTDB lineage: Bacteria > Pseudomonadota > Alphaproteobacteria > Rhizobiales > Hyphomicrobiaceae > Hyphomicrobium_A. The sequence goes on along the minus strand of CAWFOR010000019.1, from coordinate 50,047 downwards.
ACGCGACTGCTGCGCCACGACAGCGTCGAAGGGGTGCCGGTGCACCGCATCAGGTTCTTTTTCGGGTTCTCCCGCTATCCGATCGCGCCGGAAGCTCCTTGCATAGAGCCTTTCGACATCGTGCACGTGCATGGCGTCGATGCATCTCGCGACTTCCTGGCCGCGACGCGCCTGCTGCATCGAAAGCCACTGGTCCTCTCCACCCACGGCGGCTTCTTTCACACAAAATTTGCGGGCTTTCTAAAGCCGGTGTTCTTCCACACCGTCACGCGCGCGTCCTTGCGGCAATACCGGCGCGTGTTTGCCTGCAGCGCCAACGATGAAGCCATTTTTCGAAGGTGGCAAAGCGCCGTTCGCGCCGAATTCAACGGTGTCGACACCAGTAAATTTGCGGATGCCGCTTCGCGCAAATTTGTGCCGACGCTCGTCGATTTCGGCCGCTTCTCCTCCAATAAGGGCCTTGATCGTCTCATCGACGCCTTCGAGGTTCTCCGCGATGAGGTCCCGCGGGCGCGACTGCACATCATGGGCGGTGACTGGGACGAGCTTGCTGCCCGGCCTAAGAGAACGCATCGGCGCGGCACGCCACGGCACTGCGATCACGGTTCATGAGAATCCCACCGACGACGACATCAGGCGCGTGATCGCCTCGAGCTCCTTCTTGTGAGCGCATCGCAATACGAGGGGTTTGGCCTGACGCTCGTCGAGGCGCTGGCCGCGGGGTTGCTTCCGATGGTGAGCCCCATCCCAAGCTTTGCCAGCATCCTCGGCGGCTCCGAGACGGGGGCGCCGGTAAAGTTCGAGGACGCCGAGGCCGCCGGCAGGGAGATGGCCACCTTCATAACCGAATCCGCGAAGGGATATGGTGCACGGCGCAGCGGAGCGATGCAGCTTTCCGCGCGGTATGCGTGGCCAAAGGTTGCTCGCCGCTTCGTGCGCGAATACGAGCACATTCTCGGCTGGCGGGAGCGCGAGATCTGTGGCGTCCGCATCCGTCCGCTGACGCGTACGGGGGCTTTGTCGGAGATAGAGCGCGCTCTGACATCCGGCCAACGACTGAATGTCAGCTTCGCGAACGCGCACACTCTCAATATAGCCAGCGCCAACGATGAATTTCGCTCGGCTTTACGGAGCTTTCTCGTCCTGAACGACGGCGTCGGCGTCGACATTGCCAGCCGATACAAGTTTGGGCGCCCCTTTGCAGCCAATCTCAACGGCACGGACTTCGTTCCAGACTTTCTAGCGTCCACTCGCCATCGCTTGCGGATCTACCTCGTCGGAACCTCAGATGCCGCTGTCAACAAGGCGGCAGAACGGTTGCGCGCACGCTACCCGCGCCACGTGCTGGTCGGTTGTCGCAACGGCTTCTTTGCCGACGCTGCAGACGCCGAGGAGACTTGCCGCCAAATCCGCGCCGCACACGCCGACTGCGTGCTCGTTGGCATGGGCAATCCGCTGCAAGAGCTCTGGATCGATCGATTTGGCGCCAAGACCGGAGCAAGGCTCTTGTTCGGGGTCGGCGCGTTGTTCGATTTCGAGGCGGGCAGTGTGCGCCGGGCGCCGTCGTGGGTTCGGCAGTTGCGCTGCGAGTGGATCTACCGCTTGTTGCAGGAGCCGCGGCGGCTGGCACGCCGCTACGTGATCGGCAATCTCGGTTTCATGTTTCGTGTACTGGCCGAAACTCGGCGCGTGCCTGTCTATAACCAGGAGCGCTAACGGACCGTCGCGGGTCGCGCGGCGCCGGCTATCGTGACGGCGCGGCTGTCGATAAGTAAGGCCGGAGCGCGAGCATCTGCGGCGCATCCCCGGACCGCGGCTCGATAAGGGTGAAATAGTCGTCGGGCCACCAAGGGCCCGCGGCCCAATACGTCCAGCCCAGATAGATGTCCGGCCGCGAGCGCATGCTGTCCGACATTGCCGCCAGAGCCGCGAGACACACGTCGCTTCGTCCCGCACCGAACTCGCCTATGAATCCGAGCTTGCGGTGCTCGCCGAGCCAGCGTGCAAACGGCTGCAGCCGCTCGACGCCGATCGTCTTGCTGACGCAGGCATCGCTCGTGCCGGAGGAGTTGCCATCGAGGTAGAGGTGTGCCTCGAACACCACCTTGTCCAACGGGTCGGAGATGTCGAGCAGCGCCTCGGCATTCGGCTTGCCGTAGGAGCTGTCGTACCATTTGGCGGCCGAGCTCCAGGCGTTGCCGGGCACGAGGATGAGGTTCGATGCTCCGGCGGCACGAATTGCGCCGATTGCGGCGTTGGCCGCGCTGACCCAAGTCTCGGTGGACATGTCGTGCGGCTCGTTCATCAATCCGAGCAGCACCCGGTCCTTGCCTTTGAACAGTTGAGCGATACGTCCCCAGACATCGGCAAAGTCGTCGATCTTGACGGCGTCAGACCCGATCAACGAGTTCTCGTAGCGCGCGTAGTTGTGCAAATCGATCACCACCCACGCGCCGAGCTTGAGCAGTTGATCCGTGGCTTTGACGAGACGAGCGGATTCACCCTCATCCAGCGGGCCACCCAGCTTTGGCTGCAGGCGCTCCCAGAGAAACGACAGGCGGAATGCGTTCATACCGTTCGAGACGAAATAGCTGGGGGAGGTGTAGCCGGGAGCGAAGGGCTCAACGGGATACACATAGTCTATGCCGTGGCGGCCGCGTCCGCCGCCCTTGACGATGCGCTCGCTGCCAAAGCCCGCGCCCGCAAGGTTCACGCCGGTCAAGAACGGTCGATCGACGGCCGACATCGCTTTCGGCGGCGCCAGAACGGACACGCTTGTGATGGCTGCAAGCCATAGACCTGGCCGAAGCAGGCTCGCAAAACTGCTCTGATAGCCGCGTTTGTGCATCATTCGCCCGGAACTCCCGTGGATCGCATCGGCACCTTCCGCCACCGGGCCGTGGGTCCACTCCCCAGGAGGCTGCGACCGGCGCTGAGTAGCGGCTTCTCGAGCCATTTATGAACCGCAATGCCGACGACAACGCTTGCGCTCAGCGCAACGCCAAACCACAGCAGCGTCCATTGGGGATTATCGACCGGAACACCCGCCTTCGCCCAAATCACCCGCAACGCGCCGAGCGTGAACAGATGACTGAGGTAGAGAGCGTAGGACGCATCGCCCATCAGTTGGAGGAGCGGCGAGCTTGTCGAAACGAGCAGCTTCTCCATGGCGAGGGCGCCGGTAACAATAAACGCAGCGGGAAGAGCCCACGGCGGTATCTTCCCGAGCTGCAGCATCGGCAGGGCTGGCGAGATCGCGAGAAGCAGTACGCCGGCCGGGAGCAGAACGCCCAGGCCTGAGAGACCTTTGAAACCCATGTCCATGTAAAGGCGGGCAAGCAGCACGCCGAAGAGAAACTCCAAGAGCCTCGGGTCCGTGTATGACTTCAAGGGCGCGAGGTGAGGGTCGAGCAGCAGGCCGGCCACAACGAAAGTCCCGAGTATCACGACGAGAAAGAGCAGCAGACGTTCGCGCGCGACCAAGAGACCCACCGCGAACACGAGGTAGAAGAACATTTCGTAGTTGAGGCTCCAGCCCGGCACGAGCACTGGCCAGATCTGATCCGGAAAGGCCGCGCTGTAGGCTGGAACGAACAACAGCGATTGCGCCACGTTCTGCGCGGTCACGGTGGTCGTTGCGAAGAGCCTTGGCGCGACGACAGCAACCGCGACGACGGCGAGCGTAGCTAGCCAATACAGCGGCACGATCCTGACGATGCGACGCTTGAGGAACTCGCCGGACCCGAGCCGCCGCCCTTTGCCGTTGCTCAGATATATGACGAAACCGCTGATCACGAAAAAGATGTCGACGCCGGCCTGGCCAAACTCGATGTGCGCATAGTGGTCGCGCACCGGCGCCAGCTGAATGATGCTGTGATGGAATACGACGAGCAACGCCGCAAGCCCGCGCAGGTAGTGGATGCTTTTCACCTCATGTGGCATGGGCTGCATCCGTCCGGCGGCCAAAGTCACGCTGGGCCCGCGAACGCGTGCGGTAGCCCCAGCGGTCCTTCGATGAAGCGATCGAATTGGCGTCGGGTACCGCCCCTTCGTCCCTCTGCAACGAGCCGTAGATGAACCAAAGCAGGCCGGCGGTTTTGATGGTGAGGAACGCGGCGCCCACCATCATGAACAGCGAAAGCCACAGGGAGGTCGAATGATAGTAGCGGATCTGCGCTGGCGTATCCGCGCGGGAGCCGAGGCTAATATAGGACCAGAGGATGATGACGCCAAAAAGCGACTGACTGAGGATCAAGTAGGCTAGGCCCGCGTCGGCGGCGGGGCCCAATAACGTATTGGATGCGCCGAGAAACTCGGCTACATCGAATTTGGCAAGAAGGTGCGTGGAAAAAGCGAGGCGCCCGCTGAAATTGTCAGCGTCGTACTGCAGCCCAGCGTAGTAGACCAGGATAGCGACGGCTGTTGCGATCAGCGGGAGGTAGAAGAACGGCAGCACCCGCGGCAACCTCGGCGCCACGAGGCAGAAAGCCAGAATGATCCCTGACATGACTAGGGCTAATCGGCCGTCGGTGCCGACGACCATTAGCAGGCTCGCGACCACGAGGCCGATAAGGACATGATGGCTGAGCCGGTCGTAGCAAGACCAGATGAATGTCCAAACCACGATGCAGAACGTCTCGGAGGCGACAGGTTCGAGGAAGACTGAAGAAAGGCGGTGTAACTCTACGATGTTGAAGAACCGCCCGTCGGGGCGCGTCGCGCTCGCGAACAGTGGAGAGTCCTTGTTCCAGAAGAAGTCTTCGGAAAACCCGCGCGTGTTGATGTAGTAGTCCTGGATCTTGAACACCCACGCGTAGCTCGCCGTGCTGATCGCCTCCAGGAGCATGAACGCGGCGTAGATTGCGACCACCGTGACGATGAGTGTCGGCAGGCCGCGCGGCTTGAAGGTGATGCCGAGAATGATGAAGGTTGGGATTAGCAGAGCGTCGCGGAGCAGCTTGGGGTCGAAGCCCTGCGTGAACAGGCCGCGAACAATCGCGATGACGAAAAGGATGCCGATGAGGACGTACCAGCGCTTCATCTGCGGCTGATAGTTCTGGAACGCGATGGCGTGGGCCGTGAGCACGAACAGCATCTCGGTGGCAATAACCATGGATTGAGTGAGCGGAACGAGGTGACCGTTCACGACCGCGAGCACCGCATTGAAGATGACTGCTCCAATGACGATCAGCGCGGGAAGCCACTGCCCCCGGAACGTTGCAAACGTCACCGGCCATGCTGCGGCCCGGGGCGCCGGCGCTCCGGCGCTTCGATAAAGCGATGCCCGGAACTCAGCGGGTGCGATTGCTGTGCGCATGCTCACGCGTCTCTTGCAGGAAGTCTTCGAACTCTTCGGCGATGCGGGGCAGGCAGTATCTTGCTGCGTGCTGTCTCGCCGCGGCTCCCATCTGCTTCAGCAGCCGTCGGTTCGCTGCAAGCTCGCTGATATGGCTTGCGAGGCTCAGATGGTCGTTGGCATCGAAGCTGAAACCCGTCTTGCCCTCCGCGATGTTTGCAGGGAGTCCTCCCGAGCGGCCGACCAGCGTCGGCACTCCGAAGGACTGCGCTTCAATGCTGACGCGTCCGAACGGCTCCGCCCAAATCGATGGGACAACGTTCACGTCGATCTGCGGGAAGAAGTCGTCGGCATGCACCCAGCCGACGAAGCGTGTATTCGCGCTGGGAAAGCTCGTGCGCAGGCGCTGCGTGTAGTCGGGATCGCCGTCACCCGCGATCACGAACTCGACAGTGGCGTCGGCAGCGATCGCTCGGGCCGCCCGAGCCAGCGTTTCAATGCCCTTGTTGGTGCTGTGCAGCCCGATGAAGCCGACGCGCAGGGGAGCCGTGTCCGACAGCACGGTGGCCGTCTGCGGCAGCTCTCGGATCGCGCCCGGGACGACGCGCGTGATCGCTTTCCCGAAATAGCCGGCGTTGAGGTGGGTGTTGAGGACAGCCTGTGACTCGCCCATGAGGCCGTCGACGTATCGCGACATCAGCTTCTTGCCCGGCGATGAGGCGACGCAAGTGGCGCAACGCTTCTCGCAATTGCGATCGCCGCGAAAGAGCGTGCCGCGCCAGCACATCAGAAAGTAGCTGTAGATCACGTGCGCGACGGGCGTTCGCTCGAGCCGCGCTGCAAGCCAGCTCGCAACGTTTATGTTCTCGATGCTGATGGTGGCGACAACATCGGGTTTGTAGTCACGGATCGCGCGGCGCATGCGCAGAAGCGCGCGCGGATTGAAGTTCTCGAGGGCATGCCAGGCGAGTTTCGCGGCAATGGGGTTGGGCTTCCAGTAGTTCCAGTAGACGTTGGGCGATCTGATCGTCTGGACCTCCATGCCGCCTTCGTCGCGCAAATCCTCCGCGTCGCCGACGGTCAGGACCCGAACGACGTTGCCGCGATCGGCAAGCCCGCGCGCCAAGAGCTGCGAGGACACCGGGCCTCCACCCTTGCCGAGGGGCGGAAAGGCCGCGCAGATGAGAAGAACGCGCATTACGGATCAGCCTCTGTCAGTCGAACGCGCGTCCGCTCCGTGCTGCCACGCGTCCGCTAGGAAGGGGATGCCGGTAGCGGCACCAAGTGCGAGGACAGCGCTCATTGCCCTTCTTTGCCGGTTTCTTTGGCGCTGACGCGCAGCACGTCGCCCGGCTGCAGCCTCGTCGTCTCGGTCGCGGCGATCGTGTGAAGCTCGCCATCGTCGGACTTGCGCAACAGCACGAAGTGGAGCTCGGGGTCCTGCTCCTGCGTCAGCAATCCCGAGGGCATTCCCGAGATACGGTTGATGACCCGGTCAGCTACGTTGATGATCTCCCGCTGCTTCTCGAGCTGCTGGTCGATGTCCTGCAGCTCCTTGCCGATCGCCTCGTTTCTCTCGAGCGATAACATCGCAAGGTCGCGCTCGGCGCGCGCCAAGGTCTGCCGGCTGCGAGAAATGTTGGCGATCGCGTACTGCGCGTCGCGATCCACGGAGGTGAGCATGATCTCGCTGTCGGTGAGACGCTGTTGCGTCGTCAACCCCTTGTCGGACAGGGACTTCAATCGGTCGAGCGTTACCTGCCGGAGGCGCCTCTGCTCACCGATGTTCGCGAGCTCCTTCTCGTATGCGTCAAGCTCGACCTTGTTCTCCTTGATCGAGGCTTCGAGCGCCGTTCGCTGGCGGTCCCTGACTTCGCGTTGACGCTTTAGAGCTTCCTTCTCGACGTTGATTATCTCTTCCCCGGCGCCGTTATCTGCGAGCTTGACGAGCTCCGGCGGCATGGCAATTTCGGCCTTGCCGTCCCGTTCCGTGAGCAGTCGAGCCCTGCGCGCGATCAAGTGCTTCATGTCCGCCCTTGCGCCGCGGATTTTCGAGCGCTCGCGCAAAGCCTCGGTCGGAAGCGAGTCACCGTTCGAAGCGGTTCCGCCGGCCAGCACGGTTGCATGAATGACCGCCATGCCGGACGTAAACCGGTAGGCGCCGGGCTTGGCGACAAGCCCGGTGACGAAAATCGGCTGCCGCTCGATCACGTCAACCGCGACGTTGCCCGGACGCTGCAAGATGTGCTCGAGCCCCTGTCGTATTGCTTCCTCGAGCTCCGACGGCATGCGCTTGGCCGCGTCGAAGGCTCCGAGCGTCGGGATGCGGATCTGCCCCTGATCGTTGACACGGTACTCGGCGGTTAGGTCCTCGCGGCCGTAGATCGAGACCTTGAGCCGGTCACCGGTCTCGAGTTTGTAGGCGTCGTTGTCGCCGCTGGGCACCGGGGTAGCGACAGGCGGGGCTGAGTCTTCGAGGCGCGAGACGTGTGCGTCCGCGGGACCCGACTGGGCTGCGGGGCGGGAGGTGGTATCGACCGGTAGCGCCGCAGTGGGCACGGCGTCCGCGGGCGTCGCGGCAGGCGCTTCCGCCGTCGATTGAGTTGTTTGGCTGTGGGCGAGCGTGAGGTCGCCGCAGAGCAAAATGAGACACGCTGGCAAAAGGCGTGTCACGTGCATCGTTTTGGTACGTATCATCTCGGTTCTGCTCTCGCGGCCGTTTCCTATCGAGGAGACGAATGCGGCTGTTGGTTTCAGAAAGCGACGGACGGCGATTGGCGGCTGTTGGAGCGCAAAGCCATCAAGGCTTTCGATCGACAACGATTTAATTATCTTGCCGCTTAGCGAAACCGTCCTGTCCACCCCAACGTTAGCCGATCGCTTGCACATCACAAGGATACACCGATACCCATTTCGATCGTTGACACTGCAGGGAATGTGCCTAACGGTCAGGGTGAATCAGCCAAGAGCGAGTACCCATTTCGGCGTAGGCCATCGCGAACGGAAACGGGACACATCAGTCGATCACTGGCGTTGGGTAACTGATGTGTCAGCGGCCAAACCAGGTCCGGACTGCAAAATCCAGACACTCCGCGCCTTTCCGCAATTGCCCTTTAGGTAGAAGCTTGATCCCGATTTTGGCTGCGTTAGACGCGACCTTTCTCGTCACCCTATGAGCCTCAATCTGCGCGTTGGGAATGGATGCACCCTCGTGACTGAAAAAGTGCTCGAAGTTCTTGAGGTGCGCGGCGAGTTCTGATAGCGGATTATCACGATAAGATGCGGTTATTTGCTGCAGATGCACACGCCGAATGCCCTGCACGGCTTTGGTTTCGGCTACGTTGCCGAGCGTCGCGAGGCGCAGCCACATATTCATGTCGTCTGCGTATCGCAAAATAGGGTCATAATAGCCGATCTGCTTTTGTGCGCTGGTCCGACGGACTGCCGTCGGCCACGCGATAGTGTTGTAGCCGATCGAGCAGACCTGCTTTATGAAGTCGGTGCCGTTCATGAGCTGCCAATCGCACTTTGAATCAAGTGCGCTCGGCTCGAACATGAGTGAAGCCCCCTCATAAAATCTCTGTTCAGCGCCGTGACAGAATATGACTCCCGGATTGTCGTCCAGCAGGGATATAGCGCGAGTTCAGGCTACTGGGCGCGAGCATGTCATCCGCGTCCAAAATCATGAAATAGTCCGCAGCCGCCCAATCAATTCCTTCGTTATAGCTCGCATGCTGACCGAGGTTTGTCTTGCGCGAAAGCACTTCAACGCGCTTATCTTCGTTGTTGAGCTGATGCGCAACGTCGAGAGTGTCGTCCGTTGACGCATTGTCGATAATCAAAACACGAATGGCATCCACTTTCTGGCTGAGAATGCTACCCACACTATCGCGAAGGTACCTCCCGTACTGATAACACGGGACCACGACATCTATCGCGCTCATGCCCGAAGCTCCTTTATTGCAGGCTCTTGGTGATGAAGGCCACGGTCTTTCCAGACTGGCCAATCAGCGAACCGAATCAATTGGCCGGTGCCGGTCCAGGAGGCAGCCGCGAGCTCAACGATGAGCGGTGCAACCTCGTCCGCCTGTGGCAACGCCGATCGATCCTCTCCGTGTACCGCCGCCGTTCGCATCGCTGTGTCCATTCGTCCAGGGTCCACGAGGTTCACGCAGATACGCGAACTCCGGGTTTCGAGTGCATACGTTTTCGCGAGCGCCTCGAGCGCCGCCTTTGAGATGGCGTACGGGCCGAGTCCGGGCTTTAGGCTCGAGGCCGCGCTCGACGTAATCCACACGACCCGTCCCGCTTCGGCGCGGTGCAATAGAGGATCAAACGCGCGCAAGAGTTGCCAGTTGGCTGTCAAATTCGTTTCGATCGTCTCGCTCCACGCAGCATCGTCGACTTCGGATAACGCGCACATCGGACCGAGCACGCCGGCGTTGGCAACGAGGATGTCGAGCCGACCCCAGACTTTGGAAACCATGCAGCCAATGGCGTTCGCTGCTGCGGGGTCTGTCAGGTCGACGACCTGCGTTGTCGCTTGCCCGCCGGCGGAGGCAATGCCCGCCCTCACCCTTTCGAGCAACTCGCCGTTTCGAGCCGCCAGCACTACGTGCGTCCCCGCCGCCGCCAGGCGCCGTGCCACGGCCGCTCCGAGCCCGCGCGACGCCCCCGTCACAAGGGCAATGCGTCTATCCAGCGGACAGGGCGTCATGGCGCCACCGGTTCGGATCGCTGACGCAACAGCTCAGGATGCCCCTCTTTCGGATGCACAGGCGTTCTCTGAAGACCCTGCAACACGTCGAGATAGAGTGCTTTCTGGTTCATGACGAAAAGTAGTGTCGCGGCGTAGACCGCGAACATGGCCCCGCCAGCCAGGGCCAAGCGTATGACCGGAGACGGAACGCCAGCAACGAGATGCTGGATGAAGATCGCAGCACAAGCTGCTGCTGCACCCGACAACAACGGACGGCCAGCAGCAAAGAGCAAGTCCGAAGGCGCGATCGGCGTGCCATAGAGGCACCACAGGACATGTGGAATGAGCCACAACATCATTGCCGCCGAGTAAGCGAGCGCGACCCCGTTTGGACCGAACGGTATGCCGACGAGATACGCGAAGCCGACTAGGGGGGCGATGACGAGCGCGATCTTGAGGCTGCGCTCCTGTAGCCCGATGGATTGCAGAAGCCATCCTAAAGGATTGATAATGCCGAACACGAGAATTGTCGGCGCCAGCAACCGGAAGATCGTCGCGGCCTCCTGCCATTTGGGGCCGAGCACCACGAGGATGATGTCATCGGCGAGAACCGCACAGAAGATTGTGGTCGGCAGCGTGATCGAGACGATGAGAGAATATCCCTTCAAGAAGTAGTTTTTGAAGCGCGCGGGTTCTCTCTGTAGGCGCGCCAGCGCCGCGAATGTAACGCCGCCAAGCGCGGTGTTTAGGGCTTGCGTCGGCATATGAGCTAGCTGATAGGCCCTACCGTAAAGGCCCAGTGCGTCTGAGCCGAAGTAGCGACCAAGGAGCACCTTCTCAAGATTGTATGCGGCGTAAACGACAAGACCGTTGAGCGAGACGGTGCCGCCAAAGCGCAACATTGACGAAATGCCGCTGGCGCGACGCGGCAGGCCGGGGACCCATCTAGTGGCGATCCACGCTCCGATCGTCAGGCAGGCGGGCACCGCAATGACGCTGGCAACGAGCGACCAATAGCCAAAACCGGCGAGCGCCATGCCAATGCTGATGGCCGCGGAGGCGACTTGGCTTGCCACCTCGATCACCGACAATGTGACGTACCGCAAATTCCGCTGCAACAGCGCCACGTGTTGCACGCCCATTCCATTGATGATGAAGGCCGGTGCGAGCGCGATGATGATGTGGGAAGCTCTCGGTTCATGATAAAACACATTGAGAAACGGAGCGATCATGACGCAGAGAACTGCGAGCAGCGCGCCGATTGCGAAGTTAATCCAAAAGAGCGTGGAGATCTGTGCGTCAGTCACGTCCTCATGTCTGATGGTCGCGGCCGACAAACCTCCCGTTACGAAAATGTCAAATACACTTGTGACGACAGTGACCATGGCCACGAGACCAAAGTCGCTGGGATCAAGTAGCCGGGCGAGTACGACCAGTGAGCCGAGTTGCAGCGCCATGACCACGAGCTGGCCCGCAAGTTTGGCCGCGCCACCACGAATGGCCTTCTCCTTCAAAGCCTCCATGGGAGGGCTCCAACGGAAGTTCCGCTGCCGGCCACCACGATCGGCAGCGATTTCCTTCTCACGACGCAGTTTCGGCCGCGGCGCTCGGACGCCGCTCTGGCCGCACAATCTGTCCGGCGCTGCCGTCGCCGAGGCCTGCGTCCGCGCGCACCTCCGGCACACGTTCCAGCCATTCTTCCCGCCACCAGGAATGGAGGCTCCTCGGACAGAACATGCGGCACTTGCTGAACTGCGACTTACACGCCACGCCTTCGAGGATAACCGTCGGCGTCTTCATTTGCCGCATGCGCCCGGTTTTCTCGTCAATGAACCTCTCCACTCGGGTCCGCACCCGATAGGTACGCCCACAGAAAGGGACCATCTCCACATCAAAATAGAGGCCGCCGTGCCAGTTGTGTGCGTTGATGGTGGAAAGGATCTCCGCGTGCGACTTCACGCGTGCGAGATCGCCGGGCTTTAGCCCCAGGGGCATCTTCGGGACGGGCGATCCGAGCGGTATCGATCCGGTCCTGACAGGACTTGCCGGACCGCCCACGACGAATTGTAGCGCGTCGTGTATGTGTCGTAGCACTGGAATGCGTCGGCCGCCCCGGCGCCCCATCAGGACGTAAATCGCTCCGTGCAGAAGGTCGGTAAGCGTAACGTTCCTCGAACGATAGTCATCGACGTACTGCGTCAAGTTCCACCACGGCAGCGGTTTGGTGAACTCGCAAAGCTGAGTGGTCTGGCAGACGTAGCGTATGTCGGCCCCATCCTCACCGGGCAGCGCTTCGACGCGGGTGGCTCGTTTGACGTCGGCCTCGGTGCATCCCGCCGCGCCTGATAGCCGCCCTTTGGTTGACGCCGCGGCATCCGCCGCCACGGGCTTGAGCCACGCCTCTTTCCAGAACAGCAGGCACCCCACTTGGCAGCCGCCGTAGGTCTTGCCGTCGCACCTCAAATTGAGGTGCACAGAGTCGTCAACGCTGCGGGCCGCCATCGTGTAGATGGGATCGCAAGTCTTGTGTGCCCGCTTATGCACCATGAAGCGCTTGCCGCAGTATTGGAACATCTGCGGCATGAAGGGCATCCGCTCGAGACGCCCGTTCTTATCGAGGGTCGCAAGGATCTCGTCCTTCGACTTCACCTCGATCCAGTCTCCCGCTCGCAGGGCCATGTGCGCTCTCCCGCAGTTAGCAACTCGACTTTGCAGCCTCTCGCCGGTCGTCCCGCTCAGGCGACGCGGATCTTGCGTGCCAGAAACGCTTCGGCGAAGCGGTCGGGTGCGCGACACTCCATGCCGCGCAGCCGGGCGAGGCCGCGAAACGTATCGGCGTCGAACCAATCCTTCGAGCGCTGCGAGGCGAAGCAGGTCTCGAGTAGCTTCGACTTGCGCGCGAATATCTCTTCCGTCATGGCCACGTAGACATTGGGTTGTCCCAAGTCGCCGTCCCATTTCGGAATCTCGTACTCGAGCACGAGATGGTCGCGGAACGCATTCCAAGTCAGGCGCGAGATCTCCCTGTGATCCTGGTGCGCGTCATCCTTGCGGTGCGTGAACACGACATCGGGATTGCAGAACGTCTTGATGTTCTCGATCCAGCTCTTGATCTCGTCGCCCTGGTAGGGGAAGTAGCCGTCGCGGAACTCCGCAAGCTCGATGCGGCGTGAGGCGGTCCCTTCGAGGATCGTTTCGGCTGCGGCCATGGCCTCCTGGCGCCGCGGCCCCTGTGCACTCAACACGCACCAGCACACGTCGAGCTTCACGCCAGCCGCGATCCAGCCGAGGATCGTGCCGCCGACCCCGATTTCGATGTCGTCTGAGTGAGCGCCGAGGCAGAGTACTGAGAATTCTCGCTCCCGGTTCGACGAGTGGAAGCGTCCTCATACCGTCTGCCTTTTGCGCGCGGGCGCGGGAGCCGGCGGCACCTGCGGGATCCCCTGCGGCTGAGTGCGCCAGGGCATGTTGCCCTGCTCGACCATGTCTTCCAGGATCTGGCGGTCGCGCAGCGTATCCATCGCCCGCCAAAAGCCCTGGTGCTTGTAAGCCATGAGCTGGCCCTCGGCGATCAACCGTGTGAACGGCTCGAGCACAAGCTCCTCGCCCTCCTTCAGATAGTCGAAGATTTCGCGGCGGAAGATGAAGTAGCCGCCGTTGATCCAGATCTCAGAGCGGTCGGAAGTGCGGAACTCCTTGACGTTGCCGTCTGGGTCGATATCGGCGAGGTGGTAGGTGAGCGGTGGGCGGATGGCGAGGAAGCAGGCGATCTTCCCGCTCTTCTTGAACTCTTCGATCATCTCGTCGAGGTGCACATTCGTTAGTCCGTCGCTGTAGTTGGCGAGGAAGAACTCATCGTCCCCTACGTAATCGCGGACCGCCGCCAGCCGCTGGCCGATGTTGCGCCAGATGCCGGTGTCGATGAGGGTGACGCGCCAATCCTCCTTGATTTCGGACAAGAGCTCGACGCTCGTACCCTGCTTGGAGACGACGCAATCGGCGAAGATCTGCGGCTTGTAGTTGAGGAAGAATTCCTTGATGACGCTCGCCTTATAGCCGAGGCACAGCACGAAATCGCGGTGCCCGTATTGGCTGTAATAGTTCATCACGTGCCACAGGATCGGCTGATGGCCGACCGGGATCATGGGCTTCGGGATGCTCTCGGAGTACTCGCGGATGCGAGTGCCGAGCCCGCCGCAGAACAGAACGACCTTCATTGATCTAGCTCCATGGGATCGATGACGGCGACCTCGGGAATGGGAACGATGAACTTCCCGCCCCAGTCGGCGATGTGACGCATCTGGCGAACGATCTCGTCCTTGATGTTCCAAGGCAGGATGAGGACGTAGTCGGGTTTCGCGCTGTCGATCGCTTCGACGGGTAGGATTGGGACATGCTGTCCCGGAGTGAAACGACCGTGCTTGTAGGGGTTGCGATCGACGGTGAAGTCGAGGAAGTCGGGACCGATTCCGCAGTAGTTGAGCAGCGTGTTGCCCTTGCCCGGCGCGCCGTAGCCGCAGATCGACTTGCCATCGTCCTTGGCCGCAATGAGAAACGAGAGGAGCCGGCGCTTCGTGCGTCGCACCTGCTCATCGAACGACGTGTAGGTCGCAAGATCGCGGAAGCCGAGGCGTTGCTCGCGCTCGAGAATCTCCGCAACGCGCGGGCCCGGCTGGCGAGCCGACTGCGCATGCGCAAGATAGACGCGCAATGAGCCGCCGTGCGTGCCGAGTTCCTCGACATCGATCAGCTTCAAGGCATGACGACGAGCCATCTCCTCGATCGTCACGAGCGAGAAATACGAGAAGTGCTCGTGGTAGATCGTATCGAACTGGTTCTGCTCGATCAGCCTTTGCAGATGCGGAAACTCGAGCGTGATCACGCCCTCCGGCTTCAGGAGAATGCGCATGCCGGCGACGAAGTCGTTCAGATCAGGAACCTGCGCCAGCACGTTGTTGCCGGCGATGAGGTCGGCTTTCCGGCCTTCGGCGATGAGCTCCGCGGCGAGCCGCGTTCCGAAAAAGTCCACCCGGGTCGCAATGCCCTTGTCGATCGCCACCTTGGCGACGTTGGCTGCCGGCTCGATCCCGAGCACGGGCACGCCGAGCGGCAGAAAGTGCTGAAGCAGGTATCCGTCGTTGCTCGCGAGCTCGACGACCAAGCTGTCGGCGCCAAGCCCGAGGCGCGCCGCGATCATCTCGCAATAAGCCTTGGCGTGGGCGACCCATGACGTCGAAAACGACGAGAAATACGCGTATTCATTGAAGATGTGCTCGGGCCGGACGTACTCGTTGAGCTGTACGAGGAAGCAATCGCCGCAGACGCCTGCGCGCAGCGGGAAATACGGCTCCATTGCATCGAGTTGATCGGGGAGAAGGAAACTCTCGCAGAGCGGAGACATTCCGAGATCGACGAACGTGTGCTCGACGTGTCCGCCGCATAGCCGGCACGAATGCGCGCCGGCACGTGCAGCCTTCTCCTCAGCAGCGACGGCTTGAACATTCATACAAACACCTCCACCCGGTCCGCGTGCGCGAATGGGCCCTCAAACGAGCAGATGAGCGTGCGGAAGCCCGGTCACCTGCAGCCTCGCGATGAGCGATGGACCGCAAGAACCGTGCCGCGCATTGCAATTCGCGTTGTGAGTAAGGAAAGCAAATCGCGAATCCGCCACTCGCTGATCGGCCCCGGAAAATTCGCCGCGACGATGCTGCACCGGCCCTATGCCGTCCATCGATCGTTGCCGATTAAGTAAACTCAGGAACAGTAAACGCGGTTAGCGGCGTGCAGACACGACGCCATAAGTGGTAGGCCTCGCGGTGTGCTTACGCATTTGGAGGTAGGGCTCCCGGTGGGAGCCGAGCGAGCCGCGCTGTTACAGCAGCGACCACGGGCCGCGATGGCCCAGACCGCAATCGCGGCATTGGACGCCATGTGCGCAACGATCGGATCGGACAGCCGCTTCGTGCGATACATCAGCATGGCGTAATGGCTCCGGCCAGGCAGGCAGCGAGCCAGCGTCGTGCATCAATCCGGCCACCGTCGATCCGACGAACGCCAGCAGCCGAAATTCCCGATCCCGACATTCTCAAATCGGATCGAGATTAGGAGAGATAGCCGCGGAAACCCAGTGCGGCGCATGAGCTTGCCTGTTCAAGGCGGGCGGGATCATAGTTGGGGTTAACAGCTCACGTACCGGCAGGATCTGCGGTTGTCGGCTGAGCAGTTTCAACATCGCGAGTTCCGTCGCGCGAGACGCGAGGCAGCCCCAGAAATGAAAAAGCGAACGAACGAGATGCCTCGTTCGTTCGCTTTGAGGAAACGGAGAGACTACTTCAGCGGTACCACGCGATCCTGGCTCGCCAAATTTGTAAGCGAGTCCGACGCGCGCCACCCAGAACTGATCGTCCCACTTCGCAGTTGCGGTGCGTCAGTCGCCAAGGCTGCGCGCGGTCACCGGTGATAGCTATGTGTCTCGCTGCCAAGGTCGACAAAGAGCGCCTCCGCGCGAAGCAGCCAATGGGCAGTCGTGCAGGAATTCGACGCCGCCGCCGGCGGTCCACCCAACCTTCGTGTCCTTGTTGGACTGCGCAAAATGTGCCGAAATTGACTGTGGAGGTGCGACTACAGCCAACGCAGTTATCGCCGAACTTGTGATCGACCTCTCCATAGGCAAGGCCGCCGGTGCCATAGAGCAACCAACTGTCATGGACCACAATACCGACTCGGCCACGAAGCGTCCCGAACCAATCCATCCTGCTCTCGAGACTGGTCGTCTCAGTGCCGAGTGCCCCGGTCTCAATGTCGAACGCCGTGGGCGACGTGTTGAGATAGTTGATATCCGTCTCTACGCCGAAGACGAAGGGCTACAGCAGCGTTGCCAATTATAGCCGGCATACCCGCCGAACGTGACTCCGCCCTCGGTGTCTTTAAACGTGACGCCGGATGTCGGAGCGCCGACTGTCTCGTTCGTGATCTCGCCTCGCTGCTGCCCATAGCCTAAGGCGGCGCCGAAGTAGGCTCCTGCAAATGGCGCTTCGCAACAGGCCGAAGGGGCCGAATGCTGGACCATTCCATCTGCCCATGCGTTGGTTCCGAGCACACTCAAAACGAAGGCCCAAAATACCAGCGTTAGTTGCCGCATCATGTGATGCCCCCCAAAATTGCCCCGTGAATCGGTCACGGAGCCCAATTTGTTTAAGACCCCGCCAACAGATTGCTCACGGTCCGTTCACAGGTTGTCCAGATCATACGAAATGATGATTCGCGGGCGGTCGTCGACCAGCGATGGCGTGAGCTACGCATGAAGACAGGGAGCCTGATGCTCCGAACACACATCTTTTTCGAATGTTGGAGGAGCAACTAGCCCTAGCGAGGGAGGTCGACGCTTTTCGACGTCGCGACGAGCGCGCCGTCTTCGACGCTGCCGCCTCCACTCGCAGCGCTAGAGAAGCGACCACTGCTGGGCCGCGATGGCCCAGACCGCAATCGCGGCATTGGACGCCATGTGCGCAGCGATCGGATCGGACAGCCGTTTCGTGCGATACATCAGCATGGCGTAGATGGCTCCGGCCAGGCAGGCAGCGAGCCAGCGTTCGTGCATCAACCCAAACGCCACCGTCGACCCGACGAACGCCAGCAGCCGAAATTCGCCGATCCCGACATTCTCAAATCGGATCGAGATAAGGGCCCGAGAGAGATAGCCGCGGAAGGCCAGCTCCTCGGCAATGGGTACGAGCGCAACCGAGCCGAGAACACGCAGGCCGAGCCAAATGACTGCGACCCAGACCGGCAGGGAAGCAAGCCACGCGCCGAGGGGGGACACGCTCCCCATACCGGGGTCGGATGCGATCCATAGGACGCCGACGCCTAGCCCGATTGCAATTGAGCTCCATCGGGCGCCCGAGAGGAGCGGAAGGTAGGCGTCGCGAAAGCACCAGAGCGCTGTGCCGACCGCGACCACCTTGACGGCGTAGAGCCATTGGTCATGCGGGGCAAAGGCCGACGCGAGCAAGCTCGCCGCGACCAAGGCCATGAACGGCGCGAGATACGCCAACGCGGCGTGGTCCACGTGCCTTTTATGGACACTGGCATGCGGGCGCGCGCAAAGAAGGCCATTTTTCGTGAGACGGCTATGGTGCCGAGCGCAACGGCAAGAATAGAGACCCAGCCCGCCACCGAGTGAAAGCCTTGGATGGCGACCGACGGCGAAACGTGCGAGCCGATGCTTACCAGCAGCGCGATGCGCAAGGCATTCAGAAACCAGATCGCCGCAACGCAAATGGGAAACAGCAGCAGCGCGTTTGGAAACCGCAGATCGCGACGAAAGGCCCACAGGTAGATCGACAGAAACGCGAAAACGAACGCCGCGCCTTCGTAACCCGAGCAGGGCGCGAGGATCCGAACCTGGAACTCGCCAGCACCAAGAATCCGGTTCGCGCTGTCGAGCAAGACATCCGGCTCGTAGAGCGTCAAAAGCCAATGCGATAGCGAGAGCGTCGCGCCGGAAAGGGAGTCCCATCCATCCTGGGCGAAATATCCGCCCACAACCGCAAAGCTCGCGCCGATGAGCGCTACGGCTATCTCAGTCGGCGCCGACCTGAGAAGGCTCCGCCAGAACCCTAGCGGCGCAGCCAGCAGGCCAATCGTAGCGCCGGTTGCAAGCAGAGCGCCCGAGCATGCAGCGAGTTGGTATGTCGATGGCTCCGCCGTCCGCGAAAGATCGAACTTGAGCAGGAGCAGCGTTGTGAAAAGCGCTAAATTCCAGGTCAAATACCGCTGTGACCCGTCTTTGGCGGTGGCCTGCCTGTACGCTTCAGCGATCGCCAGCCGCCTTGGCCATAAGATCATGGCGAGCAAGAATGCGGCTACCACGAGGATCTTCGCGAAGGTGTTCGCGTAGACGATCGGGTTCTGCCAGTTTGGCAGACCGCGCGGCAGCGCGAAGTCGAAGAGAAGGGATTCAAGGAGGATCTCGGCGACGCCGACGAAGACAAAGATGCGGAAGCGCGTGAGATGAAAAAGTCGCCGGCCCCGATCAGAGCCGACGACATACCCACTCAGTAGCGCGCGCATTGTCCGTTCCGGCCGCGAGAAGTGTGTCGCTCGACCGCCGTGCTAGCAAGGGGTGCCGACGAAAGTGCTCGACGGCCCTTGGGTCATGAATTCTTCGACCCGCGGAAAAAGATGGCGCCGATGCTCACCAGCAGCGCCAGTGCGGCAATGCTGCCTGGGCCATCGAGTTCGGGCACCTCTGCCGGCGGCGTTGGAAAGAAACCAGCGAAGGCATGGTTTGCCATCACGAGGCTCATTAAGAGCGCCAGCGCGCCCACGTTCAACTTTGTGCTCATAATTCACTCCCAATGCGCAGTACGAAACTTCACCCGGTACTAGTCGCTTCGGGAATCATTGAGCCTGCGCGCTACCTGCGCCTAGCTCACCATTAGGAGTATATTTTCCTGCTCCTAATGGGCGCACGTCGATACGTCGACCGCGAAAGCGGAAACACCCATGGATGCGATGAAAAACAAGGGCGCCCGCCAGCAAGGAACGGGCAGCCTAAAAATGGCAACATGGTTAAAACGGCCGCGAGAAAGCAGCACACAGTTGTGCCGTTCGTGGTCGCGATCAATTTGGCCGTTCGTGGTGGGGCGGCTAGCTCAGTGTTACTCGGCAGGGGAGGCCATGGCCGTCGCCTCTGCACGGTGCCGCCGACGTCGATCGGCCGCTCTACGGATTGCGACGTAGAACACGGGTGTGAAGATGAGCCCAAACAGCGTCACGCCGATCATGCCCCAGAACACGCCGGTGCCGAGCGCGATGCGCATCTCCGCGCCGGCGCCCGTCGCCAGGTAAAGCGGCACAACGCCGAGCGTGAAGGCGAGCGAGGTCATCAAGATCGGGCGCAGGCGCAGGCGCGCGGCCTCGACCGCGGCGGAAACGGTATCGCTGCCCTTATCCTCGAGCTGGCGTGCGAACTCGACAATCAGGATCGCGTTCTTGGCGGCAAGCCCGATCAGCACGATGAAGCCGATCTGCGTCAGGATGTTGATGTCGCGGCCGTGCAGCACCGCGACGCCGAGCAACGCGCTCAGTAGGCACATGGGCACGATGAGGATGATGGCGAGCGGCAGCGACCAGCTCTCGAACTGCGCGGCGAGCGCGAGGAACACGAACACCACCGAGAGGATGAAGATGTAATAGCCGGTCGTCCCCGCCTTCACCTCCTGGTAGGAGAGATCGGTCCACTCGTAGGTGACGCCCTCGGGTAGCTCGCGGGCCGCGAGGTCGGCCATGATCTTGATGGCCTGGCCGGTGCTGGTCCCCGGCGCCGTGCTGCCGTTCACCTCGACCGTCGGGAACAGATTGTAGCGCGGCATGCGGTCGGGCCCGGCGATGTTGCGAAACGTCACGAGGTTGCCGATCGGCACCATCTGGCCCGCCTCGTTGCGCACGCGGATGCGCGCGACGTTCTCCGGGTCGACGCGGAACTTGGCGTCGGCCTGGGCGGTGACGCGGAAGGTGCGCCCGAACATATTGAAGTCATTGACGTAGGCGGAGCCGAGGTACACGCGCAGCGCCTCGAAGACGGATTCGAGCGGCACCTTCAGCATCTGCGCCTTGTCGCGGTCGACGTCGACGTAGATCTGCGGGGTTCCGGTAGAGAACGTCGTGAAGACGTCCTTGATGCCGGGGGTCTGGTTCGCGGTTCTGATGAAGTCGTTGGCGACCTTCTCGAACTGCGCGGGTGTGAGGTTGGCGCGGTTCTGGAGACGCATGGAGAAGCCGGTCTGTCCGCCCATTCCGCGCACGGGTGGCGGGATGAACACGGCCGTCTTCGATTCTTCGACCTCGTTGAGGCGCGCGGTGATCGTCTCGGCAATGCGATCGACGGTGAGGCCTTCTGCCGCCCGCTTGCGCGGGTCGTCGATGATGGCAAAGATCGCCCCGACGTTGCTGGAGTTGGAGCCGGTCGATCCCGAGCGTCCCGAGTAGGTGGAGGTGTGGGCGACGCCCGGCACATCGAGCACCATCGCATTGGCTCGCCGCACCACCGCGTCGGTGCGCGATAGCGAAGCGCCGGGCGGCAACTGCAGCGAGACGGTGATCACCCCGCGGTCCATCTTGGGGATGAACCCGGTCGGCGTGTGCACGAGGAGCCAGCCGGCCGCGGCTAGCAACACCGCGTAGATCGCGAGCATCAGCGGCGTGACCCCGATGAGGGTGCGCACCAGCGTGCTGTATCCCGCGGCCAGCCGGTCAAAAGCGTGGTTGAACGCTCGGAAGCCTGCGTGCACCGGCCGCATAAGCAGGCTTTCCTTGGCATGCCCGTCGTGCGGCTTCAGCAGCAGCGCGCACAACGCCGGGCTCAAGGTCAGCGAGTTGAAGGCGGAGATGATGGTCGCGGTCGCGACGGTCACGGCGAACTGCCGATAGAACTGCCCGGCGATGCCGCCGAGGAAGGCGGTCGGAACGAACACGGCGGTCAGCACGAGCGCGATTGCGATCAGCGCGGTGCCGACCTCGTCCATTGTGACGCGCGCAGCCTCCGGCGGCGACAGCCCCTCGCGCAGCTTGCGCTCGACGTTCTCGACGACGACGATTGCGTCGTCGACGACGATGCCGACGGCGAGCACCAGGCCGAACAGCGTCAGCATGTTGATGGAGAAGCCGAGCCCCTCCATCACCGCGAAGGTGCCGACGAGCGAGACGGGAATGGCGGCGAGCGGAATGACGGTCGCGCGCCACGTCTGCAGGAAGATGACGACGACGATGACGACGAGCGCGATCGCCTCGAGGATCGTGCGGTAGAGCTCGGCGATCGAGACCTCGATGAACTCGGTCGGGTTATAGACGATGCGGTACTCGAGATCCTTGGGGAACCGCTGCGACAGCCGCTGCATCGTCTTCTTGATCGCATTCGCCGTCGCGATCGCGTTCGAGCCGGGCTGCTGCGTAACGATCAGCACGGTCGCCGGGGTGTTGTCCTGGTAGCCGTAGGTGGTGTAGCTCAGCGCGCCGAGCTCGACGCGGCCGACGTCCTTCACGCGCACGACGCGGCCGTCCTGTCCCGTCTTCAGCACGATGTTCTCGAACTCGCTCGCGTCGAGCAGGCGACCCTTGAGCTGCAGCGACAGCTGGAAAGCGCCCATGTCGCGCTGCGGAGGCTGCCCAAGGGCGCCGCCGGCGACCTGGATGTTCTGCGCGCGCAACGCGGAGAGGACCTCATTCGCGGTCATGCCGCGCAGTGCGATGCGCTCCGGGTCGAGCCAGACTCGCATCGAGTATTCGCGCGACCCGAACATCGAGACGTCGCCGACTCCGGGGATGCGCGCAAGCTCGTCGCGCACGTTGAGCAGCGCGTAGTTGGAGCTGTAGACCTGATCGTAGGTCTTCTGCGGCGAGACGAGGTGCACGACGAGCAGGAGGTCGGGCATCCGCTTGTTGACGACGATGCCGTTGCGACGCACCTCCTCGGGCAAGCGCGGCTCGGCCACCGCGACCCGGTTCTGCACCAGCACCTGCGCCTTGTCGATGTCGGTCCCGACCTCGAACGTCACGCTGAGCGACATGGTCCCGTCGTCGGTCGACTGCGAGTACATGTAGATCATGCCCTCGACGCCGTTCACTTCCTGCTCGATGACGGAGGCGACGGTATCGGCGACGGTTACCGCGTTGGCGCCTGGAAAGGTCGCGGTCACCGAGATCGTCGGCGGCACGATATCGGGGAACTGCGAGACGGGCAGCGTGGAGTAGGCGATCGCGCCCACGATGAGGATGATGAGCGACACGACCGAAGCGAAGATCGGACGGGCGATGAAAAAGTGGCTGAAGCGCATGGTTATGTCCGCCCCTCAGGGCTTGCTTGCAGTGGCGCTTCCGTCGTGGGCGTCCGATACGGTGATCGGTGTGCGCTTCGGGACGATCTTCTGGTCCGGCAGAATGCGTTGCTGGCCGCGGATCACGACCCAGTCGTCGGGGCCGATCCCCTTGCGCACGACGCGCAAGCCCTCGACCAGCGGGCCGAGCTCCACCGTGCGCCGCTCCGGAACGTCGTTGTTCCCGACGACGTAGACGAAGCGAGTGGCCTGATCGGTGCCAATCGCCTCGTCGGGGAGCAGAAGCGCCTGATAGTCGGGCGAGCCCTGCAGGCGCACGCGGGCGAACATGCCTGGCGAGAACAGCCCCTCCGCGTTGGGCACAACCGCGCGGGCGCGCAAGGTGCCCGTGCCGGCGTCGAGCCGGTTCTCGAGGAAGTCGAGCTTGCCCGTGTGCGGAAAGCTCTGCTCGTCGGGCAGCCCCACGCCGACGGCCGCTCCGACCATGCCGGAAGGGCCCATGCCCGAGGCCCGCGCGAGCCGCTGATACTTCAGCGCGTTGTTCTCGCTCACGTCGAAGTAGATGTAGATCGGGTCCTGCGTGACAATGGTGGTGAGAAGGGTGTTGCCCGTATCGTTGCCGCCGCCGCTCACGAAGTTGCCGCGCGTCACCAGCGTGCGGCTGATGCGGCCCGAGATCGGCGCGGTGATGCGGCAGAAGCTCAGCTCCAGCTCCGCTGTCTTGACGCGGGCCTCCGCAACCTTCACGGCAGCCGTCGCCTCGCGCACCAGGTTCTCGCGGTCATCGAAGGTCTTCCTCGAGATGGCCTCGCTCTTGAGCAGCGGTCTGCCGCGCTCGACGTCGAGGCTCGAGTTGCTGACGCGGACGCTGGCCTCGTTGAGCTGGGCTTTGGCCTGATCGAGTGCGCGCTCGAACGGACGCGGGTCGATCTGGAAGAGGAGGTCGCCGGCTTTCACCTCTTGCCCATCGGTGAAATTCACCTCCGTCAGGTAGCCGCTCACACGCGCACGCACGTCCACGGCCTCGACGGCATCGAAGCGGCCCGTGTACTCATCCCATTCGATCGTCTTGCGCACGACGGGCTGGCTGACCGTGATCTCGGGGGGAGGAAGCGCAGCGTTGGTCGCCCGCGATGCGGGCCCGGTAGAGCCGGGTAGCGCCGCTGTCAGCGTGCCGGCGAGATTGTTCAGCGTCTCCTCGATGCTGCGGCCACGCAGAGGACCCATGATGACGAGCGCGGCGGCCGCCACGAGAGCCAATCCCAGAACGATGTACCGAGGCCGCATCTGCGGTCCTTGCTTCCTGCGCCGAGGCCCTGAACCGGCGCGCAGCGATTTGGTAACCACGTTGGCGGCAGCGCGCGGAGCCACAGCCCACCTTAGGCGGACTATACATCGGTTCGGTTGCAGCCCGGTCAATGCCGGCTGCGGCCGCATCGACGGCGCAAGCGGTCAGGAAATCGTGAAAAAGCCCCGGATCAGGCTGATTTCTGCCGTGCCCCGTCCACGCTGAAGGCTCCGGGCCCGGCGGCGACGAGATAAAGAAAGATGAAACAGAACAAAATGGCGGCGTCCCCGCCATTGAGCGCTGGATAGATCGCTTTGGGCGCGTGAGCCATCCAATAGGCGACCGCCATTTCGCCGGCGAGCACGAACGCGACGGGACGCGTGAACAGGCCAATGAGGATGAAGAAGCCACCCGCGAGCTCGAGAATTCCGGCGGCGCCGAGCAGCGACAGGAGCTCGGGCGAGCCGTGATCGGAGGGCGGGAAGCCGAGCAGCTTCTGCGCGCCGTGCTCCATGAACAGGATCGCGGTGACGATGCGCAAGAGCCCCAGCAGGCGCGGGCTCCATGCGGCTTCGACTTCGCTGAAGTTCATGTGGCTCCCCTGCGACGGCGTTACGCGTTGTCGGGGAGAGCTTAACAGCCGGCGGCGCCGGGCTCAACGACGCGTCAGGCTGTGCTCACCAGCGCAGCAAGCGCTCGCCGATCGCTGCGCCAAGCATGGCCATGAAGCCGGTCGCGATGACGTACCAGGTGGCGACGAAGAGCGGGCTGTCATCGGGGCAGTGCGTCGCATAAAGCGTCGCACCGATGCCCGCGGAGACGAGACCGGCGACGGCTCCCGTCAGCATTGGGCGGCTCGGCGCCCCCTTGCGCAGCGCGAAGAGCAACGCCGCGAACGGGATGGCGGACAGCATGGGGATTAGGATCACGCACATGCCGGAGTTGGAGCCCGCGAGGCGGCGACCCCACTCGGCGGGTGGGACGGTGAGCATCTCGGCGACCGAGCCGACCGCCAGCAGCACGGGGACAACGGCGAGGGCGAGCAGCCAACCGATGGGAATGGCGCCGGGGCGCGCGAGATTCCAGACAAGTCCGAAGGCTGAGGCCAGCAGGCTCAACGTTATGACGAACTTGAACAGGAAGCGTGGGGACGTGAGCGAGGCCAAAGCGTCGGGTCGTGTGCCTAGCATCACGGCAAACAGGATCACGGCGCCCACGGCTCCGCCGGCCACCGCGATGGCGAGTGTACGCCCGATGGGTCGCTCGACGCTGTCGGCGTCCGCCGCCAATGCGGCGATCAATTGGTCGGTCTTCATTCCTCGTCGCCTCTCCGGTGCATGGCGGCGAGCGCCTTGAGGCCGCGATGCAGTGCGACGCGCACCGCGCCTTCATTCATTCCCAAATTCTCCGCGACATCGCGGATCGACTTCCCTTCGACGCTGATCGAGCGAACGATCGTCTGCTGGCGCCCATTGAGCTCGCCGATGAGCCGCTGGGCATCCTGCCGGTCGAGGTCGCTGCGCGCCTCCTCGGCGGGAAGAAAATCGATGACCGCGTCGATGGGTATCTCTATGCGTCGGCCGCGGCGGCGCAGCGCGTCGATGAGCTTGTGGCGCGCGATCGCCCGCACCCACGGGCCGAGCGGCTGGCTCGCGTCCCACGTATGGCGCTTCAGGTGAATTGCAAGCAGGGTCTCCTGCACCACGTCCTCGACATCGTTCATCGCGGCGCCGAATTGCGCAAATCCACGACGGGTGGCAGCACGAAGGCTATACGACAGCTGATCGAGCAGCCGCCGATACGCTGCCGCGTCGCCAGCGATGGCTGCCCGCATCAAGGCCGCCCACTCCTCTTCGCGATTCAGCTGAGCCACTGGCTCCTCATAGGCTGTTCGCCCCCTGATCCCGGTTTGTTACACTCAAATCCAGCGGAGTGCTCCGGGCTTGCGGACGCAGGGATCACCTTCAATAAAAAAATAGTGAAGGCATCTTGAAACGGTGCGCCGCCGGCTTCCGTATCAGCCGATTGCAGGTCGAGCAACGATCTGCGGAAAGCCGAGCCCATCTCGCGGGCCGGGAGGGCAGGAAAAGGGCAGCATTTTCCTGCTGCCTTCTCGGAGAAAGCCGCGAGGCCGTCTCCGTGCCTTGTCTTCGGTTTCAAACTCAGTTGGAGGTTATCATGAAGATCGACATCACTTCGGGTGCGGCGATTGCTGCCGCTGCGGCTGCGCTGCTCATTGCGGGCACCGCCCTCAGCGCGCCGATGCAATTGGCCGCCGACGACGCCAAGGGTCACTGCATGGGCGCCAACGCCTGCAAGGGCCAGGGCGCGTGCAAGACTGCAAGCAATGCCTGCAAGGGCCAGAATGCCTGCAAGGGCAAGGGCTTCATGGAGATGACCAAGGCAGAGTGCGATGCCGCCAAAGGCACGTTCGAGCCAGGCAAGAGCTGACGCTCCGGGTTATCTTGATCGGACCTAGATCAATGCGACCCGGCGGCCGCCGCTGCCGGGTCGGCCCCATTGCAGCTGAGCCGTAACGCTTGAATTTGTGGGTAATCGAATGTCGGATCGCAAGAAGGGCGCCGAGAGCGTGAAGCCAGCTCGGCAGGAAAGTCGTGCAGCAAGCCGTGCAGCAAATCGCGGAGCCGACAAAGGCGGTGAGCGTCCGCCCTATCTCGGCTTCGGGCTCGGCCTGCGCCCGCCGCACTACCGCGACATCCTCGACGGCAACCCCAACGTCGACTGGTTCGAGGTGATCTCGGAGAACTACATGGTCGCCGGCGGACAGCCGCTCGCCATGCTCGACCAGATCGTCGAGCGCTATCCGGTGGTCATGCACGGTGTCTCGCTGTCGATTGCCTCCACCGCGCCCTTCGATGAGGACTATCTCGACGGCCTCAACAAGCTCGCCAAGCGCACGCAGCCAAAGTGGATCTCCGATCACTTGTGCTGGACCGGCGTGCACGGAGTCAACCTGCACGACCTCCTCCCCATCCCCTACACGCGCGAGGCCCTCGATCACGTCGTCTCGCGCGTCGACTACGTGCAGGAACGGTTGGGCCGCCGGCTCTGCCTTGAGAACGTGTCTACCTATGTGCAGTTCGACCAGTCGGAAATGATGGAATGGGAGTTCATCGCCGAGCTCACGCGCCGCACCGGCTGCTGGCTGCTCTTTGACGTGAATAACGTATACGTCAGCGCCTTCAATCACGGCTACGACGCCCGCGCCTTCTTGAACGGCATCCCCGCGGATCGCGTGGTGCAGTTTCATCTTGCCGGCCATAGCGACATGGAAACCTACGTCGTCGACACGCACGACCATCCCGTGCGCGAGGAGGTGTGGGACCTCTACACGGCTGCGCTCGAGCGCTTCGGTCCGGTGTCGACCATGATCGAGCGCGACGACGACATCCCCCCGCTGGCCGATATGCTGGTCGAGCTCGATCATGCGCGTGCGCTTGCCGAGCGTGCGCTAGGGTCGAAACGCGCGGCTCGTTCCACGGCGGCCTGATGCGATCTAGGCCGCCACGCCACCAACGGAGGCGTCGTTGAAGCTCAAGGACTTCCAGGACAAGTTCCAGCGCGCAATTCTCGCGGGCGACGACGCTGTCCTGAAAGACATTCCCGACGGCCCCCACGAGACGAAGGAAAATCTGCTCGGCATCTACCGCGACGCCTACGTGCTGCGGCTGATCGACGTGATCGCGGCCGACCACGAGCGCCTCCACACCTATCTGGGCGACGACAGCTTTCGGGCCATGGCGCGGGCCTATATCGCGACCAACCCCTCCCGCCATCGCAACGCCCGCTGGTTTGCGCAGCGGCTGCCCGAGTTTCTGCGTAGCCACGAGCCTTATGCGAAGCAGCCGGTCCTGAGCGAGCTTGCGGCGCTCGAGCGCGCGCTCAACGATGCGTTCGACGGCGCCGATGCCCCCGTTGTGAGCATGGCCGATCTTGCTGCCCTGCCGCCGGAAATCTGGGGCGGCATCTCGTTCGTGCCGCACCCTACGGCGAGGAGCTTCGAGGTTTCGACCAACGTCGGCGCGATCTGGACCGCGCTCAAGGCGGGCAACGAGCCGCCTCCCGTGCATGGATCGGAGACTTCGGGGCATATCCTCGTCTGGCGGCACGAGATGACGCCCATGTTCCGCGAGATGGGCGCGGAGGAGAGAATGATGTGGGTGGAGGCGGGCAAGGGCGTGCGCTTCGCCGACCTGTGCACAATGCTAGCCGTTTATAATGATCCGGGGAGCGCGCCGGCGCGGGCAGCAGGCTTCCTCAAGGCGTGGCTGGACGCCGGGCTCTTGACCAGGGTCGTCACCGAACGGATCGGGGCTCAGTGAGCCTGAGGCTCGGGCGCACCGCTCAGCGGACCCGAGATGGCATCGGCGTCGGTTTCCGCTTTCCTGCGGCCGCCGAATCTGCGGTGGAGCCGGTCGAGCAGCAGGTAGATAACGGGCGTCGTGTAGAGCGTCAGCACCTGCGACACGAGCAGCCCGCCGACGATGGTGATGCCCAGCGGGCGGCGGATCTCCGAGCCGGGCCCGGTCGCGATGGCGAGCGGGATAGCGCCCAGCAGCGCCGCAAGCGTCGTCATCAATATGGGGCGGAAGCGGGCGAGGCATGCCTCGTAGATGGCGACCGCGGGCTTCAAGCCGCGCTCGCGCTCACCCTCGAGCGCGAAGTCGACGAGCATGATGCCGTTCTTCTTGACGATGCCGATCAGCAGGATGACGCCGATCAGTGCCGTCATCGACAGCTCCATGCCGGCGGTGCGGAGCGCGATGAGCGCGCCGAGACCCGCAGGCGGCAAGGTCGAGATGATGGTCAGCGGATGTGCGAGGCTCTCGTAGAGCACGCCCAGCACGATGTAGACGGCGATCAGCGCCGCGAGGATGAGCAGCGGCTGCTGCGAGGACTGCTGCGCGAAGGCCGCCGCGTCGCCCGCCGCCTCGCCGCGCAGTCCCGGCGGTGTATGCATCTCCGCCATCGCCTTGTCGATGTCCTTCAAGGCGTTGTCGAGCGTGTTACCGGGGCCGGTATCGTAGGAAATGGTGACGGCAGGGAAGGGCCCCTGGTGGTTGACGACGAGGGGGGCTGTATCCTTCGTCGTCTTGATGACGCTCAGCAGCGGAACCTGTGCGCCGTTCCGTCCCGGCACGTAGACGTGGTCTAGATCGGACGGGTCGCGCTGCAGCCGCGGGTCGACCTCGAGGATGACTCTGTATTGGTTGCGCGCGGCGTAGATGGTGGAGATCTGGCGCTGCGAGAAGGCGTTGTTGAGCGCGTTGTCGATGGCATCGATGCCCACCCCGAGCCGTGCGGCGGCGTCGCGATCGATCTTGACGTCGAGCTGGAGCCCGCCGGCCTGGCGGTCGTTCGATACGTCGACAAGCCCGGGAATGTGCTTCATACGCTCGAGGATCTTCGGCGCCCACTCGAAGAGCTCGTCGATGTCGGGGTCCCAAAGCGTGAACTGGTACTGGGAGTTGCCCTGCCGCGCACCGACGCGGATATCGCGTGAGGCGACGAGGCGCACGTCGATGCCGCGCAGATCCGCCAGCTCTTTGCGCATCCGGTTGATCACCTGCGTGGTCGTTTTGCCGTTGCGCTCGCTGAGCGACTTGAGGCCGACGAACATGCGGCCTTGGTTCACGGAGGCGTTGAATCCCGAAGCGCCGACCGTCGAGCCGACGTGATTGACGGCGGGGTCCTTCAGGATGATGTCCAGCGCCTGGCCCTGCAACTTGACCATCGCCTCGTAGGAGACGTCGGCCGCTGCTTCGGTGTTGGCCATGATGAGGCCGGTGTCGTCGTCGGGGAAAAGACCCTTGGGCGTGATGGCGTAGAGATGCATCGTGAGCACGATCACGCACAGGAGGGTAAACAGCGTGACGGCCTGGTGGCGCAGTGCCACCGTGAGCGTGCGCGCATATCCCTTCACCAGGGCGTTGAGCGTGCCCTCAACGACGCGATCGAAAAGGCTCGGCCGTGCATTCGACTCGGGCTTCAGGAAGTGTGCGCAGATCATTGGCGTGACGGAGAGCGACACGACGACCGAAACCGCGATCGCGGCAGCGAGCGTCACCGAGAACTCGCGCAGCAGCCGGCCGACGATGCCGCTCATGAACAGCACCGGAATGAACGCCGCGATCAGCGAGATGCTGATCGACAGCACGGTGAAGCCGATCTGGCGTGCGCCTTCGAGTGCGGCGGCCATCGGCGTCAGGCCCCGCTCGAGGTTGCGGTAGATGTTCTCGATCATAACGATGGCGTCGTCGACGACGAAACCGACGGCAATCGCGAAGGCCATCAGTGTCAGGTTGTTGACGGAGAAGCCGAGCGCCCACATCACCGTGCAGGTGCCGGCCAGCGACAGCGGCACCGTGATGCCGGCGGCGGCCGTCGGCGTTAGGCGCCGCAGAAAGACGAACACAACCAGCATGACGAGCGCGATGGAGATGGCGAGCGTGAGCTGCATGTCGGCGACGCTCGCGCGGATTGTGGTCGTGCGGTCCGACAGTACGCTGATGTCGATGCCCGCGGGGATCCAGCGCTGCAGATCGGGGAGCAGCGCCTTCACGCGGTCGACCGTGTCGATGACGTTGGCGTCCGGCTGCTTGCTGATGATGAGCAATACGGCCGGCTGGTGATCGAACATGGCGGCAGAGCGCGTGTTGCGCGAGCCCTGCTCGATGGACGCCACGCTCGACAGCCGCACGACGTCTCCGTTGATCGTCTTTATCACCAGCGCGCCATAGTCTTCCGCCTTGCGGAGCTGGTCGTTGGTCGAGAGCGTGATCTGCTGCTTGTCGGCCTCGACAGCTCCGACGGGTGACAGATTGTTGGTCGCATCGATCGCGCTGCGCACGTCCTCCATGCTCAAGCCCATGGACTGGAGCAGCGTCGGGTTCACGCGCACGCGCACGGCGGGTTGCTCGGCTCCACTCACCTGCACCTGCGCCACGCCGTCGACCTGCGACATGCGCTGGGCGATGACAGTGTCGGCGACGTCGTAGAGCGCGGTCGGCGCGAGGACCTTCGATGTCATCGCGAGGATCAGCACCGGCGCCGCGGAGGGATTGAGCTTGCGGAACGTCGGCACCTGCGGCAGGTCGCTCGGCAGATCGGCGGTAGCCGCATTGAGGGCCGCCTGCACGTCGCGGGCGGCGCCGTCGATGTTGCGGCTCAAGTCGAACTGGATGGAGATGCCGGTCGTTCCCTGCGAGCTCACCGAGGTCAGCTCGGTCACGCCGGCGATCTCGCCCAGCCGGCGCTCGAGCGGCGCGGCGATGGTTGCTGCCATCGTCTCCGGGTCGGCGCCCGGGCGGCTCGCCTGCACGCGCAGGGTGGGGAAATCGACGGTCGGGAGACTCGCGACGGGGAGGTTTACGTAGGCGACCGCGCCCAAGAGGAACAGGCCGGCCGCGAGCAGGGCGGTGCCGATGGGACGGAGGATGAAGGGGGCGGAGAAGCTGGAAAAGCCGGATGGCTGCATGGGGCGCTACTCCGCCGGCTCGCTGGCGATCCCGAGGCTCGGCGGCAGCTCGTCCGTCCCCGGCGTCGTGCCTGAGGTGCCGGCAAGCCGCGACCTGACGCGCTCCATGGCGAGGTAGATGACGGGCGTCGTGTAGAGCGTCAGCAGCTGGCTCAGCAGCAGGCCGCCGACGATCGTGATGCCGAGCGGGTTGCGCAGCTCCGAGCCGGTGCCGCTCTCGATGGCGAGCGGCAGCGCGCCGAACAGCGCGGCAAGCGTCGTCATCATGATCGGGCGGAAGCGCAGGAGCGCCGCCTCGACGATCGACTCGCGCGGGGTGAGACCGCGGCCACGCTCGGCCTCGAGCGCGAAGTCGATCATCATGATGGCGTTCTTCTTGACGATGCCCATCAGCAGGACGATGCCGATCAGCGCGACGAGCGACAGATCGAGACCCATGACTTCGAGTGCGAGCAGCGCGCCGATGCCGGCCGAAGGCAGCGTCGTCAGAATGGTGAAGGGGTGGACGAAGCTCTCGTAGAGCACGCCCAGCACGATGTAGATCGTGACGATGGCGGCGAGGATGAGCCAGGGCTGGCTGGCGAGCGACTTCGAGAACTCGCTGGCGTCGCCGAAGAAGCTCCCGGTCACCGACGTCGGCATGCCGATCTTCGCCTCCGCGGCGGAGATTGTGGCGACGGCATCGCTGAGCGCTGCGCCCTGCTCGAGATTGAAGCTGATGGTCTGCGCCGGGAACTGATCCTGGTGGCTGACGGCCAGCGGCGCAGTCGTGTATGTGATCTTGGCAAGCGAGGTGAGCGGCACTTGCGCGCCGGCGCTCGAGGGGACGTAGATGCGCGAGAGCCGCGAGGGGTCGCTGCGGTACTGCGGCATGGCCTCGAGCACGACGCGGTACTGGTTTGCCTGGGCATAGATCGTCGAGACCTGACGCTGGCCGAAGGCGTCGTTCAGCGCGTCGTTCACGGTCTGCAGGCTCACGCCGAGCCGGCCGGCCGTCACGCGATCGACCTCGATCTGGGCGCGCAAGCCGCCGTCCTGCGTCTCCGGTGTCACCTCTTTCAGCTTGGGCGATTGCTTGAGCTCGGTCACGAGCCGCTTCGACCATTCGTCGACCTCGGCCGCGTCGGTGCTGACAAGCGTATATTGATACTGCGCACGGCTCGTGCGCGTCGCGATCTGCACATCGGGCACCGACTGGAAGTAGACGGTGACGCCGGGAACGGCGTTGGCGACCTTGGTCAAGCGCTTGATGATCGGGCCGACGAGCTCCGTGCGCTCATTCCGCTGCTTCAATATGATCTTGAGGCTCGCGACGTTGGGCGTCGTGTTGAGCGTACCGACGCCGGCCACCGCGACGACGCCGGCCACCGCCGGGTCTTTCTTCACCGCATCTGCAACCTGTTGCTGCACGTTGGACAGCTCGGTGAAGGAGACCTGCGGCTCGGCTTCGAGCACGGCGGTGACGAGGCCCGTATCCTGATCGGGTAGGAAGCCCTTCGGTGCGATGATGTAGAGCCAGACCGTGATGGCGAGCGTCAGGCAGGTGACGAGGAGGGTCGCCCGCTGATGCCGGAGCACCCATTCGAGCGTGATCCGATAGAGCTCGACGATGCCGTCGATACCCCAACTGAAACCGCGCGAGACCGCGGGTTCCTTGGGCTCCACGTGCCCCTTCAGGAGCTGGGCGCACATCATTGGCGTCAGCGTCAGCGACACGATGGCCGACACCACCACGGCGATGGTGAGCGTCAGCGCGAACTCGCTGAACATGCGCCCCACGAGGCCGGTCATGAACAGCAGCGGTATGAACACCGCGATGAGCGACATCGTCAGCGAGATCACCGTGAACCCGATCTCGCGTGCGCCGTCGAGGGCGGCCCGCATTGGCTTGGCGCCCTTCTCCAGGTGACGCACGATATTCTCGATCATGACGATGGCGTCGTCGACCACGAAGCCGGTGCCGATCGTCAAGGCCATCAGCGAGAGATTGTCGAGGCTGAAGCCGCAGAACCACATCACGCCGAAGGTGGCGATGAGCGAAACCGGCAGCGCGACGCCGGCGATGATGGTGGCGCGCGTTGAGCGCAGGAAGAGCAGCACGACCAGCACGACGAGCCCGACGCTCAGGCACAGCGTGAACTGCACGTCGTGGATCGATGCCCGGATGGTGCCCGTGCGGTCGTGCACGAGCGTGAGCTTCACGGCCGGCGGCAGCGCCTTCTTGAGCCGCGGCAGCTCCGCCTTCAGCCGGTCGACCGTCTCGATCACGTTGGCGCCGGGCTGGCGCTGGACATCGACGATGACCGCGGGCGTGCCATTGTACCAGCCGCCGACGTTGATGTTCTCGAGACCCTCCTCGACGCTGGCGACGTCTCGCAGCCGGACCGGCCCATCGTTGCGATAGGCGACCACGATCTCGCGATAGGCTTCCGCCGACTCGATCTGGTCGTTGGCGGCGATAGTGTAGGACTGCAGCGCGCCATCGAGCGATCCCTTGGGCCCGGCGACGTTGGCGCCGACGATGGCGTTGCTGAGGTCGGTCATGCTCAAGCCGTAGGAGGCGAGCCTGGTGACGTCGGCATCGATGCGCACGGCGGGGCGGATGCCACCCTCGACCGAGACGTGTCCGACGCCGGTGACGGTGCTCAGGCGCTGGCCGATCAACGTGTCGGCGAGGTCGCTCAGGTCGCGCATCGAGACCGAATCCGACGTGAGCGCGAGCGTGACGATGGCGGTGTCGGCCGGATTGACCTTCGAGTAGGTCGGCGGATAGGGCAGGTTGCGCGGCAGCGTCGAGCCGGCGGCGTTGATCGCCGATTGCACATCCTGGGCGGCGGCGTCGATGTCGCGGCCGAGGTTGAACTGCATCGTGATCTGGCTGAGTCCGTAGGCGCTCGTCGAGGTCATGGTCGAGAGCGCCGGGATCTGCCCGAGCTCGCGCTCGAGCGAGGCGGTCACCAGAGTCGACATCGTTTGCGGGTTGGCGCCGGGAAGCTGCGTCGACACCTGGATGGTCGGAAAGTCCACCTGCGGAAGCGAGGACACCGGCAAACTGAAGTAGCCGAGCGCGCCGCCGAGAACGGTAGCAAGTCCAAGCAGCGATGTGGCGATCGGCCGGTTTATGAAAGGACTGGAGACGCTCATGGGACGCTCATGGCGTGGTGCTGGGCGCGGCTCCGGGCGTGCTGCCGGGAGCAGCGCTCGCGTCCTTTCTCTGCCCGCGGTGCGTGCCGTCGCCGCGCTTGTGCCGGCCTTGGCCACTCGTGCTCGCGGCCGGCGGCGGCACCGTTGCGGGAACGATGGAGGCGGTATCGCTCGCCGGCGTGAGCCCGGATGCGTCGGCCTGCGGCTCGCCCGGCGTGGCCGCAGCGCCGGGAGCCGGGCCCGGCGGCGCGACCTTGACCTCCGCGCCGTCCTTGAGGCGCGCGAAGCCGGCAGTCACGACCTGGTCGGCGGCGGTGAGGCCCTGCGAGATTACGGCGTTGGCATCATCCTGCTGCGCGAGGGTGACGGGCCGCATGCCGACCTTGTTCGCGTCGCCGACGACATAGACGAAGGTGCCGTCGGGGCCGCGCTGAACAGCGGAGGTCGGAACGACGACGACCTGCTCGAGCGTCTTGAGCAGCAGCCGCACGTTGACGAACTGGCCGGGCCAGAGCTGCAAATCCGTGTTGGGAAAGTCGGCCTTCAGCCGAATCGTGCCCGTCGTCTGGTCGACCTGGTTGTCGATGACCTGCAGCTCGCCAGTGTCGAGGACGGTCTTGTGGCCCGTCTCGAGTGCCTCGACGCGCAGCTCCTTGCCGACGCGTGCCTTGTTGATTTCGGGGAGCTGCTGCTGCGGCAGCGTGAACATCACCGAGATCGGACGGATCTCCGTGAGCGTCACGATGGGCGTGTCGGAGGTGCGCACGATGTTGCCGACGTCGATCTGGCGCAGGCCGGTGCGCCCGTCGATCGGCGCGACGACGTTGGTGTAGCCGAGAATGGCGTGCACGTTGCTGATGGCGGCCTGGTCGGATTTGACCTGCGCCTCCTGCTGCGCGACGAGCGCGCGCTGGGTATCGATCTGCTGCTGCGAGATGGCGAGCGTGCCGACCTTCGTGTAGCGGTCGAGGTCGCGCTTCGAGTTGGCGAGCAGCGCCTCGTCGAGCGCCTTTTTGGCCACGGCCTGATCGTATTGCGCCTGGTATGTCACCGGGTCGATGTGCGCGAGCACGTCGCCCTTTTTCACGTCCTGGCCTTCCTTGAAGTCGATGGAGAGGATCTTGCCCTCCACCTGCGCGCGCACGGTGACCGTATTGCGCGCCTTCGCCGTGCCGACGCCTTCGAGCCACACCGGCACGTCCGCGAGCCGCGCTTGGGTGGCGACGACCGGCACCGGGCCGTCCGCGCCGGCTCCCCGCCGGCGCTGGCGCTCCTGCTGGACGCCTTCGGTGAAATGGATGGCGGCATAGGTGAGCGCGCCGATCACGAGGATCGCAACCAGCGATTGGGAAAGCTTTTTCACCCTACCGTCCTGTCCCTACCGATCCCCAGATCAGACGGCGCAAGTAGGCGATTATGCGGCGTCTGAGGGGAAAACGAAGGACCCGGGCAAAAGCCGTCGCCTCACCCCCACATTTGCGGCCATCTTAGGGGCCGTCCAGCCGCTCCGCAAAGGCGGGGCGGCGCCCGTCACAAAAATGCGAGCTTAAGGATAAAGAGGGCGGCGAGCCCGGCGATCGCAGCTGAAAGCTCGCCGTGGCGCCCCGACAACAGCTTCATAGCGGCGTAGGCAATGAAACCAAAGGCGATGCCGTCCGCGATCGAATAGGTGAGCGGCATCAGCAGGATCGTCACTGCCGCCGGAACGTATTCCGTCGCGTCCTCATAGTCGATCTCGCGCGCGGCAGCCATCATCAGGCAGCCGACGAAGATGAGCGCCGGGGCGGTGGCGTAGGCGGGAATCGATCCGGCGAGAGGTGCAAGGAACAGCGTGGCGAGGAACAACACCGCGACGGTGACCGCGACGAGCCCCGTGCGTCCGCCGGCATTCACGCCGGCGGCGCTCTCGACGTAGCTCGTCGTCGTGGAGGTGCCGAGCGCGGCGCCGACCATGGCGGCGGTCGAGTCGACGGCGAGCGCCCGTCCGATGCGGGGGAGCGTCCCGTCGGGGGCCATGAGGCCAGCCGCATTGGCGACGCCGATCAGCGTGCCGGTGTTATCGAAGACGACGACGAAGAAGAACGTGAACACGATCGCCGCGAGCCCGAGGTCGAGCGCGCCGGCGATGTCCATCTGCAGGAGTACGGGCGCGATCGACGGCGGTATCGATGCGACGCCGGCAAAGGGTGTGAGCCCGAGCGCGAGGCTCGCGATGAACGCAACGAGAATCCCGATCAGTATGGCGCCGCGAACTTTGAGCGCTTCGAGCGCTGCCATCAACAGGAATGCGGCCACAGCGATCCCCACTTGCGGCGTCTTCAGATCACCGAGCTTCACCAAGGTCGTGGGATCGGCGGCTACGATGCCCGCCGCCTGCAGGCCGATGAACGCCAGGAAGAAACCGATCCCGACCGAGATCGCGAGCTTCATCGACTTGGAAATGCTGTTGATGACCCATTCACGCACCGGCGTGACGCTCACGAGAAAGAACAGCACGCCCGACAAGAAGACCGCTCCGAGAGCGATCTGCCAGGGCACGCCGAGGCCCTTCACCACGGAGTAGGCGAAGTAGGCGTTGATCCCCATGCCGGGCGCGAGCGCCACGGGATAGTTCGCCCAAAGGCCCATGAGTGCCGAGCCGAAGGCCGCGGCGAGGCAGGTCGCGACGAACACCGCGCCTTTGTCCATTCCAGCAGCGGCAAGGATCGTCGGGTTGACGAAGGCGATGTAGACCATCGTCAGGTATGTGGTCAGCCCGGCGATCAGCTCGGTGCGGACGGTCGTGCCGTTGGCTTCAAGATTAAACATTCCACGCCCCCAGTTCGCACGAGCATCTTAGCTCAGCGGCGGGCGCTGCTGGCAACATCGCTCAGGACGACTGTGTGGAGCATCGTTGGGGGCGTGCGGGGTCAGGAGAGCGTCGGGCCGCCGCGGCGTGGTCTCGAGCCGCGGGTCTCCGACCAACGCGCCGATCGATATCGACGGGTGCGCCACCTCTTCTCGAGGACGGGAGCGATCCGCGCGCTCGCGGCGGGGGTCACCGGTCGCAGCAGCGTTGCCGTCTCGTCGATCGCCGCGTGCATGCTGATGAGCTCGACCCGGTTGCGTCCGCCGTTCTTGGCCGCGTAGAGCGCGCTGTCGGCGCGGTGGAACAGCCCGTTCAGATCGCAATCGATGTCGTCGCTCGCGGCGCAACCTATGCTCACGGTGCTGGCCACGCGCATCCCGTCGAGCACCTCCGCCGCGCCGGCAAAGGCGGTGCGGATCTGTTCCGCGGCGACGGCCGCCGTCGGCAAATCGGCGCCAGGCAGTATGGCCGCGAACTCCTCACCTCCGAGCCTGCCGACGATGCTGCCGGTCTCGAGCCGTTCCGACACGATGTGGGCAAAGAGCTGCAGCACGCGGTCGCCGAAGCGGTGACCGAAGGTGTCGTTGATCTTCTTGAAGTGGTCGAGGTCGAAGACGAGCACCGAGATGGGGTCACCCTTGAGGTATTTGCTGTGCTCGCGCAGCCTCTCGGCCGCCGCAAACAGGGCGCGCCGGTTCGGCAGGCCGGTCAGCGGGTCGGTCAGGGCGTCGATGCGCTGCTTGAGCTCCTCGCGCTCCTTGACGAGGGCGAGCACAACGAAGGCGAGCGCGATGCGCTCCAGCGTTGCCACCACGATCACCCAGGGCATCCAGGTGCTGGCGAACACGAGGCCCGCCTCGTGGATCGGCATGCGCACGCTCAGCGGAAGCCACGCCAGATAGCCGATGGCGGTAGCGATGAGGAAAACGACGGCCGGCCAACGCGAGACCAGCCGCTCGCTGGTATTGCGACCAAACTCAAATGCGGTTGCCAGGCTGAAGGCAGCCATCACGGCGCACGCTGCAATCAGCCGATGATCGAAGGCGTCGAGGTAGTCGCCAAGATCGGCGAGCATGAAGATTGCCGGCGCCGCGAAGACCCACAGCGCCTTCACGCGGCGGCCCTCGAACGAGCGCGCGGCCATCCACATGATAGAGGCCGACAGGATCATGCAGGCCTGCCCGAAGGCGTGGATATCGTCGTTGCCGGCGCGGAGGCCGGCAACCGCGATGATGATGCCGAGGCTCATGACGAGTTGCGCGAGACCCCACCAGCCGGCGAGCGCGCTCGTGCGCTCCTGCCACCAGGCGAAGACGAGAACGAAACCCAGCATCGCCGTCACCGAGATGGAGACGAGCGAGACGGTCGGCATGTCGAGGAGCATTGATTACGCCTGAAGCAGCTTGGATGGCCCACGTGGCAACGGCTGCAGCGTTAGGGCGCCGTCTTTACGGGTGCTCTAAAAAATTCGATGACATTCGATGGAATGAGCAGCGTGCGGAACAACGCCGCACCTTTGCCATATTTCAGCTCGTTCGCCGTTCATCTGGCATTCATGTGCGGGCAAAAAATGCGCATCGAGATTTCCGCTTTCAGACGTCGTGATTTCAGATCTCCGCGCAAAGTCCGGCGAGCTGAGACTCGAGCAGGAGCTAGAACGGAGTCTGGAACCGTAAGCCGATGGCGCTTAGATCCGACGGCGGCAGCTGCTACATTGCGGCATCCCGCACCGGGCGAGGTGGCGTCGCATCGACATCGAGCGTCCTGTGCAGTTGCTCCGCTGCCAAAATCATCGCGCGCTCTGCAAGGGCTGTGATCGTCAACAGCGGGCTGACACCGACCGCCGACGGAACCGCCGCCCCGTCGCACACGTAGAGCCCATCGTGAACGCCCTTCGGCCCCTTTGTTGGATCGAACACCCGTCCGTCCGGCGCCACGACACCTTTCTCCACCGTTTCACCCATCGCGCATCCGCCGAGTGGATGGGCAATGATCCGGTTGCCGCCGAACGCGGTCATGGCGAAGGGGTTGGCGTTGAACGTTGCACCCATGCTTTCGATCATCTCCTTGACCTTCTGCTCGGCTCTCACGCGCTCCGGCGCGTCGCTGTAGCTCGGCCAGTCGACCATGACATGGTCGTTTTGCAGCCGCAGGCGCCCACTCGCATCATCATGCGCGACGACGTAGAGGAGTTGCGCTCGGCTCAGCTCGTCGCCGTAGACCCCTTCCTTAAATAGCCGGAAGGCTCCCCCAAGTTTCAGTTCCAGCAATTCCTTGAGGGGAGCGAGTGCAGCCATCATGGCCAGCATCGTGCCGTCGTGCACCCACAGCGGCCCATGCTCGTCGCCGAGGTCGATCATTGCCATGCTGTGCGGCCCGACAGGCGCAGCCCCACGCGGTCCCTGAGGTGGAAAGCCCGTGGCAACGGCATTGACCGGCACTTCGAGCCTGCCCGCGATTACGAGGTCGTCGCCATTCGCCGAGAACTTCTCGCCCAGCTTCGCCGAGAGCTTGAGGCCACGCTGCTGCGCCCGCAGGAGCAACTCGTTGGTCCCCAATGTGCCCGCTGCCAGCACGACGATCGGCGCCTCGATGTGCCGGCTCACGCCCGGCTTCGACAGATCCTCCACCACGACCTCCCACCCGCTCTCGGTCTTGGAGATCGACTGGGCCCGGCTTTCGCAGAACACCGTTGCGCCGTGATCGACCGCATCGGCGATGTACGTGATCCCTACGGTGTTCTTGGCGCCCACGTTGCAGCCCGACCAGCAGTCTCCGCAATACCGGCAGGCGTACTGCAGCACGCCGGCAGCGTTCTGCCCCGCAGTGTGGGAGATCGTCATCGGCGGCAACTGCAGCGGACGGCCCGACGTTTCTGCCGCCTTGCGCATGCCGGCAAACTTGGCGAAGCGTTCAGGATCCGGCACCGGGGCGACGCCGAGCATTGTCTCTGCCCGCGCGAGCCCTTTCAGCAGCAGTCCATCGCTGATGACCGCATCCGGCCAGCCAGCCTTGCGCAACCTGCCAAGATCGGGCCGAAGCACGACTCCGGCGTTAATGAGCGACCCGCCGCCAAGGCCCGATGCGCCGAACACCGTCAGCCCCTTGCCGACCGACAGGTAGTAGAGCCCGGCAGGATCGCCGAGCTTTGGCGCGCGCCCCGTCAAGCGTGTCGTCTTGCGCCGTGCCTTGGCCGTAATCGGAAAATCGCCGGGTCGCCAATGCCGCCCCTGCTCGAGGACCGCCAAGCGCAGACCCATGCGCGCGAGGCGGGATGCCGCGACACCGCCGCCGTAGCCCGAACCGATGACGACCGCATCGTAGACCGGCATCGCTTCGCCGACTGTCTTTGTTGCAAAAGCCATGAAACGCTCGATCCGCCTCGAACAGATCTAGCTCGGCGCTCTGCAACGAATTGTTCACGGAAACACGGATGCCTGCCGATTCGAGGGAATTTTGTATAGGTGCGGCCGGCGCCAATGGAGCTCGCGCAATGTGCTGATTGCCGCTCTGGGTCAAGAGAGGCTCTCGCTTGACGCGCCGGCCAGGTCTCATTGAATATTGGCACTGATGATAAACGAACGTTTAGTTGCGTTGGCGCGACAGGCGATTGAGGAGAGAATTTTCCCCGGTTGTGTATTGGGCGTAATCGACGTCGGGGGTCAGGATGTGCGCGCGTTCGGGAACCCGACATACGAAAGCGGGTCCCGCGTTGCCGAGCGCAGCATCTATGACGTCGCCTCCCTCACTAAGACGATTGTAACCGCTACGCTGATGCACCTCCTGATCGACGAGGGGCGCTGCGCCGTCGCGGACCCCGTGTGCAAGTATATTCCCGAGTTCGCTGCAAACGGCAAAGAAGGGGTGCTGATCGAGCACTTGTTGAGCTACACGGTGCAGCTCGCGTCTGCGTACTTTGACGATTGGAAAGGCGACACGTCGCTTTGGACGTTTCCCGAGCTTCTACGGCTTTTCTACGGAGCCTCGCTCAAGACCACGCCGGGCGAGGATTATCTCTATACCGACGCGACGGCGATCTTGTTAGGGGAGCTTGTACGCCGGATCGCAGGCCGCGATTTGGATGCTCTCGCAGAGCAGCGGATATTTTCGCCTCTGGGTATGCCTGACAGCACACTGGATCCCTCATCTCGGGACAAAGAACGCATCGTGCCAACCGGGTACCGCCCCGGTGGCGAACTCATCTGGAGCATCCCGAACGACGAGAAGGCGGATGTCGCGTACGCCTCGGGTATCCAGTCCGGTTTGGCCGGTCTGTTCTCTACTGTCCCCGACATCCTGCGCTGGATCGAGATGGTATTCGGCGGAGGTCGTGTGAACGGAAACGCGTTCCTCAGCCCGCGCGCCATCAAGCTCATGACGCTCGATTACTATCCCGAAAAACCTTTCCGCAGCGCGCTCGCGTGGGGCGACGGCCCCACATATCACTCGCTCCACGGCGCCGGCGGAAAGAACATTCTTGCTAAAGGCGGGTTTACCGGGTGCTTCATGGTCGGCAACGTCACCGCAAAGAAGGCCGTCGTTTTCCTGTCGAACAGAGTCCATCCCAAGAGGCCAACGAACGTGGAGCCTTGGCAGGAGTTTCGCAGGCGTGTCGTTCGATGCGTATTTGGCGCCTGATGCGCCTGCTGGCCTGACGTCGGCGACGGGCGACACTCAGTGACCGACTGGTGTTCTCGCAAATCGCCTCGGCACCGGCTCACCCTCCGCACAGCGGACCGGCTAGTCCTCATAGGTTACCGTCCTTCGGCACCATGTCTGCCTTTTTGGAAGAGATTAGTCGGCGTGAGCCTGACGTAGGCCCGGACTGTAAGGTAGCTGTAAGGGTAGGCTTGGCTGAGTGATGTAGCCCACGGGGATACGTCAATGACCAGTACTACTATCGCTCAACCAAAATCGAAACCCATTACGCTCCACGAGTTTCGGAAGCGCCGGAAGCCACTCCGCAACATCAACAATGAAATGCGCGAAAGGCGTACGCGCTTGGACAGACTGGCGCTGTGGATCACAGGTCACGTCGGGACGATGGGCTTCTTTCTGATCATCTTCGCCTGGACCGTCCTCTGGCTCGGCTGGAACCTCTTGGCTCCGGATCAGTACAAATTCGATCCGCCCATGGGATTCATATTTTGGCTGTTTCTGTCGAACCTGATCCAAATTCTGCTGATGCCACTCATCATGGTTGGCCAGAACCTTCAAGGCGAGCATGCCGAGGCTCGAGCAGAGCACGATTTGGAGGTCAACATCAAAGCCGAGCAGGAGATCGAGGTCATTCTGCACCACCTCGAGCATCAAAACGAAATCCTGATCACGATGCTGAGCAAGCTCGGTGTGGATGTGCGTGAGTTGATGGAGACCTTGGCGCGCTGATCTCTCGCGGCGCTCTGCGCTATCTCACGCCCTGGCGTCGCAGCCCGATACTAATCAGATGGAACTGCGTCAGGCAGTGCCGCAGTTCCGCAGATCGCGGGTACGACCTATCGTCCGGCGCTGTTCTGGGCAGCGATCATTGCAACAACCACCGTCGGCACCGAGATCTCCGATTTCTTCGACCGCTCGCTCGGTTTCGGCTACCTTTGGGGTTCCGCGATCCTTCTGTCGGGGCTCCTTGCATTCCTAGCGATTTGGTACGCGCGCGAGGGCGGGTCTACCCCATCGTTCGTCGGGACGTTGAGCTGCTGTTGGGCTGACGGTTCTGCTTTCGAACTCGCTCGGCACGGCCTTCGGTGATTTTCTCGTCGATGTTGTGGGACTGACCTTTCTGCAAGGTGCGTTGGTCACCGCTGGAGTCGCCCGACAGTCGGTGTGGGGATAGTCACCGAATGCCTTAGTGCCCGATACGGAGGGTAGGGGTTATTGCCCAGAACGGTTCAACCGATGGGCTCAGAAGGACGCGGAGTCCAAAAGTGGTACATTTGCTTGATGAAGCTCGTTACTCTTGAGATGAACCGCTGCGGACGCCGTCATTATCGGCCATACATTCTCAATGACCTCGCACCGAAGTCGCGAAAGTGCCGGTTCTTGAGAAGTGCCAGGCTATTATCGGACGCCAGCGCTTAGGGAGCTGCCATTGAAGACGCTCATCGTCACGGCTGACGATTACGGACTGTCGCTGCCGGTGAACGAAGCCGTCGAGGAAGGACACCGCCGCGGTATCCTAACCGCGGCG
The DNA here is from genome assembly GCA_963817485.1 of uncultured Alphaproteobacteria bacterium. Lineage (GTDB taxonomy): Bacteria > Pseudomonadota > Alphaproteobacteria > Rhizobiales > Hyphomicrobiaceae > Hyphomicrobium_A. The sequence continues at coordinate 6,248 of CAWFOR010000019.1, read as the reverse complement.
AGCCTCATGGTCGGTGCGCCCGCGTGGGAGGACGCGGTGGCGCGCGCGCGCCAATTGCCTTCTCTTGGCGTCGGGCTGCACCTGACCCTCGTCGATGGTCGTCCAGTCCTTCCTCCGGATCGGGTGCGCGGCCTTGTCGGACCGGATGGACGGTTTTCGAATGACGCTATGCGTTTCGGCATTGCACTCTTTTTTTCGCCCGAGCTGCGTCGCCAGGCCGCCGCCGAGATCGAAGCGCAATTCAATCGCTTTCGCGAGACAGGCTTGCCGCTCGACCACATCAACGGTCATCAGCACTTCCACATGCACCCTGTTGTGACGGGAGCGATCGCAAGGATCGCTCCGAGCCTCGGCTACGTGCCGGTCCGTATCCCTCTTGAGCCCTTTCGTCCGTCATACGCCGCGACCGCCGACCGACCGCTCGCACGGCTGGCAACCTGGCTCTTCTACTTTGCGCAAACGAGACGGATGCGCCGTACATTGTCCGCCGCGAGACTGCCGTTGAACGACTACGTCTTCGGGGTGAACGATAGCGGCGCCATGGTGGAAGCCCGCATGTTGGAGTTTCTCGATCATCTTCCCGAAGGAGTGTCGGAGCTATATTGCCATCCAGCAACGCGGCGCTGGCAGGGCATTGACAACCTTCCCACGAATTATAGACCAATCGAGGAGCTCGCCGCGCTCGTTAGCTCCGAAGTGAAAGCAAAAGCGGCGACCAACTCGGGGCGCCTCGTCTCCTTCCGGGGCGCCATTCGAGACTTGGGCCCCGCTTGACCGCCTAGACATGCACTCGCCGCCAAGTTATGGGCGGGGGACGCCTTGTTGTGGATCGTTGGCGCTCATGCCGATCTTAGTTTTCTCCGTTGGCCAGATCGCTGGCGTGCTGCTTGGGATCGCGGCTCTCGCCTACCTCGCACTAGCGTTGCGATCGGTCCGGCGCTTCAAGGAGCGGCCGGCAAGGATGGATGGCTGGCATCCACCGGTTTCCGTCTTGAAGCCGGTGTGCGGAAGCAGTCCCGAACTCTATGAATGCCTGCGCTCGTTCTGTGAGCAAGATTGGCCAAGCTACGAGGTCCTCTTCGGAGCCCATACCGACGACGACGCGGCGGTCGACGTCGTGCGGCGCTTAATCGCCGAATTGCCGGGCCGCGACCTGCGGCTCGTCGTCGACGGCACGCTTGCCGGCCCCAATCGCAAGGCCGCGAATCTCGCCAATATCTGTCGAAGCGCGCGGCACGACATCATTGTCATTTCTGACAGCGACGTCTGCGTGGACCGTGAGTGCATCGCCAGCCTGGCCGCGCCATTTGCCGAGCCGTCGGTCGGTGCCGTGGCGTCGATCTACAAAGGTTGGGCGGTTGGCGGGGCGCCTGCGCGCTTTGGCGCGCTCTACATTAACGATTGGCTCGTGCCGTCCGTCGTGGTGGACGTCGACTTGCGCGGCATCGATTTCGTGTTTGGAGCGCTGAGCGCGGTAAGACGCCAGGCGCTCGAAGCCATCGGCGGGTTCGAACATTTAGCCCAGTGTCTGGCCGAGGACTTCTCCATGGGGCGCCTAATCAGCCGCAGGGGGTGGGGGGTCGTCCTCTCATCGTATGCGTGCGACACCGTCGTCGCCGAACGCAGCTTTGCAGATATGTTCCGTCACGAGGCGCGATGGCAGCGCTCGGAGCGCGCCTGTCGCCCGCTCGATCAATTTATGTCGGTGGTCACCTGGCCGTTGCCGCTGCTCGCCCTGCTTCTGCTCCCTCAGCCGAGCATCGTCGGGCTCGGGATCATCGGCTGCGAAATGGGCTTGCGCATGCTTTTGCATTTTCAGGTGCGTCGCAGCTTTCACATCGCAGGGCCCATCGAGCCGTGGCTCGTCCCGCTCCGCGATTGCGTCTGTTTTTTTGCGTGGGCTGCCGGCCTGTTGGGCAGTAACGTGTACTGGGGCATGGAAGCCTTTAACATCCAGGCCTACCGCAAGCTGATGGCAGCTGAGGCGCGTGCCGCCGCCAACGGCAGACCAAAACAGCGCCCAGATCAAACCGTCGGATGAGATTGAGACTCGGACTGACACTCGCCGCCTTGGTCGGCGTCGCGCTCGGCATTGGGCTCGTTCTCCATTTCGGCCTTGAGCAGGTCGGCGACGCTTTCCTCAGCGCCGGCTGGCAAGGCGTGCTGGCGATCTCGGCCGTCTATTTCGCTTCGCTCATCCTGTGCGCTCTCGCGTGGCGGGCGCTACTCGTGAAGGCGCCCCCCAATGCTTCGCTTTTCCTGGCGTGGGTGCGCTGGCTGCGCGACAGCACAGCGAACCTTCTTGCCATAGTACCGGCGGTGGGCGAGGCCGTGGCAGTCCGCGAGCTCACTCTCCACGGGACGCCGCTGGGAACGGCCGTAGCGATGACCGTCGTCGATCTGACGATGGAGCTGGCAAGCCAGCTGCTGTTTACGCTGCTCGGCGTAACGATCCTGATCGCGGAGCGGCCCAGCGAGATGACGGGCTGGTGGCTGGCCGCTGGATTGACGATCTGCTCTGCGGGCATTGCGGGCTTCGTTGTCGCACAGCACAGGGGCCTCTTTCGTTTCCTCGAGACGTTGCCTGATCGGCTGGGCTGGACCCAAGCTTGGGGCAGCTTGTCGGAGACTGATGGGATACACGCTGGAATAAAGGAGATTTACCGGCATCGAGCGCGAAGTCTTAGCCAACTTCGCCCTTCACGTTGCCGGCTGGATTGTTGGTGCCGGTGAGGCGTGGATCGGTTTGTGGTTCATGGACAATCCCGTGAGCTTCGCCGATGCTCTCGTCATTGAGAGCCTGGTCTACGCTCTGCGCACCGGGGCGTTCATCGTGCCGTGGGCGGCCGGGGTGCAGGAGGGCGGATATATCGTCGCGGGTGCCTTATTTGGACTGCCCCCTCAGCTTGCCCTCAGCCTGTCACTATTGAAACGCGCGCGCGAGATCGTCACCGGCGTGCCGGCTCTCATCATGTGGCAGTGTTTGGAGCCGTGGCGGCTTTGGAGAAATCGCCGGCGCTCGCCTTCCACGCCCACGCTTTGATCAAAGTGGGCGAGGAGCGTCAGTGGAGACGAAATCCGACGCCGACCCTTTGCACCGGCTGATGATTGGTGTCGAGCGCCCCGAGCACGGTCGCGACGATGCCGTCCGCCGACAGGCCCGCGAGCTCGTACATGCGCTCGGGCTTGTCCTGCGCGATGAATGTATCGGGCAGCACCATGGTGCGCACCTTGAGGCCGCGGTCGAGCAATCCGCCCTCGGCGAGGAACTGCAGCACGTGGCTGCCGAAGCCGCCAATTGAGCCTTCCTCCACCGTCACCAGCACCTCGTGGTTGGCGGCGAGCCGGCGGATCAGATCCTCGTCGAGCGGCTTGGCAAAGCGCGCGTCCGCCACCGTCGCCGACAGACCGAAGGCGGCGAGCTGCTCGGCTGCCTTGAGGCACTCGGCCGCGCGCGTGCCGAGCGACAGAAGCGCCACGGCGGAGCCCTCGCGCAGGATGCGCCCCTTGCCGATCTCGAGCACGCGGCCGACCTCGGGCAGGTCGACGCCGAAACCTTCCCCGCGCGGATAGCGCACGGCGGACGGGCGGTCATCGATTGCGGCCGCGGTCGCCACCATGTGCTTGAGCTCGGCCTCATCCGCCGCCGCCATGATGACGAAGCCCGGCAGGCAGCCGAGGTAAGCCAGGTCGAAAGAGCCGGCGTGCGTCGGGCCGTCCGCGCCGACGAGGCCGGCGCGGTCGATGGCGAAGCGCACCGGCAGCCGCTGGATGGCGATATCGTGCACGACCTGGTCGTAGGCCCGCTGCAGGAACGTCGAGTAAATGGCCGCGAACGGCTTCAAACCCTCGGCAGCGAGGCCCCCGGCGAAGGTCACGGCGTGCTGCTCGGCGATGCCGACGTCGAAGGTGCGCTCCGGGAACTCCTTGGCGAAGAGATCGAGCCCGGTCCCGTCGGGCATCGCCGCGGTGATGGCGACGATCTTGTCGTCCTTGCGGGCCTCCTCGATCAGGCTCTCGGCGAACACGCGGGTGTAGGTCGGCGCGTTCGGCTTGGGCTTCACCTGCGCGCCGGTGACGACGTTGAACTTGGCAACGCCGTGATACTTGTCGTCGGAAGCTTCCGCCGGCGCGTAGCCTTTGCCCTTCTTGGTCACGACGTGCACGAGGATCGGCCCCTGCTTGGCGTCGCGCACGTTCTTCAGGACGGGCAGCAGGTGGTCGAAGCTGTGGCCGTCTATGGGTCCGACGTAGTAGAAGCCGAGCTCCTCGAACCAGGCGCCGCCCTGCCACAAGTGGCGCGTATATTCCTCCATACGCGCGGCGCGCCGCTCCCAGCTCTTGGGGAGCTGCTTGGCGAGCTGCTTGGCGATGTCGCGCAGATAGAAGTAGGTGCCGCTCGAGGTGATGCGGGCGAGGTAGGCCGACAGCGCTCCCGTCGGCGGGGCGATCGACATGTCGTTGTCGTTCAAGACGACGATGAGGCGCTCATCGCGCGCGCCCGCATTGTTCATCGCCTCATATGCCATGCCGGCCGACATGGCGCCGTCGCCGATCACACACACGACGTTGTTGTCGCGCTGCGCGAGATCGCGCGCGACTGCCATGCCGAGACCGGCCGAGATCGAGGTCGATGAGTGCGCGGCGCCGAAGGCGTCGTACTCGCTCTCGTCGCGCCGCGTGAAGCCCGAAAGCCCGCCCGGCTGCCGCAAGGTGCGGATGCGGTCGCGGCGCCCGGTGATGATCTTGTGCGGATAAGTCTGGTGGCTCACATCCCAGATGAGCCTATCCCGCGGGGTGTCGAAGACCCAGTGCAGCGCTACCGTCAGCTCGACGACGCCGAGCCCCGCGCCGAGATGGCCACCCGTCACCGAAACGGCATCAACCGTCTCCTGGCGCAGCTCGGCGGCGAGCTGGGGCAGGTCGGACTCGGGGAGCTTGCGCAGGTCCTCGGGGGTCGCTACGCAATCAAGCAAGGGCGTCAACGCGGCCGTTGGTGCTCTGGCATCCATGGCCTATCCCCCATTACCCCACACTAACTCGGAATTCGGCGCTGTATCTACTTTCCACCAGCTAGGTGACGATTATGGCCCTCCAGTGGGCCCATGAAACGTATCCGTCGGTCACGCCGCAGATTTGCCGTGGAGGTGTTGCTCGCTTACCGCAGATGGGTGTCTATCCCCGGCCTCGTCGCGGCCGGCAGCAGAAGAGTTTGGGTGTGCAAGGAGAGCCGTAGGAAATGTCGGAAGTAAACGTCTCGAGGCGGTGGTTTCTCAACGTATCCCTGGCGTTGGCGGCGTCAGCCGGGCTGGTGCCGGTTACGGCGCACGGCGAACCTCAGGATCCCGCCGCCGATCGCATCGGCGGGCTCTACGGCGCCCTTCTGCAAACCATGCAGCAAGCCAAGCAGCTGGGTGTGAAGGGGCGTTACGATCGGTTGGCTCCGGTCCTTGCCGAAACGTACGACATTCCCACTATGTCGCGAGCGGCGGTGGGACAGAGCTGGGGCACTCTCGATCCGACGCAGCAAGCGGGGATCATCGACGCCTTTACGCGAATGATGATCGCCAACTATGCCAATCAGTTCGATGGTTTCTCGGGAGAGCGTTTCGAGATCGTGCAGACGGTCGACCGGGCGCCCGCCGACAAACTGGTAAAGACGCGCCTCGTCCAGGCCAGCGGTAAAACCGTGGCGCTCGATTACCTGATGCGCAACAGCGGTGGAAAGTGGAAGGCCGTCGACGTGTATCTCGACGGCACGATCAGCGAGCTTGCGAGCCGCCGGGCGGAGTTCGGCGCCATTTTGAAGTCGGGCGGACCCAATGCCTTGATCGACTCGTTGCGCCGTCAGGGCGACAAGCTGCTTGCCGGCGCCTGACTATCCCTGCAAACCAGCCGAAGCTACTGACTGACGATTGCGGGAGTGCCGACGATCATCCGCGTTTGTGGAAGCGGCTTTGCGACCTCGGCGCTGACCGGCGCTCGCGGCTTCTCCGACCAGGCGGGAGACGCCGTCAACACCATGACGGGCTCGATCGCATTGGGGTTGGCGGGGACAGGGGGCGCCGTCAACGCACTCGTCTCCAGCGCTTCGCGTAGCTCGGCCTGACGCTTCTGATCAGCAACGCTGCGGAGCATCGAGTAGAAGTCCATGGAGCTCTGCTCGAGGGCTTCCATTTCCTCGACCTTGCTGAGGTCCGACAGCGGCGTCAGTACCGCGCCGGCGGTCGCGACGTTGTTGGCCGTTG
>CAWFOR010000018.1:0-46014 GCA_963817485.1 uncultured Alphaproteobacteria bacterium | reverse complement strand
CGCGTCGCCTGCCAGATGGACCCGATCGAGCGCATCGACATCCGCGGCGATTCGACGTTCGCGATCCTGCTCGAAGCGCAGCAGCGCGGGCACGAGATCTTCTACTACACGCCGCCCAACCTCTCGCTCCACGGCGACAAGCTGCTCGCGCGCGGCCACACGCCTGAAGGTCGAGGACAAGGCCGGCGCGCACTACGAGCTCGCCGATCCGCGCGTCGAGAACCTCGCGGAACTGGGACGTGGTGCTGCTGCGCCAGGACCCGCCGTTCGACATGGCCTACATCACGACGACGCACCTGCTCGAGCGCATCCACCCCAAGACGCTGGTCGTCAACGATCCCGCGCACGTGCGCAACGCGCCCGAGAAGATGTTCGTGCTCGACTTCCTCGACCTGATGCCGCCGACGCTCGTGACGCGCACGCTCGACGACGTGCAGGCCTTCCGCGCCGAGCTACAAGGACATCATCGTGAAGCCGCTCTACGGCAACGGCGGCGCCGCCGTGTTCCGCATCGCGCCGGACGACACCAACCTCGACTCGCTCGTCGAGCTGTTCCAGACCGTGTTCCGCGAGCCGTTCATGGTGCAGCAGTACCGCCCCGAGGTGCGCGACGGCGACAAGCGCATCATCCTGGTCGACGGCGAGATGGCGGGCGCCATCAACCGCGTGCCGCAGCCGACGAGACGCGCTCCAACCTGCACGTCGGCGGCACGGCGAAGCCGACCGAGCTCACCGAGCGCGACCGCGAAATCTGCGCGCGCCTGGGGCCCGAGCTGAAGCGGCGCGGGCTGCTCTTCACCGGCATCGACGTCATCGGCCCCTACCTGACCGAGATCAACGTCACGTCGCCGACCGGCATCCGCCAGGTGAAGGCCTTCGGCGGCACCGACATCGCGGCGATGATCTGGGACGCCATCGAGGAAAAAGCAGGCAAGCCGTCGGGGCGCTGGGTCTGAGTGCGCCGCTCACTCGTTGCGCGCGTGGCGACGCTTCCTGCTGCCGCTCGAGCGCGCCTGCCGCTGCGCCGGTTTCTTGGTCTCGGCGACGCTCGCCTGTTGCTTCTTGCCGTCCTTGGCGTCAGCGACGACAGGGGGCGGCAAATCCTGGCAGCCCTTCCAGTGCTCGAGCATGGTCGCGTTGGGCTCAAAGCCGGCGCCGACGATATCGCTGGGATAGTTCTCCACCCGCGCGGTGGGCACGAGCCCCTTCCATTCGAGCGTCTTGAAGCCGTGCTCGAGCAGCGCGGCGGCGCGCGCGTTGCGGGCGGCGCTCGTCTCGTCGCCGAGCACGACCGCGACGAGACGGTGCCCGTTGCGCGTAGCGCTGGCTACGAGGTTGTAGCCCGAGGCGCAGGTGTAGCCCGTCTTGATACCGTCGGCGCCCTGGAAGCTGCCGAGCAGCGCGTTGTGGGTCGAGATGCTGACCTTCCCGATCATCGCCTGCGTGTCGGAGAACATGGCGCCGTGCTCGGGGAAGTCGCGCACCAACGCTTGCGCCAGGAGCGCCATGTCGCGCGGGGTCGTCACCTGCTGCTCGGCGGGCAAGCCGTTGGGGTTGATGAAGTGGGTGTGCAGCATGCCGAGCTGCGCCGCCGTCTGGTTCATGGTCTTGACGAACGAGGCCTCGTCGCCGCCGACCGTCTCGGCAATCGCGATGGCGAGGTCATTGGCCGAGCGCATGATGAGTGCGCGCAGCGCGTCCACCAGCGGAAGGTCCTTGCCCGCCTTGAGGCCGAGGCGCGTCGGTGGCTGCGCCTGTGCATGCGGCGAGATGAAGATCTTGGTGTCGAGCGTGATCTTGTGATCGCGCACCGCCTGGAAGGCGACGTAGGCCGTCATCATCTTTGTGAGCGAGGCGGGATACCAGCCGATATCCACGTCCTCGGCGTAGAGGACGTGCCCGTCGGTGGTGTCGAACAGGATCGCCCCGGCCGCGAGCGCGGGCCCCGCGCCGAACGCGCAGGAAAGGCCCCAGGCAAGGGCGCCGGCCAACACGATCTTCGCGTCTTTTGCCAAGACGTTCCGCCCCTTCGCGGCTCGAAACTGATTCCCCCGCCACGGATTATGCCGCAGCTTGCAGGCAAATGTCAGCCCACAAGCGAAACGGCATTGTAACCCCGCAATTGGCAGTATTCGCGGCAACTTGGCGCCACCGCTTGCCAGCAGACGCACCCTTGGCAAGCATTGGTGTGCTCCTCGGTGTCCTGGAGGCCACAATGTCCACGATCCGCCGCGTCGTCCTAGCTTCCGTGTCGATGGCCCTTCCTTTGGCCGTTCTGTCGCCCTCCGCCGGGGCCCAGGGCTTCGACCTCGCCGCCGCGAAGGTCGTCGACCTCACGCACCCGATCGACGCGAGCACCATCTTCTGGCCGACGGAGGCAAAGACCTTCGAGCTTACCGAGGAGCACAAGGGGATGACGGAGCGGGGGTTCTTCTACGCGGCGAACCGGTTTTGCACGCCAGAGCACGGCGGCACGCACATTGATGCGCCGTATCATTTTGCCGAGAAGGGCGCGCCCGCCGCCGACATCCCCGTCGACCGTCTGATTGGGCGCGCGGTGGTCATCGACATTTCAGCGAAGGCGGCGGTCGATCCGGACTACACGCTGACGCCGGAAGACGTTACCGCGTGGGAGGCTATCAACGGGACAATCGCGCGCGGATCGATCGTGCTCTTGCGTACCGGCTGGAGCAGCCGCTGGCCCGACAAGCGTGCTTACCTTGGCGATGACACGCCTGGCGATGCGAGCCACCTGCACTTTCCCTCCTACGGCGCCGATGCAGCGCGGCTGCTCGTCGAGCGCGGCGCCGCAGTGCTCGGCGTCGATACTGCCAGCGTGGACAACGGGCCGTCCAAGGATTTCTTCGTGCACCGCGTTCTGGGCGCAGCCAACGTCGTCGGCCTGGAGAACCTGATGAGCCTCGACCAACTGCCGCCGACAGGGGCCTGGGTGGTGGCGCTGCCGATCAAGCTAGCGCACGGCTCGGGCGCGCCTGCGCGTGTCGTCGCGCTGCTTCCTTAGTCGCCTCCGTCGCGCCGTTGGGGCAAATGCGGACGGCTACTTATAGTGCCCGCCGCCCTGATGGCCGCCACCGCCGCCAATGCCGATGCCGATGGTGATGTTCGGCACCACGGGAGTGTAGCGGGGCGTACGGTGGTAGCGCGGCCGGGCATATGTTTGCCGCGACCGGCGCGGGGTATAGCTCTTCGGCTTCGCCGGCTTCTCGTCGGGCTCGTAGTCGACCTTGCGCACCTTCGGCTCGGGACAGCGGCCGAGCTCGATGTCCTCGCGCGAGAAGATCGGCTTGGGATCGATGCTGGGCGGCTTCACGACAAATGGGAACGCCGTATCGAAGCTCACGCTGCGCGCGTAGGGGAGCGCGTTCCACGTGCCGGGATCGGGCATGGCGCCGCCGGGGCCGATGCGTACGACCCGGCAGGGATCGTTGAGCTCGCGGCATTTGCCGCTGCTATTGCAGACCGTAACGGCACCTTCGTGCAGCAGGATCCAGACGGCCTCGTTCCCCTCGACGAAGACATCGAACACAGTGCCGCGCACGGTAATCGAGACGACGGGCGTGCGGATCGTGTAGGTCGGCTTGGCGGCAATCCCGGTGATGAAGCGGAAGCCGCCCTGCATCAGGTTGAGCACGATTGAGCCGGTGGTCCGGTTGGGATCGTAGATGAAGCGGTCGAGCGTCAGCCGCGCGCCAGGCCCCAACGCTACCTTGGTCTGGTCGCGCAGCATCAACTCGCCGAGGGCGTCGTCGGCAACCGCAATGATCTCCTCCTGGCGCACGTTGTCGCCGGTCTCGAGATTCCTCAGGTTGCGGTTGAACTCGCCGGTGACGTGGTTGACGATCGTCACCGCCGCGCCGATGGCGTCGCCCGGCTCGGCCGAGGCCGGCGCGAAGGGGGCTGCTAAACAGAGGCAAATGATAAGACGCGAATACAGCATACAGGCCACAATATCTCTGTGAGCTGAGGAAAGCTAACGCGGGCCGCGGCCGGGCACAATCACGGACGCTGGCACGGAGACCGGTGCGACAGGGTTTATTTCAGCATGCAAATGATTTCTTTCCGGCCTCGATACGGACCCCGAAAATTCCTTTACAATTTGCGGTATGCTGGACCGTCCGATACGGGTGCAGCGAGGCTAGAACCGACGTGACCGGCTGCGACACGGCACATCATGATGCGGCGGCAAGAGCGGCGTTTGTTGTCGCGGCGCTGATGCTCTCCATGCCCGATTTCTCGCCCCATGCCTGGGCGCGTGGGCGCGTCAGCCAAGACGACGTCGCCAGCTGTGCCGACTCGCCTAAAGCGGAGGCCGCGGTGGCAGCTTGCACGCGGCTCTTCGAGGATGGCGGCCTTGATGCGCGCAACAAGGCGATCGCGCTCGGTAACCGCGGCGCGGCCTACAAACTCATGGGCCGCTACGACGCAGCAATCGCCGACTTCGACATCGCCATCGGGCTCGATCCGAAAAATCCGCAGTATTGGTGCCAGCGCGGCGACGCGCGAGCCAAGAAGCAGCAGTTCGCCGAGGCAATCGCCGACTACACGGCCGCGCTCGACAAGGTGCCGAGCTACGCTTGGGCATTCCGCGGGCGCGGGCAGGCCTACCTCAGCCAGGGCAACGCGAAGCTCGCGCTTGCCGACCTCAACGAGGCGCTGCGCGCCAAGCCCGGTGACTTCAATATCACGCACCTGCGCGGGCGCGCCAACAGCCAGGCGCAGAATTGGGACGCAGCGATCGTCGATTTCTCCTCGGCCTTGGACTCCAAGGGCGCGGCGACCCTGCTGCCGAGCGAGCGTGCCATCATCCTAAGCCAGCGCGGCTTTGCCCGGCTGAAGCTCGGCCGCACCGCCGACGCGAAGGTCGACGTCGACGAGGCGCTGCGCATCGCGCCCAAGAGCGCGTTCTCGCTCGCGGTCTCGGGGCTGATCGAGGAGGAGCTCGGCCACAAGCCCGACGCCGCTTCGCTCTATTCGCGTGCGCTCGCGCTCGACTCCGATATCGAGTTTGCGCGCCGCGGACTGGAGCGGACGAAAGAGACAGAGGCCGCGGCAACGCCACCCCCACCTATACCTCCACCTGCCACTCCCTCGACCACGACGCCGAGCCCGCCGGTTGCCGCAAAAACTGATGCCGCATCGAAGCCGGTGATGGAGCAAGGCAAGGGGCCCGCGGAAGAGCTATGCGCGCGTTATGTCCCCGGCGTCGGCAAGACCGTGCTTGTCGCCTGCGCGAAATAGCGACGCTTCATAGTCGACATCGTCGCGCTCAGATCGGCCGCAACGCGTAGGCGCATACCTCAAGCGAGGTCAGGCCGCGCTGCATCAGCCGTGGACTTTGCTCGAGCGCCGACTGGCACGCGAGCTCTTCGATCTTGTAGCGATCCGCAAAGAGGCTGTGCACCTGGCTGCGCGGCGTGGCAAACGGCGGCCCCGTCATCTGCTTTTGATCGTAGTCGAGAGTGATGAGCAGGAGCCGGGCTTCCGGCGGGGCCAGCTCCTTCAGCTTTGCGGCGTAGCGCCCCTGCATGGCAGCAGGGAATGCGATGAGCGAGGCGCGATCGTAAATGCCAGCCACACGGGCAGTGGCGCTAGACGGGAGGTCGAAGAAATCGCCGCACCAGATCTCGAAGGGGCCGGCCGACTTCACATTGAAGCTTGCATTCGTCGAAGTGGCGGGCGTCAAGCCGCGCTCGGCGAAGAACTCATCGATTGCGATCTGGCTCAGCTCCGCGCCGATGACGCGATGCCCTTGATCGGCAAGCCAGACCATGTCGAGGCTCCTGCCGCAGAGCGGCACGAAGACCTCGCTCCCTGCCTCGAGGCCGAGCCGGGGCCAGTAGAGCTGCAACAGATCGTTGACGGCGGGCTGATGGAAGCCCGTCTCCTTCTTCTGCCAGCGCTCATGCCAGAAATTGGGATCCATCGAGGTCCTGGCGCTCAGCTGCGATAGGAGGCATTGATATCGATGTAGCCGTGCGTCAGATCGCACGTCCACACGGTAGCGCGACCCTTGCCGATGCCGACGTCGACGCGCACGACGATGGCGGCGCCCTTCATATAGCGTGCGACGGTCGCTTCGTCGTAGCTCGCCGCGCGCTCGCCGTTCTCGGCGACGAGGATGTCCCCGAACCAGATCGACAGCCGGTCGCGGTCGGCCGCTTCACCCGCCTTGCCGACCGCCATGACGATGCGGCCCCAGTTGGGGTCCTCGCCCGCGATCGCCGTTTTGACCAACGGCGAGTTGGCGATCGAGAGCCCTATGCGCCGGGCGGCCAAGTCGCTCTCGGCGCCCTCGACCTCGACGGTGACGAACTTGGTGATGCCCTCGCCGTCCTTGGCGATGAGGATCGCCAGCTCACGCAGGAGGTCGTGCAGCGCGGTCGCGAACGCGGCAACGCGCGGATCGGCCGCATCGGCGATGCGCGGGGCGCCGCGACGCTCAGCAGCCCCTGTGGCAAATGCAATCAGCGTGTCGCTGGTCGAGGTGTCGCCGTCGATAGTCACGCAATTGAAGGTGCGGTCGGCGGCATGCGAAACGATCGCTTGCAGCGCCGGCGCCGCGATGGCGGCATCAGTGAACACGAAGCACAGCATCGTCGCCATGTCGGGCTGGATCATGCCGGCGCCCTTGCAGAAGCCGTTGATGACGACCTCCGTGCCGCCGATCTTGGCGTGCCGAGTGGCGAGCTTGGGGAAGGTGTCCGTGGTCATGATCGCGCGCGCCGCGGCACCCCAGGCATCCGGGGCGGCTTCGCCGGCGAGCCGGCCTAGTAGGTGCGCAAACTTGCCTGCGTCCATCGGCTCGCCGATGACGCCGGTCGAGGCGATGAAGACCTCAGATGGCAGGCAGCCCACCGCCTCTGCAGCGGCCTCTGCCGTGATCTCGACCGCCTCGCGCCCCTTCTTGCCGGTGAAGGCGTTGGCGTTGCCAGAATTGATGACGAGCGCCCGGGCGCGACCGTCAAGCAGGGCTTGCGCGCACCACTCGACCGGGGCGGAGCGCGTTTTCGACTGGGTCAGCACGCCGGCCGCCGTCGTGCCTGGATCGAGCACGGCGAGCAATAGGTCGGTGCGGCCCTTATAGCGGATGCCGGCTTCGGCGGTCGCGAAGCGCACGCCGTCGATTGCCGGCACCTCGGGCAGCAATTTCGGGGCGAAGGGGGAGACGGGTGCAGCCTTGGCCATGGCAAGATCCCAAAGTGTCGGCGAGCCCGCACCTAGAAACAGATCGGGCCGCTGAGATCAAGCGGCCCGATGCAGTCGTGCTGGTATTTGAGCTCAGGGCTTCGCTGCTGGCGGAGCCGCCGGATCTGCAGGCGCAGCGGGCGCCTCGGCCGGCTTCTTGGCGTCCTGCTCTTTCTTCAGTTTCTGCTCCTCGACCTGTTTCTTGATGCCGGCGTCGACGTACTCGACCTGCGCCTTGCTGCGCAACTCGGTCGCCGTGTCCTGCGCCTTCCGCACGACCAGCGAGTTCAGGATCGTGTCTTTCACGGCCGCGAACGAGGGCGGCTCCTTCTTGCGCCGGTCGTCGACCTTAATGATGTGCCAGCCGAAGTTGGTGTGCACCGGCTCGGAGACCTGGCCCTTCTCCAGCTTGAAGGCTGCGGCCTCGAACTCCGGCACCATCTGACCGTGTCCGAAATAGCCGAGCACGCCGCCTTGGTCCTTGGACCCGGTATCGGTCGAATTCTCCTTGGCGAGTTGTGCGAAGTCGGCGCCGGCGACGATCTTAGCGTGCAGCTCCTTCGCCTTCTCCTCGCTGTCGACCAGGATGTGCCGGGCCTCGATCTCCTCCTCGGGCTTCAGCTGCGCGATCTTCTCGGTATAGATCTTTTTGGCCTCGTCCTCGCCGATCTTGCCCTTGAGCGTCTTGTCGAAATAGAGCTCGCGCAGGACGCGGCGCTTCAGGTAGCGCATCTGCTGCTCATACTCCGGGGTGGCCGCAATCTTGGCCTCCTCGGCGGCCTTGGCGAAGAGCTCGTTGTCGATGAGGTACTCCGCGAGAGCCCGCCGCTTCACTTCGGGCGGCAAGTTGGCGATCTCGCCACCGAGCTCGTTTTCGGCGAAGCGCAAGTCCGATTCGGTGATCGGCTGGCCGTTCACCGTCGCCACGACCGTGTCGCCGGGTTTGTCCTCGGCGGCCGCGAAGCGGAGGAAGCCGCCGGCCGAGATGGCGGCAACAACGGCGGCGGCAAGGAGGACGCGCCCCTTCAGGAAGACGTTCTGCATTGTCGGGTCTCTGAGGTTCGGGCGGGCGCGCGAAAGAGTGCAAGCCCGCGGTGCTGCTGAAATCGTTCGGACTGCATGGGAGGTTGCGGGCCCATGGATAGTGGGTGAGGGTGGCCCTGCCAAGTTACGAATTTGAGAGTCGCCGAATGTTCTTGGCCTTTTCGGGCATTCCCGCCAAAGGTCTCAATGCGTTGACAAGGTGAGGGTGCGGTCCTTATCTCTCCCCCGGCGGCATCGCCCGCTCGCGGCGCATTCAGCACGAGTTCACGGCGGCCCCTTTAGGCACCCTCCGGCGGATACGGCGGCTATATTGCGCGGGCGACGTTCACCGCTTGGGGCCCGTGTCCGACGGCGACACGTTGGCAGGTTTAAGGAAACGTTCTGATGCTCTCCACTATCGGCGGCTTTGCGGCAAAGATCTTCGGCTCCTCCAACGAGCGCCGCGTCAAGGGCTACCGGCCTCGCGTGGAGGCGATCAATGCGCTCGAGCCCGAGATCGCGAGACTGAGCGACGCGGAGCTGCGGGCGCGCACGGAGGATTTCCGCCGCCAGATCCAGGAGGGCGCGTCGCTTGACGACCTGCTCATTCCCGCATTCGCAACCGTGCGTGAGGCGGCCAAGCGCACGCTCGGCCAGCGCCACTTCGACGTTCAGCTCATCGGCGGCATGGTGCTGCACGAGGGCAAGATCGCGGAGATGAAGACGGGCGAGGGCAAGACGCTGGTCGCCACGCTGCCGGTCTATCTCAACGCGCTCGCTGGCACGGGCGTGCATGTCGTCACCGTCAACGATTATCTGGCTCAGCGCGACGCGGAGTGGATGGGCCAAGTCTACAAGTTCCTGGGCCTCACTGTCGGTTGCATCGTGCACGACCTCAACGACGAGCAGCGCAAGGCGCAGTACGCCTGCGACGTGACCTACGGCACCAACAACGAGCTCGGCTTCGACTACCTGCGCGACAACATGAAGATCCACAAGGAGGAGATGGTCCAGCGCGGACACGTCTTCGCCATCGTCGACGAGGTCGATTCGATCCTGATCGACGAGGCGCGCACGCCGCTCATCATCTCCGGGCCGCTGGAGGACCGCGCCGATCTCTACATCGCCGTCGACGAGCTGATGAAGACCGTGGCGGCGGAGCACGCCAAGATCGAGAAAGAGGTCGAGAGAGTCCACGGCAAGGACAAAGCCAAGGAAGTGCTCAAGACCGAGGGCCTCGTCGAGCTCGACGAGAAGCAGCGCCAGGTCTCACTCACCGAGCAAGGCAACGAGTATGTCGAGAAGGCGCTCGAAGCCCAGGGCGTGCTCAAGGGCTCGCTCTACGACATCGAGAACGTCTCCTACGTCCACCACATCAATTCCGCGCTCAAGGCCCACAAGCTGTTCCAGCGCGACCGCGACTACATCGTCAAAGGCGGCCAGGTCGTCATCATCGACGAGTTCACGGGCCGCATGATGCCGGGCCGGCGTTACTCGGAGGGCCTGCACCAGGCGCTGGAAGCCAAGGAGCACGTGGAGATCCAGCCCGAGAACCAGACGCTGGCCTCCATCACCTTCCAGAACTACTTCCGCCTCTACGACAAGCTAGCCGGCATGACCGGAACCGCGTCGACGGAGGCGAGCGAGTTCCTCGACATCTATGGGCTCGACGTGGTCGAGATTCCGACCAACGTGGAGGTCCTGCGCCAGGACGACGACGACGAGATCTATCGCACGGCCAAGGAGAAGTACGCCGCGATCGTGCAGTCGATCGCCGACTGCCGCCGCCGCGGCCAGCCCATCCTCGTCGGCACCGTCTCGATCGAGAAGTCCGAGCAGCTCTCCGAGCTGTTGAAGGACCCGAAGTATATCAAGGAGCTGGGGCGCACCGCGCTCGCGCAGGCCGAGAAGCTGAACGGCGGCAAGGAAGGCGAACTCAAGTCCTACCTTTCCGACATCGGCGCCTATCTGACCGAGATCGGCTCCAAGCCGAAGTCGAACTCCGATCCGATCCCGCACCAGGTCCTCAACGCGCGCTACCACGAGCAGGAGGCCAGCATCGTTGCTCAGGCTGGTGTGCCCGGCGGCGTGACTATCGCGACCAACATGGCTGGCCGCGGCACAGATATTCAGCTCGGCGGCAACGCCGACTATCAGCTCAAGGACTGGATTGCCGAGGAAACTCAGGCCGGGCGCGCGCCCGATCCGGCACAGATCGCCAAGATGCGCGAGCGCCTGCAGGCGGACATCAAGGTGAAGCGGCAGGAGGCGCTCGAGGCCGGCGGCCTCTACGTGCTCGCGACCGAGCGTCACGAGAGCCGCCGCATCGACAACCAGCTGCGCGGCCGTTCGGGTCGTCAGGGCGATCCCGGGCGCTCCAAGTTCTACCTCTCGCTCGAAGACGACCTCATGCGCATCTTCGGCTCCGAGCGCATGGATAGCGTCCTGAAGACACTCGGCCTGCAGGAAGGCGAAGCGATCACGCATCCCTGGATGAACAAGTCGCTGGAGATGGCGCAGAAGAAGGTCGAGGCCCGAAACTTCGACATCCGCAAGCAGATCCTCAAGTACGACGACGTGATGAACGACCAACGCAAGGTCATCTTCGAGCAGCGCCTCGACATCATGGGCGAGCAGGACGTCTCCGCCACCATCAAGGACCTGCGTCACCAGCTCGTGCACGAGCTGGTGCGCCAGTTCATCCCCGAGAAGGCCTACGCCGAGCAGTGGGATACGAAGTCGCTCAAGGAGGCTATCGACGGCATCTTCGGCATGGAGCTGCCCATCAACGAGTGGGCGAACGAGGAAGGTATCGCCGACCAGGAGATCGAGGAACGTATCCTCAAGGCGGTCGACGAGAAGACCGAGGCCAAAGAGCGCGAGCTGGGCTCAGAGAACTTCCGCCAGATCGAGAAGATGGTGCTCTTGCAGACGCTCGACCATCTGTGGCGCGAGCATCTCGTCACGTTGGAGCACCTGCGCCAGGTTATCGGCTTCCGCGCCTATGGGCAGCGCGATCCGCTCAACGAGTACAAGAGCGAGGCCTTCGTGCTGTTTGAAGGCGTGCTGTCGCGGCTGCGCGAGGCCGTGACCGGGCAGCTCATGCACGTTGAGCTGGCACCGCCTAACGAGCAGCCGGAGCTGCAGGCGCCCGAGCTGCCGAAGATGGAGGCTCATCACACCGACCCATTCTCGGGCTATGACGAGCTGGCCCTGGCCGACGCGGCCATTGCGGCGGAAGGTCGTGCCGCGCCCGTGCTTGTCGAGAAGCGCCCACCCCTGCAGACGCGCAAGAAGTCAGACGCCGTCGATCCCAACGATCCGGCGACCTGGGGCAGGACCGCACGCAACGCGGAGTGCCCGTGCGGATCGGGCAAGAAGTACAAGCACTGCCATGGCAAGCACGACTAGGCGTGCGTTTGCGCTATCGGCGCTGAACGCTAAACGTAATGTCGAGGTCCGAGACCTCGGCGGCGAAATCGGCGGGCGTGAAGAGCGCAAAGCACGGTTGCGCTCCGGGCTGCGGGCCGCCGCCGGCGGCTAGCCGTTTCGCCAGGATCACCGAAGCGATCGCCGGCACGTACGGGCCATCGCCAGAGCGTGCGATCAGCGTCCAATCGATCGAGCGCGGCTCGCCCTGCGCGTCGCGGCCGTGGAGTGCGACGAACATGCCGCCTGCATCGCCGCCGAGAAACCGCAGTCGCCGCTTGGCGCCAAGCAGTGGCGCGGCGAGCCTTCCCGGATCGCGGAGGACGCCGGCGCGCACGAGCCACGACAGCCCCCACAGCGCGAGATGGAACATTCCGACCTCGACGCCGGCGGAGAAGCGGGCGGTCTGCAGCCCAGGGTAGCGCACGGGCAGGAGGTCGAGGTCCGGCACCTCGACGTTGCTCATCCAGCGCGCGCCGAGCTCTGGGAAGCGATGACGGCGCAGCCCCTGCCAGCCGTAAACGGTCTCCCGCCCACCGCCAGACAGCACGTTAAAGGGCCTGCCCACCGCGCCGAGGATCGACGCGGTGGTCGCCAGGCCGGGATCGAAGCCGTTGCCGGGGGAGATGCCGATGTCCACGGCGTCGAGCGTGGCGAGCTCGCCGACGTAAGCCTCGACCACGGCGGAGGAGAGCCCCGGCACCGAGCTTGCGCCGCTGATGACGCTGACGCCTGCAGCGCGCGCCTCGCGGTCGATCTGCGTGATGCCGGTGACAAAGGCGCGCGCGTCCGCGAGATCGACGTAGTGGCAGCCCGCGCGGATGCAGGCGCGCGCGAGGCTATACGATTGGGCCTGAAAGGGGCCGGAAGCGTTGATGAGCACGGAGACAGAAAGCTCGCGGACCTGCTCCGGCGTCGCTCTCGCCGCGTCAACGGCGGCGTGAGTGATCCTCGCACGTGCCGCGCGCGCAAGCTGTGCCGCGTATGCGGCCGCCGCGTCCTCCCTGCGCCCGGCGACGATGACCTCCAGGCCGGGCTCGTGCGCAAGCCGCTCCGATACCCGCGCTCCGAAGGCGCCGTAGCCGCCGATGACGAGAATGCGGCTCACATGGTCCTACCGGAGTTCAGCGTCGGCTGTGGTCGCCGTAGGCGCCGGGCTCGGCCGTCGCGCGCCGCATGATCGAGATCCCGCTGTTGCCGCTGCAGCCCGATGTAGGCCACGGGTGCCGTGGGTGCAAGGCGTCGGCAATCGTCGGCGTCTCGTGTGTCGGCGGCTAGCGGCTCGCCGTATGCCCGCGCTTCTTGTGGACCGCGGGCTGCTTGCTGCTGACGCGTGCTTCTTCCGCCGCGATCGCGGCCTTCTCCGCGAGCTTGTCGCGCAGCGCCGCATACCTGCGGCAGCTCGACAGTGCCGCCGGGCAGGGAAGGCGCCGCGTCAGAACCGGGCTTACGCCCGCGCGCGCCGTCTCGCCGGCGGGCTGCTGGTAGGAGCTCGAGCCGATCCTGCTCATGTAGGAGACCGGCGGCCGGACGAGATGCAGGAAGGCGTACGCCGGGGCGGGCTTCGATTCGGTTGGCGGCGGCGGAGCGGTCTGCTCGGCGACGCGGGTATTCAGCTCGTGGAGTTCGTGCAGCATTGCCTCGGTGCGCGGGCAAACGGCGACCGGGCCGGGATTGGCGGACTCGATCTTGCTCGCTGCCTGGAAACCGTAGGAGTTGTCGCACACGCTGATGCGCGGCGGCCGGCGCGTTCGCTCGAACAGGTCGTAGCCGTCCTTCAGGTTGCGCCAGAAGTCGCGCCATTGCGGATTGTCATAGCGAGCGAAATTCTCCGGCGTCATGCGGAACGGGAAGACGTGGATCTGCACGTAGGCCTGTCCGGCACTGAGCGCGCGCGACACGAGCTTGTTCAGCTCGTCGTTGACCGGATTGGTCATGGCGAAGCAGCCGATCGAAGCGCAGCCGCCGTGAATGAGGATGGCGGAGCCATCACGCTGCTGCACCTTGTCGAAGGAATTGGGGTAGCCGAGGTCGATCGATACGGGCCACCGCGCCCCCTCGCGGTGGGTCTGAGGGCTGGTAATCGTGTAGAAGCCCTCTGGCGCCTGCCGGTCGCCCTCTTTGAGCTTGGGCCCCAGCGTGCCCGACCAGAAGCAGACCGGGTAGGTGGCAAAGAGGGTGTATTCGCCCGTGTTCGTCGTCATCCACACTTCAAGCTCAGACTCGGCCTTGAAGATGCGCATCGTGATGGAGGCATCCTTCGTCACATGTGCCGCAGCGAGACGCTCGTCGAGCTTGGTGAGGTCGGGTGTGCCGGGCAGCACTTTGCCTTCGGAGGCGAGGCGCCGGTGCTCAGCGCGGTCGACCGCACCCGCGGGAAGGTCCGGCGCGAGCGGCGGGCCAGCCTCGGCCTGTGTGGCCACGAGCAGCGCGGCGCACAATCCAAAAACACAACGGCACAAGGGCCCAAATGACAGACGCATCAACCCAGCCCTTTCAAGATCTACCCCCTTGCGGCATATGCAGGCGCCGTGCCGACGCGAGATGCCCGTTGGCGCCGGAAGTGACCGGCTCAAAGCGACATTATCAAGTCACCACAGGGTGTTGCGGCGATTCGCCCGGTTAAGGGTGAATCCCGGAACTGCGATTTCAACTCCCCGAGCTGGCACTCGGGCAGCCGTTTTCGATCGGCGCGCTCCCGTCTTTATCGTCACTTGCCGTCCGGAATGAGTAGCGGTCGCGACACACACTTACGTCCGGCGGGATCTGCGTCTGCGCGAACAGGTCGTGGCCTTGCTTGAGCTGTTGCCAGAAGGCCGCTTCGGGCGCGCGCGCGTGCCACGCCATGTTCTTGTCCGTCATATGGAATGGGAAGACCTGCGCCTGAAACCGCTTCTGGCCGCCCTGCAGCGCCGCGGTGATCAGTTGCCAGATCT
Organism: uncultured Alphaproteobacteria bacterium; assembly: GCA_963817485.1. Taxonomy (GTDB): domain Bacteria; phylum Pseudomonadota; class Alphaproteobacteria; order Rhizobiales; family Hyphomicrobiaceae; genus Hyphomicrobium_A. The sequence goes on along the minus strand of CAWFOR010000018.1, from coordinate 31,420 downwards.
CGTCGATCACCGGATCGGTCATGGCGTAACAGCCGATCGAGCGGCAGTCGCCGTGCACCATCAGCAGCGAGCCGGTGCGACCGTGCGCGCGATCGAACGCGTTGGGAAAGCCGAGGTTGAACGAGCGGTGGTAATTGCTGTTCGGATTGAGCTGCGAGCCATCGACCGTATAGAAGCCCTCCGGCGCTTGCTTGTCGCCCTCGCGCATCTTCGGCCCGAGCCCGCCCGACCACATGCAGATCGGATAGGTGGCGAAGCGTTGGAAGCGGCCGTCGTGCTTCAGCCAGACTTCAAGCTCGAACTCGCGCTTGAAAATGCGCACTAAGACGGGATCGCCGAGCTTCGCGCCCTGCGCCGCAAGACGGCCCTGCAGATCCTGAAGCTCCGGCGTGCCGGGGAGCGTCTTGCCGCTCGAGTAGAGGTGCCAGTGGTCCGCCTTCTCGGACCAGATTGCGTCCTCCTCGATCGCGGCGAAGATTTGCGGCCAGAACATGAAGGCCGCGCTGGCCGCAACCGCAACCAGCACGCCGAGACCGACGAGTGTCTTCAGCGTGCGGCTTCCAGCCATGGTCTATTGGGGTGAGGTGGGCGGCGGATTGCTGCCGGTCGATTCCGGCATGCCAAGGCCGAACGACGTCCCGAAGGACCCATCGGGGCGCGTTGCCGGCGTCGGCTTGGCGGCAGCGAAGCTCTGCATCTCGCGGAGCTTCGGGCCTGGCACGACGATACGCTCCTCGGCAATCTGCTGCTCTGTGGGCTTGGGCACGAACGGCGCGACGACCGGCCGCGTGAAGCGTGGGCAGGCGGCGTCGGGACGGACGGTGGCGTTCACCGGGGCCTTAACGTTGACCACGTACTTGTGGTCGCACACCGCGATCGCTGGTGGCAGGCGATACTTCTCGAAGTAGTCGTACCCCTGCTTCATCGTCTGCCAGAACGTGTAGTTCGGATTGTCCTTGTAGCGCGCCATGTTCTCGTCCGACATGCGGAACGGGAACGCGTGCACCTCGAAACTCTCCTGCCCGCCCTTCATCGCTTCGCGGGCAAGGCCGAAGATCTCCTCGATCAGCGCATCCGTCATGGCGTAGCAGCCAACGGACTTGCACTTGCCGTGCACCATCAGCGCGTCGCCTGTCCGCTGCAGCGAGCGGTCGTAGGCGTTCGGGTAGCCGAGGTTGAAGGCGAGGTAGTACTGCGAGTTGGGGTTCATCTGGTTGGCGGTGACGCGATAGAACCCTTCCGGCGCCTGATGGTCGCCGTAGGTGGTCTTCGGGCCGATATCACCCGACCAATTGCAGATGGGATAGGTCTTGAAGTGGTAGAAGCGGCCGTCGTCACGCGCCTTCCACACCTCGAGCTCGGACTCTTGCTTGAAGATGCGCACGAAGATGGGCGCGCCCTGGTCCATGCCCTTGCGGCCGAGCAGCATCATCGCTTCGCTGCTGAGCGGCTGATCGGAAGGGGGGATCGAGGGGGCGCCGCCGCTGCAGGCCGCGAGCGCACAAGCACCCGCTAGCGCTGCAATGGCTGCGCACACACGGGCTCTCGTTCTCGAGCCAAGGATGATCATACGCATACGCAGTGCCCCTGGCGCACGGTGACCACCATCAACGTCCAACCCTTAAGATATCGTTAACGTTACGGAATTCCTACCACCCGCAGCGAATCTTAGCGGTGGTGGTGATTCTCGGCCAGTATCGCCAGGAGTTGGACCGGAATTTGACGGTTAACGGGTATTTATACCCGTGAAATCCGTTTGTTAGAGGGACTGCCCGATCTCCATGAAGCGGTCGTGCCGCTGCTGGATGATCTCGGCCGGGCTCTTGCCGTCGAACTCCGACAGCGCGCGGGCCACGGCGTCGCCCGTCGCCTTCATGATCTGCTCCCGGTCGCGATGGGCGCCGCCCACCGGCTCGGTGATGATCACGTCGATGACGCCCAATTGGTCGAGGTCCTGGGCGGTGATCTTCATGTTGGTTGCAGCGTCGATCGCCTTGGCGGAATCGCGCCACAGGATGGAGGCGGCGGCCTCGGGCGAGGCGACCGTGTAGATCGCATGCTCGAGCATCAGGATGCGGTTTGCGCTGGCGATGGCAATGGCGCCGCCCGAGCCGCCCTCGCCGATCACCACCGTGATCAGGGGCACGCCGATGCGCAGGCAACAATCGGTCGACCGGGCGATGGCCTCGGCCTGGCCGCGCTCCTCGGCCCCGATGCCGGGATAAGCGCCAGCCGTGTCGATCAGCGTGATAACCGGGATGTTGAACCGTTCGGCGAGCTCCATCAGGCGGACTGCCTTGCGGTAGCCCTCGGGCTTGGCCATGCCGAAGTTATGTCGGATACGGCTCTCGGTGTCGGAACCCTTCTCGTGGCCGATGATCATGACGGAACGGCCACGAAAACGGCCGAGCCCGCCGACGATCGCTTCGTCCTCGGCGAAATACCGGTCGCCGGCCATGGGCGTGAAGTCGTCGATCAGCGCGTTGACGAAGTCGAGGCAATGAGGGCGCTCGGGATGGCGCGCCACCTGCGTCTTCTGCCAGGGCGTCAGCTTGCCGTAGGTGTCGACGAGGGCTGCCCGCGCCTTCTGCTCGAGCTTCTTGATCTCGTCGGCGATGGAGACCGGGCGGTCATCGCCCTCGAGTGCGCGCAGCTCGGCGACCTTGCTCTCGAGCTCGGCGATGGGCTTCTCGAAATCGAGATACGTGCGGATGGTTGCGGGGCGTTCCAATGCTCTTCTCGCAGCAGTTTAGGGGGCTGCGGACAATCGCGCCGCGGCTCCGCGCCGTCAAGACCGATACACTATCCCGCATTAACGCAAGTCTAGCGCTCGCGGCGGGCCAGCGGATGGTGCTGCTGCACGAGCTGTTTCAGCCGCTCCTCCAGGACGTGGGTGTAGATCTCGGTCGTCGAGATGTCGGCGTGGCCCAGGAGCTGCTGCAGGGAGCGCAGGTCAGCGCCGCGGTCGAGCAGGTGGCTCGCGAAGGCATGTCTCAGCACGTGCGGGCTGACCCGGTCGGGATCGAGGCCGGCTTCGGCTGCGAGCTCCTTCAGGTCCTGGGCGAAACGCTGGCGGGTGACATGGCCCTGCGCGCTACGCGAGGGAAACAGCCACTTCGTCGCGACGGTCGCCGTAAACCCGTCGCCTTCGCCAAGCCCCAGGTAGCGATCGAGCGCCGATCTCGCGGAGGCGTTGAGCGGCACGAGGCGCTCGCGTCCGCCCTTGCCGCGGATCGTCAGCACGCGCTCGTCGCCGGCAAGCACTGTGCGCGGCAGCGACACGAGCTCGCTGACGCGCATCCCGGTGGCGTAGAGCATCTCCAGTAGGCAGTGCAGGCGGAGCGAGCGGCGCCGTTCGGAAGCCGTCGCGGCTTCCGCTCGCTTTGCCGCGGCGCCGATGAGGCGATCAACCTCCGCGACGTTGAGTGTCTTCGGCAGCGCCCGGCTCTTGCGCGGGCCTGCATGGCCGAGCGTAGGGTCGCCCAAGGCAATGCCTTCGGCGAGGAGGAACTTGTAGAGCTGGCGTACGGCAGAGAGCCGGCGTGCGCGCGAGGAGGGCTTCAGGCCCGCCGTCGCGGCTTCCCGGAAGTAGTCGGAGATGTCCTCGCCCGTGGCCGCGGCGAGCGCCACATTGCGACGCCCGAGGAATTGTCCGAAGTCGGCAAGATCGCGGCGATAGGCCTCGATGGTGTTGCCGGCCGCGCCGCGCTCGGCGCTGAGCATGGCGAGAAAGGATTCGATGTGCGTTGTCGCTTCGACCATTCCCGCCTCGGCTCGATAGCCGCCGCTAATTAACGATGGCGCGCGGCCAGCTCGCAAACAGCGCCTCGAAGCCGAGCCTGCGCGCGTCGGGTTCGAGCCCTGCGCGCTTCAACGCGCGAATGGAGTCGCCGAGCGCGATCATATGCGCGCCCTCCGCGCCGTTCGGGCCCAGCGTCTTCATGGCGAGCAGCACGGTGCGGCCGAACTCGTGTTTCTTTGCCGCATCCTGCAGCTCGGAGAGGACGCCCGTCTCGGGCAAAAAGCCGCCCGCGGGCTGCGGCGTCCGGCTCGCCGCCTCCCATAGCGGGATCGGCACGTCATACGCGAGTGCGTCGAGCACAGTGGCGATGCGATGCAGCAGCGTCGGATCGAGCCGGCCGTGCACGGCGAGATCCTCGATGTAGTGCAGGCTTTCGCCGCGGTTCCCGGGTGAGTTGCTGTCGGCGATGTCGATTAGGGCGAGCCAATGGCTGAGGCTTCCCTCCGGGGACGCGCCGAGTGTCGCCCCATAACTCGCCCAGCTCCGCGCCTTGTCGTAGTCGCCGGCCGCCAGCGCGATCTCGATCGCCGTCTCTGCGAACCAGCCGATCTCGGGCACGGGCTGCACCGTGTCGCTCGCACGCGCCGACATGCGCAGGGCGCTGAGGTACAGCCCTGCTCGGCGCAATTCATCGAGGAAGGAGCGGATAAGCCGCACTTTCTTCAACGGCGTTCGTTCGGCTTCAGCCGCGACGAACAACTGCGCGCGTCGCTCCGCCGTGTTGGGGCCTGCCGCCGCGCCCGCCGGCGATGCGTTTGCGCGGTAGATGCCGGCGATCTCGTCCGGCGAGATGGCGTTGAGCTGGGCGGCGGCCTCGGCTGCCGGCAGCTTCAGCGCGGGCGGCGTGTTGGGGTCGAGCGCCAGCGCGGCAAGGAGCGAGGGTGCGCCTTGCTTCAGAAGCAAGGCGGGTTCGATAGTCCCTCCGGCTGCCTCGATAAGGCGATAGTCGAGCAACGATATCGTCTCCTTGGCAGCGATCCTCGGGCTCGCGTGCACGGAGATGGCATCGAGCGCCTCGAGACCTGCCGATTCCTTCTGCCCCTCCTCGCGTGCCATCTCGGCCGCGAGGCCGGCCCCGGCCTGGTCGCCGGCGATCGCCGCGCAATAGCCGGAGATCATCGCAGCCTGCACCTTCAACGGCTTCGGTAGGTCGATAGGAATTGGTCCCGCGTTCTGCGCCGTCGCGCAGCCCCGCTCCTTCTTGCCGAGTCCGATGTCGTTGCGCGCGGCGAGCGTGGCGACGACGCCGCCGGCGGCTGGCATCTTCGCAAGCTCCTGTGATGCCTGCTCGAGCAGGCCGGAGCGATAGAGCGTCTCCAGCCGCAGAGCCATGAACTGCTGGTCGGCCTGGCCGCCTCCGGGTGGCGTCACGTCGGAGGTGATGAGCCGCAGCCACAGTGCATGCAGCGCCGGCGAGCGCGGCGGGATCTCGATCTCCGCGATGAGACGTTCGAAGCTTGCAACATCGAGCCCGCGCCACAGCTCGTAAGGCAGGCCCGATCCGTCGGGTGCCATCACCGGCGAAAGGTCGAGTCGCTCTACGGCCTGGCTCCTTGCCTCGCCCGGCGGCGGCGTGATCGTGTCGGGGCCCTGCGGAGGCGGAGGCTGCCGCGCGGGTTCGGGGCGCTTCTTTTCGGAAAAAAGGTCTAGCGGGTCCCAATCCTGCGCGGCGGCTTCTTGGGCGGGGAGCGCGAGCGCTCCGATCAGCACGAATGCGAGGGCCCGATTACGCATAGCGGTTGAGCCGGCTACTCGGTTCGAACTTTGACGCCCGGAACGGGCTTGGTGACGGTGCGCGTTGTGGGCTCGAATTTGGTGGCGAGAACGTATAGCAAGCCCAGGATGATGGCACCGATGGTGCCAACAACGGCAAGAAACCGGAACAAGCTCGGCATTTTGCTATCCCGCGTCCTGTTTTAAGTCTCTTTGCATGGTGGCGCCATTATGACTTGCTCTGAAGGGCAATCCAAAGTAGGCGCCGTTGCAGCGGAAGGCGCATCCCCGATGCCTTTCGAAAGCCGCCGCGGGCGGTCAACTCGAATCGGGCTCGATCGCAAGAGTAAGACAAGATGGGCGATGCTCAATCGCTTGAAGCGATCAAATCGGCTTTGGGCGACAAATCGATCGTCATGGTCGGCCTGATGGGCTGCGGCAAATCGGCTGTCGGGCGCCGTCTTGCCGCGCGCCTGGGCCTGCCCTTCGTGGACGCCGACGAGGAGATCGAGAAGGCGGCTGGCCAGAGCATTGAGGATATGTTCGCGGAGCACGGGGAGCCCTATTTCCGCGAAGGCGAGCGCAAGGTGCTGGCTCGGCTGATGCGCTCCGGTCCCCAGGTCTTGGCCACCGGCGGGGGTGCCTTTATGAATGCCGAGACGCGCACTGCCATCGCCGAGCGTGGCATTTCGGTGTGGCTCAAGGCCGAGCTTCCGCTGCTCGTGCGCCGCGTGTCGAAGCGCAACAACCGTCCGCTACTGAAAGGTAGCGACCCCCAGACCGTGATGCAGAATCTCATGGATGTCCGCTACCCCGTCTACGCCCAGGCCGACATCACGGTCGAAAGCCGCGACGTGCCGCACGACGTGATCGTCGCCGAGATCATCGAGCTGCTGTCGCGCCCGCTGCCATCGGCGGCACGGCGGGAGGAGGCCCAATGACCTCGGTCTCCGAAAGCCATGCCGAAACGCGTGCCTCAGTTCGCTCCGTGCAGGTGCCGCTCGGCAGCCGCGCCTACGAGGTGCTGATCGGCCCCGGGTTGCTGGCGAAGGCGGGTGAGCTGATCGCCGCGCGGCTCGGCGCCCCGAGGTGCGGGATCGTGACGGACCAGAACGTCGCGCGGTTTCATCTGCCCGCGCTCGAAGCGGTGCTAAAGCGCGCGAACTTGCACGCGGGCTCGATCGTCTTGAAGCCCGGCGAGTCGACCAAGAGCTTCCGCGAGCTGGCCCCGCTCAGCGAGCGGCTGCTCGAGCTCGGCCTAGAGCGCGGCGACCTCGTCGTCGCCTTCGGCGGCGGCGTGATGGGTGATCTCGCCGGCTTCGCGGCGGCGATCCTTCGCCGCGGGGTGCGCTTCGTGCAGATCCCGACGACACTGCTCGCGCAGGTCGATTCCTCTGTCGGCGGCAAAACCGGCATCGACACTCCCCAGGGCAAGAACCTCATAGGAGCCTTCCACCAGCCGAGCCTCGTCATCGCCGACACCGACACGCTGCGCACGCTTCCCGACCGCGAGATGCGCGCCGGCTACGCCGAGGTTGCCAAGTACGGCTTGCTCGGTGACGCGGCGTTCTTCGCTTGGCTCGAGCAGAGCTGGCGCTCCGTTTTCGCCTTCGAGGAGGCGGCATTGACGCGGGCCATCGAGACGAGCGTCAAGGCCAAGGCCGGCATCGTCGGCCGCGACGAGACCGAGCAGGGCGAGCGGGCGCTGCTCAACCTCGGGCACACCTTCGGGCACGCGTTCGAGGCCTGGTGCGGCTACTCGGACCGGCTGTTGCACGGCGAGGCGATCGCCATCGGCATGGCGATCGCATTCCGCTTCTCGGAGGCGCTCGGGCTCTGCGCGCCGGGTGCGGGCAAGCGCGTTGCCGCCCATTTCGAGGCCGTCGGGTTGCCGACTCGTATCGCCGACATTCCCGGTGCGAAGCCGGACGTCGAGGCACTCATGCGCCTCATGGCCCAGGACAAGAAGGTACGCCGCGGCAAGCTCACGTTCATTCTCGTGCGCGGCATCGGCGAGGCCTTCGTCACCAGCGACGTCGCCGAAGAGCGCGTGCGCGAGTTCCTCACCGGCGAAATCGCGGGCGCCAGGCGCTAACTTGACGATCTTCGATGTGTGATAGGTTGCCTGCTTCGCCGGTGCGCCGGCTTAAAGTGCAACGGCAACCGCCAGCCGCTCAGAACACCAGTAGACCCCAAAGACTTCCATGCCTATCGCCGTCATCGCCATCATTGTCGCCATCGTCGTGCTCATCGCGCTTTCGGCGTTCTTCAACCTCGGCGAGACGGCGCTCACAGCGGCTTCGCGTGCGCGCATGCACGCACTCGAGCAGGACGGCAATGCGCGTGCCGCTGTCGTCAATCGGGTCCTGCGCTCGCCCGAGAAGATGATCGGCACCATCCTCATCGGCAATACGCTCGTCGACGTGCTCGCCTCCGCGCTCGCCTCGGGTCTCGCCGTCGTGCTCGTGGGCGAGGTCGGCGTCGTTTACGCGACGATCGTCATCACGTTCCTGATCGTCGTCTTCGCAGCCGTTCTGCCCAAGACGTACGCGCTCGCCTACTCCGACCGGGTCGCGCTGCTCGTCGCTCCGCTCATGCGCGCCGTCATCGTGGTCCTCAATCCGATCACGGTCGCGATCGAGTTCATCGTCAGGCAGCTTCTGAAGCTTACGCCTGGAAAGGCTGACGATGAGGCCAATATTCTCGCCGCGCACGAGGAGCTCCGCGGCACGATCGAGTTGCAGACCAAGGAAGGCGCGGTCGCCCGCCACGATGCCGACATGCTGGGCGGCGTCCTCGACCTCCGCGATCTGCAGGTGTCCGACATCATGGTGCATCGGACGAAGATGGAGACCATCGACGCCGACGAGCCGCCGCAGAAGATCGTCGACGACTTGCTGCGAACGCAGTATACGCGCGTCCCTGTCTGGAAGGACGAGCCGGAGAACATCGTCGGCGTGCTGCACACGAAGGATCTTTTCTCCGCGCTCGGGCGCTCGGGCTGGGACGTCGGCAAGCTCGACATCATGAGCTTCGCGGTGGAGCCGTGGTTCGTTCCCGACACCACGCCGCTCAAAGCCCAGCTCAACCAGTTCCTGAAGCGCAAGGCGCAGATGGCGCTCGTCGTCGACGAGTACGGCGAGGTGCAGGGGCTCATCACGCTGGAAGACATTCTCGAGGAGATCGTCGGGCAGATCGCGGACGAGCACGATACGCACGAAGCGGCAATTCGCCCGCAGCCCGACGGCACCGTCAACGTTGATGGCACCGTCGCGATTCGCGATCTCAATCGCCAGATGAACTGGAATCTGCCAGACGAGGAGGCGACGACCATCGCCGGCCTCGTCATCCACGAGGCACAAACCATCCCCGAGCCCGGACAAGTTTTCACATTCTACGGGTATCGCTTCGAAATCCTGCGCAAGACCAGGAACAAGATCGCGGCCCTCCGCATTAGCCCCGCGGCCGGAGCCGCGTCCCGCAGCAAGCAGGCTGGCAGCGCAGGACCGCAGAAATCCTAAGTCTTTTGCGTGTTTACCGTTTGTTTGTGGTGGGCAGCGTCTCGTTCAGGTTAGGTTCAGGCGCATCCCTTGAATCTAGCCAAGGCTCACGCCGGGAGGATGCGAATGTGTGCGGTGTCCTCTCGTTGCTCGCGAAGGTAGCGCACTGAAAATAGGAAGGAACCGAAATGACAAAACTGATCCCGCTCACCGTCGCTGCAGGCGCTCTCGCCTGCATCGTCGCTGCTGGCAGCGCCCAGGCCGCTCCGGCCTCGGGTATTGCCCTCGGCAAGCTCGCCAACGTGACCCCCGCCAACGCATCGGTTGAGCAGGTCTACTGGCGCCGTCATTGGCGCTACCATCATCGCCGCCATTGGCGCCGCTGGTGGTGGTAAGCACCACTCGACGCGGTTAGTCGCCGTCGTCACTGCCTCGCCCTCGCAGCATTGCGGGGGCGAGGCTTTTTCAGCACTATTTTGTAGGCGGGCTCAACCAAGAGGCTCGTCGGGCGCACAAGCCTTGATTGCGAGCGCGTGCACCCCACCTTTGAGCTCATCCCCCAACGCCTCATTGATCATCCGATGACGCTCGAGGCGGGACTTCCCCGCGAACGCGTTTGATACGATCAGCACGCGGAAATGGCTTTCGCCAGTGTCGGGTGAGTTGTGGTGACCGGCGTGCAGGTGCGACTCATTGACCACGTCAAGTCGGCTGGGCCGCAGGGCCACCATCAGCTTTTCACGCATTTGCGTTTGAAGGCCCATTAATGGTCGCCTCATGTTGGTGTGAAAAAAATGCAACGCGTGCGCAAGCCAAGTCAGCTTGTGCGGCGGCTGACCTCAGATCATACTTCAACCGATGAAGCTCGACTCCAAATATTTCGATAGCATCCGCGTCGCGCCCAAAAGGCAGCGCGCCGAGCAGGCGCGGGAGGAGCGTCCCTGCTGCCAGTGGAAAGGATGCCGGTCGCCGGGCCTATATCGTGCGCCGCGGGGGCGCGGGCGCGACGGCCAGTACTATATTTTCTGTATCGATCATGTTCGCCAGTACAATGCCTCCTACAACTACTTCGACGGCATGAACGACCGCGAGGTCGAGGACTTCCAGAAGGACGCCCTCACTGGTCACCGGCCGACCTGGAACGTCGGCCTCAACCTGTCGAACAAGTCAAAGCAGGGTGCCGGCGCAGCCAACGGTAGTGCCGGTCCGCAGCCCGCGACGTTGCGCGCGCAAGATCCGCACGGCTTCTTTGCTTGGCGCGCGCGCGCGGCACGCGAGGCACCTGCCGAGGAGCGCCGCACTCTGCGGCCGCTCGAGCGCAAGAGCTTGCAGACGCTCAACCTGCGGGACGGCGCAACGCGCATCGAGATCAAGGCTCGCTTCAAGGAGCTGGTTAAGGTTCACCACCCCGATACCAATGGCGGAGACGCGCGTTCCGCGGACAAGTTGCGCGAGATTATCCAAGCCTATAACTATCTGAAGCAAGCGGGAATGGCGTGACTTTAGGGCGTGCCTCCCGCAGCCCCTGAACCTCATTTCCTCGAAGGCCCTCGACGATGCGCGCGCAATCCCCGACGGGTGCTGAAGCCAAGCTGCCCGGCATTCCGGATTTGAAAGTGTCGGTGCGCCAGGTGTTCGGCATCGACACCGATCTCGAGGTGCCAGCCTACTCCAAAGCCGATGAGCACGTTCCCGACGTCGATCCCGACTATCTCTTCAACAAGGAGGTGACGCTCGCGATCCTCGCCGGTTTCAAGCACAACCGCCGCGTAATGATCCAGGGCTACCACGGCACCGGGAAATCGACGCACATCGAGCAGGCGGCGGCGCGGCTCAACTGGCCCTGCATCCGCATCAACCTCGACAGCCACGTCTCCCGCATCGATCTCATCGGCAAGGACGCGATCGTTTTGAAGGACGGCGTGCAGGTGACGGAGTTCCGCGAAGGCATCCTGCCCTATGCTCTGCAGAGCAATACTGCGCTCGTGTTCGATGAGTACGATGCCGGTCGCCCCGACGTGATGTTCGTGATCCAGCGGGTGCTCGAGGTCTCGGGCAAGCTGACGCTGCTCGATCAGTCGAAGGTGATCCGCCCGCATCCGGCCTTCCGGCTGTTTGCGACGACGAACACCATCGGCTTAGGCGACACGTCGGGTCTCTATCACGGCACCCAGCAGATCAACCAGGGCCAGATGGACCGCTGGTCGGTCGTGGCGACGCTCAACTACCTGCCCCACGACGACGAGGCCAAGATCGTGCTCTCGAAGGTCAAGTCGTTCGGCAAGAGCGAGGCAAAGCGCAAGGCGGTGTCGCAGATGGTGCGCGTCGCCGATCTGACGCGCAGTGCCTTCATCAACGGCGACCTCTCGACCGTCATGAGCCCGCGCACGGTGATCATGTGGGCGGAGAACGCCGAGATCTTCAACGATGTCGGATTCGCTTTCCGCCTGACCTTCCTCAACAAGTGCGACGAGCTCGAGCGGCCCATGGTCGCCGAGTTCTATCAGCGTTGCTTCGGTGAGGAGCTGCCGGAGAGCGCGGCCAACGTTGCGCTGAGCTGAGCCCTGGAGCTCGCCGATGACCACGGGCCCCAAACGCAAGGAAGCGCCCACCGAGCCCTTGAAGCGCGCGATCGGCCTCACCGTGCGCGCCATCGCCGGCCAGCATGACCTCGACGTCGGCTTCGCACCGGGCCCGCCGGAGTTTGCGCAAAAGCACGTGCTCCTGCCCGAGCCGTCGCGCGTGCCCTCGCAGCGTGAGATCGCCGTCATCCGCGGCTGGGCCGACAGTTTCGCGCTCACCGCCGGCTGCCACGACGTGAAGCTGCACAACCGGCTCGCTCCGGTATCGGGCCCCGCCCGCCAGGTGTTCGAGGCGGCCGAGCGCGCCCGCGTCGAGGCGCTCGGCGCCAACCGTATGCCCGGCATGGCGCGCAACCTCACCGCGCGCATCGAGGACCAGTACGCCGACCGCCGTTTCGCTACCGTCGCCAGCAAGGAGGAGGCCCCGCTCGAAGATGCGCTGGCGCTCCTGATCCGCGAGCGGCTCACCGGTCTGCCGCCGCCGGAGACCGCAAAGGCGCTCGTCAATCTCTGGCGCCCGTCGATCGAGCAGCGCGGCGCCAAGGTACTGCGCCGGCTCGAAAGCCTCGCCGAGGACCAGGAGAGCTTCGGGCGTGTCGTGCGCGACCTCTTGCGCGCGCTCGAGCTTGCCGAGGAGAGCTCCGACGCCCAAGACGAGGAGAATGGCGAGCGCAACGAGAACGAGCCCCAGGGCGGCGAAAACGAAGGCGATAGCACCGAGGAGGGCGAGCAGGGCCGCGATCAGCCACGCGAGGAGGGGCTGTCCGAAGGCGAGGCGAGCGAGGCACAGGAGGCTTCCGATACGACGAGCGCCGACGACTTCGAGAGCCAGTTCGACGATCTGGAACAGATCGAGACGCCGGAGCCGTGGCGCCCGAACGCCTCCGTTCTCGATAACCCCGAGGCCTTTGGCTACAAGGTCTTCACGCGCGAGTTCGACGAGGAGGTGGGGGCCGAGCAGCTCTCCTCGCCGGAGGAGCTTGAGCGCCTGCGCGCTTACCTCGACCGCGAGCTGCGCACGCTATCGAGCGCGGTCGCGCGCCTCGCCAACCGGCTGCAGCGGCGCCTTCTCGCGCAGCAGAACCGCGCCTGGGAGTTCGACCTCGAGGAAGGTATGCTCGATGCCTCGCGGCTCCCGCGCATCATCATCGATCCTATGCACGCGTTGTCGTTCAAGCGCGAGCGCGACACCGAGTTCCGCGACACCGTCGTGACGCTCGTGCTCGACAACTCCGGCTCCATGCGCGGCCGTCCGATCATGGTCGCGGCCTGCTGCGCCGACATCCTCGCGCGCACGCTCGAGCGCTGCGGCGTGAAGGTCGAGATCCTCGGCTTCACCACGCGCGCCTGGAAGGGAGGCCAGTCGCGCGAGCAGTGGCTCGCGTCGGGCAAGCCGCAGGGGCCTGGGCGCCTCAACGATCTGCGCCACATCGTCTACAAGACCGCAGACGCCCCCTGGCGCCGTGCCAAGCGCTCGCTCGCACTGATGATGCGCGAGGGTCTCCTGAAGGAGAACATCGACGGCGAGGCGCTGGCCTGGGCGCACCGGCGCCTGCTTGCGCGGCCGGAACAGCGCCGCATTCTCATGATGATCTCCGACGGTGCGCCGGTCGACGATTCCACCCTTTCGGTGAATTCCGGCAACTACCTGGAGCAGCACTTGCGCCAAGTGATCGAGGAGATCGAGACGCGCTCGCCGGTCGAGCTGATCGCCATCGGCATTGGCCACGACGTCACCCGCTACTACCGCAAGGCGGTGACCATCACCGATCCGGGCGAGCTGGCAGGCGCCATGACTGACAAGCTGGTGGAGCTGTTCGAAGAAAAGGGCCAGCGGAACGCGCCACGCCCGCGGTTGGCTCGACGCGTGCATTGAAGCGCGTGCGTTCGGGCGAGCATTGAGGAGTTACGGCGTGAGGCTCGCGGCGCAGCGTTTCGTCTCGGTGGTGGCGTTGGGTGTGTTCGCTTTCGGCGGCTCGCTTGCCCTTGCCGATCCCAAGCCTGCCGCGGACAAGGTATCCGAGCCTATCACCGTCGAAGCGCGTCCCATCGCCGCCTTCGACAAGGCCGACTCCGCCAAGACGCATTTCGGCAAGCTCAAATGGCGCGGCGGCCTCGTGTTGACCTCGCCGTCGCCCCACTTCGGCGGCTGGTCGGGGCTCATCGTGGACGCCGAGGGCAAGAAGTTCTTCTCCATCTCCGACGTCGGGAGCTGGATGAGCGGCGAGATCGCCTACGACGGCGATCGTCCCGTCGGCCTCGAAGGCGTGCGCCTCGGCCCCATCCGGGCGAAGTCCGGCGAGGTGCTGACGCGCAAGCGCAACAGCGACGCCGAAGGGCTGACATTGGTCAGCGGCACGCCGGAGCAGGGCACTGTGCTCATCTCGTTTGAGCGCAAGCACCGCATCGGCCGGTTCGACATTGGCAAGGACGGCCTGTCGCCAGCGCTCGGCTTTGTGGAGCTGCCGCCCGGCGCCAAGAAAATGACGGCCAACAAGGGCCTCGAGGCCGTTGCCATCCTGCGCGCCGGGCCCAACAAGGGCTCGCTCGTCGCCTTCGCCGAGAACCTCCCCGATGCGGCGGGCGATCATACCGGCTGGCTGTGGGTCAAAGGCGAGCCGGTCGAGATCCATCTAACCAACCCCGGCGACTACGATGTCACCGACGCGGCCGGACTGCCCGACGGCGGCCTGCTGGTGCTCGAGCGTCGCTATCGCTGGATTGAGGGCGTCAAGTCGCGCCTGCGGCTCGTCCGCGCCGACGAGCTCAAGCCTGATACGCGCATCGAGGGCGAGATGCTCTTTGACGCAGCCATGGGCCAGGAGATCGACAACATGGAGGGGCTAGCAGTCCACGCCGGCGCCGGCGGGCAGATTATCGTGACGATGATCTCCGACGACAACTTCAATCACCTGGTGCAGCGGACGCTACTGTTGCAGTTCGCCATCGAAGGCAGCGACCTAGCGCGCGCGGAACCGGAGCACCGTGCGGGCGATCAGTCGATCGAGAAGAAGTGACTTTCGCCCGGCGCGGGCCTTAGGCCGCTGCGGCGAGCGCCGCTGCCTTGGCCTTCTTGAGGTCGCGCTTGAGCTTGAGGCAGCGCTCCGATAGGTCCTCGTCGCTAGCCTTCAGCAGGAAGGCATCGAGGCCGCCACGGTGCTCGACCGACTTCAAGGCGTGCGCGCTGACGCGCAGACGGACCTTGCGCCCGAGTGCGTCGCTTATCAGCGTGACCTCGCAAAGGTTGGGACGAAACTTGCGCTTCGTCTTGTTCTCGGCGTGGCTCCTGAGCTGGCCCGAAAGGGGCAGCTTGCCGGTCAGCTCACAACGCCTCGTCATCTCAAAGCTCCTTCGCCACCCTCCCAAAGGGTGGCCCCGCGCGCGGAAAATCAGGGGTATGGGTGGCTGCTCCAGCCGGGGCCGGTGCAACAAGGCGCTGTCTATGCCCGAGGCTCCCTGTGCCGTCAAGGCGTTGCCGGCCTTCTGGGGCCGCACGGCGGCGGTTTGCTTGCAGGCGGCGCTTCCATCAATTTGGGTATTGTTCGCACAATTCTTGAGCCGGCGGGTCTCGAAACGTGCGGCCGGGGGTCACATATTTGACTAGAAACGGGGGTACGGCCGGAACCATTGCGCGGCCGCGTCCAGGGGACATCGGGCATCATGCGTTACGGGGTTTGGCTAAGAGGCGGGCGCGGTCCCCTTGAGGCGCTACTGTCGGCGCTGCTGATGCTTCTCCTCGCGGTAGGCTCCACGTTCCCGGCCAGAGCGGGCTCCGGTCCGCTCCCCGCTCACGTGGTCGCGAGCTACAAAATCAGCTTCGGTGTCCTCGGCAACATCGGGACGTTTAACTTCAAGTCCGATGTCGTTGGTGAGGCCTACAATCTTGCGGCTGATGCCAAGATCGACACCACTGTGTTCGACTACAATGGCACGATGACGAGCATGGGCACCGTGTTCTCGGCGATCACCAAGCCCGCCTACTACACGTTCCGCTTCAAGCAGAAGGCCATACTCAGCAGCTCCAAGGGCAAATCGCTGGGCATCGGCTTCGACGAGACCGGCGTCAGGAACGTGAAGTGGGTGCCGCCGGACGACTTTCCGCCGGGCTTCATTCCGGTCACGCAAGCGCAGCTGCGCAACGTGCTTGATCCATTGACCGGCGTGATGTCGCTTTCGGTCGGCGACACCGCGCACCCGTGCGAGCGCCGGCTGCCGATCTTCGATGGGCGCCAGCGCTTCGATCTCGTCTTCACGCCGGCCGGCAATCCCGTGCCCCCGACCGTCGATCAGGTCTGCCACGTGAAGATGGTCCCCATCTCCGGCTACAAGCCGGGCGAGGGCTCCGAATCCGTCCTCAAGGGCACCATCGAGGTGATCCTCCGCCCCGTGCCGTTGGCCAACATCGTCATCCCCTACCGCGTGACGGTGCCGACCATCATCGGCGCGGCCGTGCTGACCTCCGTGCAGGCCGATATCACCATGCCGGACCAGCAGCGGATCGCGATGCGGCACTAGAGATCGGTGAGCCCTAGCGGCTCGATATGCTCGACGCGACAACCGCGAAAATGCGATCATGATCGCGGGCGGCGCTCCAGCGCTTCAGCCGTGCGAATGTCAATCAAGCTCTTGATCTCCGTCGATCCCTCTGCGATGGCATAGACAAGTAAGATGAGGAGGCCCTCGCAAATGGCCAGCGACCTCGAGGTTCGCATCCGTCATACGACGGCCGTGCTCGGGCCCACCAACACCGGCAAGACGCACCTCGCCATCGAACGCATGCTCGGGCACGAGAGCGGGATGATCGGCCTGCCGCTGCGTCTGCTCGCGCGTGAGGTCTACGACAAGATCGCCGCCCGCATCGGGGCCGACAGCGTCGGGCTCATCACCGGCGAGGAGAAGATCAAGCCGGAGCGCGCCCGTTTCTGGGTGTGCACGGTTGAGGCCATGCCGCGCGACGTCGATGTCGACTTTCTCGCGATCGACGAGGTGCAGCTCGCAGGCGATCCCGAGCGTGGGCATGTGTTCACCGATCGCTTGCTGCATTCGCGCGGCCGCTCGGAGACGCTGCTGCTCGGCGCGCAGACCATGCGCGAGGCGATCGCCGATCTCGTGCCGGGCGCCAATTTCATCTCGCGCCCGCGGCTGTCGAAGCTCACCTACGCGGGGCAAAAGAAGATCACTCGCCTGCCGCAGCGCTCAGCCGTCGTGGCGTTCTCCGCGGCAGAGGTCTATTCGATCGCCGAGCTTATCCGACGCCAGCGCGGCGGCGCGGCAGTCGTGCTCGGCGCACTGTCGCCGCGCACGCGCAACGCGCAGGTCGCGCTCTACCAGTCGGGCGATGTGGACTTCCTGGTGGCCACAGATGCCATAGGCATGGGACTCAATCTCGACGTGGATCATGTCGCGTTCTCGGCCTCGCGCAAGTTCGACGGCCACAACCACCGCAACCTGACGCCGGCCGAGCTGAGCCAGATCGCGGGCCGCGCCGGCCGCCACATGAACGACGGGACGTTCGGCGTCACCGGCTCGGCGGAGCCGTTCGATGCCGACACGGTGGAGCGGCTCGAGACGCACAACTTCGAGCCCGTGCGCGTCCTGCAGTGGCGCAACCGCAACCTCGACTTCTCCTCGCTCGAAGCCCTGAAGAGCTCGCTGCGCGAGACGCCGAACATCAAGCATCTAGCGCGCGCCCGCGCGGCCGACGACGTGGTTGCGCTCGAGACCGTGAGTGGCGGCGACAAGGATGTGGTTCGCGCGGCCGTCGCGCCGGCGGCTGTCGCCCGGCTGTGGGAGGTCTGTCAGATCCCGGACTACCGCAAGATCTCGGGCCAGAACCACGCCGAGCTCGTCGGCACCATCTACAAGTTCCTGATGAGCCCCGAGGAGCGCATCCCCGAGGACTGGTTCGCCAAGCAGGTCGCCTTCGCCGACCGCACCGACGGCGATATAGACACGCTCGCGAACCGTATCGCTCACATTCGGACGTGGACGTTCGTGTCGAACCGTACCGACTGGCTGAAGGACCCGCCGCACTGGCAGGCACGCACGCGCGAGATCGAGGACAAGCTGTCGGACGCGCTGCACGAATGCCTGACGCAGCGGTTCGTCGACCTGCGCACGAGCGCGCTGATGAAGGGCATGCGGGACAAGGACGAATTGCATGCGGAGATCGCCGAGGACGGCGCGATCAACGTCGAGAACCATTACGTCGGGCGCCTGCGCGGCTTCCGTTTCTCCGCCGATGCAGGCGGCAGCGAGGGTATCCACGGCAAGGCGGCGCGCACCGCCGCCGCCCAGGTGCTGGCGCGCGAGCTGTCGATGCGCGTGCGCCGCGTCGTTGCCGCTCAGCCGGATGCTTTCCAGCTCACGCAGCGCGGCGTGATCCTGTGGAAGGGTCAGGAGATCGCCCAGCTCGAGCCGAGCGACGATCCGTTGAAGCCTTCTGTCACCGTGCTCGCGGACGAGCACCTCTCGGCGCCCGATCGCGAGAAGGTGCAGGCGCGGCTCGACACGTGGTTGACGCAGGCGATTGCCGAGAAGCTCAAGCCGCTCGTCGAGATCGGAAAGGCGGAGGACATCTCGGGCCTCGCCCGCGGCATCGCCTTCCGGCTGCGCGAGAACCTCGGCATCCTCCGGCGCGAGACGGTCGGCGACGAGATCAAGGCTCTCGATCAGACGGCGCGCGCTCAGCTGCGCAAGTACGGCGTCCGCTTTGGAGCGTTTAACATCTATTTCCCGACGCTTCTGAAGCCCGCCGCGGCCGAGCTCGCGCTGACACTCTGGTCGCTGAAGAATGCCGGCACGTGCGGGCTGACTGTCGATTCGATGCCGGAGGCACCGCGTGCGGGCCTCACCTCGTTTGCACCTGTCGCGGGGGCTCCCGAAGCGTTCTATCGCGCCTACGGCTACCATGTGTGCGGGCCGCGTGCGGTGCGCATCGACATGCTTGAGCGGCTCGCCGATTACATCCGGCCGCTGCTCGCGTGGCGCTCGGGCGCCGAGGGTGCGTCGGCCCCTAAAGGTGCGACCGGCGACGGCAGCTTCACCGCTACGCCCGACATGATGTCGCTGCTCGGCTGCTCGCCAGAGGAGCTGGGCGGCGTCCTCAAGGCGCTGGGGTTCCGCGTCGAGCGCCGCCCGCTGAAGAAAGCGCCGGTGGCGCCGGGCGCCGAGGAACCAACTCAGCCGGCCGCGACCGAACCCGCACCGCCGGTGGCGGGAGCTGCAGCCGAGGCGCCCGCCGTTGAGGCGGCTCCCGAGGTGGCGGCTGCGACTGCTCCCGCGTCCGAGTCAGCCGACAAGGTCGCAGCGAGCGAACCGGAGTTCGAGGAGATCTGGCGTCCGCGCCGGCATCCGCGTGGCGAGCGCCGCAAGGACGCGCCGCAACGCGCAAAGCAGCGCCCGGAGCAGAAGGATCGCAAACCCGCCGGCCAGCCGTCCCAGCCCGCGCAGGCCCCCGAACCCGCGCCAGCCGTGGCGCATGCGGGTGGCAACGGTCAGGAAGCGCGGCAACCGGCTCACCGCGAGCCTCGCCGGGATCGCGGCAAGGATGCGCCGGAGCGGACGCGTGACGCCCACCCCCGACGCTTCAACAGCCAGGACCGTCGCCCGCGCCGCGAAGAGCGGCGCAAGACCGAGGTCCACTCCGCGGCTCCCCCGAGGCGAGCCGGGGTGGACGCCGACTCGCCCTTTGCCGCGCTCGGAGCGCTGCGCGACGAGCTCGCAAAGCGCGCCAAGGAGAGCAGCACTTGAGCCGTGCGGGCGATGCAGACGCGCCTTCGGCCGGCGACACTCAGCGCATCGACAAATGGCTCTGGTTTGCGCGCCTCATCAAGACGCGGACGCTCGCCTCCGAGCTGGTGACGGCAGGCAAGGTGCGGCTCAACCGCATCCGCGTCGAGAAGCCGGGCCACATCGTTCGGGTCGGCGACGTGGTGACGGTGTCGCTCAATCGTCGAGTGCGGGTGTTCAAGGTGGCGGGACTGGGTGAGCGGCGCGGCCCATCTGCCGCGGCGCTCGCCCTTTATGAGGAATTGACAGCGTCGGCCGATCCGCCCAAACCTCTTGCGCAATCGACGTTGCAAACCTCAAGCGTGCAGCAGCCCGAGACGGCCCCCGGCCAGCGTCTGGCAGGGAGTGGACGGCCGACCAAGAAAGAGCGCCGGGACATTGATCGGCTGAACGCGAAGAGCCGCTGAGCCGCCTCTCACCATCGCGTGCGCGGCTTTGAGCAAATTGAGGCTCGCCAAAGCCGGCCGGTTGGCCCATATCGCACGGTATCGAGGAACGAAGCCGGACCCCAGCAATGACCTATATCGTCAACGAGAAATGCATAAAGTGCAAATACACCGATTGCGTGGAGGTCTGCCCGGTCGACTGCTTCTATGAAGGCGAGAACATGCTCGTCATTCATCCCGACGAGTGCATCGACTGCGGGGTCTGCGAGCCGGAATGCCCGGTCGAGGCGATAAAGCCCGACACGGAGCCCGGGTTGGAGAAGTGGCTGGAGCTCAACCGCAAGTTTTCCGAGACTTGGCCGAACATAACGTCCAAGAAGGACGCCCCCGCCGACGCCGACGCCCATAAGGACGAGGCCGGCAAGTTCGAGAAGTATTTCTCCCCCGAGCCTGGCACCGGCGATTAGCGCCTACCAGAAGCCCGCTTGCGGCAAAATGTGCAAAGCCTGAGCGGAAAGCCTTGAATCCAAAGCCCCCTGTTAATCGGCCCCACATCCTGCGGGCCGGTCGGCCTTCATTTTCGATGAAGTTTGTGTTACGGTAGATTGTATTGAAGCCGAGAGCTGCATACAAAACCGGAACAGGTGCGGACAAACAGTATCTCTTACCCCTGAGACTGACGACGATCCGCCGCACGCGGACCGAGGAAGAGCGGTTTTGACATAAGCCAATACAACTTCCGGATCGGAAACCAGCTCTGGCGGGTTCCCCTTTCGGATCCAAAAGTTGCCAGAGCGGCGGCGGTCCTGTCGACGCCCTGGATTGGTGTGTGACCGCTGCGAAGACCCGTTTCGAGTGCCAGTTTTAAGTACACCCCGACGAGAAAGTGAGACGACCCCTATGGCTCAAAAGAAGAAGGCGCAAACTGCCGGTCGCACGGCCAACTCCGCCGCTGCTGCCAGCAAGAAAGGTGCCCGCAAGGCCGTTGGCGCCACGAAGGGGCCTTCTCGTCCGGACCAGAAGCTTAAGGCCGTTCCGCGCAAGCCCGTCAACGGCCCGCAAGCGTCTGCCAAGAGCACGAAGTCCAGCGCCAAGACAGCAGGAACCGCCGGCGCCGTCAAGTCGCCGGCGCGGCCCGTGAAGGCTGCGCCCGCTGCTGCCGCCAACGTTCCCGGCAAAGCCGCCATCGGGAAGGGTCCCGGTGCGATCGCGGCCATCCGCGCGGTCGCCGCCGCCATGAAGCCGTCGGGCCAAAAGATCACCGCTCCCGTCGCGCAGGCGACACCGAAGTCGGTCGCCGAGAAGGCCGCCGCCTCGCGCCAGCTCATTGCCGCGCAGAAGAAGCCGGTCAACCAGCGGCACGGTTTCCGCGCCAACGAGTTCATCGTTTATCCGGCGCATGGCGTTGGCCGCATCGTCGGCATCGAAGAGCAGGAGATCGCCGGCATGGCGCTCGAGCTCTTCGTTATCAACTTCGACAAGGAGAAGCTGACGCTGCGCGTGCCGACCGGCAAGCTGGCGAGCGTCGGCATGCGCAAGCTCTCCGAGGAGCCCGTCGTCAAGAGGGCGATGGAGACGCTGAAGGGCCGCGCGCGGGTGAAGCGTACCATGTGGAGCCGCCGCGCCCAGGAGTACGTCGCCAAGATCAACTCGGGCGACCTCGTCGCCATCGCCGAGGTCGTGCGCGATCTCTATCGCTCTGAGGCGCAGCCCGAGCAGTCCTACTCCGAGCGGCAGCTCTATGAGGACGCGCTCGATCGCATGGCGCGCGAGATCGCAGCGGTCGAGAAGCTCGACGAGCGCGGTGCCGTGCAGCGCATCACCGAAGTGCTCTCCAAGAGCGCCAAGGGTCGTCGCCTCGCGGCCGAGGCCGAGGGCGGAGATGCTCAGACCAAGGCCGCCTGACGCGAAAGCGGAAGGCGGCCTATAGATCGACGCCCGGCACCTTGTGCGCCGGGCGTTTTCTTTTGTGCGGCTCGTTCGCGCTCTCCCCATTTGGCCGCTCGCTGCTGAGCACCGGGCCACCGGGCGCAGGCGATGCGGGTAATGGCGGCGCGCTTTCGTCGATGACGGCGAGCTGGCTCGGGTCCTCGATCGCGATGTAGGGCCCGCTGCGGTATTCGATCCAGCCGCGCACCTCGACCTTCCGCCCCTCGAGCCCGGCCAGCGTCTTGGCCCATTCGGGGTTGGCGCGCAGAATCTTGCCGTCGATGCCAGCCGAGAAGTCGGTACGCCAGTCGCGGCCGAAATCGAGATAGGTGCGGGCTTTCGCTGCCTTCACGCGCACGACGCTGCCTTCGACGATCTGATAGCTGTTGCGATAGCGCAGGAGCTTGCCCCCATCGTCGGCTTTGCGCGTTGCGTAGGCCGCGTTCGCCCACAGGCCGATCCCCGCCGCGCGTGCGACGCGCTCGTGCGCCAAGAGCTCGCGCGCGCAGGCGAAGCTGTCCGGCAGCCCGTAGGCGCGCGCGTGTCCGGTGCTCAGGAGGCGACCCTGCACCCACACACGGTCGCCATTGTCGTCGAGGAAGAGATGCGCGAGCAGGCGCCCGTAGCGGTCTTTGGCGCGTCCGGAAGTGGCGAGCTCCACGCTGCGGCCGACAACGAGATCGCGTAGAGCTGCGGCAGTGTCCTGCTCGGGCGGCCAGGATTGTGCGTCGGGTCGAAGGTCGGGTGAGCGCGGGGCGAGCGCGCCGATCAGGCGAACCTCCTCGTCGTCGTCGAGCAGCACGGTCTCGGCGTCGATGACGCGCACGACGGAGCGCGTCGGGCCCGCCTCCAACGTGCAGGTCAGGTGCTGCTCGGGACGCGGTTGGGGTTCCTCGGCTCGCACGAGCGTCATCGCGGCCAACAGCAGCGCCGCCGCGGCCGGCAATCGGACTTGGTAACCTGGCGCCCTCATCTCTGCCCCACGCGAGACGATTGGACGGGCGGCCGTCCCTCCCGGCACCCCGTAATGCCGCCACTATAAGCGAGCGGTGGGCGCGGCGGAATGCTCAGAACAGCACGTGCAGGGCACCATCGGGCGCCGGGTCGGCCGGAGGCGGAGCGGCTGCCGCGTGGGCATCATGTCCGGGCCCAACGTCGCCCCACTCGGGAAAGGGCTCGACGCGATGTCCGGTAGCGAGATCGCTGCGACCGCCATCGGCATTGAACGCCGGCGGCAAGGTGGCGCCCGTCAGCTCCGGGCGGAAGGTCAGGTGATCGTCGAGCAGCGGCGCGGCATGCGCGAGCCGTTCGATCTCAGCCCGTTCCCATGCCGCATCATGGTCGAAGACCACGCGCTCGATGCCGGCGCTGGGCGAGGAGAGAAACCCCTTGATGAGTATGTGGCCGCCGCGGGCGAGCGCCAGCAGCAGGTCGTCGGGATGTGCGGACGGACGATAGAGCGACACTTCGCGCGGCTCGATGTCGCCCGCGAGGACGAGCTGGTCGATCTCGCCCGGCGCCGCCTCGTCGAGGATCACATCGTTGCCGTCGCCATCGAGATAGACATAGCTGTCGCTGCCGGCGCCGCCGATAAGGGTGTCGTTTCCGGGCCCGCCATAGAGGACGTCGTCACCGCCCCTGCCGAGCAGGACATTGTCGGCCTCGTTGCCGAGGATGCGGTTGGCCAAGCCGTTGCCTTCGCCGCGGATGGCCCCGCCCACGAGCTCGAGGTTTCTCTCGCCGTCGTTGAGTGCGTGGTCGGTCGCGGAGCTGATCGTCGGTGCATCGACGGCATCGTTGATGAGGCGCGCGCTGCGAGTGTGCGCGGCGCCGCTGAGGTCGAGTTCGCGGCCCTCAAACGCGCTCGGATCGACGATGGCATCGTCCTCGAGAAGATCGACGCCCTTCCCCAGGACGATACGGTCGGTCGTCTCGTTCCACTGGATGCGCTCGATCGAGAACAAATGATCGAGCCCGCCGGAAAACACCGCGACGTAGCTCGGCACCTTGTGCGGAATCCAATAGCGGTTGAAGGCGATGTGCACCGTGCCGGCGCCGGAATAATCCATCACGTCGGTCCCGTCGTGCGCATAGTCGAGCCCAGGTTGGCCGCCGTGGATGATGTTGAACCCTGCCGACCAATGAAAGAGGTCGTCGCCCTCGCCGCCGAAGAACTTCTCGATGCGGTTCCGGTCCGAGCCTCCGAAGAGCTGGTCGTTGCCGCGGCCGCCGAGCAGCGTCGTGAACGTGCTGTCGGTGTGCAAGATGTCGTTGCTTCCCGTACCGAGCAGGGTCGTCGTGCCGGGTGACACGTGCAACCCAAACGGCAGGTGGCCCGAGGGATCGAGCCCGGAGTAGTAGATCAGCGATGCAATCGCCGAGGACGAGTTGATCGTCGGCGTCGGCGAGCCGGGAAGCCCGTAGGCGATATAGGGGTAATCCTGCTGCTCGATATCGCGCGCGTAGGAGGCCATCGTCTCCCACGCACCGAACGCGCCGCTCTCGTAGGCGAGGCAGCGGCTACCGCGAACCTCGGGGGTCCCGATCTTGGCGACGAGGTCCTCGCGTGCGGCGAGGTTGGCAACCGAAAGCGTCGTGCGGCCGTCGGCGCCTTCGATGCCGAGGAAGGTGCCGTCGTGGGCGACCTCGCGCACGCCCTCCATTACGTACCAGTCGTCCTGCTGCGAGCCCATGCCGGCGTCGTTGGACTCGTAGACGAGTTGTAGGTGGTCGAAGCCGAGATGGCCGAGACCGAAGAGATGCACGGGAAGCCATTCGATGCGGATGCACGGCATGCTCAGGCCGCCAAGGGATCTGCGGGCAAGTTGGACGTTAATACAATTTTAGGTTGTATGCTACCCTCACGGAGAGACGGCCACGGATTCGTGCGCAACTCGAGCCGGCGGCTTACGTGCGACGAGATTCGTTAGCTCGTATCCAGTAGCCTGCGAGCAGGCGCGGCCGGGCCGCCGCGCGTCATCGGTCGGCACGAACCCTGGCGGAAGCATGGGCGGCAACTCAACGAGACTGCGCGTCGGCGTGGCCTTCGCGTCCATCCTGCTGCTCTGCGCCTGCGAGCAGCAGAACAAGTACCAGCCTCCGCCGCCGGCCGAGGTCACGGTCGCCAAGCCCGATCAGCGCAAGGTCACGCTCTACATGGAGCTGACGGGCTCGACGGCGCCGCTCAATCGCGTCGATCTCGTCGCGCGCGTGCAGGGCTTCCTGGACAAGGTCGCCTATAAGGACGGCGCCGCCGTCAAGAAGGGCGATCTGCTGTTCCAGATTGACCCCGAGGACTACAAGATTTCCCTGCAGATCGCGCAGGCAACGCAGCAGCAGCAGGAAGCGCTGCTGATTCAGGCGGACGCCGATCTCAAGCGCAAGCAAGACCTCGTCAAGACCTCCGCGGTGTCAGTCGCGCAAGTCGACGATTCCCGCGCCAAGCGCGACTCGACGATCGCAGCGCTCGATCAGGCCAAGGGCCAGGTGGAGCAAGCCAAGCGCAACCTCGCCTACACGACCATCACCGCGCCCTTCGACGGCACTATGTCGGCGCGCCTCGTCGATCCGGGCGCCATGGTCGGCGCCGGCAGCCCGACCAAGCTCGCGACGATCGTGCAGCTCGATCCGCTCTACGTGAAGTTCAACATCGACGAGCAGCAGGTGCTCACCGTGCGCGAGCGTATGCGCGAGATGGGTGTGACGCTGAAGGATCTGGGTCCGGTCCCGGTCGACATCGGGCTGCAGACCGAGACCGGATATCCGCACACGGGCACACTCGACTACGTGGCGCCCGAGATCGACACCAGCACCGGCACGCTCGCCGGCCGCGCCATCATCGACAACAAGGACGCCTTGCTCGAGCCGGGCCTGTTCGTGCGCGTGCGCATTCCCAAGCAGTTGAACGTCAACTCGCTGCTGGTGCCCGACATCGCGCTCGGCAACAACCAGCAGGGCCGCTACCTGCTGGTCGTCGACGCCAAGAACGTCGTCGAGCAGCGCCAGGTCGAGGTCGGCGAGCTGGTCGATGGCGCGCTGCGCATCATCAAGAGCGGGCTCAAGCCCGACGAGCGCGTGATCGTCGGCGGCGCGATGCGCGCTCTTCCCGGCAACACCGTGGTGCCGGTCACGGCGTCCGCGGCGGCCGATAAGAGCGCTAAATGATCGCCAAGTTCTTCATCGATCGGCCGGTCCTCGCCAACGTGATCGCGCTGCTGATCGTGATCCTCGGCATCGTCGCGCTGTTCCGCCTGCCGGTGTCGCAGTATCCCGACGTCACCCCGCCGACGGTGCGTCGTGACCGCGCGCTATCCCGGCGCCAGCTCGGCGACGGTCGCGCGCGAGGTCGCGCTGCCCATCGAGCAGAAGGTCAACGGCGTCGAGGGCATGATCTACATGTCCTCGCTCTCGACTAGCGACGGGCAATACACGCTCACCGTGACCTTCAAGATCGGCACCGACGGCGACAAGGCGCAGATCCTGGTTGAGAACCGCGTGTCGAGCGCGCTCGCCTCGCTCCCCGACAGCGTGCAGAAGCAGGGCGTGCAGACCAACAAGAAATCGACCTCCATCCTGGAGATCGTGGCGCTCACCTCGCCCGATAGCCGCTACGACAGCCTGTTCCTATCGAACTACGCCACGATCAATCTGCTCGATGAGGTCTCGCGCCTCGACGGCGTCGGCAGCGTCGCCGTGTTCGGCGCCGGCCAGTACGCGATCCGCATCTGGCTCGATCCGCAGAAGCTGCAGGCGCGCGGTCTCGTGCCCAAGGACGTGATCGACGCCGTCAATCTGCAGAGCCGGTCGACCAGCGCCGGACAGGTGGGCCTGCCGCCGGTGCCGCAGGGGCAGAACTTCCAGTATTCGATCAACGTGCGCGGCAAGCTCGACGACGTCTCCGAGTTCGAGAACATCATCGTCAAGACCGACAGCGGCGGCCGCATCACGCGATTGAAGGACGTCGCACGCGTTGAGCTCGGCGCGCAGCAGTACAGCCAGACCTTCAAGCTCGATCAGAAGCCTTCGGCGGGTCTTGCGATCTACCAGCTCCCCGACGCCAACGCGCTGGAGGTGGCCAAGCGCGTCGAAGAGCGCATGAAGGTGCTGGAGAAGGCTTTCCCCGAGGGGATGAGCTGGACCATCCCGTTCGACACGACGAAGTTCGTCGAGCTCGGCGGTTCACGACGTCTACCGCACCCTGATCGAGGCGGCGCTGCTCGTGCTCGTCGTCATCCTCGTGTTCCTGCAGGACTGGCGCGCGACGCTGGTGCCGGCGACGACGGTGCCGGTGACGATCATCGGCGCCTTCGCGGCCATGGCGGCGCTCGGCTTCACCGTCAACCTGTCGACGCTGTTCGCCATCATCCTCGCGATCGGCATCGTCGTCGACGACGCGATCATCGTGGTGGAAGGCGCGGCCAAGCACATCGAGCACGGGCTCTCCCCGCACGATGCCGCGGTCAAGGCCATGGACGAGCTGCTCGGGCCCCATCATCGGCATCACGCTCGTCCTCATGGCGGTGTTCGTGCCGGCGGCATTCCTGCCCGGCCTCTCCGGCCAGATGTATCGCCAGTTCGCACTCGTCATCGCCGCGACGTCGCTCATCAGTGCCATCAACGCCATGACGCTGAAGCCGACGCAGTGCGCGCTTTGGCTGCGCCCGGTCAAGCCGCCCGAGCAGCGCAACTTCTTCTATCGCGGCTTCAACAACGTCTATAATCGGCTGGAGCACGCCTATGCGGGCCTGATCAGGCGCATGGTCGTCCCAGTCGGGCGTGATGGCGCTGATCGTCGCCGGCCTCGTGGTCCTTGCCGTGTACTCGCTGAGCCGCGTGCCGACCGGCTTCCTGCCGATCGAGGACCAGGGCTACTTCCTCGTCATTGCGCAGCTTCCCGAAGGGCGCCTCGCTCGAGCGCACGACGCGCGCGCTCGACGACATCACGACCCGCGTGCAGGCGCAGCCCGGCGTCGAGAAGGTCGTCGCCATCGCCGGTCTCGCCGCGCTGAACGACAGCGCCAGCTTGTCGAACGCCGGCGTCGCCTACGTCATCCTGAAGGACTGGGACCAGCGCAAGAAAGGCGAGGACCTGCTCGGCCTCTACAAGGGCCTCTCCGCGCGCGTACAAACGATCCCCGACGGCACCGCGCTCGTCATCCCGCCGCCCGCCATCCAGGGCATCGGCAACGTCGCCGGCGCCACCATGAAGGTCGAGATCCGCGACGGCAGCTTCGACTACGTCAAGCTGCAGCGCCTTGCCGCAGGCGATCGCCGACCGCGCGCGCGGCCAGTCGATGATTGCCTCCGCGACCAACGTCTTCCTCGCCGATGCGCCGCAGCTCAACGTCAACATCGACCGCGTGAAGGCCGAGACGCTCGGCGTGCCGCTCGGCAACGCGCTGGACGCGCTCTCCTCCTACATCGGCTCGAGCTACGTCGGCCAGTTCAACAAGTTCGGCCGCGTGTTCCAGATCTACGTGCAGGCCGAGGCCGCCGCGCGCATGAACCCGGAAAGCCTGCAATACCTGCAGGTGCGCAACAACGACGGCAACATGGTGCCGTTCGGCACGCTGGCGTCCATCCAGACGGTCGCCGGGCCGTCGGTGATCAGCCTCTACAATCTCTACCCGGCCGCGACCGTCATCACCGCGACCGCGCAAGGCGCGAGCTCCGGTGAGGGCATCGGGCTGCTCGAGCAGATCGCCAAGGACACGCTGCCGCCCGGCACGGGCTACGAATGGACGGCGATGTCCTACCAGGAGAAGGAGGTCGGCAATCAGATCTACATCATCTACGGCCTGAGCCTCCTGCTCGTGTACCTCGTGCTTGCCGGCCAGTACGAGAGCTGGATCGCGCCGGCGACCGTCATCGTCTCGGTGCCGCTGGCGCTGCTCGGCACCGCCGCGGCGCTGCTGGCGCTGGGCGTCGGCAACAACCTCTACACCCAGATCGGCCTCATCCTGCTCATCGCGCTGTCGAGCAAGAACGCGATCCTCATCGTCGAGTTCGCGCGCGAGCTGCGCATCAAGGAGGGCCACGACATTCTCACGGCCGCGGTCGAGGCCGCGCGCTCGCGCTTCCGCCCGATCCTGATGACGTCGTTCGCCTTCATCCTCGGCGTCGTGCCGCTGGTGCTCGCCTCCGGCGCCGGCGCCAATGCGCAGAAGTCGATCGGCATCGCGGTGCTGACCGGCATGCTGGGCTCGACGCTGCTGACGGTCGCGTTCGTGCCGTCGATCTTCGTCGTGATGCAGCGGGTGGAGGAGGCGAGACTCAGACGCAAGGCGGCAAAGGCCGACAAGGGTGGTGCCGCGGACACGCACGGCACGCCAGAGGCAGCGGGCTGAAGGCTGGCGAAGGCCTAGGCTTGCGGCTGGACGACCGAAACGAGCGCCGTTCGACCGCTCTGGTTCACTCGATCAGCTTGAGCGTCAGGCACTTCGCAGCGCCGCCCGACTTCAGGAACTCAGACAGCGGCGTCAGAATCGGAGTGAAGCCCGCGCGCCGCAACGTGGCCTGCAGATCATCAGAGGCATGATTCTTCACACGCCGGCCGAGGCTCACTGCAGGCAAAGGCTACGGCGTCGTCTTCTCCGACCTCGATGCGCTTTTCAAGGGGTATGAGCGCGCGGATCGCCGTGGAGGGCAAGGGCGTGGAAAAGGTGATGCGGCGCATGCACGGTTTCCCGGAGGTTCGCCGGCTGCATTCGGCCAACGGCCGCTGGGACATCGTCGCCGAGCTTGTCACCGATACGCTCGAGGCCTTCGCCGGAGTGCTCCACCGCATCCGCGCCATCGACGGAATAACGTCGACCGAAACGAGCATTCTGCTGCCATCGTCCAAGCATCTGGTCTGAACCGAACTGAACCGGCGATCGGACTGAAGCAGCGGGCTCCCTCCGGTTAGACGAGGGAACCCGCCAGGTTGGAGTCGAAAGTGCTTACTTGCCCATATCGGCCAGGATCTGATCCCACACGCCGTGCGGCGAGAAGTTGTCGCCAGACATGCACGAATTGTACGCGCCGAGCGACTTGCGGATGTAGCCGGCGAGCTCGTCGCCGCTCATCTTGCTGATGTGGGTGGACATCTTGCCGAGAAAGTCCTTGTACCCGGCGTTGCAGTCCTCCTTCGCGAAAGCTGGCGTCACACCGAACAACAGCAGGGCGCCGACGATGGAAAGGGCGGTTCTCTTCATGGGTCACTCCCTTGTAACGTTTAGCCTTCCTCCCGGAATGTCCGGCAAAAGGCTATGCGCGGTTAGATGCCGCCATTGCGCGCAAGGTTACACTCCTCGTGCACAGGACACGTCGTACGGCGCCATAGCTTTGCTCTATCGATACCGGAGCGAGCCGGCATTTCCGCTAATCGCTCGCGCTGGGCAAGGTCGTTCCCGCAACTCGCTGTTTGGGAGTTCGGGGTTCTGGAGACGACCTTGTCCCGTAAGGCCGACGCGAAATGTGACGAACTTCTCGGCCTCGTTCGGGCCGGGAACAAGGTCGCGACCGAGCGATTTATCCGCCTCAATGCTGCATGGATGCTTGCAGTCGCCCGACGCTATTTGAAAGACGAGGGTCTGGCCGAGGATTGCGTGCAGGAGAGCCTCCTTAGCGCGCTGCGCAACCTGGACAAGTTCGAGCAGCGATGCGAGGTAAAAACCTGGCTACACCGCATCGTGGTCAATCACTGTCTCATGAAATTGCGCAGCGCTTTACGGGCGCAAGAACAGCCGATCGATCATCTGTTGCCGGAGTTTGATGCCAATGGCGGCCGCGTTGAGACGCCTTGGTCCCAGGTTGCGACGCCCGATGAGGCTCTGGAGCAACGCCAGATGAGCGCTCTTGTCAGAACGAAGATTTCTGAGCTTCCCGATGGCTACCGTATCGTTTTGCTGCTTCGTGACATCGAAGAGCTAAGTACTCAAGAGGTGGCCGAGCTGCTGGGGCTATCCGGCGCAGCGGTCAAGGTGAGGCTGCACCGAGCGAGGTCAGCGTTGAAGAAGCTGATAGAACCCATCCTCCGGCGGGAGGGCTCGGATGGCTAGGATTTGGGCCACGGTCTTGAGCTCCATCCGGCGTGCCCTTCGTGCGCAGGCGCCGGCCGCAATCACGTGCAGGCAATTCGAGGATTTCATCGTGAGCTACCTCGATGGCTCCTTGGACAAAGACAGTCGCCAAGAGTTCGAAGGCCACATCGAGGGCTGTGTGGCGTGCCGGGAGTACCTCGTGGCGTACCGAGAGACAATCATTCTCGGCCGAAGAGCTTACGACGATCTCGACGAGATCCCGGCCGCGGTGCCCGAGGATCTAGTGCTGGCTGTTCTTAAGGTCCGCTATTCGGGCTAGAGCGGGCTCCGACGCGCCGGAGCACCTCGGAGCCCTAACCACCGGCACGAGGAGACCCAACATGCCGAAGGCTGACGCGAGGAGTACCGTTCTTAGCCATAGCTTTGCTCTATAGATACCGGAGCGAGCCGGCATTTCCGCTCGGCAGGGGATCTAGCATGCTGAACGTTCGGCCTGCCGTTCGACCCGGTCTCCCCCGACATCATGCTGGCGAGAGGGGTGGTCTCGAGCGGACCTGGCTGCCATCCAAGCCTTGGATATGCCGGAGCAATATTGCGGAGCGAGACTTCATCGGCCTATGTGCCATTCTCGGCTGGTAGTGGTAGGTAGGTTTCGCGGCAGGCCCCGTAGCTCAGTTGGATAGAGCACCAGATT
>CAWFOR010000017.1:0-15588 GCA_963817485.1 uncultured Alphaproteobacteria bacterium | reverse complement strand
AAAGGCAGACAAGCTGCAAGTGGACGCAGCACGTCCGCTTGACCCCCCGGAGCAGACAAATGTTGGGGCGCGTCTCATGGTCTGGATTGGGCCAAAGGCAGACAATCTGTACGTGAACGGGGCACGTCCGCTCTACCTCACTCAGCGGACGAATGCTGAGGCGAGTCTCAACGTCTGCGCTGGGCAAGATCTGAAGTTAAGATGGGTGCAATCGGAGCACCTTCACCTCTCAGCGAAGGCCTTGTTCCGCGGGTAGATGATGAAAGACAGGTAGGTCATCGGCAACTCGGTCAGCTCTTCAGGACCGTGCAAGCCGGCGGAATCGAAAAACAGGGAATCCCCCGGCGCCAGCGGATAGGTCTTGTCGGCGTGGCGGTAGAGCACGCGGCCCGTCAGCATATAGATGAACTCGACGCCGGCGTGCTGGAACAGCGTGTAGGGCTTTGCCTCCTTGGTCAGCGTGATGAGGTAGGGCTCGACCACGATCTCGCCCGAGATCGAGTGCCCGAGCAGCTCATACTGGTGGCCGGCCTTGGTGCCACGCCGCTCGATCAGCACGCCGTGGCTTGCGGGCACAAACGAGCAGTCGCGTTTTTCCTCATAGCTCGCGAAAAACGACGTCAGCGGCACGTTGAGTGCGCGCGCGAGCGCGTCGAGGCTCTCAACCGACGCAGAGACCGTGCCGTTCTCGATCTTGGACAGCATCCCAGCGGAGAGGCCTGCTTGTTCAGCGAGCTCGGCGGCTGTCAGATCAAGTTTGTGCCGCAAGCTCCTCACTTGGCCACCAATGGCGATGGCCCGCAATTGAATGCCACGTAAAGTTTGCGCGTTTCGTCCTGCGCTGATCTCTTTGCCGCTATGCTTTTGCCTCTTGCCTCGCTTGCCAAGAGTCCGCGGGGACGTTTTGGCTATCACAGGGGCGGCTGTCATTGGGCTCCCCAGATGTCCTATTGATTGACCACTAGATGAAGAGCCAAACAAACGAATCATAGAAGAACAGGATAATCCCGGAGACGACTATTCCCGACGCAAGCGAAAGCAGGAGGGCAATGCCGACTGCAATCAGACTTGGGCGGCGTGGCAGTTGGTTCGCGTCGGCGACCGAATGATATGCGGGCGGGACTTGCAAACCCCAATCATTCAGCCCGGTGTGACCACAAACGCTCCGGTGCGAGGCCGCACTTCGGTTCTGCAAGGGTGGTGTCTCCCTCGATGTCCACGTCAGCTTTGCGCCAACCTGGCGCGGCCTTCCCTTCTCTTCGTCTCGAGTTGAGAGGTCCCGACCACCTTGTCCCGTCGCAACCGCCGCTCGCCGAGATTGAGAAGAATCGGAGCGGCGATGAAAATCGATGAGCTGGTGGCGAGCAGAAGGCCAAACAGAAGCACAATTGCAAACTCGCGCAGCGCCGGGCCGCCGAACAGTGCCAAAGGAGCTATGGCGAGGAACAGCGCTACGGAGGTTCCGATGGTGCGCGTGAGCGTCTCGTTGATGCTGAGGTCGATGAGCTCACGCAGCGGCTTCTTCTTGTAGCGGGTTAGATTTTCGCGCACGCGGTCATAGACGACGATCTTGTCGTTGATCGAGAAGCCCATGATCGTGAGGATCGCCGCTATCGACGTGAGATTGAACTCAAAGCCCGTCAAGGCAAAGAAGCCCACAGTCTTTGTCAGGTCGAGGAACATCGTCGCGATAGCCCCGACGGCAAAAGGCCACTCGAAGCGGAAGGCGATGTAGACGAACATGGCGATCGCAGCCCAGGCCAAGGCCGAGAGACCATCATGCAGTAGTTCGCTACCAACGGTCGGGCCGAGGGCCTCGACGCGTCGGAATTCGGCGCCCGGCAGCGCCTCTTGCGTCGCCGCACGGGCCTTGGCAATTGCCGTCTGCTGAGCCTCTCCTGCACCGGCTGGTTGCTCGAACCGCAACAGCACGTCGTTCGCAGAGCCGAATTCCTGAACTTGCACAGGGCCAAGCCCAATGGACCCTAGCTTGGTGCGTAATGCCGCGGCATCGACGGGCGCCTGCGCACGCGCCTCGATGACGATGCCGCCGGCGAACTCCACCCCCATGCGCAGGCCGGGATAGATGGCAAGCGCGATTGAAGCAAGGCTCAGCACCGCGGACACAATGAGGCCAGAGTAGCGAGCGCGCATGAAGGGGATCGTCGTTCCCTCGGGGAATACATGCCAGCGCGTGCCGATGTGGAGGGACTTGGGGCGCTCGAGCCGCAGCCATTGGGAGATGAGCAATCGCACGAGCACGATGGCGGTAAACATTGAAATGAGAATGCCCATGCTGATGGTGATAGCAAAGCCGCGAATGGCCCCGGTGGCGACAACAAACAGGATCAGCATCTTGATCAGCGTCGTTATGTTTGCATCGAGTATCGTTCGGTAAGCGCGACGGAAGCCCGACTCGAGCGCGGTAACGACGGCGTTGGTCTTGCGTGCCTCCTCGCGGGCCCGCTCGTTGATGAGGATGTTGGCGTCGACGGCCATGCCGAGTGCGAGCAGAATGCCGGCAATGCCAGGAAGCGTCAGGGTAGCTCCAAGTATCGATAGTCCCGCGAGCGTGAGCGCTAGATTTGCAATAAGCGCGACCGCGGCGAAGACGCCGAAGAGTCCGTAGGTCGCGACGATGAAGCCGACCACAAAAATGAAGCCGGCGGCTATCGCCAGCAGTCCCGCATGGATCGAGTCGGCACCTAGGCCCGGTCCAATCGTGCGCTCTTCAATGACATTCAGCGGTGCCGGCAGCGCGCCTGCTCGCAACAGCACGGCAAGGTCGTTGGCGCCTTCCACCGTGAAGTTGCCGCTGATCTGGCCTTGCCCGCCGATGATCGGCTCACGGATGACCGGCGCGCTGATCACTTTGTTGTCGAGCACGATGGCGAACGGCTCTCCCACATGGCGCGTGCTGATGTCGGCAAAGCGTCGGGCGCCGACGCGGTCAAGCGTGAAATGGACGACCCATTCACCAGTACGCGAATCTTGCCCGGCGCTTGCATTCGTCAGGTTCGCCCCATCGACCTCAACCTTACGGAAGACGCTGAGGCGCTCCGCAGCGCGTCCACTTTCGGCATAGGGCAATACCTCTGTTTCGGCGCCGGTCTGCGACCCTGGCGGGGCAACGAGGCGGAAGGTCATCTTAGCCGTGGACCCGAGCAACCGCTTGATGCGGTCGGGGTCGGAGACACCCGGCAGCTCGACGAGAATGCGATCGTGGCCGCGGCGGGCGACGACGGGCTCGTTGACGCCGGTCTCGTCGATCCGGCGGCGCACGATCGATACCGATTGCTCGATCGTCTTCGATTCAATATCCGCAAGGGCGGCCGCGGAAAGCGTCAAGTTGAGACGCGAGCCATCGACGGTCTCAACGTATAGTGGCGCGCTCATCGCCGTTCGGCTTGCCAGGACATCGGCTAGAGCCTTGCGCGCAGCGGCCATATCAGCGTCTGAGAGATCAATGCTTACGCTCTGGTCGCGTACGGTTACGCCGTGGTGTGGCACGCGCGCCATGACCAGCGCCTGGACGATTTCGGAGCGGAGCTCGGCCAGTCGCTCCTTGAGGACGGTCTTCAGGTCCACCTCGAGAAGAAGATACGACCCACCCTGCAGGTCGAGCCCCAAGTTGACCCGCGGCTGCGGGATCCAGGAGGGCAGCACGCCGGGCTTGATGAAGTTGGGAACCGCCAACAGCGATCCAACGAGGCAAACCCCGATGATCAGCGCCGTCTTCAGTCGCGAAAAGTGGAGCATTGCAGGCCTTACCGCTGCGGAAAATCAGGCTTCTAGCTTGGATTTCAGCGGCCTTGGCATGGCCGCGACGCGGCCATGCTGCTGCAGCACGGCAGGATGAACATCGGGGCCACGCTCGTGCTGATCCGCGGTCAAGTAATGTTCAATCCAATCGACGCCGCTCGCCAGCAACCCAGCGAACAAGATGGTCACCGCTGCGACGAAAGGGATCGACGACTTGAGCGCAGTCAGCCAGATCCAAAGGTCATTGAAGTCGGGCATCTCGGTTTCTCGCAGCTTGGCAAAGGGTGTCCGCGCAGCCGTTCCCAGCGGCTGGTTCATTGTGCACAGCGAGGCATAGGAACTCTATGTAGAGGGCGGCGCTATTTTATAAGTGCGCAATAAAAGACTCGAGCCGCGGCGTTTGATGTGGCCGCCGGCAAGCCCGGCTCCTAGGCTGAGGCCAGTTTCTTCGTTGATAGAGTGGTGGGCGGAACTAGTTGCTTTGCAGTCGCGGCGTGTGCTCGGTTCTGCTCAGTCCAGCCGCGCTCCCAAGCGGCTCGCCGAAACCAACCCCAGTATGGGTTTGCTTCCAGCGGTTCGCCGTCACGCCGTGCTTTTCGGCCTATCTCATAGTCAGTCATGAGCTTGTTCCTTTACTTCAACCGCCATAATGGCTGTCGATCTCGCTGTCTCAAATATCGTTGGGAGGGCATAAAGAATTGAGAGGCCGGGACAGAGAGAGTCATAGGGGCGGTATAAACGCCGGCGGATGCGAACATCGTCATGTCACAGATGGCCCGCGCGGCCACCTAGGTCCTAAGTTCGAGGCCAGCGTACCGCTCCGGCGTCAACCCATAGGTCCACGCTACCGCCTCTCGCGGCGTGCGCACGCGCGCAGGGACGCGAAGAAAGTAATGTCTGCGCGAGCCGTCGGGCTCTGGTGTTGCATTCATAACCTCTACGGCGGCCCACCTTCCAATGGTCGACCCGCGGTGGGTCCAATTTCTGCGCCAGAGCACGCCGGTCTCGTCCGCGCAGACGCGCGAAGCGCCTCCGCATTGGATGAATCGTTCGGGCGTCATGATGTCGATCAGGCAATTGCGCTCGACCGGATCGATGATCGCATCGATCGTTGAAAGCGTGATTTGCTCGGGATCTTCGAGGTACGACGGATCTACCCTCACACCCTTCCAGCAATAGGCCGACCAACCGTCGGGATAGCGCAGCGCGGGACCATCAACACAATGGAGATGCCCTTTCGCGTCGTGGCGCAGCCAATCGGGACGCTCCGAGATCCAACATACGTGCTCATGCGGCACCACCCATCCTGCACTCTTGGCTATCGCCCACCAACCACGCAGCGGCGCGATCAGCTCCTCCCATTGGGCGACCTCGTAAAGGTATTCGAATACGCCGAGGGTGGCGAGATCAAGCGGCCCGGCGGCCGCCTCCGCAAACTTGTACCGGGGCAGAAGTCGCGGGGCTCCGTGCAGCCTCATGAGCGCGTGTCGCGTGCGGACGGAGAATTGGGAAAGGCATTCGGTTGCTGCCGCGTCGACGATTTCGCTCATCCCGCTGCAAACGCTGAGGAACCGATTGTAATCCGCCACGGCTGCATTGCTCGAGTTGGCGTTAGGCAGTTCCGCTGCAGCGGTCAGCGTTTCCTTGCAAAAGACCTCGACGAGCACCTCAACCCTGCGTTTGACTTCGTCGAAGACATCCGTCTTGACGTTCCGCCCAATGGCATGGCGCAGCTTGGCTGCGGCGATCTCTTGGGCAATCTCGATCGGACTGCGGCACCAAACAATTCTGGGTGTCGGAAATCCAGCCGCCGCGTAGACCGCCCGAATGCCGTGTTCAGCAGTCGGTCGCTGCGCGGGCTCGCATGAAAGGTGCGCAGTTTCCCAACGAACGAGGTAGCCGGCAAGGGCGTCTGTCGGAGTGAGGTCTCGCTTGATCATGGCGTCAATCCTCGATCAGAACAAAGTCTTCCTGACCATCGACGTCGGTCGGCTCCAACTGGCGCTGCCGGCGAACGAGATAGGTGCCCTGTTCGAGTATGATGGGTGCGTGCTCCTCGTGCTCCAGGCGGGCACGCTGGCCGCTTACGTGCAGATGCGCGACATAAAGTTCGCTTGGCATCGAGCGGTTCTGCGCAACATCGTGGTACATGGTCACGGGACCAAAGATCCGGTGCCGATGCCCGGGTGCTTCGCCTTCAGCGACGAGCACGGAGCCAGCAATTGACGGCCGAATTGTTTGGCTCGGGACGGGACCATCTTCGACTTGCTCGATCAATATATCGCCCTGAGCCCAGAGCCTGACGGGTCCAGCATTGACGCGACGGGTGCGTGCGCTTGCGTCATCCATTGGATTTTCATTTGCTACCACGCAGGCCCCAGGTCCCACGAAGAGCTCGAGCGGTTCCGTCACGAGCACGACCGCGCACGGCTTGTCGCCTACTTCGCGACGGGCAAAATGCAAGGCATCGGCGTGACTTGCGAATAGTCCGCCGCAGCAACCCTGCTCGTCGCGGGCAACCCAATGCCCCGCACGGCTTCTGCCTACGAGGAAACGCTGCGGCCTACTCGTCTCTGCGCGCGCCGCCGCCACGCGGTTGCGTTGCTCTGCAGGGTTCATTTCTTCAGCGCCTTTTCGCGTATGAGGTGCTCAATTTCGATCTCGGCCCGATTCATCCGGGAGATGACGAGGGGCCGGAAGATTCCAGGGATACTGTCGGTAGAGCCGCGTTGGACTGGGCAAGGGAGCGTGTTTGACTTTGCCCTCCGCTTGGCGTCGCTACCCGCGCCGGCTCGCACTGTTGCGATGAGGATCATGTTCGAACTCCTCTCGTGCGTCTTCGAGATGAGTAAGATCACGATCCCCGCATATAAATTCGAGAGGGTTGGACGCACGTTCTCATAAGGGAAAAATAAGGGCAGGCCCGAGCGGAAGTCCCGCGAAAATCGCAGGCGCACTGAAGAGGGTCGACCCCTTTAAGTCCACGTTAGTGATTGAATCTTCGGGTTCTCCTTGAACCTCACCCGTCGCGCGGCCCTGCGATCTTTATGGGATCTTTATGAGAAAGCCTCGCCACCCCTCTCGATTTCTTATGCCGACGCTGGACAAGTATCCCCGCGCGCACCAGAGAACGTCGTTCTCGCCGTATTGACTGGCGGTCAATGCGGTCGGCACGTAGCGGGAAGCTGCTCGCTTAGCACTCAATCGCTTACCGCGAGGAGCAACCCATGTTGGACGTGATCTTGCTGGCCCTCGGCCTCGGCTTTTTTGCCGTGTCGGTAATGTACGCGTTCGGCTGCGACCGTCTTTGAGGAGAGTGCCATGACCTTTGACTATGCCCTCGGCGGCCTCGTGACCGCGATCCTCCTCATCTACCTCGTCTACGCCCTGCTGCGGCCCGAGCGGTTCTAGGGCTTCCAGGCTGAACGAACACGGCCAGCCGCCCGCGTGGCGCGCTGAAGCTAATTTCAAGAGGCGACCAATGACGCTTATAGGCTGGATTCAGATCCTTCTTTACTGCGCGATCGTCGTCGCGTTGGTGAAGCCGCTCGGCGGCTACATGACGCGCGTCTTCAACGGCGAGCGCACGCTCTTCAGCCCGGTGCTGGTGCCGATCGAATCCGGCCTCTACATGCTGGGTGGTGTTGATCCCAAGCGCGAGCAGCATTGGCTCACCTATACGGTGGCGATGCTGTTCTTCCATGTCGGCGGGCTTCCTCATCCTCTACGTCCTGCTGCGCGTGCAAGGCGCGCTGCCCTACAATCCGGCCGGCATGTCGGCCGTGGCGCCGGACCTCTCCTTCAACACCGCCATCAGCTTCATCACCAACACCAACTGGCAGAACTACGGCGGCGAGAGCACGCTGTCCTACCTCGTGCAGATGCTCGGCCTCACGCACCAAAACTTTCTGTCCGCAGCCACGGGCATCGTGCTCGCGGTGGCGATGATCCGCGGGTTTGCGCGGGCCTCGGCAAAGACCGTCGGCAACTTCTGGGTCGATATCACCCGCTGCACGCTCTACATCCTGCTGCCCATCTGCGTCGTCTATGCGCTGTTCCTCGTGTGGCAGGGCATCCCGCAGACGCTCGGGCCTTATGTCGACGCGACGACGCTCGAGGGCGCCAAGCAGACGATTGCCGTCGGCCCGGTCGCCTCGCAGGTCGCCATCAAGATGCTCGGCACCAACGGCGGCGGCTTCTTCAACGCCAACGCCGCGCATCCCTTCGAGAACCCGACCGCACTGTCGAACTTCGTGCAGATGATCTCGATCTTTGCGATCGGCGCGGCGCTGACCAACGTCTTCGGTCGCATGGTGGGCAACCAGCGGCAGGGCTGGGCGATCCTCGCCGTGATGGGCGTGCTGTTCATCGCCGGCGTCACGCTCTGCTACTGGGCCGAAGCCCAGGGCACGACCGGCCTCAATGCGCTCGGGCTCACCGGCGGCAACATGGAGGGCAAGGAGGTCCGCTTCGGCATCGCCGCCTCCGCGCTGTTCGCCGTCATCACCACGGCGGCCTCCTGCGGTGCCGTCAACTGCCATGCACGATAGCTTCACCGCGCTCGGCGGCATGGTGCCACTGATCAACATCGAGCTCGGCGAGATCATCGTCGGCGGCGTCGGCGCCGGCCTCTACGGCATGCTGCTGTTCGTCATCCTCGCAATCTTCGTCGCCGGCCTGATGGTGGGCCGCACGCCGGAGTACGTCGGCAAGAAGATCGAGGCGAAGGAGGTCAAGATGGCCATGCTCGCCATCCTGGTGCTGCCGCTGATGTTCCTCGGCTGGACGGCGGTGGCCGCGATCAACCCGCAGGCGGTGTCCCAGCTCAACAATGCCGGACCGCACGGCTTCTCGGAGATGCTCTATCTCTACACGTCGAGCACGGGCAACAACGGCTCGGCCTTCGCCGGCATCTCGGCCAACACGCTGTTCTTTAACATCACCGGTGCCGTCGCGATGTTCGTCGGCCGCTTCTGGATGATCATCCCGGCCATGGCGATCGCCGGCTCGCTCGCAGCCAAAAAGTCGGTTCCGCCCTCGGCGGGCACGTTCCCGACCACGGGCGGTCTCTTCGTCGGTCTGGTCGTTGGCGTGATCGTGATCGTCGGGGGGCTCACCTTCTTCCCCGCGCTGGCGCTCGGACCCATCGTCGAACAACTCGCGATGACCGCGGGCACCTTGTTCTGACCGGATTCACCTCGGAGCTAAATTCGATGGAAACCTCAGCTATTCGTCAGGCGCATGCCCGGCTCGGCGCTGCTCGATCCCAGGATCGCAGTACCGGCCATCGGCTCGGCCTTCGTCAAACTCGATCCACGAACCTTGATCAAGAACCCGGTCATGTTCGTGCTCGAGATCGTCACGGCGCTCACCACCATCATCCTGATCCGGGACCTCTTCACCGGAGGCGCCAACATCGCCTTCGAGTTTCAGATCATCCTATGGCTGTGGTTCACGGTGCTGTTTGCCAACTTCGCCGAAGCCGTCGCCGAAGGGCGCGGCAAGGCGCAGGCGGCTGCGCTGCGCAAGACAAGGACGGAAACGCAGGCCAAACTTCTGAGCGGTTCCGACCGGCAGCACTTCAAGCTGGTCGCGAGCACCAGTCTGAAGGTCGGCGACGTGGTTCTGGTTGAGGCCGGCGACACCATTCCGTCGGACGGCGAGGTCATCGAGGGCATAGCCTCGGTCAACGAGGCCGCCATCACGGGCGAGTCGGCTCCTGTCATCCGTGAATCGGGCGGTGACCGCTCCGCCGTCACCGGCGGCACGCAAGTGCTCTCCGATTGGATTCGCGTGCGCATCACGGCGGCGGCCGGCTCGACCTTTCTCGATCGCATGATCAAGCTGGTCGAGGGCGCCGAGCGCCAGAAGACGCCAAACGAGATCGCGCTCAACATCCTGCTCGTCGGATTGACCATCATCTTCGTCTTCGCGACCGTCACCATTCCGAGCTATGCGGCCTATGCCGGCGGCACGATCTCGGTCGTCGTTCTGGTCGCGCTGTTCGTCACGCTCATTCCCACCACCATCGGCGCGTTGCTGTCGGCGATCGGTATCGCAGGCATGGATCGCTTGGTCCGCTTCAACGTGCTGGCGATGTCGGGACGCGCGGTCGAGGCAGCGGGCGACGTCGACACGCTGCTGCTCGACAAGACCGGAACCATTACGCTTGGCAACCGGCAGGCGACCGAGTTCAAACCGCTGCGCGCCGTGACCGAGCAGGAGTTGGCCGACGCCGCGCAAATGGCCTCGCTTGCCGACGAGACTCCGGAAGGCCGCTCGATCGTCGTGCTTGCCAAGGAGAAGTATGGCATCCGCGGCCGCGATTTAGGCGATATGCACGCCAAATTCATCCCATTCACGGCCCAGAGCCGCATGAGCGGCGTCGAGGTCGGCGACTCGTGGGTGCGCAAGGGCGCGGTCGACGCCATCCTGAATTACCTCGGCACATCGGGGATGGTCGGCAACCCAATGGGCGCAACCGCGCGCGCCCTGCAGCCAGCCGTCAGCGCCGACACCGTGCGCGAGGTCAACGCCATCGCGGACGTCATTGCGAAGTCTGGCGGCACCCCCCTTGCCGTGGCAAAAGACGGCCGGCTGCTCGGCGTGATCCACCTCAAGGACATCGTCAAAGGCGGCATTCGCGAGCGCTTCGCGGAGCTGCGGCGCATGGGCATCCGCACCGTCATGATCACGGGCGACAACCCGATGACCGCAGCCGCCATCGCAGCGGAGGCCGGCGTCGACGACTTCCTTGCCCAGGCGACGCCCGAGGACAAGCTGCGCCTCATTCGCGACGAGCAGGACAAGGGCAAGCTTGTCGCCATGTGCGGCGACGGCACCAACGACGCCCCGGCGCTCGCTCAGGCCGATGTCGGCGTCGCCATGAACACCGGCACGCAAGCGGCGCGCGAAGCCGGCAACATGGTCGACCTCGACTCCAATCCGACCAAGCTCATCGAGATCGTCGAGATCGGCAAGCAGCTCCTGATGACGCGCGGCGCGCTCACGACGTTCTCGATCGCCAACGACGTGGCGAAGTACTTCGCCATCATCCCGGCGATGTTCCTCATCTTCTACCCGCAGCTGCAGACGCTCAACATCATGAACCTGGCGACTCCGCAGAGCGCGATCCTGTCGGCGATCATCTTCAATGCGCTGATCATCATCGCGCTCATCCCGCTGGCGCTCAAGGGCGTCGCGTTCCGAGCCATCGGCGCCGGTCCGCTGCTGCGGCGCAATCTGCTGATCTACGGCCTCGGCGGCATCATCATTCCATTTATCGGCATCAAGGCCATCGACCTCACGGTCAATGCCTTGCACCTCGTCTGAGGAGAGCCTGGTCATGTTGAAGGAAATTCGCCCCGCGATCGTGTTGATCGTCGCTCTGACCTTGATCACCGGTCTCGCTTATCCGCTGGCGATCACCGGCCTGGCGGGCCTGATCTTTCCCCATCAGGCCCAGGGCAGCCTCATCGAGCAGGACGGCAAGGTGATCGGATCGGAGCTGGTCGGGCAGAGCTTCACGGCGGACAAGTATTTCCACGGTCGCCCCTCGGCGACGACGGGGCCCGATCCGGCGGACCCGTCGAAGTCGGTGGCGCAGCCCTATAACGCGGTGAACTCGATGGGCTCCAACCTGGGGCCGACCAGCAAGGCGCTCATCGATCGCGTGCAGTCGGACGTCGATAAGCTGAAGGCGGAAAATCCCTCGAGCGCAGTCCCGCAGGATCTGGTCACGACCTCGGGCAGCGGCCTTGATCCGCATATCTCGCCGGAAGCCGCTTACTTCCAGGTGCCGCGCATCGCGAAAGTGCGCAACCTGCCCGATTACCGGGTGCGCCAACTCATCCAAGCGCACACCGAAAGCCCCCTCTTCGGGCTCCTCGGTGAGCCGCGCGTTAACGTGTTGGCGCTCAACCTGGCGCTGGACCGCACCCCGGCGCAGTGATACTGGCCCGGCCTCGTGGGAGGCCGCTGAATGGCAGAGCAAAAAGGCTACTCCGAAGTGCGACCGTCGCCCGAAGCGCTGCTGGAAGCTGCGCGGCGCGAGGAAGGACGCACCGGCAAGCTCAGAATTTTCGTTGGCGCAGCGCCGGGCGTCGGCAAGACCTACGAGATGCTGCAAACGGCGCGCGCCCGCAAGAAGGACGGGTATGACGTCGTTGTCGGCATTGTGGAAACCCACGGCCGCAAGGAGACGAAGGCTCTGCTACGGGGGCTGGAGATCGTCCCCCGACGGCAGGTCGAATACAAGGGCCGCTCGCTCGAGGAAATGGACCTCGATGCCATCATCGCGCGGCGCCCGCAGATCGTCCTCGTCGACGAGCTGGCGCATACCAATGCTCCCGGCAGCCGCCATCCAAAGCGCTATCTCGACGTCGAGGAGCTGCTGGACCACGGCATCGACGT
Source organism: uncultured Alphaproteobacteria bacterium (assembly GCA_963817485.1). Classification (GTDB taxonomy): domain Bacteria; phylum Pseudomonadota; class Alphaproteobacteria; order Rhizobiales; family Hyphomicrobiaceae; genus Hyphomicrobium_A. Next base: position 3,414 of record CAWFOR010000017.1, on the reverse strand, counting down.
CTACACGACGGTCAACATCCAGCACATCGAGAGCCTGAATGACGTCGTCGCCCAGATCACGCGCGTGCGTGTGCGCGAGACGGTGCCGGATTCGGTGTTCGACCGGGCGGATGCCGTCGAGCTTGTCGATCTCACACCCGGCGACCTGATCGAGCGCCTGAAGGAGGGGAAGGTCTATATCCCCGAGCAGGCCGAGCGTGCGCTCGAGCACTTCTTCTCTCCGGCCAATTTGACGGCCCTGCGCGAGCTTGCCCTGCGGCGCACCGCGGAGCGCGTCGACGAGCAACTGCTCACCGAGATGCAGTCGCGCGCCATCTCTGGTCCGTGGGCCGCGTGCGAGCGCCTTCTCGTCTGCGTGAGCGAGGATCCGCGCTCCGCGGGCCTCGTGCGCTACACCAAGCGCGTGGCTGACCGGCTGCATGCGCAGTGGACGGCGCTCAGCGTCGAGACGCGGCGCAGCCTGCGGCTCAGCGAAGAAGAGCGCGACCGCATTGCCGACACGTTGCGCCTCGCCGAGCGGCTCGGTGGTGAATCGATCACCGTGCCGAGCGGAGCACGGCGTGTCGCAGAAGATATCCTGGCATTTGCCCGCGCCAACAACGCAACGCAGATCATCGTCGGGAAGTCGGAGAGATCGAGATGGTTCGAGATCCTGCACGGCTCCATCGTGCACGATCTTCTGCGGCGCTCCGGCAATATCAGCGTGCAGGTCATCGCGGGCGACGAGCTTGGCAGCGAGCTGATCCCGAAGAAGTCCGTCCGCGCCGCGCAAGAGCAGCCGTCGCGCAACCCGATCCCTTATATCGCGGCTTTGCTCTCCGTCGGAGCGGCACTCGGCGTCGCGTGGCTCATCCGGCCCTGGATCGGGGTCGAGAGCGTCGATCTCGTGTTCTTGACGGCGATCATCGGCGTCGCAGTTCGTTATGGCTTGCTCCCCTCGCTCGTCGCCAGCGTTGCGGCATCGCTCTGCTACAACTTCTTTTTCCTGCCTCCGATCTATACGTTCACGATCACCGACCCGACCAACGTGGCGGCGTTCGTGACGTTCACGGTCGTTGCCGTCATCGTCTCCAATATCGCTGCGCGCATGCGCAGTCAGGCGGTCATTGCCGCCACGCGCGCGAGCACGACCGAGGCGCTCTATGCCTTCAGCCGCAAGCTCGCCGGCACCGGGACGCTCGACGACGTGCTCTGGGCGACGGCATTCCAGATCGCCTCCATGCTCAAGGTGCGCGTCGTGCTGCTGCTTCCCGAGAATGGCTGGATCGCCGTCAAGGCGGGCTATCCTCCGGAGGATACGCTCGACCAGTCCGACCTGGCGGCGGCCAACTGGGCTTGGCACAACGATCGTGCCGCGGGGCGGGGAGCCGATACGCTCCCCGGCGCGCAGCGACTGTTCCTGCCCATGCGAACCGGCCGGTCGACCGTCGGCGTCGTTGGCATCGACAGCGATAAGCCGGGTCCGTTGCTGACGCCGGACCAGCGGCGGCTGTTCGACGCGCTGATCGACCAGGCGGCGTTGGCCATCGAGCGGGTGCACCTCGTCGAGGACGTGGACAGGGCCAAGCGCACCGTCGAAACGGAAAGACTGCGCGCAGCTCTCCTGACGTCGCTCTCGCATGACCTGCGGACGCCGCTGTCCGCCATCCTCGGAGCCGCGAGCGCCTTGCGTGAGCTTGCCGATAAGCTCAGCGCGGAGGAACGCGCCGATCTTTTGTCCACGATCGTCGACGAGTCAGAGCGTCTTAACCGGTTCATTGCGAACCTGCTCGACATGACCAAGCTGGAAGCCGGTGCCGTTGCTCCCAAGAGCGCCATGCATGATCCGGCCGACATCGTGAGCACGGCCCTGAAGCGCGCGAGCAAGATCCTGGCTCAGCACACAATCGAGACGGCAGCTGCAACCCGGTCTGCCGATGGTGCAGGTTGACCCTGTCCTGCTCGAGCAGGTTCTCTTCAACCTGCTCGACAACGCGGCAAAGTATGCGCCGGCAGGGACACCGATCCGCGTTGAAGGCTGGAAGGATCCGGAAGCCGTTTATCTGCAGGTTGTCGATGAAGGGCCCGGTATTCCGCCTGGCGATCTCGAGCGCATCTTCGACAAGTTCTACCGCGTGCAAAAGGGTGACCACGTGCGAGCCGGAACGGGCCTGGGGCTCGCGATCTCGCGAGGGTTCGTGGAGGCGATGGACGGCACGATTGCGGCCGCCAATCGCGCGGACCGCACCGGCGCCGTCTTCACGATCAGACTACCGGTGCCGGCGCAGGGCGAATTCGTGGATACCACCGAATGAGTGCCGCTCGGATCAAAGTCCTGGTGGTCGACGACGAGCCGCCGATCCGCAAGCTCTTGCGGATGGGGCTCTCGGCCCAAGGCTATGAGGTGATCGACGCGCCCAATGGCAAGACGGCGCTCGAGCTGCTCGACGAGAAACCAAATCTCGTCATCCTCGATCTTGGCCTCCCCGACATTGACGGATTGGAGCTCCTGCGCCGGATACGTCACCGCCAAGAGGGCCTGCCGGTCGTGGTGCTCTCCAGTCGCGGCGACGAGGCTGGCAAGGTCGCGGCCTTGGATCTTGGCGCCGACGACTACGTGACGAAGCCGTTCGGCATGGACGAGCTTCTTGCCCGCATGCGCGCCGCGCTGCGACACCAATTGCAAGTGCACGGGGAGCGGCCGGTCTTTCACGTGGATGAGCTCAGCGTCGATCTGGTGCGCCGCATCGTCAAGGTCGGCGACAAGGAGGTGAAGCTCTCGCCCAAGGAGTACGATCTGTTGCGGCTGCTCGTGCAGCATGCGGGCAAGGTGCTTACCCATAAGTTCCTGATCGGCGAGCTTTGGGACGAGATGGTCGATCCCCAGCACCTGCGAGTTTACGTGCGGCAGCTACGGCAACGCATCGAGCCCGATCCCGAGCGGCCTCACTACATTTTAACCGAGACCGGCATCGGATACCGGCTACGTGCCCCCGATTGAGCCCAGCTTGAGAATTCGGCACGACAATACAAACGACAATACAAAGAGAGACGCGGACCGCCGATGCAGATCAAAGACTTCCTCACCACGTCAAACGTGGTGATCGACGTGCCAGCGTCCGGCAAAGCCGCGTTGCTCAGCGACCTGGCGCGCCGTGCCGCCGCCGAGTTGAAGCTCGACAGCGACGTTGTCGCCAACGCAGTCGGGAAGCGCGACGAGCTCGGCTCCACCGGGATAGGTGGCGGCGTCGCGATCCCGCATGCCCGCCTGCGCGAAATCAAGAAGCCCTTTGGATTGCTGGCGCGACTGAAGATTCCCATCGACTTTGCGGCGATCGATGGAGGCCCGGTCGACATCGTGTTCCTGATGCTTCTTCCGGCTGCCTCGCAGTTGGATCAGCTCAACACTCTCGCCGCGGCTGCCCGCAAGCTCCG
>CAWFOR010000016.1:0-267116 GCA_963817485.1 uncultured Alphaproteobacteria bacterium | reverse complement strand
TTAGGCTCCGGCTAGCGCAAGCTGCTCTCATCGAAGCCAAATCCATGAAGAAGGCACCTAGCAACAGGAAGTGAGCGCACAATGGACACGAGCACGTGGGCAACGATTGAGGAAATCTTTCGCGACCTTCTGATTTTCGTTGGCTTCATGGCGTTGCTGCTCGTTGCGCTGGTCGTAATCATCTCGCTGTTGCCCGCCGATAACCCGCTGAAGCGCACACTAACTGCCTTGAGCTACCGCGTCGGCGCAACGGCCGCCGCCGGAGCGCTCGCAATCCCTATCGAGCCGATCCCCGGACTTGACGCGGTCTACGACATCGGCGCACCGATCCTGCTCCTCTGGTACTGGTACACGTTCTTCCGAAACATGGGTCGCAGCGACTTTGAGAAGCCGGCTCGGCAATGAAGCGAGGCTCCATGCCGCTCATGGTTGGCAACATCGTCCTGTTGAACTCCGGCAGCCCGCCTATGAGGGTCAAGGCGATCACGCACGCCGGCCAGGTCTTTTGCCAATGGATCGATGCTGGCGGCGTGCTTCATGAGATGGAATTCGCGCCCGAGATGTTGTCGGAAGAGCATCAAGCCGCGCGGCCAAACGAACCGGGCCCGCTCGAGGAACCTGATTAATCGTCTTTCATGCCACTGAACCTGCTCAAAGCGCACCCGTTGCCCGCCGGTTGGCCGATCGCTTCCCCAGTGATCAAGCCGTCTGGCACGACATATGCGTGGCTGCGGCAATTGCAGATGCAGACCTGAAGCAGGAACGCCAATCATGAAGCGTGGGCTTAATGGCGTTGTATTGGAACGCGAGCAGCAAACTAGAGCGAACGCCGTAGGGCGACCAAGCAACAGAAACCAACGATCATTCATCGCTATCGTCGTCGAGAGACGCCCGTTTATTCGCGACCTTATCGCACAGGGCTTATTGGGGAGAGCCGGTTTTGAAGTCATTGCGACGGCTAACGTGGACGAGGGCTTGGAACTTGCCAAAGCTAACAATGCCGCCGTTATTCTCGTCAGCTCTGCCGGAGGCCCAAACAGCGGCGACGCTCAGCACGTACTGAGGCGCGCAACGCAAGTGCTGGATGGAACTCCAATCGTCGTGCTTTCCGATGGAGAAGAGCTGCCGCAGGTCATGAACATTCTGCGGTCAGGGGCGCACGGCTATATTTCGACAAGCATGTCCATCGACGTGGCGATTGAAGCCCTTCGCTTAGTTCAAGCAGGTGGTCAGTTTGTGCCGCCCAGCTGCTTCATAACGAGACAAGCAGAGTCGGCCGCCGTCTCTCCTCTCCAATCCCCCCAGCCAGAAAGATTTCACGCCGCGACAGGCGGAAGTCGTCGCGGCTGTGTGCCTCGGCAAGCCAAACAAAATCATTGCTTACGAACTGAACATGCGGGTGAGCACCGTAAAGGTTCACCTCCGCAACATCATGAAGCGGCTCAATGCGACCAACCGGACGGAAGTCGCCTACATTACTAACCAGTTCGCCGGCAATCGTTCGTAACGCCATATCTGGCGGCCGCGCGCTCATTCCTTTGGCACGGCGCTTCCCCGCGAACCTTAGGTATAGGGCTCCCGATGACCCGCTTGTTCCAAGGTGGCAATCCGGTTCTCTTGTAAATCTGAAACAGAGATTGACTAGAATGCATCCGGCTTCGGGCTAGGTTTCAAACGTTGCCAACCTCGGCGCATCCCGGGGGTTCTACCCATGCCCCGATATTTCTTCCACGTCCATTTGGGTGAGACGATCGAGCGAGATACGATCGGGCTCGAGCTTTCGGCGTTGGACGACGCCATTGCGGATGCTGAACAAGCGCGGGCCGAGATCATGCTCGAGGATGCGCTCGACGAACTCTGGCTCGAAATCGTAGACCAAAGCGGGAGCGTGGTCGCGATGGTCCCTGCAGCTTGATCACCGTTGCCATGCGAACGACCAGAACTCTCAAGGCACATTGCTGGCCGGAGCCGTAGCGCACTTAAACGGGCTGACGCGGCATCCACTCGGCTACGCCGCCGCACTAGCGGAAGCTTGTGAGCCACTGCTAGAATCTGCACACGAGATACCAGGAGTGTCGCGATGAAATTACGGGAATTGCCGCAAGGATCGCCTCAGGCCAAGCGCCGCGATGAGCTGCTTGCCATCATGCGCAATGAAACGAGGTCGAACGAGGAGCGGGATGCGGCAGCAATAGCCGCGTTGCCGCTCTGCCACGAGCTTCCAGCTCACTGAGGCGGCGCAGCTAAGGCGCTACCAATGGCTAGTTCCCGCGCTAGTGCGAGCGCGCTCGGCCGGCGCGAAACTGCTGCTGCCTACATGCGAGTTGGTCTTGCCGACGTGAGTGCGGATTGCGGATGACAAAGAAGGGCGACGGCCTAACGAGGTTTAACTGCGCCAGTTTGAACGTTCTCCTTGGCGCTTAAGACTTCATAGTCCTCTGCGTCAGGTCGCAGCGTCACCCGTGCGGCACCAGATCCGTTCCGTGTGACTTTGGTGTTTGAAACTTGGAACGAGTATCGAAACTCTACGCCAACGTCCCCATTGGCCTGCGGACTAACAACAAAACCCTCAGAGAGAAGCTGGTACTTGCGCGCGGGCCACCGTTTCGCGTAGGCCTCCTTGTCTTTTTGAACGAATTCTCTCGAGACTGTGCCGTGGTCGTAGTAGTCCACCGTGGCAGCATATCGCTCACGATCGGTCAACAAAGTCGTTTCTATATACTGACGAAGCTTTTCGTCTAGCCCAACCTCTGCCTCAGCCTGCGTCGGGGTGCCCGACTCCGGGCTCGGCTTACGCGCTATCGGTTCCGAACTTTCGTTGCTAGCTGAATATGCCGGCGCACTTGTATCATCGACAGTTGATGTCGTCGTTTTCTGGGCCTTGCGAGCGTAGGCAAGCAGGTCCTCCAGTTGGCAAAATCCCGGATCAGCATCGGCCGGAGCAGCCTGTAATCGCATAAGCGCTTTGCCGGTGGTCATATCGAACACAAGAGCGCCCGGAGACTCGATCCCGCCACCTCCGTTTATGTGTTCGTGGTAGGTCACGACAACGCGGTTTGCGCATTGCTTGAAAGGTCGCGCGGTTATTTCGACTTTGTCGATGATACGATGCGCGGGTTCGGCAAAGTCGTCGTCGGAGATCGTTAGCCATCTCTTTTTCGCGAAGTCGAACGCCTCTAGCCTTTTGCGATCGGCGGAAAGACAAAACAGTGCATTACCCTTGAAGCGGCCTGCAAGGCAAAGCCTGTCGGTTGATTTGTCGGCTTCGGCGGACGACAGAACCATGCACACCGGGTTGTACGTCCAGGTAGACCCGCGGTCGGCACAGTAAACAATCAAATCTCGGCGCGAGAAATAGCGGCCGCGTGCCTCCTCGTTCGTGAGTGCGAGCCCTTCGACTTCATTGCCTCGCTTGACCAGCGCCTCGAACGTATCGAGGACGGGTTTACGGACGAGCGTTGCCACCAAAATCTTGTTGTCTTTGACATTGATTGTTCGGAGGTCTCCTTTTTCGTCCGCGATCAGGAACTCGTCCGTGTTGCCGCCGGACAGCCGCGAGACTGAAGATACCTTTGCTGGATAGGTGTCAGCAATCTTCCCAAGATCAGTCAGCGAGACGACTTGCAGCCTGCCGTCGCTTTCGAGGACCAGAAGCGAATTCCGATCTCGAGTTGCGAATGACAATGCATCGTCATCGAGCTTCGCAGCTAACTTTGCCCGCTGTGCGACCGTGCCGTTCACTCCAACACGCAGGATTTCAACGTCGGAGTCAGTCTTTTGTAGAACGAAGACCGATTGCGAACTCGGACTTGCTGCGAGGACGTTAAGATAGCTGGGATTGGGGTCCAACAAGCAACTTGAAGTGTCGCTGTTTGAGTCGAAGAAGTCGACGTCAGCGGAGGCGAATGGCTCCTTGTATGCACAGGGCGGGACTGCGGTATCGCTATTTAGTTTGTCACGCGCGATCGACCTCCGAACGTCCCAAATCCGCAGTTCTCCTTCATCGGTCAGGGTTGCGGCCAGCGATCCTGATGAGGAAAGAGCAGCAGTCCTCAGCACCTTGTTGTGCCCTTCGTACACCGCCAGTCGGCCCCCTGTAGTCAGGGAGTACAGCGTGGGTTGAAAAATTTTGCGCGTAGAGCCCGCCGTCCCAGTTACTTCGGCTCCAGAGAAGAGAACGATCGCGCCGTCGGGGCTTAGAGAAAACTGGTAGTTCGGATCTTCAAACCCGTGGCGGAAGGTAACGAGGCTGGCGAAGTCACTCACCCGGGACTCGCCAGACGCGGCATCAAAAAGTGCAATAGGGCCACCTCGACCGCTAACGGAAATGTATGGCAGGCGTCGGTGGCAATATGGCGTCTGGCCGTTCGCTGCCAGAGGAGCATCGATCGCGCGTTGGGTCTGGGTTTTCGCGTCGTAAAGAATAGTCTTGTGAGAGTCTAGCGTTGGGCAAGGTGTATTGAATTATCACCCACCGCTCTTGGCATACGTGGAGAAGGAGTAAGTCGGGCTTTTCGATCGAGACCCGGTGGACGTGCGCCCCGAGAGAGAACGAGATGCTTCCGGTATCGGTTTTCAGGTTCTCGGCATCGATGCTTGCCGCTTCAACGAATTGCGGCTCGGAGGGGACTGTCTCGTTCGTTGGGACGAGTTCTCGTACCAGACCACTTGAGGCAATGCTCTTTCGGCTTGGAGTTCTCCGGCTCGTCGCCGGGGCCGGATATGAGGCAAAATGCTTCGCCACCGTCTTTCGTTGCACGGGCGGCGAGTCCCGCCTGCAGAGACATCGAAGCCTAATGTCTTGGCGTCGAGTGTCAGCAACTGGAGTGGCAGCTCTTTCGTCCAAAAGAGCTCGTACAGCACTGCCTCAGCTGGCGTTGTCGGTGCAGAAATCGACTGCAAAGTTTCGATGGCGTTGAGCGCCGGATCAACGGCCGCGGGCGGATTTCCGCCCGACATAAAAGCACGAGCAAGCTCAATCTTCGCCTCTGCGGAATTTTGCAGGGCGCGCATCTCATTTCGCGTCGACTGAACTCGCTGAGTGTAGGCGATGGCAGCCAATCCAAGTGCGCCAATCGCCACAACAAGGCTGCCGGCGACCCACCAGCGCTGGCGTTGGGTGGCGCCCCGTCGGCTGGCGAGAATCAAGTCCATGACCTCCTGTGCCGGAGGCGGAGCCTTGGGAGGACGTCGATCTTTCCAACGTTCTGCCGAGGCGAGGGCCGCGCCGCGCAGCAGTAGACCTGGCCCGCGGTCGCGAGCGAGCCATTCCTGAGCGCGATCAGCGAGACGCGATCCCTCCTTGATCCAAGACCTGTCCGTCTCCAAGACTTGAACCAAGGTCTCCAGATGTGCAGCCGAGTTGAAGTTACCGGTTGCCGGCAGCAAGTGGATTTCGCCCAGCTGGCGTGGAAGCTTGTCGCGCTCCACCTCGCCGACGACGACGGGGATCAACCGTTTGTTGCGGCGAGCAACCTCGTCGAGTTCCCAGTTGACCCAGTCAGATTTGATTGATGGCTCGCTGATCAGCCAGATCACGCTATCGGAGCTGCGAATGAAGTCGGCAAGCTCGGCCTGCCATTTTTCGCCAAACGGCAGATTGCGGCGATCGATGGTTATGTTGAAGCCGCGCTTGGATAACGCATCGGCAATGGCGTCAGCGATCTCACTGTCGCGTCTGGAATACGAAATGAAGACGTTAAGCGCGCTTTTGTCGGGTGCGGTCCCGCCTGATGGCTGTCCGTCCACCTGAGCCCCCGTCTTCGAAAAAGTGAGAGTTGAAAAATTTCTGCGGTCGTTCTAACCGACTTTTAACGCGGTGGTCGAACGGCAGCAAGGTCCGTGCCCAATGGTATCGCGTACCATGTCCGAGGATTCCGTAGCGAGGCAATGAATTGTACGCGGGTGGGAGATGTGTGAAGTAGAGCCTGGGCGCGAGCGTAACGAGGGGATCGAGCGAAAATAGCTCGAGATAGCTCATGCCTGTTCCCAAGGGACAACGGTACGGCGGCCGTCAGAAAGGCACGCCTAACAAGCGCACGCAGGAGCGCGAAGCGGCCGCGCAGGAGGCCGCGAGAAAGCTCGAGGCGCTGATCTCCAATGCCTTCGAAGGCGACAGCCACGCCTAGTCTCAGTGTACAAAGACCGAACGTCGTCTCGACGCTGCGAAGGCCGCTATCCCGTACGAGCGGCCCAGGCTCTCCACGACAGAGCTAAACGGCAGCCTCGGCCTGCGGACCCACGAGGACTACGTGAAAGAGCTACAGGAGCTGGGAAACAGGGCAGCCGAGGCAGAGGCGCTCTTAGCGGCCGAGGTCGCGGCGGACCTTGCAGAGCCTTCGAAGACGCGGCACTGAAGCCAGGGATGGACGCAGGCGCATGGCCGTTGAACTCCTCAAGCCTGCGCACTGCTTCCCTGTTCCAGCTACCCGCTGCCTTCGCTGACCGGCTGAGTCATTCTGGCCAACAGAATTTGCCCGCAATTGATGCAGGTTTGCACCGGACATCCATACCCGGGGCCTCTATGATGCGCCCGATCAAGTTGAGGGGCGTGCATTGAGTAGGTTCGGGCGTCTTGATTTCGCGTTCGTTTTGCTCTCGGGGCTCATCGTCGCCGCTGGCGGAACGACCGAAGCTCTGGCGGATGATTGGCTCCGCCTCCCGAGCCTGACATACGCCTCCGATGCCCAGCTCGGTGCGATCAATCGTACCGGCTTCATCCTTTCACCCGACTTGAGCATCAACGACGAGGTGAAGCTAGGCGGCACCGGCGGCGCCCTGCTGGAGGACCCCAGCGGCTTCGCGATCGGCGGCCGGGCCGGCTACGACTACCAGTTCAGCGGTGTACTGCTCGGCGTCATCACGGATGGCTATTACTCCTTCGCCAATGGCGACGGCCGGGGTGCCGGTAGTGGCGCGTTCAAATCCGAGCTGCGCTACTACGGAACGGTGCGCGGCCGCCTGGGCTACGGCATCGGTCGCTTCCTGCCCTATGCGACGGCCGGGTATGCTTATGGAGATCTCAAGGTCTCCAATAATGTCAGTGGGGCATCGAGCAGCGAAACGCTAAGCGGTTGGACCTACGGCGGTGGCGTGGAGTTCGTCTGGAACAGGGACATCACGCTCTACGGCGGCTACCGCCGCATCGATTTCGACGACAAGACATTTTCAGCGCTTCCTGCCGGGCAGAACACGCTCTCGCCGGAGATTGACGTCATCGACGTCGGGTGGGTCCACCGCTTCTAGTCCCTCGCGGCTACTTCACCCCTGGTGGCATCACCGGCGTCCCGATCCCTTTCCGTTGGCACATAGGATGGAGCGATAGCCCGTAACTCACCAGAATAAGCATTAGCGAAACACCGAATCCGCCCCCTGCGGCACCTCGCCTTTGCTAGGTGCGGGGATTGATTGCCCGTCCTATCTTTGCGTCGGCGCGCGTCGCCGCTATCCTCAAAAGCAATCCCGCGCACTAGCCGCCCTTACGGTTGGTACCGCCAGTACCGGCCTAAGGGTGACTCGACAGCCACAAACCGGTCCATGCGCTTATCGGGGGGCCGGATACCGGTAAGGAGAAGCGCCCTCATATCCGATAGCAGATCGTCGGGCGCCCCCGCCGTGTAGCCGGCAACGCTCGTGCTACCGACTCCGGTGACGTCGATGGTGTCGACGTCACCGACAACGACCGGACCCTCGGCCGGTACCTCACCCGCTCGGGGATGACCCCAGAAAGTCCGCGATACCAGCAATGCCCGATCGTTGGAGGCAGCGTAAACCGTTATTCCCTTGGTAATCCCCTTGAGCAGAGGTGCGATCTGCTGGAAAGCTTCGCGGTCGATGTCGGGAGATGCGAGGATCAGCTGATCGATCGTGACCTCCGGCGGCGTCGCGGCGGCAAAATCGCGAAGGACACCGAGCACAGTTTTGCATCCCATCGAGTGAGCGACGATGCTGATGCTCGTCGCGCCCGAATTCTTGATCTGCCTCAGGAACTCACTCAGGTACGGGGCGGCCTGCTCCGAGCTTTCCGCGTCGTAAGTGTAGCTCGCGACCTTTCCGCCCGACGGCCATGAGTAGACAAACACGGGGCCGTCGAATTGCAGATTGAAGGCCAATTGCGCTGCGCGGAAGATCGTATTGTCGAAGCTCATGTTGAAGCCATGGACGAACACGAATGCGTGGTCCTTAAACTTGCTCGCAGCGGTCAAGCGGTCCTTTGCGGCTGCCAAAAACTCGGCTTCCGGCAACCGCGTCAACTTCTCGATCGTGAAATGCAGCCTGGGATCCTCGGCCTGCTCGTAGACAGAGACGTCGATATAGGGGATGCGAACCGCCCAGGGGCGTTCGACTCTGGACAACTCGTGCTGCTTCGGCACGGTGACGATGGCCTGGCCGATATCGAGCCTTCTGCCGCGACTGGAGCTGTAGTCTAGGCGATTGGGGTTGGGCTCTTCCGCGCGGTCCGTAGCAAAGAACACGGGGATCTCGAAAGCCTCGCTCGACAACGCGATCGACCGCGATTTTTCGGCAATCGCGGCCGCATCCGCCTCGCGCCCCTGAGATTTGTAGAGGTCGGTCAGCAGCGCAAGGATAGCCCCAACGTTCGGATGCTCTCTGTTGCCCGTGCGCTCGTAGTATGAAAGCGCGTCCTTGAGCAGCGGCTCGGCCTCCCCCGGTTTTCCGACCTTTGCATAGACGATCCCCAATTGACCGCGCAGCGCGGCAAGCTCAGCGCCTTGGTCTCCCGGCTGCTTCTCCACGATCGCCAGGCTTCGCTTGTAGAGGGTTATGGCCTCGCCGAAGCGGTCTTGGTCGAGGTAGGTGTGCGCTAGGTTGAAGAAGCTCTCGGCGACTTGCTTAGGAACTCGTCTCCTTGTCGAGCACGGTGAGCGCCTGGGTCATTGCGTCGAGATTGCGTTCGGCGCGTTGACGCTGGTCGTCGGCCATCCGCTGATTGGACCAGGCGACGAGGCCGGCCGCACTTGCGGCGGCCGCGAGAATGAGCGCCAAGACGGAACCGATCATCGTGCGCTGTACGAGGCGGCGCGACGCTTTCTCCTTCTCCTGCTGCGCAGTCTCTGCGCTCTTCAGCGCCTTCTCGCGCTCCGCCTGGGCGCTGGCGATCTCCTCCAGGCGCTTGCGCTCCGCGCTCGTGCGCGCGGTCTCCGCGTCCTCGCTCGCGCGGATGTACTCGAGATGCAGCGCCGTCGGCTCGGGCGCGCCCTTCGGCCGCTTCGAGGCCCAATCCTTGGCCGCCCCAATATCGGCCCCCGAAAGCATGCGGTTCTCTAGGTGTCCAGCCGCTTCCCATTCGCTCGCGCGCGCCAGGAGGCGCGTGTGCTCGCGCATCCAGTCGAGGTCGGTGTTGAGCGCCGCAACGAGCCGTGACAGGCCGTGCCCGAAGCCGGATCCCGCGACTTTCGGCTCTGTGTAGAAGAACACGTAGTCGAGGTTCTTGAGGTGCGGCGGCGGGTCCCGGCTTTCGAGGCCGCGACACACCACAGGAATGATGCGCTTGCCGAGCCGTACCGCTTCCTCTACCTCCCAGGCGCACATTCCCGACTGAACAGAGGACGGGGAGAGCACAAAGACGACGGTATCAGTCTCGCGGATGAGCGCACCGAGCCGGCGTTGGAAATCCTCCCCGCCCGGTAATTCCGTGCCGGTCGATGGCAACGTCGAAGCCCGTCAGCTCGAGGGCGGCGACGAGCTGATCCGCGAAGTCGAAGTCGTCGCGACTGTAGGAAATGAAAACGCGCAAGCGGCCGGTCTCGGACCGGTCTGGCTTGGCCGTCGCGGGCGCCTCTTGTCCTGCGGCCGCGTGCATGGCTTGATCCCCCCGCGCGGAGATTAAGCCATGAAGGCGATGGCGGGGCAACATGACTGGCGATCGCGTCGCGTGGCGGGGTCATTTTCGCGAGGGAGGCCAATGGCGCCCATAGGCGTTCGCGTCGGGCAAAATCGCCGATGCGCTAGTCGCCCGATCGACGAGAACTACAGTCGAACGGAATTTGTACAACGCTGCCTTTCGCCTTGTACAACGGCCGCCACGCAGTCAAACTAACTGCTTGATTTTATTGGTGCCGGCTACAGGATTTGAACCTGTGACCCCCTGATTACAAATCAGGTGCTCTACCAACTGAGCTAAGCCGGCATCGCGCCAACGCTCGCGGGCGATCCTCGGAAGCCTGCCCCACCAAGCTTAACGCGAAGCGCCTTATATCGCGCGCCGCCGCGCTGGGCCAGGGTTGGGCGACGGTTGCGGCCGGCGCCTCAGCCTCTGATCCCGCCCATACAACGCGTCCGGCGCTCTGCCGCCGTGAGCCCGCGCCCGGCAATATTTGCACCAAAACGGGGCATGCTTAGAGGATCGTTATCCATTTTCGGTATGGTGAACGAAGATTGCGTCGGTTCGTCCAGTCCGAGGATTTAGCATGCGATTGAAGAGTGCGTTTGCCGTCATCAGCGTCGCCATGATTACCGTGGCCATGGCGCTGGGCCTCGCGAGCCAAGCCCCCGCCGAAGCCGGCTGCTATCGCGCCATCGCCATGCCGCTGGGCTGCGGCGGACCGCCGGGCCCGCGGTCATCACCCACTTCGTCTATTACCCGCAATACTACGACGCCTATTACACAGCGACGCTGCTGCCCGATCCCTATCCGGCGATCTACATGCCGCGCGGATACTGGCCGCGCTACCAGCGCCCTTATGCTGCCTATGGACGCCGCTACTGGGCTCCGCGCCGCTGGGCGGGTCCGGTGGTCGCGGTGCCGGCGCCGACGCCGGTACCGGTCGGGTGCTGCCTCAAGTAGGCGGTTCCGAAAACGCCGCATTGGACCCGCGCTCGGGCCACATTCTATGGCCAGGCTTGCTTAACAGCGGGGAACGAGGGGGAAGCTCCCCGCGTTCTCCCGAGGTAGGGAAGCCGTCGTTCGCGCGGCCGTTCATGCGGAGACAAGCCTATGTTGCGGAAGATTTTGCACCCCGTGCTGGCGCTGGCGCTCGCAGCGGGTATGGGCATTACGACTGCTGAGCAGGCGCAAGCGGGACGCGGCGCCGGGATCGCCGCCGGCATCGCGGCGGGAATCATCGGCCTCGGCATCATCGGCGCCACGGCTGGTTCGCGCCGCGGCTACGACTACGATTACGATGCCTACGATGGCCCGAGCGGCTGCTACCGGGGCCCGCGCACGTGCAACTGGGAGAACCGGCATTGCTTCGAGAACCGCTACGGCGATTATGTCTGCCGCGGCGGCGACTATGTGTGCCGGCGCCCTCTGATCTGCGACTAGCGGCAGCCTGAAGCGTTGCGATTTGACGAGGGCGGAGCGGCCTTGCCCGCGCCGCCCGTCGTCGTCTCAGGGTACCTGCCGGCGCTGGCGCCGGCGCCAGGCCGCCTGATGCAGCGCGACCGCCGCCGCGTTCGAAACGTTGAGGCTCGCGATGGGCCCCGCGGTCGTTGATGCGGCAAAGCCTGTCGCAGCTCGTGCGCGTCAGCTCGCGCAGACCCTTGCCTTCAGCCCCGAGCACGAGCGCAACGCGGCCCTCGAACGGCTCCTCCTCCAAGAGGTGCTCCGCCTCGTCGTCGAGACCGATGGTGGTGAACCCCAGCTCCTTCATCGCGTCGATGGAGCGCGCGAGGTTCTGCTCGAGCGCGATCGGCACGAGCTCGAGCGCGCCGGAGGCCGACTTCGCCAGCGTCGCATCGAGCGGCGGGCTGTGGCGGCGCGTCATCACGAGACCGCAGGCTCCGAACACCGCGCACGAGCGCAGGATGGCGCCCACATTGTGCGGGTCGGTGACCTGATCGAGCACCACGAGCGGCCCGCCGGTATCCGCGGCCGCCGCGATTTCGTTCAAGCTCGGCTCGGGCAGCGGCTCGGTCTCGAGTAGCACGCCCTGATGTACCGTGTCGGCGCCGAGCAGGCGGTCGAGGTCGCGCGGACTGACGCGCTCAGGGTTGCGCCCGGCGAGCGCGGCGCCGAGCCGGTTCTCGGCGTTCTCCGTCATCAGGAGGCGCGTGACCGTCCGGTGCGGGTTCTGCAGCGCAGCCTCCACCGCGTGCACGCCGTAGAGGCGCAGCGGCCCGTCCGTCTCCGGCGCGCGTGGGGGCCGCGCCTGATGGCGGTGGCCAAATCTTGGTTTGGGCGCTCCCGGACGGCGCGCTGCGGGCTTTGGTTTCATGGTCTTTTGGGGTGAGAGCGGGTCGGAGCGACGCGCGCGCATCCTGCCGCTTTTCCATTTGACATCCAAGGGGCCCCTCAGCATAAACCGGTGGCCCTGCCGCTTAGCGCGCGGGGCGATTTCATTTGCGGGCAACGCTGCCCAAAAGTGGAAGTTCGGGGCTCATGGAGGGGTGCCCGAGTGGCTAAAGGGGACGGACTGTAAATCCGTTGGCTTCGCCTACGCTGGTTCGAATCCAGCCCCCTCCACCAGCCCGGCCGCCCGACGTTGGTCAGGCGCTGCCCGTATCGATCGATTTTTGTCGAGGTGCCCGAGCGGCGGCGTCCTCGAGCAAAAAATTGCTTTCGTCCTTGAGCTGCACACCGGTGATCCTGCGCCGGAACGCCTCCCGCAAAAGCCAATGGATCTTGAAGGCTGCCTCCTCCGCGCTCAAGCCGCCGCGGCGGATGTTGGAGACGCAGTTGCGCTCGCCGTCTTTGCGCCCGACGCGCGGCCCCCAGGTCAGGTAGGCGCCGAGGCTGTCGGGCGAGGAAAGCCCCGGCCGCTCGCCGATCAATACGAGGACCGCGCGAGCGCCAAGCACTTCGCCCGCGTCGTCACCGAGCGCCACGCGCCCCTGCGCTGCGAGCAGGACCGGCGCCAGGCTCCAACCGCTCTTGCGGGCGAGCGGCAGGAGGGCGGCGATGACCTTGGTGGCGTTGGCGGCGACGCCGGTCGAAGAGAGGCCGTCGGCAACGAGGATCAGGAGGTCGGGTGCGGCTCCGGCCATGGCCGAAAGCTCCCGACGCGCCTCGGGCGAGAGGCGCCGGCCGAGATCGGGCCGGCGCAGATAGGTATCGCGATCGCCGGCGGCGCTCTCGATGCGAACGGTCGAGCAGCCGAGGCCGCCAAGTGCGGATTTGATGGGTCCCCACTCGATGGGCGTGGTCACTGCGTCGCGCGCCTGCGCATGCGCCATCGCAAACGCCAAGACCTCGCGGATCGGCAATGCCGGACCCGCGCGTCCGAGCCCTATGCGCGCGTCGGTGAAGCGGCGCAGCGCGGTCCACGGTCCCTCGGTGCTCATGCCGCGAGGCCCCCGACGTGATCGAGCAAAGCGCGCCCCGGCTCGGGCAGAAGGCGCCCGGAGCTGTCGGTCAGACCCATGCGACCGAGCCACGCCTCGAATTCGGGAGCGCGCCGCAGGCCGAGCGACTCGCGCACGTAGAGGGCGTCGTGAAAGGAGGTCGACTGGTAGTTGAGCATGATGTCGTCGGCGCCGGGAACGCCCATGACGAAGGTGACGCCGGCGGCGCCGAGCAGCATGAGCAGCACGTCCATATCGTCCTGGTCGGCCTCGGCGTGGTTGGTGTAACAGACGTCGCAGCCCATCGGCAGGCCCATGAGCTTGCCGCAGAAGTGGTCCTCCAGGCCGGCGCGGATGATCTCCTTGCCGTTGTAGAGATACTCGGGCCCGATGAAGCCGACGACGGAGTTGACGAGCAGCGGCTTGAACTCGCGCGCCACGGCATAGGCGCGCGCCTCGAGCGTCTGCTGGTCGACGCCGTGATGGGCGTCCGCCGACAGCGCCGAGCCCTGGCCCGTCTCGAAGTACATGACGTTGTTGCCGACTGTCCCGCGCTTCAAGCTCAGTGCGGCTTCGCGCGCCTCCTTCAGCATCTCGAGCTTGACCCCGAAAGAGGCATTCACCGCCTCGGTGCCGCCGATCGACTGGAACACGAGGTCGACGGGCGCTCCGCGATTGATGGCTTCGAGCGAGGTGGTGACGTGGGTCAGCACGCAGCTTTGCGTGGGGATCTCGAAGCGGCCGATGATGTCGTCGAGCATGGCGAGGAGATCGAGGATCGTCGCCACGTTGTCGCCGGCCGGGTTGACGCCGATCACGGCGTCGCCGCAGCCGAGCATGAGGCCGTCGACGATCGAAGCGGCGATGCCGCGCTTGTCGTCGGTCGGGTGATTGGGCTGCAGGCGCACGGCCATACGCCCCTTGAGGCCGAGCGTGTCGCGAAAGCGCGTCACGACCTCGACCTTGCGGGCCGCGAGGATGAGATCCTGGTTGCGCATGATTTTCGAGACCGCGGCCGCCATCTCGGGGGTGATGCCCGGGGCTATCCGCGCAAGAACCTCGGTCGTGGCTTCGTCGGAGAGCAGCCAATCGCGAAAGGCGCCGACCGTCATGTGCGACACGGGCACGAAGGCCGTCGCATCGTGGCGGTCGATGATGAGGCGCGTCACGTCGCAGCTTTCATAGGGAACGAGCGCCTCGGTGAGGAACCGCTTCAGCGGCACATCCGCGAGCGCCATCTTGGCGGCGACGTTCTCCTCGGCGTTGCGGGCCGCGACCCCGGCGAGCACGTCGCCCGAGCGCGGCGGCGTCGCTTTGCCCATCAGCTCCTTCAGGTCCGAGAACCGGTAGGAGACCTGCTGCCACGCCGCGTGGTACACGGGCCCT
This sequence comes from uncultured Alphaproteobacteria bacterium, assembly GCA_963817485.1. GTDB lineage: Bacteria > Pseudomonadota > Alphaproteobacteria > Rhizobiales > Hyphomicrobiaceae > Hyphomicrobium_A. Next base: position 252,485 of record CAWFOR010000016.1, on the reverse strand, counting down.
CTCCTCAGCGATGCGCTTGATGCAGCATAGCCGAGGCCGCGGCGCGCGCACAAAGCCGTCGCAAGCGGGATTTAGCGCCCGGCTGGAGAATTCCCGCAAAATCGGCTAAGCGAAGCTCCGCGCGTCGGCGGTCCACGCCTTCGAAATTGAGACTGCGGGTGTAGCTCAATGGTAGAGCAACAGCCTTCCAAGCTGATGACGAGGGTTCGATTCCCTTCACCCGCTCCAAAATCAACCACTTAGGTTGATAGGTTGTCACAATTTGTGGCAAGTGGGCTAGAGCGCCACGGCGCCTTGGCGAGCCCCGATACCGCCACCGTGATTGGGCACTCATAGCCAGCGTACGAGCTCCGCGGCGACCGCGGCCCTTCCTGTATGGAGGGAGCGTGACCTACGTGCCAACTCCCCCGCTGCGGCAATGGACCAGTTGTGTCGAACGGAGACCTCGATTTGCTTTGGGATCAACACCATATGAGCCGTTCGTGCCTGCGCCGAGGCGAAGAAGCTTGGCTCGGCGTAGACAAGGATTCGAAGACGTTGCTGCCCGTTCTGTACATCAACCTGGATCAGGATAAAGACCGGCGCGCACATATCCTAGAAACACTCGCCCAGGATGAAGATAACCTCAGACTGATGCGTGTTGCTGCTCTGGAGCCGCCTATCGCGCTTCCAGGCGCCGCGTTCGCCGACACTTTGTCGATCGGCGAGATCGGTTGCTACGCAAGTCATATGAAGGCTTGGGATGCACTGCTTGCCTCGCGCTCACCATTTGCGGTGGTGCTGGAGGACGATGCTCGGGTACCGCCGAACCTCGCAGATCTCGTGCCGGAAATGATCGCCGTTCTGCCGGAGCACTGGGATCTGGTCCACCTCTACGATCGCGACGAATATCCTGCACGACCTTTAGGCGCGGTCGGCACCGAACATGAGCTCGTGCGCTACTCGCGCGTGCCAGGCGGTTGCGTCGCCTACCTCATCAGCCGTTCGGGCGCTCGCAAGCTGCGCCGACGGGAGCTGCGCTCGTGGCCGCTGGATACAGACTTCCGCCGCCCCTGGCACTTCGATCTCGATAGCTACGGCATTCGGCCCGCGCTGATAGATCACGACAACGACTTCACCTCGGCAATTCTCAAAAGAGGACCAAGATCGCGCAGGCGTCGCGGCATCACGCTCTCAAGTCCTCTGCACTCACTTCAAGGGGCGCGTTGGAACCTGCGCAAGCTCGGAATTGGCTGGTGGCTGTATTGTCTTGCGATCAACAGTGGGCGGCGTCTGGCGAAAGCGGCCGGCAACCTGCCGATGCGAAAGACTCAACTTCGTTGATCAGGCGAGGGAGCTCTCGCTGTTGACGGTCGTCGTAAACCAAATAAAAAGCGGAGATTGAAATCGCGCGCAGCTCGAGGGGATAACGCCATGCTGGTCGTCACCACCAACGATCTGCCGGGCTACCGTGTGGTGAAGCACCTCGGCGTCGTGCGCGGGCTCACGGTGCGTTCCCGCTCTATCGTCGGCAACATCGGGGCCGCGATTCAGATCTTCTTCGGCGGCAACATCACTCTCTATACGCAGCTCGCCGAGCAGGCTCGCCAGGAGGCCTACGAGACCCTCATCGAGCATGCCCAGGCGATCGGTGCCAACGCCGTGCTCGCCATGCGCTACGACGCCAACGAGATCGCGGCGGCCGTTACCGAGGTTCTGGCTTACGGGACCGCAGTGGTGGTGGAAGAGGTGAAGTGACTCGGGGGCTTGGGGCAGTCCAGCCACAAGCAAGTGACAAATCAAATTTCTTCAGCTAAGTATGCCGGCCCCGCGTGAGGCAGGCAGCCGCTTCGACGCGAAATAGGGGTGTAGCTCAATTGGCAGAGCGTCGGTCTCCAAAACCGAAGGTTGGGGGTTCGAGACCCTCCGCCCCTGCCAGGATTTGGCGGTCGCAACCGGCGCGAGGGCACGGGGGCGGCCTTAACTGGCGTGCGCGAGTGCGTCAGATTGTCGCAGTTTGCCCGGGGAAGTCACTTTGATGGCCAAATACAATCCCATCGAGTTTATTCAGGAAGTTCGCCAGGAGACTTCCAAGGTCACATGGCCGACCTGGAAAGAGGTGTGGATCACCACCCTCATGGTTTTGGTGATGGTAACCCTGGCATCGTTGTTTTTCCTTCTCACGGACCAAGTCCTCGGTTGGCTCGTGCGATTGGTTTTGGGTGGGCCGCACTGACGGCCGAGAGCGGAAGAAGAAGTGTCCACAAATCTCGCGCAACAGACGCGCCCCGAAAGAGCGGCAATGGCGAAGCGCTGGTACATCGTGCATGCCTACACGAACTTCGAGCGCAAGGTGGCCGACGCCATTCGCGAGCGCGCGAAGGCGGCCGGACTAGAGAGCCTCTTTGAAGAGGTGCTGGTGCCGACCGAAGAGGTGATCGAGGTCAAGCGCGGGCGCAAGGTGCAGTCGGAGAGGAAGTTCCTCCCCGGCTACGTGCTGGTCAAGATGGAGATGACGGACCCGGCGTTCCTCCTCATCAAGAACACGCCCAAGGTCACGGGCTTCCTCGGCGCCGAGAACAAGCCGATGCCGATCTCCGAGGATGAGGCGATGCGCATCCTTCACCAGGTGAAGGAAGGCGTGGAGCGGCCGAAGCCCTCGATCACGTTCGAGGTCGGCGAGCAGGTGAAGGTTGCGGACGGACCGTTTGCCTCGTTCCAAGGCCACGTCGAAGAGGTCGACGAGGAGCGGTCGCGGCTCAAGGTGGCGGTATCGATCTTCGGCCGGCCGACGCCGGTGGAGCTCGAGTTTGCGCAGGTTGAAAAGGTGCCCGCTTAAGTGTGGCGCGGCGAAGGATCGGCAACGGCAAAGACTACGATGAGAGATTAGGACGCGAGTTTAGAGAGTTGGGCGTGAGTTTTGTGCGCCGAACCGCAAGGACAGCCCTCCACGGGGCCTCCCTGCGGAAACCGCGGGAGGGCCGCAAAGCCCGCTTCACCGCTAACCCTGGGAAGGAAAGCCCCTTCCCGTCAAGTGCTAAGGGGAGACCATGGCAAAGAAAATCGAAGGTTACATCAGTTTGCAGGTGCCGGCGGGAGCGGCCAATCCGTCTCCGCCCATCGGGCCCGCGCTCGGCCAGCGCGGCGTCAACATCATGGAGTTCTGCAAGTCGTTCAACGCCAAGACGAAGGACATGGAGCAGGGCACGCCCATCCCGGTGAAGATCACGGTCTTCTCCGATCGCTCCTTCACGTTCGAGATGCGCACGCCTCCCGCCTCCTACTTCCTCAAGAAGGCGGCGAAGATCACCTCGGGCTCCAAGGCCACCGGCCGCGACGTGGCGGGCAGCGTGACCATGGCGCAGGTTCGCGACATCGCGAAGCTGAAGCTCAAGGATCTCAACACCGACGACGTCGAGGCGGCAGCCAAGACGATCGCCGGGTCCGCCCGCTCGATGGGCCTCCAGGTGAAGGAGTAAGGGCGATGGCACAGAAACTCAGCGCGGAAGCGATCAAGGAAACGCGCATTGCCGGCGGCAAGCGCATGGCGGCGGCTCACAAGGGCGTCGACCGCGACAAGTCCTACTCGATCGAGGAGGCGGTGAAGCTCGTCAAGGAGCGCGCCAAGGCGAAGTTCGACGAGACGATCGAGGTGGCGATGAACCTCGGCGTCGACCCCAAGCACGCCGACCAGATGGTGCGCGGCGTCTGCAATCTGCCCAACGGCTCCGGGCGCACCTCGCGCGTTGCGGTGTTTGCGCGTGGGCCGAAGGCGGAGGAGGCCAAGGCCGCCGGCGCCGACATCGTCGGCGCGGAGGATCTCGTCGATCAGGTGTCGAAGGGCACGATCAACTTCGATCGCTGCATTGCGACGCCCGACATGATGGGCCTCGTCGGCAGGCTCGGTAAGGTTCTGGGCCCGCGCGGCCTGATGCCGAACCCGCGCGTCGGCACGGTTACCATGGACGTCGTCGGCGCCGTAAAGGGCGCCAAGGGCGGCTCCGTCGAGTTTCGCGTCGAAAAGGCCGGCATCGTGCACGCCGGCGTCGGCAAGGCGAGCTTCACCGAGAAGGCGCTCGCCGAGAACATCAAGGCCTTCGTGGACGCCGTGGTCAAAGCCAAACCCGCGGGGTCCAAGGGCAACTACCTGAAGAAGGTATCGATCAGCTCCACCATGGGGCCGGGCGTCAAGATCGACGCCACTGGCCTCTCGGGGGTGCAGGGCCAGACTTAACGGGCCCGACGAATTCAGGCGCGTGACCGCGAGGAGCGGTCGCGGGCCTGGATATTCCGGAGACTGAGGGCCATATACGGCTCCAACCTCCGGAATAGCTGTCCGAGATTGCAGGTGCTGGCACCCGTCAATGCGACGTTTGCCGGCTTAAGCCATGCGGGCCTGCATGAGACAGAGACAACCCGGATTTTTGGGCCCGCGAGGGCTCGCAAAGCCGGTTTGAACCTGGGTCAGCACCGTGCCGCCATTCGTGGCGCTGCGGACGGACAGACGAAGCGTCGCTTTGAGGCGGGTCTCCCGCCGGACAGCGGCAAGGTGCAACCCGCGGAGCCCTCTAGCGAGGGGTTCCGCAAAATGGAGTGAGCAGGTGGATAGAGCCGCGAAAAGTGAGCTCGTGACGTCGCTCAACACCGTGTTGAAGGACACGGGGTTGGTGGTCGTCGCCCACTATGCCGGAATGACGGTCGCTCAGATGACCGACTATCGCCAGCGCATCAAGGAAGCTGGCGGCAAGGTCAAGGTGGCCAAAAACCGGCTGGCGAAACTCGCGTTGAAGGACACCTCGTACGAACCGATCGCCGATCTCTTCAAGGGGCAGACCTGCCTCGCGTATTCGAAGGATCCGATTGCGGCGGCGAGGGTCTCGGTCAATTACGCCAAGGGGAATGAGAAACTCGTCATTCTCGGCGGCGCGATGGGCGCGACCGTTCTCGACGCGAAGGCCGTCAAGGCTCTCGCCGATCTGCCATCGCTGGATGAGCTCAGAGCCAAGCTCATCGGTCTTCTCAACGCGCCGGCGACCAAGATCGCCCGCACGGTGAAGGAGCCGGGAGCAAAGCTCGCACGCGTCATTCAGGCGAAGGCGGCAAAGAGCGAGGCCGCGTGACGGCAAGGGCGGCGCGATGAGCGCCACGAAACTTTAGCGCAGTTCTCTGAGCTGCATGTCTGACAGGTTCAAACCGGAAGGAATTCAACCATGACCGATCTCGCAAAGATCGTCGACGATCTCTCGAAGCTCACCGTGCTGCAGGCGGCCGAGCTCGCCAAGTTGCTCGAGGAAAAGTGGGGCGTGTCGGCGGCGGCTGCCGTTGCCGTTGCCGCGGCTCCGGGCGCTGCGGCTGCCGCGGCCGAGGAGCAGACCGAGTTCACCGTCATCCTGAAGGCTGGCGGCGAGAAGAAGATCAACGTCATCAAAGAGGTTCGCGCCATCACCGGCCTCGGCCTCAAGGAAGCCAAGGACCTCGTCGAGGCCGGCGGCAAGGCCGTGAAGGAAGGCGTCTCCAAGGATGAGGCGGCAAAGCTCAAGAAGCAGCTCGAGGACCAGGGCGCTACGGTCGAAGTGAAGTAAGCAGTCGGCAATGGGCGGTTGGCAGTGGGAGAAGAGTGCCTCACTGCCGACTGCCTGACTGCCCACTGCCAATCGAACGTTTCTCCGGAGGGTCTTTTGGGGTCGATGCAACCCCAAACGGACCTTCCGGTGAGCCGTTTCTAGAACGGTTTCTGGGACAGGCGAGGGTTGGCGGCCCTCGCACGCAGGCAGCAGGGCGCGGGCTCGTCACTCGCGCGAAGGATTGAGGAGCGGACATGGCTGACACGTTCAACGGCCGCAAGCGCATCCGGAAGAAATTCGGATCGATCAAGGAAGTCGCGGAGATGCCGAACCTCATCGAGGTTCAGAAGAGCTCCTATGACGACTTTCTGATGGTGAAGGAGCCACCCGGCGGCCGTTCTGACGATCATGGCCTGCAGGCCGTGTTCAAGTCCGTGTTCCCGATCTCGGACTTCTCGGGCCGCGCGACGCTCGAGTTCGTGCGCTACGAGTTCGAGCCGCCGAAGTACGACGTCGACGAGTGCATGCAGCGCGACATGACCTACTCCGCGCCGCTGAAGGTGAAGCTGCGCCTCATCGTGTTCGATGTGAACGAGGAGACGGGCTCCAAGTCGATCAAGGACGTCAAGGAGCAGGACGTCTACATGGGCGACATGCCGCTCATGACCTCGAACGGCACGTTCGTGATCAACGGCACCGAGCGCGTGATCGTTTCCCAGATGCACCGCTCGCCCGGCGTGTTCTTCGATCACGACCGCGGGCGCACGCACGCCTCCGGCAAGCTGCTGTTCGCCGCGCGCATCATTCCCTACCGCGGCTCCTGGCTCGACTTCGAGTTCGACGCCAAGGATGTCGTCTACGTGCGCATCGACCGGCGGCGCAAGCTGCCGGTGACGACGCTGCTTTATGCGCTCGGCCTCAACGACGAGGAGATCCTGCGGGTCTTCTACAAGCACATCCTCATCAAGGAATCGAAGCGCGGCTGGAAGATGCCGTTCGTGCCCGAGAAGATGCGCGGCATGACGCCGATCGCCGACCTCGCCGACGCCAAGACGGGCGAGGTGGTGGCGCGCGCGGGCGAGAAGATCACGGCGCGCAAGGCGCGCGAGCTGTCTGAGGAGGGCCTCAAGGAGGTGCTCGTCTCCTCCGACGACCTCTCGGGTCGCTACATCGCGGAGGACATCGTCGATCTCGACACCGGCATTATCCATGCCGAGGCCGGCGACGAGCTCGACGCGGAGCTGCTGGCCGAGCTCAAGGAGCGCAAGGTCAAGGAGTTCCCGGTTCTCGACATCGACCACGTCAACGTCGGGCCCTTCATCCGCAACACGCTCAACATCGACAAGAACGCCAATCAGGAAGAGGCGTTGATGGACATCTACCGGGTCATGCGGCCCGGCGAGCCGCCGACGATCGAAGCCGCGACGAACCTGTTCCATTCGCTGTTCTTCGATTCCGAGCGCTACGATCTCTCGGCCGTCGGCCGCGTGAAGATGAACATGCGCCTGGAGCTCGACGCGCCCGATACCGTGCGCGTGCTGCGCAAGGACGACATTCTCGCCGTCATCAAGACGCTCGTCGACCTGCGCGACGGCAAGGGCGAAATCGACGACATCGACCATCTCGGCAACCGGCGCGTGCGCTCGGTGGGCGAGCTCATGGAGAACCAGTACCGCGTCGGCTTGCTGCGCATGGAGCGTGCCATCAAGGAGCGCATGAGCTCCGTCGACATCGACACGGTGATGCCGCAGGACCTCATCAACGCCAAGCCGGCAGCGGCGGCGGTGCGCGAGTTCTTCGGCTCCTCGCAGCTCTCGCAGTTCATGGACCAGACAAACCCGCTGTCGGAGATCACGCACAAGCGGCGTCTCTCGGCGCTGGGTCCGGGCGGTCTTACGCGCGAGCGCGCCGGCTTCGAGGTGCGCGACGTGCATCCGACGCACTATGGGCGCATCTGCCCCATCGAGACGCCGGAAGGCCCCAACATCGGCCTCATCAACTCGCTGGCGACGTTCGCGCGCGTCAACAAGTACGGCTTCATCGAGAGCCCGTACCGCAAGGTCGTCAACAGCAAGCTGACCGACCAGGTCGTGTACCTGTCGGCCATGGAGGAGATGCGCCACCACGTCGCCCAGGCGAACGCCGAGGTCGACGCCAAGGGCAAGCTGACGGGCGAGCTCATCACCTGCCGCTTCTCCGGCGACGTCGTGCTCGTGTCGCCCGACAAGGTCGACTACATCGACGTGTCGCCCAAGCAGCTCGTCTCCGTCGCCGCGGCGCTGATCCCGTTCCTCGAGAACGACGACGCCAACCGCGCGCTGATGGGCTCCAACATGCAGCGTCAGGCGGTTCCGCTGATCAAGGCGGAGGCGCCGCTCGTCGGCACCGGCATGGAAGAGGTCGTGGCGCGCGATTCCGGTGCCGCGATCGCCGCACGCCGCACGGGCGTCGTCGATCAGGTCGACGCGACCCGTATCGTCATCCGCGCGACCGAGGAGACCGATCCCTCCAAGCCCGGCGTCGACATCTACCGGCTGCGCAAGTTCCAGCGCTCCAACCAGAACACCTGCATCAACCAGCGGCCGCTGGTGACATGTGGGCGATGCGATCGAAGCCGGTGAGATCATCGCCGACGGTCCTTCGACGGATCTGGGCGATCTCGCGCTCGGCAAGAACGTGCTCGTCGCGTTCATGCCGTGGATGGGCTACAACTTCGAGGACTCCATCCTCCTCTCCGAGCGCGTCGTATCCGACGACATCTTCACCTCGATCCACATCGAGGAGTTCGAGGTGATGGCCCGCGACACCAAGCTCGGGCCGGAAGAGATCACGCGCGACATTCCGAACGTGTCGGAAGAGGCGCTGAAGAACCTCGACGAGGCCGGCATCGTCTACATCGGCGCGGAAGTGAACCCTGGCGACATCCTCGTCGGCAAGATCACGCCGAAGGGCGAAAGCCCGATGACGCCGGAAGAGAAGCTCCTGCGGGCGATCTTCGGCGAGAAGGCGTCCGACGTGCGCGACACCTCGCTGCGGCTGCCGCCCGGCGTGTCGGGCACGGTCGTCGAGGTGCGCGTGTTCAACCGGCACGGCGTCGAGAAGGACGAGCGCGCCATGGCGATCGAGCGCGAGGAGATCGAGCGCCTCGCCAAGGACCGCGACGACGAGATGCAGATCCTCGACCGCAACGTCTATGCGCGTCTCAAAGAGGCGCTCATCGGCAAGGAGGTCGCCAAGGGGCCGAAGCAGGCGCCGAAGGGCACGCAGATCTCGGGCGAGATCCTCGACGACATCCCGCGCAGCCAGTGGTGGGAGTTCGGCCTCAAGGACGAGAAGGCACAGGCCGAGATCGAGGCCATCAACAAGCAGTACGAGGACGCCAAGAAGAGCTTGGAGCGCCGCTTCGTCGACAAGGTCGACAAGCTGCAGCGGGGCGACGAGCTGCCTCCTGGCGTCATGAAGATGGTCAAGGTCTTCGTCGCCGTGAAGCGCAAGATCCAGCCCGGCGACAAGATGGCCGGCCGCCACGGCAACAAGGGCGTCGTGTCGATGATCGTGCCGTGCGAGGACATGCCGTTCCTCGAGGACGGCACGCACGTCGACGTGGTGCTGAACCCGCTCGGCGTGCCGAGCCGAATGAACGTCGGGCCAGATCCTCGAGACGCACCTTGGGTGGGCGTGCCGTGGTCTTGGCCGCCTCATCGACGATGCGCTGCAGAAGTTCCACGAGAGCGGACAGTCCAAGCAGCTGCGCGATGTCATGCAGTCGATCTACGGTAAGGACGAGATCAAGGCCTCGACCAAGGACGACGAGCTCGCGCAGATCGCGGACCAATTGAAGGGCGGCGTGCCCGTGGCAACGCCGGTGTTCGATGGCGCGCGCGAGCCCGACATCGTCGAGCTGCTGATTGCGGCCGGCTTCGATAGCTCGGGCCAGGTCACGCTGTTCGACGGGCGCACGGGCGAGCCGTTCGATCGCAAGGTGACGGTCGGCTACAAGTACCTCTTGAAGCTGCACCATCTCGTCGACGACAAGATCCACGCGCGCTCGATCGGTCCCTACTCGCTCGTCACCCAGCAGCCGCTGGGCGGCAAGGCGCAGTTCGGCGGCCAGCGCTTCGGCGAAATGGAGGTCTGGGCGCTCGAAGCCTACGGCGCGGCCTACACGCTGCAGGAGATGCTCACCGTCAAGTCGGACGACGTCGCCGGTCGCACCAAGGTCTACGAGGCGATCGTGCGCGGCGACGACAGCTTCGAGGCGGGCGTGCCGGAAAGCTTCAACGTGCTCGTCAAGGAGATGCGCGCGCTCGGCCTCAACGTCGAGCTCGAGATGTCGGCCGGCCCGGCCATCGCTGCTCCGGCGGAGGCGCCGAAGCAGGAGCCGCAGCCGCAGCTTCCGCCGGCAGCCGAATGAGCTTTTGAGAATTGACCCCGGGCCCTTCGCGGGCCCGGGTCGAACGGCGCCGATCCGGCGCGAACCACACTGATGAAGGGCTCAGCTTTGCGAGAGCCCGCCTTCGCGAGGACGGCCCTCAGGTCCTCGCCTGCCTGATACGGGGCGGCGGCCACGCCCCGAATGGAGAGACTGGATGAACGAGATCACCAACCTGTTCAAGACGCAAGCTCCCGTCCCGACCTTCGACCAGATCAAGATCTCGATCGCGAGCCCGGACGACATCCTGTCGTGGTCGTTTGGCGAGATCAAGAAGCCCGAGACGATCAACTACCGTACGTTCAAGCCCGAGCGTGACGGCCTCTTCTGCGCGCGCATCTTCGGACCGATCAAGGACTACGAGTGCTTGTGCGGCAAGTACAAGCGCATGAAGTACAAGGGCCTGATCTGCGAGAAGTGCGGCGTCGAGGTGACGCTCGCCAAGGTTCGCCGCGAGCGCATGGGCCACATCGAGCTCGCGGCACCTGTCGCGCACATCTGGTTCCTGAAGTCGCTGCCCTCGCGCATCGGGCTTCTGCTCGACATGCCGCTGAAGGACCTCGAGCGCGTGCTCTATTTCGAGCACTACATCGTCGTCGAGCCCGGCATCACTGCGTTCCGCGAGAAGCAGCTGCTCTCGGAGGAGGAGTATAACCGCGCGCTCGACGAGCACGGCCCCGACAGCTTCACCGCCGGCATCGGCGCTGAGGCGATCCGCGACATGCTCTCGGCGATGGACCTGCCGAAGATCCGCGACGAGCTGCGCCAGGAGATCGCCGAGGCGACGACCGACCTCAAGCCGAAGAAACTCGGCAAGCGCCTCAAGGTCATCGAGGCGTTCCTGGAGTCCGGCAACCGCCCCGAGTGGATGATCCTCACAGTCGTTCCGGTGATCCCGCCCGAGCTGCGCCCGCTCGTCCCCCTCGACGGCGGCCGCTTTGCCACGTCCGACCTCAACGACCTCTACCGTCGCGTTATCAACCGCAACAATCGCCTGAAGCGGCTCATGGAGCTGCGCGCGCCCGACATCATTATCCGCAACGAGAAGCGGATGCTGCAGGAAGCGGTCGATGCGCTGTTCGACAACGGCCGCCGCGGCCGCGTCATCACCGGCGCCAACAAGCGCCCGCTGAAGTCGCTCGCCGACATGCTGAAGGGCAAGCAGGGCCGCTTCCGCCAGAACCTGCTCGGCAAACGCGTCGACTACTCGGGCCGTTCCGTGATCGTCGTCGGCCCCGAGCTCAAGCTGCATCAGTGCGGGTTGCCCAAGAAGATGGCGCTCGAGCTGTTCAAGCCGTTCATCTACGCGCGGCTGCAGGCGCAGGGCCAGGCCGCGACCGTGAAGCAGGCAAAGAAGCTGGTCGAGAAGGAGAAGCCGGAGGTTTGGGATATCCTCGATGAGGTCATCCGCGAGCATCCGGTGCTGCTGAACCGCGCGCCGACGCTGCACCGCCTCGGCATCCAGGCGTTCGAGCCAACCCTCATCGAGGGCAAGGCGATCCAGCTGCATCCGCTCGTGTGCGCAGCCTTCAACGCCGACTTCGACGGCGACCAGATGGCCGTGCACGTGCCGCTGTCGCTCGAAGCCCAGCTCGAAGCCCGCGTGCTGATGATGTCGACCAACAACATCCTGCATCCGGCCAACGGCTCGCCCATCATCGTGCCGAGCCAGGACATCGTGCTCGGGCTCTACTACCTCTCGATCATCCGCGAGAAGGAGCCGGGCGAAGGCATGATCTTCGGCTCGGTGTCGGAGGTGCGCCACGCGCTCGACGCGGGCGTCGTCAGCCTGCACGCGAAGGTGAAGGGCCGCTTCCCGACGGTCGACGACAACGGCGATCCGACACGTCGAGATCCTCGACACGACGCCCGGCCGCATGATCCTCGCCGAGCTGTTGCCCAAGCGCGTCGGCATCAAGCCGTCGCTCGTCAACCAGCTTCTGACGAAGAAGGCCATCTCCGGGCTGATCGATGCCGTCTATCGTAACTGCGGTCAGAAGGAGACGGTGATCTTCTGCGACAAGATCATGGCGCTTGGGTTCCATCACGCCTTCAAGGCGGGCATCTCGTTCGGCAAGGACGACATGCAGATCCCCGACTCCAAGGCCAAGATCGTCGCGCAGACGACCGAGATGGTGCTCGAGTTCGAGCAGCAGTACAACGACGGCCTCATCACCCAGCTCGAGAAGTACAACAAGGTGGTCGACGCCTGGTCGAAGTGCACCGACCAGATCGCCAAGGAGATGATGGAGCGCATCTCGGCGGTGCATAAGGACAAGGCCGGCCGCGAGAAGCCGATCAACTCCATCTACATGATGAGCCACTCGGGCGCCCGCGGCTCGCCGGCGCAGATGAAGCAGCTCGCCGGCATGCGCGGCCTGATGACCAAGCCGTCGGGCGAGATCATCGAGACGCCGATCATCTCCAACTTCAAGGAGGGGTTGTCGGTGCTCGAGTACTTCAACTCGACGCACGGCGCCCGCAAGGGCCTCGCCGATACCGCTCTGAAGACCGCGAACTCGGGATACCTGACGCGGCGTCTCGTCGACGTGGCGCAGGATTCCATCATCACCGAGGACGACTGCGGCACCGAAGGCGGCATCAAGGTGCAGGCCGTGGTCGACTCCGGCCAGGTGATCGTGTCGCTCGCGGCGCGCGTGCTCGGGCGCACGGCGGCCGAGGACATCGTCGACCCCGGCAACCGCAAGGTTGTCCTGGTCAAGACCGGCGAGCTGATCGAGGAGCGGCACTCCGAGGCGATCGAGAAGGCGCAGGTGCAGGAAGTGCGCATCCGCTCGGTGCTGACGTGCGACACCGTCACCGGTGTCTGCGCCAAGTGCTACGGGCGCGATCTTGCCCGCGGCACGCCGGTCAACATCGGCGAGGCGGTGGGTGTCATCGCGGCGCAGTCGATCGGTGAGCCGGGCACGCAGCTGACGATGCGCACCTTCCACATCGGCGGCACGGCGAACGTCGTCGACCAGTCGTTCATCGAGTCCAACTTCAACGGCAAGGTAAAGATCAAGAACCGCGCCGTGGTGAAGGACGGCCAGGGCCGCATCATCTCCATGACCCGCACCATGTCGATCGTCATCGTCGACCAGAGCGGCAAGGAGCTGGCGAACCACAAGGTGCCCTACGGCGCCCGCGTTCACGTGGACGAGGGCGACACGGTGAAGCGCGGCACCAAGCTCGCCCAGTGGGATCCCTACACCCGGCCGATACTCACGGAAGCGTCCGGCAAGGTTGACTTCGAGGATCTCATCGAAGGCGCCTCGGTGCGTGAGCAGACGGACGAGATGAAGGGCACGACCAACCGCGTGATCGTCGACTGGCGCGCTACCCCGCGCTCAGCCGACCTGAAGCCTGCGATCGTCATCAAGGACGGCAAGGGCAAGCCGATCAAGGTCGCGCGCGGCGGCGACGCCCGCTATCTGCTTCCCGCCGAGACGATCCTTTCGGTCGAGCCGGGCGCCGATGTGAAGGCCGGCGACGTGCTGGCGCGCATTCCGATGTCGTCGGCGCGTTCGGGCGACATCACCGGCGGTCTGCCGCGGGTGGCCGAGTTGTTCGAAGCCCGGCGTCCGAAGGACCACGCCATCATCGCCGAGATCTCCGGCACGGTGGAGTTCGGCAAGGACTACAAGAACAAGCAGCGTATCGCCATCAAGCCGGACGATGCCAATGCGGAGTCTGTCGAGTACCTGATCCCGCGCGGCAAGAGCTTGGCGGTGCAACACGGCGATCGCGTCGAGCGTGGCGACTTCGTCTACGACGGCCATCCCGCACCGCACGACATCCTCGCCATCAAGGGCGTCGAGGAGCTTGCCAACTATCTCATCAACGAGATCCAAGACGTCTACCGGCTGCAGGGCGTGACCATCAACGACAAGCACATCGAGGTCATCGTTCGGCAAATGCTGCAGAAGGTGGAGGTAACGGACTCGGGTGAGACGGACCTCATCAAGGGCGAGCAGCTCGACCGCATCGAGTTCGAGGAGTTGAACGCCGTCATCGAGAAGGCCGGAAAGAAGCCAGCAGTCGCCAAGTCCGGTGCTGCTCGGCATCACCAAGGCCTCGCTGCAGACCCGCTCGTTCATCTCGGCCGCCTCGTTCCAGGAGACGACGAGGGTGCTGACGGACGCCGCGGTCAACGGCAAGATCGACACGCTCGAGGGCCTCAAGGAGAACGTGATCGTCGGCCGGCTCATCCCGGCGGGCACGGGCGGCGCGCTGCGGCGGCTGCGCAAGATCGCGACCAAGCGCGACGAGCTCATCGCGCGCGAGCAGGCGAAAGTCGACGCGGAGAGGGCGCTCGCGGGTCCGAGTGCGTCTCCCGTTCGGCGCCGCCGGCGCACGACCGAGGAAGCCGTCGAGTAACTCTGTTCTCATCCAGCAAAGCGTGTGCGGCCGTCGCGGCGGCCGCACACGGCGAAAACAGCGATATTTCCGCACTTTCCGCGCGGCATGGGACCGTCGCGTGCCGGGTGGCGAATGGTCCCGAAAAAATTATCGACGCCGCGGGGCCGCGGGTGTTGACCGGATTCGGCGCCGTGTATATAGCTCTCGCACTCTCACGGTAGGTGGTAGACCAATTTTGCGCCCTTCACGGGCCTTGGCCTAAACGCTGCCGTCGCAAAGCAGAGGACAAATTCGGACCACGATCTGCGGCCTCAAGCGGGGGCGCATGATCCTCTGGTTTTTTCGTGTTGGGCTCGCTTCCAGGGAAGCGTTGCTCGACAGGTTCGGTTTGGCGCATCCGCGCGCAAGCCGAAAAAGTGGACGGACGAGGCGCATGCCGACGATACAACAGTTGATCCGGAAGCCCCGGGGCCAGAAGAGCTACCGCGAGAAATCGCGGCACATGGAAGGCTGCCCGCAGAAGCGCGGCGTGTGCACGCGCGTCTATACAACGACGCCGAAGAAGCCCAACTCGGCGCTGCGCAAGGTCGCCAAGATCCGGCTGACGAACGGCTTTGAGGTCATCGGCTACATCCCGGGCGAGGGCCATAACCTGCAGGAGCACTCCGTCGTGCTCATCCGCGGCGGCCGCGTCAAAGACCTTCCCGGCGTGCGCTACCACATCGTGCGCGGCGTTCTCGACACCCAAGGCGTCGCCGACCGCCGGCAGCGCCGTTCCAAGTACGGAGCGAAACGTCCGAAGTGACCGCCGCGAGCGGTCATCTCCGCCGCAAGGCGGGGTCCAGGGGCCGGGATTGCGGCCCCTATGTATTGAGAGATCGAAGCGAAGGACAAAGAAGAGATGTCCCGTCGTCACAAGGCCGACAAGCGCGTCGTCAATCCGGACCCCAAGTTCGGAGAGGTCGTCATCACCAAGTTCATGAACGCGGTGATGAAGGAGGGCAAGAAGTCGGCAGCCGAGAGCATCGTGTATGGCGCGTTCGATCGGATGGAGCAGAAGGGCAAGGCGAGCCCGGTGCAGCTCTTCCATCAGGCGCTCGACAACGTGATGCCCGCAGTCGAGGTGCGCTCGCGGCGCGTCGGCGGCGCCACCTACCAGGTGCCGGTCGAGGTGCGCAACGAGCGGCGCCAGGCTCTCGCCATCCGCTGGATCATCACGGCCGCCCGCGCCCGCAACGAGAACACCATGGTCGATCGGCTTTCGGGCGAGCTTTTGGATGCGGCCAACAACCGGGGGACCGCGGTCAAGAAGCGGGAAGACACACACAAGATGGCAGAGGCGAACCGCGCCTTCTCCCATTACCGCTGGTGACCGGATCTTCGGAGCGCTGACGCATGGCCCGCGAATACGACATCAAGGACTACCGCAACTTCGGCATCATGGCCCACATCGATGCGGGCAAGACGACGACGACCGAGCGGATCCTTTATTACACCGGCAAGTCCTACAAGATCGGCGAGGTGCACGACGGCGCCGCCACCATGGACTTCATGGAGCAGGAGGCCGAGCGCGGCATCACCATCACGTCGGCCGCGACCACCTGCTTCTGGCCGGGCCGCGAAGGGCGCATGCGCCGTTTGAACATCATCGACACGCCGGGCCACGTCGACTTCACGATCGAGGTCGAGCGCTCGCTGCGCGTGCTCGACGGCGCGGTATGCGTGCTCGATAGCAACCAGGGCGTCGAGCCGCAGACCGAGACCGTCTGGCGCCAGGGCGACAAGTACGGCGTGCCGCGCATCATCTTCGCCAACAAGATGGATAAGACCGGCGCCGACTTCTACATGTGCGTCGCCGACATCAAGTCGAAGCTCGGCGCGCGGCCCGTGCCGATCCAGCTTCCGATCGGGGCCGAGAGCGAATTCACCGGCGTCGTCGACCTCATCGAGATGAAGGCTTACGTCTGGGAAGGCGACAACAAAGACGCCAAGATGGAAATCCGGGAGATTCCGGACGACCTCAAGGAGCGTGCCGCCGAGTACCGCGCCGCCATGATCGAAGCCGTCGTCGAGATGGACGACGCGGCCATGGAGGCCTACCTCGATGGCAAGGAGCCCGACGCCGACACGCTGCGCAGCCTTATCCGCAAAGGCACCGTCAAGGCCGCGTTCTATCCGATGATGTGCGGCTCCGCCTTCAAGAACAAAGGCGTGCAGCCCCTCCTCGACGCCGTCGTCGACTTCCTCCCCTCTCCGGCTGACCGCGAGGCGTTTACCGGCATCGACCCCAAGAGCGGCGAGCCGCTTCTGCGCAGGCCGATCGACGAGGATCCGCTCTCGTTGCTCGCCTTCAAGATCATGAGCTTCGAGCACGTCGGCTCGATCACCTTCTGCCGCATCTACTCGGGCAAGATCGCGAGCGGCATGGCGCTCGCGAACACGACGCGCGACAGGAAAGAGCGGGTCGGACGCATGTACCTCATGCACGCCGCCGACCGCGAAGAGATCAAGGAAGCCTACGCCGGTGACATCGTCGCGCTGTCGGGGCTGAAGGATACGCGCACCGGCGAGACGCTGTGCGATCCCCAGAAGCCCGTGCTGCTCGAGAAGATGGACTTCCCCAACCCTGTCATCGAGATGAAGATCGAGCCCAAGACCAAGGCCGATCAGGAAAAGATGTCGATGGCGCTGTCGACCATGGCGCTCGAGGATCCCTCGTTCCGCGTCGCGGTCGACCAGGAGTTGGGCGAGACCATCCTGCGCGGCATGGGCGAGCTGCATCTCGACATCAAGGTCGACATCCTGAAGCGCACCTATGGCGTCGAGGCCAATGTGGGCGCACCGCAGGTTGCCTACCGCGAGACGCTGGTGAAGGCGGCCGACATCGACTACACGCACAAGAAGCAGACGGGTGGCACCGGCCAGTTTGCGCGCGTCAAGCTGCGGCTTGAGCCCAACGAGACGGGCAAGGGCAACGAGTTCGAGTCCGAGGTCGTCGGCGGCACCGTGCCGAAGGAGTACATCCCCGGCGTCGAGAAGGGCATCAACTCGGTGTGGGACTCAGGCGTCCTCATCGGCTTCCCCATGGTCGATACCAAGGTCACGCTGTGGGACGGCGCCTTCCACGAGGTGGATTCATCGGCCATCGCCTTCGAGATCGCCGCACGGTCGGCGATGCGGGAAGGCTGCGACAAGGCCGGCGTGAAGTTGCTCGAACCGATCATGGACGTCGAGGTGGTGACTCCCGAGGCGTTCGTCGGCGGTGTCATCGGCGACATCAACAGCCGGCGCGGGCAGATCCGCGTCGCAGGAGATGCGCGGCAACGCCAACGTGATCCGCGCCTTCGTCCCGCTGGCCAACATGTTCGGCTACGTGAGCCAGCTCAGGTCGATGAGCCAAGGGCGTGCGTCCTACACCATGCAGTTCGGACACTACGCGGATGTGCCGCGCAACGTGGCCGACGAGGTGAAGGCCAAATACGCCTGATGATGATGAGACGCGGGGAGCCGTGAGAAGCGCCCCGCAAAAAAAGAGATGACTTGTTAGCTAAGTGGAGAGCCAACGATGGCCAAGGCAAAATTCGAGCGGACGAAGCCGCACTGCAACATCGGGACGATCGGCCACGTCGATCACGGCAAGACGTCGCTGACGGCGGCGATCACGAAGATTCTCGCCGAGTCCGGCAAGGCGCAGTACACCGCCTATGACCAGATCGACAAGGCTCCCGAGGAGCGCGAGCGCGGCATCACGATCTCGACCGCGCACGTCGAGTACGAGACCGATAAGCGCCACTACGCGCACGTCGACTGCCCTGGCCACGCCGACTACGTGAAGAACATGATCACGGGCGCGGCGCAGATGGACGGCGCCATCCTCGTCGTTTCCGCCGCCGACGGCCCGATGCCGCAGACGCGCGAGCACATCCTGCTCGCCCGCCAGGTCGGCGTGCCGGCGCTCGTCGTGTTCCTCAACAAGGTCGACATGGTCGACGATCCCGAGCTGATCGAGCTCGTCGAGATGGAGGTGCGCGAGCTGCTCTCCTCCTACCAGTTCCCCGGCGACACCATTCCGATCGTCCGGGGCTCCGCGCTTTGCGCGCTTGAGGACAAGAAGCCCGAGCTTGGCAGGAACGCGATCCTCGAGCTCATGAAGGCGGTCGATGAGCGCGATCCCGCAGCCTGAGCGCCCGATCGACCAGCCGTTCCTGATGCCGATCGAGGACGTGTTCTCGATCTCCGGACGCGGCACCGTGGTTACGGGCCGTATCGAGCGCGGCGTCGTCAAGGTCGGCGAGGAAATCGAGATCGTCGGCATCCGCGACACGCAGAAGTCGATCGTCACCGGCGTTGAGATGTTCCGCAAGCTGCTCGACCAGGGCCAGGCCGGCGACAACGTCGGCTGCCTGCTGCGCGGCATCGACAAGGAAGCCGTCGAGCGCGGCCAGGTGCTGTGCAAGCCGGGCTCGGTGAAGCCGCACAAGAAGTTCAAGGCCGAGGCCTACATCCTCACCAAGGAGGAGGGCGGGCGCCACACGCCGTTCTTCACCAACTACCGGCCGCAGTTCTACTTCCGCACGACCGACGTGACGGGCGTCGTGACGCTGCCGGCCGGCACGGAGATGGTGATGCCGGGCGACAACGTGACGATCGACGTCGAGCTCATCACGCCGATCGCCATGGAGGAGAAGCTGCGCTTCGCCATCCGTGAGGGTGGTCGCACCGTCGGTGCCGGGCGTCGTCGCCAAGATCATTGAATAAGGGCAAGGAGGAGAGCGCCCCGGTTCGGGCGCTTCTTCTTTTGGAAGAGTGCGGGACATGAACGGCCAAAACATTCGCATCCGTCTCAAGGCATTCGATCATCGAATTCTCGATGCCTCGACGCGGGAGATCGTCAACACGGCGAAACGCACGGGCGCCGAGGTGCGCGGGCCGATCCCGCTACCGACGCGCATCGAGAAGTTCACCGTCAACCGTTCGCCGCACATCGACAAGAAGAGTCGCGATCAGTTCGAGATGCGCACGCACAAGCGCCTCCTGGACATCGTCGATCCCACGCCGCAGACGGTCGATGCTCTGATGAAGCTCGACCTGGCGGCAGGCGTCGACGTCGAGATCAAGCTCTGAGGATTTTCCGAGCCGGCTAAGTCGCCAAGGGCTCAAACGAAAAGGAAGGAATGCTTCTCATGCGTTCCGGAGTAATTGCACAGAAGCTGGGCATGACCCGCATCTTCACGGAGGCCGGAGAGCATATCCCGGTGACCGTGTTGAAGCTCGACAACGTCCAGGTTGTCGGTCATCGCACCAACGACAAGAACGGCTACACCGCGCTGCAGCTCGGTGCCGGCACGCGCAAGCCCGCGCGCCTCACCAAGGCCGAGCGGCAAAACTTCGCCGTCGCCAAGGTCGAGCCCAAGCGCAAGCTGGTCGAGTTCCGGGTGTCGCCTGAGAACCTGATCGAGGTCGGTGCGCAGATCACCGCCGACCACTTCATCGCCGGCCAGTTCGTCGACGTGACCGGCTCGAGCCAGGGCAAGGGCTTTCCAGGCGCCATGAAGCGCTGGAACTTCGGCGGCCTGCGGGCGACGCACGGCGTCTCGCTCAGCCACCGCAGCCACGGCTCGACCGGCCAGCGCCAGGACCCGGGCAAGGTGTTCAAGGGCAAGAAGATGGCCGGCCACATGGGTGCGGAGCGGGTGACGACGCAGAACCTCGTCGTCGTGAAGACCGATCCGGAGCGCGGCCTCGTGATGGTGCGCGGCGCGGTCCCGGGCTCCAAGGGCGGCTGGGTGCTGGTGCGCGACGCCGTCCTGAAGAACCCGCCGAAGGATGCCCCGAGTCCCGGCGCCTTCAAGCCCCGCAGCGGCTCCTCGGATGCGCCGCAATCGACCGAGCCGAAGGAGACCGCGTGATGAAAGCCGACGTCACCACGCTCGAGGCCTCCAAGGCCGGCACGGTCGAGCTCGCGGATGCGATCTTCGGCCTCAAGCCGCGCCCCGATCTCATCCACCGCATGGTGCGCTATCAGCTCCTGAAGCGCATGGCCGGCACGCATCACGCCCAGGACCGTTCGGAAGTGAACGTCACCGGCAAGAAGATGTACAAGCAGAAGGGCTCCGGCCAGCGCCCGTCACGGCGACAAGTCGGTGCCGCAGTGGCGCGGTGGCGGCAAGGCCTTCGGCCCAAAGCCGCGCAGCCACGCGATCGAGCTGCCCAAGAAGGTGCGCGCTCTCGCGCTGCGCCACGCCCTCTCTGCCAAGGCGCAGGCCGGCGAGATCGTGGTGCTCGACAAGGCCGCCTCCAAGGACGGCAAGACCTCGGCCCTCAGGGACCAGTTCGCCAAGCTCGCGTGGAGCAACGTGCTGATCATCGACGGCGCCGAGCTCGAGGCGAGCTTCGTGCGCGCGGTGCGCAACCTGCCCAACATCGACGTGCTCCCCGTTCAGGGCATCAACGTCTACGACATCCTGCGCCGCAAGACGCTGGTGCTCACCAAGGCGGCGATCGACGCGCTGGAGGAGCGCTTCAAGGACGCGGCCAACGGCAAGGCGCGCGCGGAGGCCAAGTCATGAAGCCGCACAGCCCCTACGACGTCATCGTCTCGCCGGTGATCACCGAGAAGTCGACGCTGGTGTCGGAAGCAAACCAGGTCATCTTCAACGTGGCGCGCAACGCGACCAAGGTCGAGATCAAGTCGGCGATCGAGAACCTGTTCAAGGTCAAGGTCAAGGCCGTGAACACCATCGTGCGCAAGGGCAAGCTCAAGACCTTCCGCGGGCGCCGCGCGCTGCAGAGCGACACCAAGAAGGCGATCGTGACGCTCGCCGAGGGTCACCACATCGACGTGGCGACCGGGCTGTAAGGAGACGGGACCATGGCACTCAAGACATTCCGTCCGACGACACCCAGCCTGCGCCAGCTCGTGCAGGTCGACCGCAGCCAGCTGTGGAAGGGTCGCGCCGATCAAGATGCTCATCGAGGGCAAGACCAAGACCGGCGGGCGCAACAACGACGGCCGTATCACCACGCGCCACATCGGCGGCGGCCACAAGCAGCGCTATCGTCTCGTCGATTTCCGCCGGCGCAAGTACGACGTCCCCGGCAAGATCGAGCGGCTGGAATACGATCCCAACCGCACGGCGTTCATCGCCCTGGTCAAATACGAGGACGGCGACCTCGCCTACATCCTCGCGCCGCAGCGCCTGGCCGTCGGCGATCAGGTGGTCGCGGGCGAGAAGGTCGACGTGAAGCCCGGCAACGCCATGCCGCTTGCGGGCATGCCGATCGGCACCATCGTGCACAACGTCGAGCTGAAGGCCGGCCGCGGCGGCCAGATCGCGCGCTCCGCCGGCGCCTTCGTGCAGCTCGTCGGCCGCGATTCCGGCTGGGCGATCCTGAAGCTCAACTCGGGCGAGACGCGTCGCGTGCGCGCCGAGTGCATGGCGACGATCGGTGCAGTCTCCAATCCGGACCACTCCAACACGTGACCGGCAAGGCCGGCCGCACGCGCTGGAAGGGAAATCGACCGACGGTGCGCTCGATCGCCATGAACCCGATCGACCATCCCAACGGCGGCCGCACCAAGGGCGGCAAGCACTGGGCGACGCCGTGGGGCAAGCCCACGAAGGGCGCCAAGACGCGCAAGAACAAGTCGACCGACAAGTACATCATCCGCAGCCGCAAGGCGAAGAAGAAGTAGGCCTTTGCGGCTCTAGGAGAACACGTATGACACGCGCAGTTTGGAAGGGTCCGTTCGTCGACGGCTATATCCTCAAGAAGGCGGAGAAAGTGCGTACGTCGGGCCGCAACGAGATCATCAAGATGTGGAGCCGGCGCTCGACGATCCTGCCGCAGTTCGTTGGCCTGACGTTCGGCGTCCACAACGGCCACAAGCACGTTCCCGTGGCGGTGACCGAGGACATGATCGGGCACAAGTTCGGCGAGTTCGCGCCGACGCGGACCTTCCACGGACACAGCGGCGACAAGAAAGCGGTCAAGTCGAAGTAAGGCGAAGGCGAAGAATTATGGGCAAGCCCAAACGCGAGCGCAGTCTGCCGGAGAACGAGGCACGGGCCGTCGTGCGGAACCTGAGGGTTTCGCCGCGCAAGCTCAACCTCGTCGCCGGTCTGATCCGCGGCAAGAAGGTCGATACCGCGCTGGCGGACCTCGAGTTCTCGAGGAAGCGCATCGCGCAGGACGTGCGCAAGTGCGTCATGTCGGCGGTCGCCAACGCGGAGAACAACCACGACCTCGACGTCAACGACCTCATCGTCTCGGAGGCGTGGGTCGGCAAGAACCTGGTGATGAAGCGCTTCGCCGCGCGCGGTCGCGGTCGCGCCAGCTCGATCATGAAGCCGTTCGCGCAGATCACGATCATCGTGCGCCAGACGGAGGAGGATGCCTCCGCCAAGAAGCGCGTGAAGAAGACGAAGGAAGCCCCCAAGGGCGCCGGCAAGCCCGCCGCACAAGCGAAGGGCGACAAGCCGCAAAAGCAGGGCAAGCCGTCAAAGCCGGCGGCCGCCAAGAGCACCGCCAAGGCCGGTAAGTCCGGCAAGGAGACCGTTTAAATGGGCCAAAAGGTCAACCCCGTCGGCCTGCGCGTCGGCGTCAACCGCACCTGGGACAGCCGCTGGTTTGCGGGCCGGGCCGAGTACGGCCGGCTGCTGCACCAAGACATGAAGATGCGCGAGCACATCATGCAGCAGCGCCGCCAGGCCGGCATCGCCAAGGTCGTCATCGAGCGCCCGCACAAGAAGTGCCGCGTCACCGTGCACACGGCGCGCCCGGGCGTGCTCATCGGCAAGAAGGGCGCCGACATCGAGAAGCTGCGCAGCGAGCTCGCGCGCTTCACCGATTCCGAGGTGCACCTCAACATCGTCGAGATCCGCAAGCCGGAAGTCGATGCAACTCTCGTTGCCGAGACGATCGCCCAGCAGCTCGAGCGCCGCGTCGCCTTCCGTCGCGCCATGAAGCGCGCGGTGCAGTCGGCGCTGCGGCTTGGCGCGCTCGGCATCCGCATCAACGTCGCTGGCCGGCTCGGCGGCGCTGAGATCGCGCGCACGGAGTGGTACCGCGAGGGCCGCGTGCCGCTGCACACGCTGCGCGCCGACATCGACTTCGGCTACGGCATCGCGAAGACCGCCTACGGCGTCATCGGGATCAAGGTCTGGATCTTCAAGGGCGAGATCATGGAGCACGATCCGATGGCCTCCGAGAAGAAAAACACCGAGTTGCAGGAGAGCGGCGGCGGCGGGCGCCGGCGTGACGGCGACAGGGACCGCGGCGGCGATCGCGATCGGGGCGGCGAGCGCCGCGACCGCGCGCCCGAGCGTCCCGCCGAAGGCGCCGGGGAAAAGAAGGCCTAAGGAACAGAGACGATGCTGCAACCAAAGCGCACGAAATACCGCAAGGCCTTCAAGGGCCGCATCCATGGCAATGCCAAGGGCGGCACCGATCTGAACTTCGGCTCGCACGGCCTCAAGGCGGTGGAGCCCGAGCGCGTCACCGCGCGCCAGATCGAGGCCGCGCGGCGCGCGATCACGCGCCACATGAAGCGCGCCGGACGCGTCTGGATCCGCATTTTCCCGGACCTGCCGGTGACGAAGAAGCCGGCGGAAGTTCGCATGGGCTCCGGAAAGGGCTCGCCGGAGCTGTGGTGCGCACGCGTGAAGCCCGGCCGCATCATGTTCGAGCTTGACGGGGTGACGGACCAGATCGCACGCGAGGCGCTGGTGCTGGGTGCGGCCAAGCTGCCGATCAAGACGCGCATCGTGACGCGCGTCGGTTGACGAGGGTTTCGAGATGAAAGCGGATTCAATGCGGGACATGTCCATCGACCAGATCGAGGACCAGGTCGACAAGCTCAAGAAGGAGCAGTTCAACCTGCGCTTCCAGCGGGCCTCGGGCCAGCTCGAGAATACGTCGCGCGTGCGCGAGGTGCGCCGCGACATCGCGCGGCTTCTGACGGTTGCCCGCTCCAAGCGGGCTGGCGGCGCCAAACGCGCTTCGAAGGAGTAATCACGATGCCGAAGCGCGTACTGCAGGGCGTGGTCGTATCCGACAAGAACAACAAGACGATCGTTGTCGAGGTCGAGCGCCGCTACACGCACCCACTGTTCAAGAAGACCGTGCGGCGCACCAAGAAGTATCACGCCCACGACGAGAACAACGCTTTCAAAATCGGCGACCGGGTGGAGATCATCGAGAGCGCGCCGATCTCGAAGAACAAGCGCTGGACGGTAGTGACCGAAGGCCGCTAGCGGCCGCGAGGCGAAACGAGAGCTTTTGAGCCCGCCGGGCTCGATGAAGGAAAGAGGCCGCTTCTAGCGGCAGTTGGAAAGGACCGATGCGATGATCCAGATGGAGACCAATCTCGACGTCGCTGACAATTCGGGCGCTCGCCGCGTTCAGTGCATCAAGGTGCTGGGCGGGTCGAAGCGCAAGTACGCCACCGTCGGCGACATCATCGTCGTGTCGGTGAAGGAGGCGATCCCGAAGGGCCGCGTCAAGAAGGGCCAGGTGATGAAGGCCGTGGTGGTGCGGACCGCCAAGGGCGTGCGCCGCCCGGACGGCTCGCTCATCCGCTTCGACCGCAACGCGGCCGTGCTGATCAACCCGCAGGGCGAGCCGGTCGGCACCCGCATCTTCGGGCCGGTGACGCGCGAGCTTCGGGCCAAGAACCACATGAAGATCGTGTCGCTCGCGCCGGAGGTGCTGTGATGGCGTCGCTGAAGATCAAGAAGGGCGACCACGTGATCGTGGTCACGGGCCGCGACAAGGGCAAGCACGGCGAGGTCGTCGAGATGCGGCCCAACGAAGGGCGCGCGATCGTGCGCGGCGTCAACGTCGTGCGCCGGCATCAGCGCCAGACGGCGTCGCAGGAAGGCGGCATCGTCTCCAAGGAGGCGCCGATCCAGATTTCCAACCTCGCGCTCGAGGACCCCAAGGACGGCAAGCCGACCCGCGTCGGCTTCAAGTTCCTCGAGGACGGCACGAAGGTGCGCTTCGCCAAACGTTCGGGCGAAGTCATTCCGGAGAAGCGATAAGCCATGGCTGACAAAGAGAAACCGGCGAAGGCGGCTGCGGGCGAGTCCGCGAAGGCCGAGAAGGGCGCTCACGGAGCGCAGGCCGCCAAGGGCGGCAAGTCGGATAAGCAAGGCAAGGACAAGAAGGGTGCGGCGCCCAAGGCGGCTGCAGCCCCCGCCGCTCCGCGCCCGAAAGACTATCGTCCGCGCATGAAGTCGCACTACGAGAAGGTGGTGCGCGAGGCCCTGACGAAGAAGTTCGCATACAAGAACCAGATGCAGGTGCCGAGGCTCGAGAAGATCGTGCTCAACATGGGCGTCGGCGAAGCGGTGAACGACCGCAAGAAGGTCGACAGCGCCGCGGGCGACCTCGCGCTCATCGCCGGACAGCGGCCGGTGCAGACGAAGTCGCGCAAGGCGATCGCGACCTACAAGCTGCGCGAGGGCATGCCGATCGGCGTCAAGGTCACCCTGCGCGGCGACCGCATGTACGAGTTCCTCGACCGCTTCGTGACCATCGCGCTGCCGCGCGTCAAAGACTTCCGCGGGCTGAACCCCAAGAGCTTCGACGGGCGCGGCAACTATGCGGTCGGCCTCAAGGAGCACATCGTGTTCCCCGAGATCGACTACGACAAGGTCGACCAGATCTGGGGCATGGACGTGATCGTGTGCACGTCCGCCAAGACCGACGACGAAGCGCGCGAGCTTCTGCGCGCGTTCAACTTTCCGTTTCGCAGCTAGAGGACCTCGGGATCAGCCCGAAAGGCCTTTGGAGGATTTAGATGGCCAAGACGAGCTCGGTTGAGAAGAACAACATGCGGCGCAGGCTTTCCGCGCAATATGCGGAGAAGCGCAAACGCCTGAAGGCGATCGCCGGCGATCGCAAACGTCCGGCGGAGGAGCGCTTTGCCGCGCGCATCAAGCTCGCCGAGATGCCGCGCAACTCCTCGCC
This sequence comes from uncultured Alphaproteobacteria bacterium, assembly GCA_963817485.1. Taxonomy (GTDB): domain Bacteria; phylum Pseudomonadota; class Alphaproteobacteria; order Rhizobiales; family Hyphomicrobiaceae; genus Hyphomicrobium_A. The sequence continues at coordinate 226,175 of CAWFOR010000016.1, read as the reverse complement.
GACGCGGATCAGGAACCGCTGCGAGATGACGGGCCGCGCGCGCGGCTATTACCGGAAGCTAAGAATGTGCCGCAACCAGCTTCGGGATCTTGCGAGCCAGGGTCTCATCCCGGGCATGACCAAGTCGAGCTGGTAAGGGAACAAAACGATGTCAATCAACGATCCCTTGGGCGACATGCTCACGCGCATCCGCAACGCGCAGATGCGGCGGCGTCCGAAAGTGGTGACGCCCGCTTCCAACATCCGCGGGCGCGTCCTCGACGTGCTGGCGGAGGAAGGCTACATTCGCGGCTATACGCGCGTCGAGCAGAAGGGCGCGCTGCCGACCTTCGAGATCGAGCTCAAGTACTACAATGGCCAGCCGGCCATCCGCGAGATCAAGCGAGTGTCGACGCCGGGGCGGCGGGTCTATTCGCCGGTCCGCGATCTCCCCACCGTCGCCAATGGTCTCGGCGTCGCCATCCTGTCGACGCCCAAGGGCGTGATGTCGGATTCGAAGGCGCGCGAAGAGAACGTCGGCGGAGAGATCCTCTGCAGCATTTTCTAGGTGAACGTTCCGGGCTCGCCCGGTCCTTAGAGGTTTGAACGCTCATGTCGCGCATCGGTAAAAAGCCCGTTCCCGTCCCGTCCGGAGTGACGGCGACCGTCACGGGCAGGACGATCAAGATGAAGGGACCGAAGGGAGAGCTCTCCTTCACGGTGCCCGAGGAAATCAAGGTGGAGAAGACCGCCGACGGCATCGATCTGTCGCTGGTCGAGGACACCAAGATGGCCCGCAGCATGTGGGGCATGTCGCGCACGATGGTGTCGAACCTCGCGCACGGCGTGACGACCGGCTACTCGCGCACGCTCGAGATCCAGGGCGTCGGCTTCCGCGCCTCCATGAAGGGCAAGGACCACGCTGCAACTCAACATCGGCTTCTCCCACGACGTCGTTCACAAGATCCCGGCCGGCGTCGAGGTCAAGGTGGGCGGCGCCAAGCAGGACGTGATCACGGTGTCCGGCATCGACGCGCAGCTCGTCGGACAGGTGGCAGCCAACATCCGCGCCTCGCGGCCGCCCGAGCCCTATCAGGGCAAAGGCATCCGCTATCAGGGCGAGTACATCTTCCGTAAGGAAGGCAAGAAGAAGTAAGGACGAAGGTCATGACCTCGCTCAACAACCTGTTTGCCCGTCGCAAGTCGCGCGTGCGCCGCGTGCTCGTCGACGCGCGCCGCCGGGCGCCCGCGGCTCTCCGTGCATCGCTCCTCGAAGCACATCTACGCCCAGGTGATCGACGATGCGGCCGGCACCACCGTCGCTGCCGCCTCCTCGCTCGAGAAGGACGTCAAGGGCTCGCTCAAGACCGGGGCCGACAAGGCGGCCGCGATCGCCGTGGGCAAGCTCATCGCCGAACGGGCAATCAAGGCCGGCGTCAAAGAGGTCGTGTTCGACCGCGGCGGCTATCTCTACCACGGGCGCGTGAAGGCGCTCGGAGATGCCGCGCGCGAAGGCGGCCTGCAGTTTTAGAAAGAGGATTTCATCGTGGCACGTCCCCAAGGAAGAGACCGCGGCCGGGATCGCGAGGATCGCGATAGCGAGTTCACCGAGAAGCTCGTTCACATCAACCGCGTCGCCAAGGTCGTGAAGGGCGGCAAGCGCTTCGGCTTCGCCGCGCTCGTCGTCGTGGGCGACCTGAAGGGCCGCGTCGGCTTCGGCCACGGCAAGGCCCGCGAGGTGCCCGAGGCGATCCGCAAGGCGACGGAAGCGGCAAAGCGTGCGCTCGTGCGCGTGCCGCTGCGCGACGCACGCACGCTGCACCACGACAGCAATGGCCGTCACGGCGCCGGCCGCGTGCTGCTGCGCTCGGCTCCTCCCGGCACCGGCATCATCGCCGGCGGCGCCATGCGCGCCGTGTTCGAGATGCTCGGCGTCCATGACGTCGTGGCAAAATCGATGGGCAGCACCAACCCCTACAACGTGGTGCGCGCGACCTTCGACGCCCTGAAGGGCCAGGAGAACCCGCGCGGCAGTGGCGGCACGCCGCAACAAGAAGGTGAGCGAGATCGTCTCGCGCCGCCGCGACGGATCGGTGGCGGGCGACGCCGCCGCCGAAGCGTAAACCCAGCGCGCGTGCGAGATACGCAAGGAACGAAGTGACATGGCTGCCAAGAAGACCATCACCGTCGAGCAGATCGCTAGCGCCAACCGGCGGCCGGCGATCCAGACCATGACCCTGCGCGGACTGGGGCTCGACAAGCTCCACCGCACGCGGGAGCTCGAAGACACCGCCGTCCGTCCGCGGCATGATCAACAGCATTCCGCCACCTCGTGCGCATCGTGGAAACGCGCGCGGCGAAGCCGGCCAAGAAGGCCTGAAGGATCTAGTCCGATGCAGCTCAACGACATCAAAGATAAGCACGGCTCCCGCAAGGGGCGCGTGCGCATCGGCCGCGGCATTGGCTCGGGCGTCGGCAAGCAGGGCGGCCGCGGCGGCAAGGGCCAGACGGCGCGCACCGGCGTCGCGATCGGCGGGTTCGAGGGCGGTCAGATGCCCCTCCATCGGCGCCTGCCCAAGCGCGGCTTCAACAAGTGGCGCCCGAAGGACTTCAACGAGATCAACATCGGCACGCTGCAGCAGGCAATCGACGACAAGCGGCTCGACGGCTCAAAGCCCGTGGACGCTGCAGCGCTGGTTGCTGCCGGCCTGCTGCGCCGGGGCAAAGATGGCCTGCGCCTGCTGGGCGGCGGCGAGATCAAGGCCAAGCTTTCGCTTACCGTCGATCACGCCACGGCTTCCGCCAAGGCCGCGATCGAGAAGGCCGGCGGATCGATCAAGCTGATCGAGAAGAAGGTGCTGCCGGCGGACGAGGCCAAGAGGAAGAAGTCTCAGGCCAAGAAGGGAAATTCGGCTAAGAAGGCAACGAGCGGGGCGGACGAGGAATAAGCCGTCCGTGGCCCGGAAAAGCGCGCGATGCGACCGGCATTGCCGCCTGCGGGACGGGCCACCATCTTAGCCGGGCAGACAGCAAGGGGCGAAGCGCGCTAGCACAAGCGCGCCCGCTGGGAGAGAACGAGCCATGGTATCCGCAGCCGAGCAACTTGCCGCCAATCTGAACTTCGGCGCCTTCGCCAAAGCCGAGGATCTGAAGCGGCGCATCTATTTCACCCTCGGCGCGCTCATCGTCTACCGCTTCGGCACCTTCATTCCGCTGCCGGGCATCAATCCCACCGCCTTTGCGCAGACGTTCAACGCCAACGCCTCCGGCATCCTCGGCATGTTCAACATGTTCGCGGGCGGTGCGGTCGCAGCGCATGGCGATCTTCTCGCTCAACATCATGCCCTACATCTCGGCGTCGATCATCATGCAGCTCATGAGCTCGATGTCGCCGAAGCTCGAGGCCTTGAAGAAGGAAGGCGAGCAGGGCCGCAAGCAGATCAACCAGTACACCCGCTACCTGACGGTGGTGCTCGCCGCTTTCCAGGCCTACGGGATTTCCATCGGACTGGAGAGTTCGCACAGCGCCGTCGGGCCTGTGGTCATGGATCCGGGCTGGTTCTTCCGCATCACCACCGTCGTGACGCTTGTCGGCGGCACCATGTTCCTGATGTGGCTCGGCGAGCAGATCACCGCAGCGCGGCGTCGGCAACGGCATCTCGCTCATCATCTTCGCAGGCATCGTCGCAGGCCTGCCGTCGGCGCTCGTCGGCCTGTTCGAGCTTGCCCGCACCGGATCGCTGTCGGTGGGTCTCCTGATCGGACTGCTGGCGCTGATGCTCTTCGTCGTCGGCGCCATCGTCTTCATGGAGCGGGCGCAGCGGCGGCTGTTGATCCAGTACCCCAAGCGCCAGGTCGGCAACCGCATGTTCCAGGGCGACTGCTTCGCACCTGCCCTTGAAGCTCAACTCCTCGGGCGTCATCCCGCCGATCTTCGCCTCATCGCTGCTGCTGCTGCCGATCACGGCCGCCCAGTTCACCGCCGGCCAGGGGCCCGACTGGCTCAATACCATCGTCGCCTCGCTCGGGCGCGGCCAGCCGCTGCACATCCTGCTCTACGTGGCGCTGATCGTCTTCTTCGCGTTCTTCTATACGGCCGTGGTGTTCAACCCGCAAGGACACCGCCGACAATCTGCGCAAGTACGGCGGCTTCCTGCCCGGCATCCGCCCGGGCGAGAAAACGGCCGAATACATCGATTACGTCCTGACCCGCATTACCGTCGTCGGCGCCATCTACCTCGCGGCCGTTTGCGTCCTGCCTGAGCTTTTGATTTCCTACGCCGCCGTGCCGTTCTATTTTGGTGGCACGTCGCTCCTCATTGCGGTTAGCGTCACGATGGATACAGTGGCTCAGATCCAGAGCCACATGCTTGCCCACCAGTACGAAGGCCTGATCAAGAAAGCCAAGCTCAGAGGCGCTTCGAGAGGACGCAGATGAACCTCATCCTGCTGGGGCCACCCGGAGCAGGCAAAGGAACGCAAGCCGAGGCGATTACCGAAAAGCGCGGTCTCGTTCAACTTTCCACCGGAGAGATGCTGCGTCGGGCCGTGAAGGCCGGAACCCCCATCGGGCGCGAGGCGAGCGCGATTATGGAGGCGGGTGGGCTTGTCCCCGATAAGATCGTCATCCAGATCATCGCTGAGCGGATCGCCGAGCCCGACTGCGCCAAGGGGTTCATCCTCGACGGCTTTCCCCGCACTCTGAAGCAGGCCGCCGCGCTCGACGTGCTGCTCGCCAGCCTCGGCAAGCAGATCGACGCCGTCATCGAGATCAAAGTCGACGACAAGGTGCTCATCGACCGTATCTCCGGGCGCTACATGTGCGCCAACTGCGGGGCGAGCTACCACGACACCAACTGCAAGCCGAAAGTCGAAGGCGTATGCGACCGGTGCGGTTCGAAGGCCTTCGTCCGGCGCGCCGACGACAATGCCGAGACGGTTAAGAACCGGCTCATGGCCTACTACCGGGAGACGGCCCCTTTGATCGGCTACTACTTCGCCAAGGGGAAGCTGCGCACGGTAGACGGAATGGCCGCAATTTCAGAGGTTTCGCGGCAGGTCGACGGCATATTGGCGGGGGCCTCGGCGCCTTAAAAAAGCCGTTATCCGCCGGTTGACGGCTGGTTATGGCTCGGTTACAACACTCCACTTTTTAACGCACCTCCGAGGAATTTCAGCCCGCGGGCAAACGGGCTGGAAATGGTGCGTTTTTGGCGTGGGATCACGGCGGAAGACGGCGCGGCCGGTCTTCCGAGCGGCGGCAATCAGGACCTCAGGAGAGACGTGTGGCTCGAATCGCAGGCGTCAACATTCCGACGCAGAAGCGCGTCGTCATCGCACTTCAATATATTCATGGCATCGGCCCGAAGTTCGCGAAGGATATCTGCGAGAAGGTCAACATTCCGGCCGAGCGCCGGGTGAGCCAGCTCACGGACGCCGAGATCCTGCAGATCCGCGAGACCATCGACCGCGACTATCTGGTCGAGGGCGATCTGCGCCGCGAGGTAATCACCAACATCAAACGTCTGATGGACCTCGGCTGCTATCGCGGCCTGCGCCATCGCAAGGGGCTGCCCGTCCGCGGGCAGCGCACGCACACGAATGCGCGCACGCGCAAGGGCCCGGCCAAGGCAATCGCCGGCAAGAAGAAAGCTTGATGAAATTCTTCGAGGGCGGCCGGGAGCCGCTTTCGATTGCATATGACGGACCGGCGCGAGCGCGGTCTTGGGAGAGTTGATGAATGGCTAAAGAGCAAGCAGCGCCGCGCGCCCAAAAGGTGCGCAAGCGCGAGAAGAAGAACATCACGTCGGGCGTTGCGCACGTCAACGCCTCGTTCAACAACACGATGATCACCATCACGGATGCGCAGGGCAACACCATCGCCTGGTCGTCGTCCGGCACGAAGGGTTTCAAGGGCTCGCGCAAGTCGACGCCGTACGCCGCCCAGGTCGCGGCCGAGGATGCCGGCAAGAAGGCGATGGAGCACGGCATGAAGATCCTCGAGGTCGAGGTCTGCGGGCCGGGCTCGGGCCGTGAATCGGCACTGCGCGCGCTGCAGTCCGTCGGCTTCCAGATCACCTCGATCCGAGACGTGACCCCTATTCCGCATAACGGCTGCCGGCCCCGCAAGCGCCGGCGCGTTTAACGAAGAGCGCCGGTTTCCGGCGCGCGACGGCCGCTCAAATGCCGGCCGTTTTGAATTCAATCTGGTGCGCCTGCGCCGCTGTCGGAGCGCAGGCATCACGCTAAGCGAGGCCCCCCGTGGTGAATGTTCTGCAAAAGAACTGGCAAGACCTGATCAAGCCCGGCAAGCTCGAGGTGAGCCCCGGCCGCGACCGCAGCAAGGTGGCGACCGTCGTCGCCGAGCCGCTCGAGCGCGGCTTCGGCATGACGCTCGGCAACGCGCTGCGCCGCGTGCTGCTGTCGTCGCTGCAGGGCGCAGCCATCAAGACCGTACAGATCGACGGCGTGCTGCACGAGTTCTCCTCGATCCCGAGCGTGCGCGAGGATGTGACCAACATCATCCTCAACATCAAGGAGATCGCGCTGCGCATTCACTCCGAAGGCGTGAAGCGCATGGTGCTCAAGAAGGAAGGCGGCGGGCCCGCGCGCGCCAAGGACATCGAGGCGGGCTCCGACGTCGAGATCCTGAACCCCGAGCACGTGATCTGCACGCTCGACCAGGGCGCCTCCATCCGCATGGAGTTCACCGCCGACATCGGCAAGGGCTACGTGCCGGCCGACCGCAACCGGCCCGAGGATGCGCCCATCGGCCTCGTGCCCGTGGACAGCCTCTACAGCCCCGTCAAGAAGGTGTCCTACAAGGTCGAGAACACCCGCGAAGGCCAGATCCTCGACTATGACAAGCTGACGATGACGGTCGAGACCGACGGCTCGGTGAAGCCCGAGGATGCCGTGGCGCTCGCCGCCCGCATCCTGCAGGACCAGCTCGCCGTCTTCATCAACTTCGAGGAGCCGACCAAGGCCGTCGAGGAGACGCGTCATCCGGAGCTCGCGTTCAACGCGGCGCTGCTCAAGAAGGTCGACGAGCTCGAGCTGTCGGTGCGCTCGGCGAACTGCCTGAAGAACGACAACATCGTCTACATCGGCGACCTCATTCAGAAGACTGAGGCCGAGATGCTGCGCACGCCGAACTTCGGGCGCAAGTCGCTGAACGAGATCAAGGAGGTTCTGGCCTCCATGGGCCTGCACCTCGGCATGGAAGTGCCGAACTGGCCGCCCGACAACATCGAGGAGCTGGCCAAGCGCTTCGAGGACCAGTACTGAGACGAGCGTGCGATCCCGGCGCGCAAGGTCAGCCGATCTCGCGACACCGGGACCACGAATTCACGAGCCTAGCGAGGTGAGGCCATAGAACCTCCCCGTTAAACAACCTAAGGGAACTGACATGCGACACAAAAAGCTGGGGCGGCGCTTCAGCCGTGACAGTAGCCACCGCCAGGCCATGTTCTCCAACATGGCGGCCGCGCTCATCAAGCACGAGCAGATCGTGACGACGCTGCCGAAGGCGAAAGACCTCAAGCGCGTTATCGACAAGTACATCACGCTGGCCAAGCGCGGTGACTTGAACTCGCGGCGCCTTGCTGCGAGCCGGCTGCGCGACGAGGCCATGGTCAAGAAGCTCTTCGACACGCTTGCCCCCCGTTACAAGAACCGCGCGGGCGGCTATTCGCGCGTCGTCAAGGCGGGCTTCCGCTACGGCGACAGCGCACCCCGCGCCGTGATCGAGCTCGTCGATCGCGATACCTCGATCAAGGGCAAAGAGGATCGCGAGCGGCACGAGGCAGCGCAGGCCGAGAAGGCCGAGGCCTAGGGCCTCCGCTTTCGGGGCCTCGCGCTTCGTCGAATTGGCTCTCAAGCCTGATACTTGGCTCCTCCGATGGGCGCGCCCTTCGGTGACGGGTAGCGTTTGCACACGCGCCTTTCCCGGCCAGAGTTCTGGCGCTCCCTCAACCGGGACGGTAATGCTCGTCGTCGCGACCGCGGGTGCCCAAGCGCCCCTGCCCAAAAGCGCGGCGCGAGGATGAAAGGGAGAGCCCATGCCTACAGCGACGGTCCTGGTCACGGGTGCGTCCGGCTTCATCGCCAAGCATTGCATCGCCGAGCTTCTGCGCAACGACTTCTCCGTGCGCGGGACCCTGCGCGACCTGAGCCGCGCCGATGCCGTGCGCAAGAGCGTCGCCCGGGCCGGGGCTGACGCGTGCGGCGTGGATTTCGTCACGGCCGACCTCCTGAGCGACGATGGTTGGCAGATGGCGATGGAGGACTGCACGTTCGTCCTCCACGTCGCCTCGCCGTTCCCGCTGCAGGAGCCCCGGCACCCGGACGATGTCATTCGCCCCGCGCGCGAGGGCGTCCTGCGCGTGCTGAAGGCGGCGACGCAGGCCGGCGTCAAGCGCGTCGTGATGACGTCCTCCGTCGTCTCCGTCACCTTGCCGTGGCCGGAGGCACCGCTGGGCCACGTCTTCACCGAAGCCGACTGGACCAATCCGGAGCGCCCCGACATCACCACCTACATCAGGTCGAAGACGCTCGCCGAGCTTGCGGCCTGGGACTACGTGAAGAGCGAACCGCGTGCGCCCGAGCTTGCCGCCGTGAACCCGGCGATCGTGTTCGGACCGGCGACGGATAGCGATATTTCGTCCTCGCACGAGGTCATCAAGCTGATGGCGAAGGGAGCCTATCCGGCGGCCCCAAAGGTCGGCTTTCCCATCAGCGACGTGCGCGACGTGGCGGCAACGCACGTGCTGGCGATGACCAAGCCCGAGGCAGCGGGCAAGCGCTTCCTCACCGCGAACGGCTTCCTGCGCCTGATCGAGGTGGGGCGCCTCGTTGCCGACGCGCTTCCCGACCTGCAGGGCAAGGTGCCCCGTCGCGAGCTACCCGATTTGCTGGTGCGGGCCGTCGCAATCATCGACCGGCGCCTGAAGGCGGTGATCCCTGATCTTGGTCATCCGCGGCCGATCTCGAACGCCCAGGCGCAGCGCGTCCTCGGGCAGACGTTCCACTCCGCGCCCGAGGCCGTCAAAGCCGCGGCGCTGAGCCTGCGCGAGCTGGGGGTCATCTGACGCGCGACTGGGCCAAAAGAGCCGGAAGCTGGACGCTTTGTCACAGCTTTCCGGGAGGCCCGTTGACCCAAGCTTTCGCCGGCCATTGGCGTGCCGTATAGAGGGCGCAAGAGGCGCTGCTTCAGAAATCATTTCCGTTTTGGAATGCTGCAAGATGACCTTGACCAGACCCCGTTCCAGGACGCGCATCGTCCTCCTTGCTAGCGCCTGCCTCGTGGCTGCTGGCGTGAGCGCCCAAGCTCAGCAGCGCGAGCCGCCGCCCTCGCGCGCGGCGCTGCAATACTCGTACTCGCCGATCGTGCGCAAGGCGGCCCCGGCGGTCGTCAACGTCTATGTGCGCTCGCGCGTGCAGACGATGGATTCGCCCTTCGCCAACGATCCGATCTTCCGCATGTTCGGCCAGGGCTTCGGCATCCCGCGCGAGCGCGTGCAGAGCTCGCTCGGCTCGGGCGTGATCATCAGCGGCGACGGCGTCATCGTGACCAACACGCACGTCGTCAAGGGCGGCACCGACACGCAGATCCGAGTAGCGCTCGCCGACAAGCGCGAGTTCGACGCCAAGATCGTCGCCCAGGACGACAAGACCGACCTCGCGGTCCTCAAGATCGACAGCCACGAGGGCGCGTTCCCGTTCCTCGAGTTCTCCAACTCCGACCAGATCGAGGTGGGCGACGTGGTGCTCGCCATCGGCAACCCCTTCGGCGTCGGCCAGACCGTGACGAGCGGAATCATCTCCGCGCTGACGCGGACCGAGATGGCTCAGTCGGACACGCAGGTGTTCCTGCAGACGGACGCCGCGATCAACCCCGGCAACTCGGGCGGCGCGCTCGTCGACATGCAGGGCAAGCTCGTCGGCATCAACACCATGATCTTCTCGCAGACGGGCGGCTCCGTCGGCATCGGCTTCGCCATACCCTCGAACCTCGTGCGCCTCGTCGCCGACAACGCCATCGCCGGCCGCAAGATCGAGCGGCCGTGGCTTGGCGCGCAGATCGATACCGTCACCCGCGAAATGGCGGAGAACCTCGGGATTGAGCGCATCTCCGGCGCCGTCGTCACCAGCCTGTCGAAGAACGGCCCCGCCGCGCAGGCCGGCCTCGAGCTCGGCGACGTGATCGTCAGCGTCGACGGCTTCGAGGTCGGCGACGCGCACTCGGTGCACTACCGCCTGACGACCAAGGGCGTCGGCAATACGAGCCGCCTCGGCGTTATCCGCAAAAAGCAGCTCACCCAGCTCGACATCGTGCTCGTCACCGCGCCCAAGCCCGGCAAGGACGACGTGCGCAATCTCTCCGGCAACAATCCCTTCGACGGCGCGCGCGTATCGAATATCTCTCCGAGCGTCGCCGACGAGTTCAGCCTGCAGGAGAACGAGGGTGTCGTGGTGGTTGCCGTGCGCAAGGACGGCGTCGCCGCACGCCTGTTCCAGCCGGGCGACATCATCGTGCAGGTCGGCAAGACCAAGATCACCGACGTCGTCGCCCTCGACGAGATCACGCGCGCTCCGCAGCGGTTGTGGAGCGTCGTCATCAAGCGCGGCGACCGCGTGCTGCAGCTCCAACTGTCCGGATGACCTAGTGGCGACGCTGTTCGAAGCCGCCGGCCTGGAAAAAAGCGCGCCGCGCCCGCTCGCCGACCGGCTGCGCCCGAAGACGCTCGCCGAAGTCGTCGGCCAGGATCAGCTCGTCGGGTCCGAGGGCACGCTGACCCGCATGCTGGCGAGCGGGCGGCTGCCGAGCCTCATCCTGTGGGGCCCGCCCGGCTCCGGCAAGACGACGGTGGCGCGGCTCCTCGCCAACGAGACGCAGCTCGAGTTCGAGCAGCTTTCGGCGATCTTTTCCGGCGTGCAGGACCTGCGCAAGGCCTTCGACCGCGCCAAGGCCCGCCGTGAGCAGGGACGCGGCACGCTGCTGTTCATCGACGAGATCCACCGCTTCAACCGTGCCCAGCAGGACAGCTTCCTGCCGCACATGGAGGACGGGACCATCACCCTCGTCGGCGCGACGACCGAGAACCCGTCCTTCGAGCTCAACGGCGCGTTGCTCAGTCGCGCGTCCGTGCTCGTGTTCAACCGGCTCGACGAGGCTGCGCTGGGCGAGCTTTTGGACCGCGCCGAGCACGCCGAGAAGCGGCCGCTTCCGCTTGACAAGGAGGCGCGCGAGACGCTGATCGCGCTCGCCGACGGCGATGGACGCGCGGTGATCAACCTCGCGGACGAGGTGTTCGCCGCGGTCAAGGCCGGCGCTCCCCCGCTCAACCGCGAGACGCTAACGACGCTGGTGCAGCGGCGTGCGCCGCTCTACGACAAGTCGCGCGAAGGGCACTACAACCTCATCAGCGCGCTGCACAAGTCGGTGCGCGGCTCCGATCCCGATGCGGCTCTCTACTGGCTTTCCCGCATGCTCGACGGCGGCGAGGACCCGCTCTACCTCGCGCGCCGGCTCGTGCGCATGGCGATCGAGGACATCGGCCTCGCCGACCCCAATGCCCTGGTGCAGGCGCTGGCGGCGAAGGATGTCTACGACTTCCTCGGCAGCCCCGAGGGCGAGCTGGCGCTGGCGCAGGTGACGATCTATCTCGCGACCGCCCCCAAATCGAACGCGGGCTACATGGCCTACAATGCGTCGATGCGCACCGCGAAGGAGCACGGCAGCCTGATGCCGCCGAAGATCATCCTCAACGCGCCGACGAAGCTCATGAAGCAGGAAGGCTACGGCGCGGGCTACGCCTACGACCACAGCGCCGAGGAGGCGTTCTCGGGCCAGAACTACTTTCCCGATGAGATGACAGAGCGGCCGCAGTTCTACGACCCGCCGGGCCGCGGCTTCGAAGCCGAGATTAAGAAGCGGCTGGAGCATTGGGCCAAGCTGCGCCGCGAGCGGGCCGGCAAGCGCTAGCCCAGGCTTCGCAAGCGGCAGACCGGCTTCGCGAAGCCGTCATATTCCCCCGGCAATTCCCCACTTCGCGAGATCGCGCCCTACAACTATACTGGCTTCAAGCTGTGAGGGGCGAGCGAAGGGGGTCACTCGATGGTCAAGTTCGTCGATCTGTGGCGCGGGCATCCGATCAACGAGTTCGTCACCACGCCCTGCATCGCGCCCCACGACCTGACCAACCTCGAGGGCGAGCACGTCCCGCTCGGGTTCCCGGTGTTCCACAACCAATGCGCCATCCGCATGGGCGTCGCGCTGCGCCGCGCGGGCGTGCAGGAGCGGCAGCTGGGCGGGTGCTCGACCTGCTCGGTGCACCCCAGCTCGGACATGCACTTCATCAACGCGAGCCAGCTCGCCAACTCGCTCGCGCACGCCAGCATCCCGGGCCTCGGCACGGTCGAGAAAATCACCGGCACCGAGCCCGCGCACTACTATCCGAAGCTGTTCGGGCGCACCGGCGTCGTCTACTTCCAGGACTACTGGAAGCGCACGACCGACAGCGGGCGGGCGACGGGCGACCACATCGACGTGTGGAACGGCTACCGCTCCTCGGCCAAGTGGCTGCTCGAATGGTTCTCGTGGCTCGGCTACTATTCGAACTATGCGAATGCGGGCGAGATCTGGTTCTGGGAAGTGAAGTGAGCGGCTCTGCCGCCGCTACGCGCGAGGAGGTGGGATGCGTTACGTCGTTGCCATGGTCTTTGCCATCATCGTTGCCGGCCTCGCCGCCGTCTTCTTGAGCTCGCACGTCGCCGACTGGGTCGTCTCGCACCAGCGCTTCGATAGTTCGGACGACGCCGAGAACCTGCACATGCTGACCTTCATCGGCACCAACGTCGTGGCCCTTCTGGTCGGCTGGCTCGTTGGCTGGACCATTGCCGGTGGCCGGCAGGCCGCCTGATCCGCTTTACCGCCGACCCGCCCTTTACGCGCGCCTTGGCACAGCGTAGGCCATGCGCATGAGCGCTCCCGTCGAGACGATCGAGGTTAAAGGCAACGAGGCTGGCATCCGCCTCGACCGCTGGTTCAAGCTGCATTTTCCAGAGGTCGGATACGCCTACCTGCAGAAGCTTCTGCGCACTGGCCAGATCCGGGTCGACAGCCGCCGCGTCGAGGCCAACGCGCGGCTTGAAGCTGGCTCCCAGATCCGCGTGCCGAAAATCGTGCGCGAGGAGAAGAAGAAAGCCCCGCCCACGGTGAAGCCCCCGCTCGGTCTTTCGAAGGCCGACCGCACGCGCATCGAGCACATGATCCTCTACGAGGACGAGCACGTCCTCGTCCTCAACAAGCCGTTCGGGCTCGCGGTGCAAGGCGGCACGGGTACGAAGCGCCACATCGACGGCATACTGGCCGGCATGGCGGACCGCTTCGGCGATCGGCCGCGCCTCGTGCACCGGCTCGACCGCGACACGACCGGCGTCCTGCTCGTGGCCAAGCACCGCGACGCCGCCGCCAAGCTCGGCCGCGTGTTCCAGACGCGCGCGGCGGCCAAGACCTACTGGGCTCTCGTCAAGGGCGTGCCGAAGCCCCACCAGGGCAAGATCGAGGCGCCGCTGGTCAAGGCTGCCGGCCCCGACGGCGACCGCGTGCGCAAGGCGCTGCCGGGCGAGCAGGAGGAGGCCATGCATGCGACCACCCACTATTCGGTGGTCGACCGCGTGGCGAACAAGGCGGCCTGGGTGTCGCTGAAGCCGGTCACCGGGCGCCAGCACCAGCTCCGCGCCCACATGGCGCTGATCGGCAACCCGATCGTCGGCGACAACAAGTACGGCGGCGACAAGAGCATGCTCGAGGAGCAAATCGAGGACAAGCTGCACCTGCACGCGCGCCGGCTCGTGCTGAAGCACCCATATACGAGCGGTAAGATCGACGTGACGGCGCCGCTGCCCGAGCACATGAAGAAGACCTGGGAGCTATTGGGGCTGGACGCGGAGCGCTACGAGAAGGACGAATGAAGAAGCTCGTCATCCTCGATTGCGACGGCACGCTCGTCGACAGTCAGAACGGCATCTGGGAGGCGATGGTGCATGCCTTCACCGGGCTGCGGCTGCCGGTGCCCTCGCGCGCGGCGACGCTCGCCATCGTAGGGCTGTCGCTGCCCGAGGCCTTCGCCGTGCTCGCCCCCGATTGTAGCCCGGCCGTACGCGGCAAGCTCGCCGAGCGCTACAAGTCCGCCTTCCTCGAGCTGAAGCGCGACCCGGCCCACCACGAGCCCCTGTTTGAAGGCGTCGGCACGGCCATCGAGGCGCTGAGCGGACGCGAGGACGTGATCCTCGGCATTGCGACCGGCAAGTCGCGCCGCGGGGTGGACCGGCTGTTCAAGCGCGAGGGATGGGAGAAGCATTTCCTCACCGTGCAGACCGCCGACGACCATCCGTCCAAGCCCCACCCGGCAATGGTCCTTGCCGCCATGGAGGAAGCGGGCGTCGGTCCTGAGCGCACGGTCATGGTGGGCGACACCACCTTCGACGTGCAGATGGCGCTGGCGGCGGGCTCGGGTGCGCTCGGCGTGGCCTGGGGCTATCACCCGGTGGCAGAGCTGCGGGAGGCGGGCGCACACGGCGTCGTCGAGGCCTGCAAGCATCTGCCAGAAGACATCGATGCCTATTTCTCGCGCCGGGAGCAGGCCGCGTGACGTCAAACGGCAGCAAAGACGACGGGCCCGCGAAGGTTCCCGGCAAGCCGGTAGCCGTTCCGCTTCCCAAACGGTTCTACGAGGACGTGACGGTTGGACCCGCCGGTAGCGGCTTCGCCATCCTGCTCGACGGCAAGCCGGTGCGCACGCCAAAGAAGCTCCCTCTGGTGGTGCCGACGCGCGGCCTCGCGGAGGCCATCGCCGAGGAATGGGCCGCCCAGAAGGAGCGCATCGATCCCTCCAGCATGCCGCTGTCGAAGCTCGCCATTACCGCGATTGACGGCGTGTCGAGCCACATGGCCGATGTCGCCGCCGAGATTGTCCAGTTCGCCGGCAGCGATCTCCTGTGCTACCGCGCCGAGGCCCC
This sequence comes from uncultured Alphaproteobacteria bacterium, assembly GCA_963817485.1. GTDB lineage: Bacteria > Pseudomonadota > Alphaproteobacteria > Rhizobiales > Hyphomicrobiaceae > Hyphomicrobium_A. Next base: position 211,172 of record CAWFOR010000016.1, on the reverse strand, counting down.
CGAGGCGCTAGCCGTGCTGCAGGCGGCCGCGTGGGATCCGATCCTCCGCTGGGCCGAGCACGAGCTTGGCGCGCGCTTTGCGACCGCCAGGGGAGTGATGCCCCGCCCGCAGCGCCCCGAGGCGCTCGAGCGCGTTGCCGCGGCGGTAGCTCGCTTCGATGCCATGCAACTGACGGCCCTGCACGTCATGACGACGCTGACCGGCTCAGCCATCCTGGCGCTCGCGCTCGCTGCCGGCAAAATTTCGGTCGATGAGGCCTGGACGGCCGCACACGTGGACGAGGACTGGCAGATCAGCAAGTGGGGCATCGACGTCGAGGCGGCGGAACGGCGGGCCCGGCGCTGGATGGAGATGCAGGCGGCGAGCCGGTTCCTGGAACTGCTGCGCGCGCGTTGAGGGCGCCCCGGAGCCGATGTCCCGCCGCTGTTCCCCAGGGCACAGCCATATTGCAGTAGACTGCGCCAGGATCGGTGCCCGGCCTTGAGCCGCCGCACAACCGTGGAGCTGCCCATGCAACCTCTCGATACCTACAACCTGGTCCTCAACTACGTCATCCTCATCATGATGCCGCTGCTGATCTGGGCGAACCTGCGCATGAACCCCAACGCCAACCCTGTCAGCGCTTATCTGTGGAACGAGCACCCGAATTTCATGCGGATATCGCTCGTCGTCATCGGGCTGCTGGTCGTCTTCTCCGCCGTGAGCCTGCTCGGGCACTACGGGGTCCTGTCGGGCGATGCCGTCGATACCGCCAACATCGCGATCGGCATTCCCTTCATGCTCCTGGCGATCGTCGAGATCGTGCTCGGGTTTAGGGTGGCCCTCAAATTCCTGCGCGAGCGCAAGGCAAAGGAGAGCAAAATTTAAGCATCTTGCTGGCTCGCCAACATCCCTCCGGCCACGCATCTTCTGGGCGCGAAAAATTTCGCCTAAGATGTTTCGTTGGCAGCGAGGTGTCGAGATGCATTGGCTCAGACGGGGCATCCCGGCGGTCGTTCTACTGGTGGCATTCGCGGGCACGGCCGAAGCGCGCGACTACTACGGCGCCATTGCCTATTCGAAGACCACGCGGGCGCAGGGCTACGTCTACGACGAAGGCTCTCAGGAGGACGCCGAGTCCGCAGCGCTCATCTCCTGCAGCGATCTGGCGCCCGACTGCGAGCCAATGACCTGGTTCCGCAATGCGTGCGGGGCGCTGGCCGTGTCCTCCGAAGGGGCCTGGGGCAGCGCCTGGGGCGAGGACCAGGCGACGGCGGAAAAGAAGGCCCTCTCCGGCTGCGGCGATTACGCCAAAGACTGTCAGATCGTGCGCTGGGTCTGTACGACGCGCTGATCGTCGGTTACCTCCGTAATGACGGTGTCGTTGGCGCTTGCGCGCGCTTGCGTGCATGCTATGAGCCGTCAGCTAACCGCGCCGGCCGGGCGCCCCTCAAGGGAGCGGTCATGAAGGAAATCATCGAAGAGCTGGAGAAGCGCCGGGCGAATGCCCGCCTCGGCGGCGGCCAGACCCGCATCGATGCGCAGCACACCCGCGGTAAGCTCACGGCGCGCGAGCGCATCGAGCTCCTGATGGACGAGAACTCCTTCGAGGAGTTCGACATGTACATCGAGCACCGCTGCAGCGACTTCGGCATGGAGAAGACCAAGATCCCCGGCGACGGCGTGGTGACCGGCTGGGGCACCATCAACGGCCGCGTCGTCTACGTGTTCGCCAAGGACTTCACGGTGTTCGGCGGCTCGCTCTCCGAGACGCACGCCAAGAAGATGACCAAGATCCAGGACATGGCGCTGCAGAACCGCGCGCCCATCATCGGCCTCTTCGACGCCGGCGGCGCGCGCATCCAGGAGGGCGTGGCGGCGCTCGGCGGCTACGGCGAGGTGTTCCTGCGCAACGTGCTCGCCTCGGGCGTCATCCCGCAGATCTCCGTCATCATGGGTCCGTGCGCGGGCGGCGACGTCTATTCCCCGGCGATGACCGACTTCATCTTCATGGTGAAGGACACCAGCTACATGTTCGTCACCGGCCCCGATGTGGTGAAGACGGTGACCAACGAGACGGTGACGGCGGAAGAGCTCGGCGGCGCCAAGGTGCACACGACGAAGTCCTCGATCGCCGACCACGCCTACGAGAACGACGTCGAGGCGCTGCTGCAGATGCGCCGGCTGATGGACTTCCTGCCGTCCAACAACCAGTCGGGCGTGCCCGTGCTGCCGACCAAGGACAGCCCCGACCGCGAGGACCGCTCGCTCGACACGCTCATCCCCGACAATCCCAACAAGCCCTACGACATGAAGGAGCTGATCCTGAAGGTCGCCGACGAGGGCGATTTCTTCGAGATCCAGAGCGCCTTCGCCAAGAACATCGTGACGGGCTTCGTGCGCATGGAGGGCTCGACCGTCGGCATCGTGGCCAACCAGCCGATGGTGCTCGCGGGCGTGCTCGACTCGGATGCCTCCCGCAAGGCCGCCCGCTTCGTGCGCTTCTGCGACTGCTACGACATCCCCATTCTCACCTTCGTCGACGTGCCGGGCTTCCTGCCGGGCACCGCGCAGGAGTACGGCGGCCTCATCAAGCACGGCGCCAAGCTGCTGTTCGCCTTCACCGAGGCGACGGTGCCGAAAGTCACCGTGATCACGCGCAAGGCCTACGGCGGCGCCTACGACGTGATGAGCTCAAAGCACATCCGCGGCGACGTGAACTACGCCTGGCCCACGGCCGAGATCGCGGTGATGGGGCCGAAGGGCGCGGTCGAGATCCTCTATCGCGCCGAGCAGGGCGACCCGGAGAAGATCAAGCAGCGCGTCGACGACTACCAGAAGCGGTTTGCGAGCCCCTTCGCCGCTGCCGAGCGCGGCTATATCGACGAGGTGATCCTGCCGCGCACCACGCGGCGCCGCGTGTGCCGGGCGCTCAACATGCTGCGCAACAAGCGGGTCGAGAACCCCTGGAAGAAGCACGACAACATTCCGCTGTAGCGCTTGTCGCTTGGTGGTGTGACAGCCCGTCGTGGCCCAGGAGCTTGTTGATCGCTTGATTGACGAGGCTAGCCTCGTCCACCCGCGCTACAGCCTGAGCCGAGGTTGACAGGATCAGCGTTACTCACGATCTCAGGACGAGCCATCCCTCCAACCGGAAGCTCCCCATGATAATCGATCTCTCGGGCAAGACGGCGCTCGTCACCGGCTCAACCGTCGGCATCGGCCGCGCCATCGCCAAGGGCCTGGCGCAATCGGGCGCGGCGGTGATCGTCAACGGCCGCACGCAAGCCAAGGTCGAGGCCACCGTTACGGCGCTCAAATCCGAGGTTCCCGGCGCGAATTTCCGCGGGGTCGCCGCCGACGTATCGACGGCCGCCGGATGCGACGGGCTCGTGCGGGCCGCTCCCGACGTCGACATCCTCGTCAACAACGCCGGCATCTTCGAGCCCAAGGCCTTCGTCGAGATCCCCGATGCGGACTGGACCCGCTTCTTCGAGGTGAACGTCATGTCCGGCGTGCGCCTGTCGCGGGCCTACCTGCCCGGCATGCTTAAGCGCGACTGGGGCCGCATCATCTTCATCTCGTCGGAATCGGGCCTGCAAATCCCCAAGGAAATGATCCACTACGGCCTCACCAAGACCGCGCAGCTCGCTCTCTCCCGCGGGTTGGCCGAGACCACCTCGGGGACCGGCGTGACGGTCAACGCCGTGCTGCCCGGGCCCACCCGCTCCGACGGCGTCGAGGACTTCCTCGTCAAGCTGGCCAAGGAGGCCGGCCAATCCCCCGACGAGTTCGCCAAGGGCTTCGTCAAGACGCTGCGCCCAAGCTCGCTGCTCGAACGCTTTGCCACCGTCGAGGAGGTCGCAAACATGGTAGTCTATGCCGCCTCGAAGGAAGCTTCCGCCACCAATGGCGCGGCCCTTCGGGTCGATGGCGGCGTTGTGCGCTCCATCGCTTGAGGACGCGGATATTTTCGAAGGTGGCAAGCCATGAGACGCTTGTTGGGGCCATTGGCGGCCCTGTTGGCTGCGGCCCCTGGCGCCGGCAGCCAGGCCTATGAGCAAGGCCTTTGCTACGAGACGATCGGCTGCGTGCAGGACCGCCTCATCAACCAGCGCGACGCCGAGAAGCTCGGCTGCGACCAGCTCTGGACCGTGCGTAACGGCATCTATGCGGTGCGCGGGTACTGCTTCAGGACTGAGCGCGGCAAGGCGAACTTCAGCAACGACGGCTGCAATTTCGATGATGAAGCCGAGGTGCCGCTCAACGACTACGAGCGCGCCAACGTGAAGCTCATCCGTGAGCTCGAGCAGCGCCGCAACTGCGGATAAGCGGCGGCAATGATCGCCAACGAGACGTAGTCCGACGCGACGTGCACGCTTGGCCTAAGCATCCGTATCTCCGCGCGAATCAGGTTTTTCCGGCGACCGCGCCGGCAACATGAATGCTGCCTGCATTCGGCATTCAGATCGAGTTCAACGCGTGCCCTCCATCTTCCCGCCATCACACACCGAGGCCTGGCCGACAGGTGCAGCGCCTCCCAACCGAGGAAGAGGAGTTAGCCATGAAAAAGATTGCTCTCATCGCGACGGGCCTGCTGATTGCGACCAGCGCAGCGGCGTCCGCCAACAGCATCGATGCCACGAGGGACCGCCAGGCCGACCGCATCGAGCACGGGCGCGAGACCGGCAAGATCACGTGGACCGAGGGTCTCAGGCTGCGCGCGGAGCAGCGCCGGATTGCGCGCACCGAGGCGGAGTATGAGGCGAAGGGTTACTTGACGAAGTCCGAGCGCCGCGATCTGCGGGATCGCCAGGATACGGCGGCTGAGCACATCAGCGAGGAGAAGAACAACGGCTGGAGCCGGATCTGGTGGCTGCCGCGCGTCGGCAAGTAAGTGACGCCAGGAAGGTCCTCCATTTGCAATCGTTCTTGGGGCTGCTGCGAGGCGGCCCCTTTTTTTGCTGCCGGGGGACTGTTGATGCGGCGCGGCAACACCGCGCCAGGGGACGATTTGAATGCCCCGAAGCGAGGCGAACGTTAGTCAATTGGTAAGGGCGCCGACCCTAGTCTCGCCGGCAGGGAATTTGTCGCGGATATGGGGTGTCGCAATGGGCGCGTTGGGGTCGCTTCCGGTCGAGGAAATCATTCGGAGCGGCAGCATCCGGGATGTCGATGTTCTGCGCCTGCGGGGCGCTTTGCAGGGCGACGGCATTGCCTCCGCCGATGAGGCCGAATTGCTGTTCCGGCTCAATGAAGCCTGCCCCTCGCAGCACCCGGCGTGGGCTGATTTCTTCGTCGAAACCCTGACCGATTACGTCGTCGACCAGTCGGAGCCGGAAGGCTATCTGACGACCGACGACGCCAAGCGCCTGGTCGACCGCGTTACGAGCGGCGGCCGCTCGCCCCGCAAGGTCGAGCTGGATCTCGTCGTCAACGTGCTCGACAAGTCGCGCTGGTCGCCGGTCAGTCTGTCCCGCTTTGCGCTGGAGCAGGTGAAGCGCGCGGTCATCGACGGCAATGGGCCGCTGCGCACCGGGCAGGAGACCGTCCGCGGCACCATACGCGAGCCCGAGGTCGAGCTCGTCCGCCGCATCCTCTACGCCTTCGGCGGCGACGGCAGCGTGGCCGTCACGCGCGCCGAGGCGGAGGTTCTCTTCGACATCAACGATGCCATCGCCGACCCCACGGCCAATCCCGCCTGGGCCGACCTCTTCGTCAAAGCCATCACCAACGTCGTCATGGCGGCCTCTGGCCGGTCCGTGCCGACACGGGAGGAGGCGCTGCGCCGGGATGCCTGGCTGATTGAGCGGGGCGAGCTTTCGCCGACGGCCGTTCTCTCGGCCATGGTGCGGTCGAGCCTCGACGCCGTATGGAGCGCCTATCAGGACCAGTCCCCGGAGGCGCGGGCCCTTGCCCGGTTGGAGCACCAGCGCATCGAGATCATCACCAACGAGGCGATCACCGAGGCCGAGGCAGGCTGGCTGTGCGAGCGCATCGGGCGCGACGGGCGGTTGACGCCCAACGAGGCCGCGCTCGTGGCCTACCTCAAGCAGGAAAGCCCGGCCATGCATCCCGACCTGCAGGCCGCGGTCGACCGGCTCGCCCATGCCGCTTGAAATGGCGGCCTAAAGCGACCAAGCGCGCCATTGCGCCGTGTTTCGTGCAGCCTACCGTGGGCCGCTGCGGCGCCAGGCGGTCAATCTTTGGTCATTTGCCCTCGTGCTGCACGGCTCACGCCTGTTTACGACACGTTTGTGGCCGTCTAGAACGAAGCCACCAATGACCGGCGCCCGACAGGCGCCCGCCAGCAGGGCAACCAGCGACAATGTTCACAAAGATCCTGATCGCCAACCGCGGTGAGATTGCTTGCCGCGTCATCAAGACCGCGCGGAAAATGGGGATCAAGACGGTGGCGGTCTATTCCGACGCCGATCGCGATGCTCTCCACGTCGAGATGGCGGACGAGGCGGTGCACCTGGGGCCTCCGCCCGCCGCGCAGTCCTACCTGCTGATCGACAAGATCGTCGAGGCCTGCAAGGCGACGGGCGCCCAGGCGGTCCACCCCGGCTACGGCTTCCTCTCCGAGCGCGAGGCGTTTCCGATCGCTCTCCAGAAAGCCGGCATCGTCTTCATCGGGCCCAACCCCAAGGCGATCGCCGCCATGGGCGACAAGATCGAGAGCAAGAAGGCGGCGGCAGCCGCCAAGGTTTCGACCGTGCCGGGCTACATGGGCGAGATCGCCGACGTGAAGCATGCGGTCAAGATCGCCGACGAGATCGGCTATCCGGTGATGATCAAGGCCTCCGCCGGCGGCGGCGGCAAGGGCATGCGCATCGCCTGGAGCAAGGACGAGGTCGCCGACGGCTTCAACTCCTCGCGCAACGAGGCCAAGGCGAGCTTCGGCGACGATCGCATGTTCATCGAGAAGTTCATCGTCAATCCGCGCCACATCGAGATCCAGCTCATCGGCGACAAGCACGGCAACGTCATCTATCTCGGCGAGCGCGAATGCTCGATCCAGCGCCGCAATCAGAAGGTGATCGAGGAAGCGCCGTCTCCGCTCCTCGACGAGAAGACGCGCAAGGCGATGGGGGAGCAGGCGGTCGCGCTGGCCAAAGCGGTCGGTTACGATTCAGCCGGCACCGTGGAGTTCGTCGCCGGCCAGGACAAGAGCTTCTTCTTCCTGGAAATGAATACCCGCCTGCAGGTCGAGCATCCGGTGACGGAGCTGATCACGGGCGTGGATCTCGTCGAGCTGATGATCCGGTCGGCGGCCGGCGAGAAGCTGCCCTTCAAGCAAGCGGACGTGAAGCTCACCGGCTGGGCGGTGGAAAGCCGCGTCTATGCCGAGGACCCATTCCGCAACTTCCTGCCCTCCATCGGGCGCCTCGTGCGCTACCGGCCGCCCGCCGAGGAGGTCTGGAAGGGGATTACGGTGCGCAACGACACGGGCGTGTTCGAGGGCGGCGAGATCTCGATGTTCTACGATCCGATGATCGCCAAGCTCGTCACCCATGCGCCGACGCGCGAAGCGGCCATCTCCGCCCAGGCCGATGCGCTCGATGCCTTCTACATCGACGGCATCCAGCACAACATTCCCTTCCTCACCGCCCTGATGCAGCATCCGCGCTGGCAGAAGGGCGCGCTCTCGACCGGCTTCATCCCCGAGGAGTTCCCGGACGGCTTCAAGCCGCGCGAGGCCAAGGGCGAGGAGCTCGAGGTCGTCGTGGCTGTGGCGGCCAGCGTCGACCACCAGAGCAACTTGCGCCGCCGCGAGATCACGCACCAGATGGCGGGAGATCGCGTGCGCTTTGCCACGCAGCGCGTGGTGAAGGTCGGCGACCAGCGGGTGAGCGTCGAGATTTCGGGGCCGCAGTCAGGGCCACTCCAGATCGTGTTCCGCGACAAGGCGGGGAAGCCCATCCGTACGCTGGCGGTCTCCTCCACGTGGCTACCGGGCGAGCCCGTATGGAACGGCAAGGTCGGCGACCGCTTCGTCAACGTGCAGATCCGGCCGATCGTCAACGGCGTCAACCTCTCCTACAGGGGCATCCAGGTCCCGGTCCACGTCTACACCCAGCGTGAGGCGGCGCTTGCCGCGCTGATGCCGGCGAAGGCCGCGGCCGACACCTCGAAAGTGCTGCTCTGCCCCATGCCGGGCCTCGTCAAGGCGATCAACGTCGCCGAGGGCCAGGAAGTGCAGCCCGGAGATTCGCTCGCGGTGGTCGAGGCCATGAAGATGGAGAACATCCTGCGCGCGGAACGGAAGGCCCTGGTCAAGAAGATCAACGCCAAGGCCGGCGACAGCCTCGCGGTCGACGCGGTCATCATGGAATTCGCGTGATGGTCGACCGCCGGCTCATTTCCTCGGGCTCGCCGTTCGAGGCCCAGATTGGCTATTCGCGCGCGGTAGTCGCGGGCCCATGGGTGTTCATGTCGGGCACGACCGGTTTTGACTACAAGTCGATGACAATTGCCGACAACGTCGTCGAGCAGGCCGAGCAGTGCTTCCGCAACGTCGCAGGCGTGCTGGAGCAGGCGGGCGTGTCATTTGCCGATGTCGTGCGCATCACCTACCTCGTGACGCGCCGCGAGGATTTCGAGCCGATCTGGCCGGTGCTGCAGCGCTACCTCGGCGAAGTGCGGCCCGCGTGCACCGTGATCGTCGCTCAGCTGCTTGATCCGCGCATGCTGATCGAGGTCGAGGTGACCGCGTTCAAGCCCTGACGTCCGGCGGGATGCGAGGCGAGCGCAGATGCGCACAGTCCACGTGAGGATCGAAGGGCGCGTGCAGGGGGTGGGCTACCGCGCGTTCGTGGAGCGCAACGCTCTTGCCCTTGGCCTCGAAGGCTGGGTGCGCAATCGGCGCGACGGGTCCGTGGAAGCGATATTCCAGGGGCCGGACGACAACATCGACGAGATGCTCGGGCTCTGCCGTCAGGGCCCTCCCGCCTCTGCGGTCACGTGCGTCGAGACGATCGGGGAAGGCGTCGGCGCTTTCACCGGGTTCGAGGTGCGGCCGACGGCGTGACGCATTATCGGGCGAATTTGGCGGCCTGGCGCTTCAGGCTGCTCAAGAACGGCTCGTAGGCCTCCTCGTTACGCGCCTCCGGATAGACCATGTAGACGGGATAGACGAATTTGCGCGCCCGGCTCGGCTGGCGCAGGCGTCCGCGGGCGATGTGCGTGCGCACGAGCCGATGCGGGAAGTAGCCCGAGCACTCGTTGCCCAGCAGATAGTCGATGCCGGCGGAGCCGAGATCGAGATTGAGCCCGGGGTTGGTGAACTCGGGGTAGGCGGCGGAGTGGTCCTGCTGGAAGTCGGGTCCCCAGTCGATGAACACATAGTCGGCTGAAGAGCGCCGCTGCGTCGGCGGCACGCTCGTCACCAGCACGAACTCCTCGTCGAAGAGGTGCTCGATCGTGAGCCCCGGCGGCTGCGTCGGACGGTACATGACGGCAAGGTCGAGCGTGCCCTCGAGGAGCCGCTGCGTCAGCACCGCCGACAGGCCGGCGCTGGCGGAGATGGCGATATCGGGGATGTTGGTGCGCAGCCAAGACACCCACTTGAGCAGGAACCCGTCCCACAGAGCGACCGGAGCGCCGGCAGCCAAGTGGTCGCGGTGCTGATCGGAGAGGCCGACTTCCAGCTGCGCGTGCTGCCAGACGCGCACGAGCGCCAAAGCATGCTTCTGGAACTGCTCGCCCGCCGCAGTAAGCTCTGCGCCTGATTTGGAGCGCTCGAACAGAGGTCGGCCGAGCAGATCCTCGAGGCCTTTGATGCGCGCAGATACCGTCGACTGGGTGACGTTCATCTTGCGCGCGGCGTCGATGAAGCTCCGGGTCTCGGCAACCATCAAGAAGGTGCGCGCGAGGTTTACATCCATCGTGCGTGATCGACCGCAAAGTTGCGACGAGAGCTATCTATCGAAATTTTCGATAGGGGTCACCGGGAATTTTCATTTGTCGATGCGTTTGATTCTCACCAAATTGGGAGCGTCCCGACAGAGTCGAAGCGATTCGAACTCGTTCCAGCTCGGGGTCACAACGGAAGGACTGACCATGGTCAAGGCGAAAAAGAAAGCGGCCAAGAAGCCAGCGGCGAAGAAAGCTGCGAAGAAGAAGAAGAGATAGTGATCTCCTAACGGAGGTCCTAGGAGAGGCCGTAATGTCCTTGAAGGTCGTTGCGGCACTTACAATCGCAGTCACGTTCTGGTCCCAACTTGCGCACGCGTCGTCGCTCACCAACCGAGACGGCAAGGACTTCAAGGTCACTGTCATCGAGGAGAGAGCGACAAAAGACCAGGTTTTAAAGCCGTCCGCGGCGCTTCAAGGGATCTGTCTCAAAGGCTGCGTGGTCCGCCTCAACGACAGCGAGAATGACGAATACGAGCTCCAGGGCTCGGACGTTGTGTCGATTGAGGATGGCCACCTCTACTACGACGGGCCACCCCCGTCTCCGGTGCCGAAGGCTGGTGAAGTGGTTGAGCCCTCTAAGCCCGGTACCAAGTAGAGGCAGACAATGGATTGGGCGCCCGGTTTCCGTAAAGGAGATCGGGCGCCTTCCTTTTCAGTAGCCGGCCTCCACCGATGCGGGTGTCTCTTGCCCGCCTATGGGGGCGCACGTGCTTCGCGTGGGTGCAAAGCAACGCTCGAACCGCGCACGCAGCACGTTATCCACAACTTCCATCGATGCGGCCGCACCCAGCTCGGCGAGGCTCGTGACCCCGTGTCCAGCGATGCCGCAGGGCACGATGCCGTCGTAGTGCGATAGGTCGGGGCGCACATTGAGACTGATCCCGTGCAGGCTCACCCACTTGCGCAAGCGCAGCCCGATTGCCGCGATCTTGTCCTCGGCGCCCGCACCCTTCTCGGGCCGGCGAACCCAGATGCCGACGCGCCCCTGCCGCGTCTCGCCGGTGACGCCAAGGTCGGCGAGGGCGGCTATGATCCAGCGCTCGATCTCGCCCACGAACGCGCGCACGTCGCCGCCGCGGCGTTTGACGTCGAGCATCAGGTAGGCGACCCGCTGTCCCGGACCATGATAGGTGAAGCGCCCGCCGCGCCCCGTCCGATGCACGGGGAAGCGACTAGGATCGAGCAGCTCGCCTTCGCGGGCCGAGGCGCCGGCGGTGTAGATGGGCGGGTGCTCGAGCAGCCAGACGAGCTCGGGTTCGAGCCCCGCGGCAATCTGCTCCGCGCGTGCCTCCATGGCGCGCACGGCGGCCGGGTAGTCGACAGGGCTCGGGCTCGTGGCCCACTCGACCGCGGGAGCGATATCGCGGGCCGCGACGCGGGGCGAAATTTGGCCGGGTTGCATGGGGCCAATGTAAGCGCGCCGAGGCGCCCGCGGCTAGAGCCGGCGCCCGTTTTTGCGGCCACCGCGAACCCAGGGAGCATGTGCTTGTTCCGCGTCGCCGAGTTCGATATATGAGCGTTCGTTCTCCCGGCATGCGGTCGTGGCGGAATTGGTAGACGCACTACCTTGAGGTGGTAGCGCCGCAAGGCGTGGAAGTTCGAGTCTTCTCGACCGCACCAGCCTGGGATGAGCAATCCCGGCGAAACGTCCCCTACAACACCACGGCGTCGACCACAGCCGCGAAGTGGCAGGCCGAGGCCGCCAGCACGAACGCGTGCCAGATGGCGTTGTGATAGGGCAGCCTCTGCCACAGGTGGAAGGCGACGCCGGCGGTATAGAGGATGCCGCCCAGCAGAAGCAGTGTGATGGACGACGTCGGCACCGCCTCGAGCAACGGTCGGAGCGCCGCCAGGCACGCCCAGCCCTGGGCCAGATACAGCACGTAGGCCGTGCGCACGAATTGTCCCGGCAGCGCCAGCCGCGTGAAGATCCCGATCGCCGCGATCACCCACACCGCACCCAGCAATGACATGCCCGCGAGCCCGCCCATCTTGACCGCCGCGAAGGGCGTGTAGGTGGCGGCGATCTTGAGGTAGATGGCGGCGTGGTCGAAGCGGCGCAGCAGCGCCTTCAGCCTGGGCCGCGTGACCAGGTGATAGGCGGCAGAGCAGACGAACACCGCAAGCAGGCCCGTGCAATAGACGAGCACGCTCACCGCTGCTTCCGGCGGAAGCTCGCCGATAGCCAAAAGCAGGAGGCTCACGGCTGCGATGAGGCTCGCGGTGACGCCGAAGACATGCAGGGCGCCATCGGCGATCAGCTCGCCTCGCGAATAGACCGGGAACGCGTACGACATTCTTGCGGTACTAGACGGAGTGCATGGCGGGGGCGAGGCCGCACCTATGCGACACAATGACGAGGCTAACGATTCTAGGCTACTCAGCCGCGGGTTCCAGCGGTTTGTCGCCCGGCACCTGCTGCTGCGTTAACCGCGTCGTCTCCCACGGCCAGTGGCCGTTGATCTCTACGTCGAGCGAGAGCGACAGGAAGGTGCGGATGATCACGATGCCGCCGAGCACGAGCATACTCTGCAGCGTCGGGTCGAGGACAACCGATTTTATGATGTCGCCGGCGATCAGAAGCTCGAGCCCCAGCAGAATGCCGCGGCCGAGATTGGCGCGGTAGGCGCGATAGTTCGTCTCGAACGGCTCGCTGCGGAGCTGCAGCAGGAACAGGACGGTCGAGACGCCGACGGCGCCGAGGATGACGGCGAAGCTTGCCGCCTCCAGGGCCTGGCTCGCGAAGTGCGCAAGATCCTGCAGGGTGCCGTGGTCCATGGCGCTTTCACTATCATTGCCGGAGACGCTCGGCGCGCCTTCGTGAACCCGCTATCCACACTTAGTTTGACTTTGAGCCGGAAGGCCGTCTGCCGGGGCGAAGGTAGCGGGCCACGCCGTACGGGGCACAGCTCGGGAAGGGAAGCTCGCCGGCAATGTATCACCTGATCTCCAAGGCCCTCTGGTCCGCCTTGCAGCCCTCGACATTCGTGCTGCTCGTCTTGCTTGCCGGAGCCGCGCTCCTCTTCACGCGGCGCTGGAGGCTGGGGCGCGGGCTCGTCGTCGCCGGCGCAGCGCTCTTCCTTATCGGTGGCATCTCCCCGCTCAGCACCTGGTTGACGATGCCGTTGGAGCAGCGCTTTGCGCGTGCCGATCTCGAGGGCGCAGACATCCAGGGCATCATCGTCCTGGGCGGGGCGGAGGATGCCCGCGTCGCCGCCGGACGCCACGCGCACGCGGTCAATGAGTTGGCCGAGCGCATCACCGAAGCTGCGGCGCTTGCCCTGCGCTATCCCAAAGCGAAGGTCGTCTTCACGAGCAACACCATTCGCTATGGAGGCCAGAGTGTCTCTGGCGCCGAGACCGCCGACCAGATCTTTCGCGACCTCGGCATTGCCGCGGATCGGCTGTTGCCGGAGAGCGAATCCAAGAACACCTGGGAGAACGCCATCTATACCAAGGCGCTGGTGCAGCCCCAGCCAGGCGAGCGCTGGCTGCTCGTGACCTCGGCCAGCCACATGCCGCGCGCGGTCGCCGTTTTCCGCAAGGCCGGCTTCCCGGTCGAGCCGTGGCCGGTCGACTACCGCACGGCGGATGAGCGCGACCTGTACAGTCTTTTCGACGCCCCGTCGGAAGGGTTGAAGCGGCTCGAGATGGCGGTCCACGAGTGGATCGGGCTCATCGCCTACCGGCTGATGGGCCGCAGCGACGAGCTCTTCCCGCACCCTTGAGGGCTACGCGATAGCGAGCGTCGAGATGGTGCGGCCCAACTCGGCGGCGATCAGGAAGTGGCGGATGGCCTCGATGGTGCCGACGTCCTTCAGGAGCGGTGCGTGACCCTGATTGGGCACCGTGACGGTCGCCAGTGCCGGGTGTCGCCGCCGCATCTCCTCCACCGTCCCAGCCGTCAGCACGTCGGAGTTCTCCCCGTGCACGACCAGAACCGGAACCCGCTTCATTGCCTCGAACTGCGGCCACAGCTCCGGCACCGGTCCAAACAGCACCGACAGCGCCTTGCCGAGCTTCTGGTCGTAGCCCTGCGCGGGCTTGCCGTTGCGCTCGTTGTACAACTGCCGCGCGACCTCCTCCCATTGATACTCGGGCACGTCGGGGAAGTGGCGGCGGTTGAGGTCGCGCACCATGCGGGTCGCGTCCGCCCATGAGATCGGCAGCGGGATGCGCCCGACGTAACCGCTGATGCGCACGAGCCCGTCATGCTCGATCACGGGGCCGATGTCGACCAGCACGGCCGCGCCCAGCGCCGTCGGCTGCACCGCCGCCATGAGCATGGTGATGAGACCGCCGCGCGAAGTGCCGATGACGGCCGCCTCCGACAGGCCCACGAGCGTCATGAAGTCGAGCACGTCGAGCATCTCGACCGTCACGGTGTAGTTGTGCCAGTCGGGATCGGACTCGGAGAGGCCGCGGCCGCGGTAGTCGAAGGTATAGACGGTGCGCGCGCTGCTGGGGTGGCGGCTGAGGGCCGTCGCAAGGTCGTGGAAGTCGCGGCCGTTGCGTGTCAGGCCCGGCAGGCACAGCACCGGACGCCCGCGCGTAGCGCCGGAGGCGGGATAGCGGCGCGCATGCAGCTTCAACCCGTCGCGGGCGGTGAAAAAGATGTCCTCGAAGGTCGCAGCTTCCGACGTCATGAACTCTCCGCTACGCCAGTGCGTCGTACTAGCCCGCCTGGCGTCAGGCCGCTTCGGGAAATGCTATCGATGCCGGCTGCTCGTCACTCGGACTTCGCCGTGTCGGTGTTGGCCGCCTTGCGCTCGCGCGGCGAGAGCGAGGCTTCGCGCGCCCGAGCCAGGTCCTGGTCGAGTCGCAAAGCCGTCGCTTCGTCTCCGAGGCGCGCGCGATAAATCTGGATGTTGGACAAAACCTTGCCGACGTAGCGGCGCGTCTCCTCGATGGGGATGCGCTCGATCCAGTCGATCGGGTCGACGCTCGCCTTGCGCGGATCGCCGAACTCGCTGATCCACTGGTGCGCGCGGCCGGGTCCGGCGTTATAGCTCGCGATGCTGAGCACGTAGGAGCCGTCGAACTCGGCGAGGCGGTCGGCAACGTAGGCGGACGCGATCATGGTGTTATAGGAGCCGTTGACGAGGAGCTGCTTGTGGTCGCACTTGATCTTGTAGTCGCGGCAGACGTGGTTCGCCGTGCCCTTCATGACCTGCAGGATACCGCGCGCGCCAGCTCCCGAGACGGTATCTGAGTTGAATTCGGTCTCCTGCCGGGCAAGGCCGAATAGAAGTGCGGCCTCGGGCGGCGTTCTGAGCGGCTTGTAGTCGGGCAGCGCGTGCACCGGATAGCTGTACAGGACCAGGTTCTGGCCCCGCGCCACCGCTTGCTTGCCAATGCGCACGGCCGTCTGCGTGTCGCCGGTGGAGCGGGCGAGATGGGCGATCAAACCGGCCCAGCTCTCGCTGTCGTCGAGCGTATAGAGACGCTGGAACATGATGCGCGGGATCGACGTGTTGAGGCCGGCCTTGCGGGCAACGAAGATCGCTTTCGCGATGTCGAGGTTGCTCAAACGCTCGACCTGCTGAGGCGTCGGCTCGGCCGGTGGCGACAGCGAGATGCGGTGGCTGCCGGGGTCGAGCTTCTGCATTGCCAGCAGGCCGTAGAAGGTGTCGATCGACGCGGCGGCGAGACGGTATTCCTCCGTCGCCTTCGGCCGGTCGCCCTTCGCCTCGTAGAGGCGGCCGAGCCAGTAATGCGACTTGGCGCGGCTCAAAGGGCCGTCGGCGGATTTGCTGAATGCCTCGAAATGGCGCTCCGCAGCGGCCTTGTCCTTGAGGTAGCGCAGCGCGATCCAGCCGGCCATGAACGACTGCTCGTTCGACTCATTGCCGCTGATGCCGCCGACCTCGCGCACGAGATCGTAGGCGAGCTTCGGCTTGTTTGCCGTGAGCGCCATGTAGGCGAGCTTCTGGCGCTCGATCCACCATTCGTCGAGATTGGCGACGACGGCAGGATCGCCCGGCGCCGTCAGGATCAGCTTCGCAGCCTCATCGAGCTTGTTCGCCTGACGCAGCGTCTGCACTTTGTGAAAGACGAGCCCCCAGTCGGAGCCCTTGGCGCTCGGGGCGGCGGCCTTCAACTTCGCCTTCGCGCCATGCGACTGCAGAAACACGGCGAGCCGGGCCTGCGCCTTCTTCTGCTCAGCAACCGAGAGCAGGGGAAGGACCCGCTTGGCGATCTCGGCGCGCTCCTTGCGGTTCGCCTGATAGCGCACATCGTCGACGAGCAGACGGTCGAGGCGCCACTTGTGATCCTCCTCCGTCAAGAGCGAGCCGAAGCGGGTCAGGAAACCCGGCTCCAGCGAGGAGGGAAGGTCGTATTTGCGCCAGGCTTCGGAGGCGAGCGCCTTCGCCTTGTCCTTGTTGCCGTGCGCAAGCTCGACGGAGGCGAGCAGCGCGAGTCCCGAGCCGCTCAGCGCCTTGCCGTCCTTGAAGTAGGTGGCGATCAGGTCGGTGCTGCCGCCTTCAACAAACAGCGCCTCTTCCATCCGCTGGCGCAGGTAGTCGCGGCTGGGCCAGTCGGGGTTGGCGTCGAGGAAGGCCAGGTAGTCGCGCGCCTCGCCTTGGCCCTGGCGCAGGCGGTACCAGGCGATCAGCTTGCGGCCGATCGGATCGCTCACGTCCTTTGCGAATTCCGCCGCCTTGTCGGGCTTGTTCGCCGCAAGCGCCTCGATGGCGCCCTTGATCCTAGGGGCGTCGTCGGCCGGGAGATCGTATTTGCTCAGAGGCGCGATGAGGCTATCGAGGCGCTCGATGTGCGCAGCTTCGCGCGCCTTCGGCGTCATGGGCGGCGACGTGGGAGACGACACGGGCGGCGCGGGAACGCCGGGTTCGACCGCGCCGGACTCGGCCGGTGGGGATGCGGTTGCGGCTTGCGTCGATTTGGCGGGGCTCTGTTGCCCCGGAGCGACTTTGGGGGCGGTTGCCGGTTCGGCCCCCGCAGGCGCCCACATCGTGGCTAGGATGATGGTGGCTAGGAGCCGAGACGCCGGCCTCCAGCCCGGAGAGGGCCGGGCGACCTCCGGGCAGCCGACGGGGTATTGCTGCGTATGCGGCTGAGCCAATGAACATCCTTCCACACGCGCCATCGGAAGCCGACTTGCGAGGTGTAGGTCAAGGTCCTAATGTCGCGCTGCATGAGCGCGTTGCGACTCTGTCAGTAAGGCGCGGCGAAAGTATCAAGCAGGCCCGCGAGGGACAAGGCGCCGTCTCACGTTAAGCCGCAGGATGCCTCCAGATGCGGCGATAGCGTGGCATCGGCGGCCGACAACGCCGCAAGAACCGCCCAGGAAACGACAAGACGCGATAGAAGACGCGAAAAAGGGCCGCGAGCTCGGGGATCGTAAGCAAATGTTCAAGGGATCTTTCACGGCGCTGATCACGCCGTTCGCCAACGGCAAGATCGACGAGGATGCCTTCCGGCGCATCGTCGAATGGCAGATCAGCGAGGGCACGCACGGCCTCGTCCCCGTCGGCACGACCGGCGAGAGCCCGACGCTGTCGCACGAGGAGCACAAGCGGCTCGTCGAGCTGACCGTCGAGACGGCCAAGAAGCGCGTGCCCGTGATCGCAGGTGCCGGCTCCAATTCGACCGCCGAGGCGATCGACTTCACCAAGCACGCAGCCAAGGTGGGCGCGGACGCGGTGCTCGTCGTCACGCCCTACTACAACAAGCCGACGCAAGAGGGCCTCTTCCGCCACTATAAGGCGATCAATGACGCCGTGAACATCCCCATCGTCATCTACAACATTCCCGGCCGCTCGGTCGTCGACATGGGCGTCGAGACCATGGCCCGCTGCTTCGACTTGAAGAATGTCGTCGGCGTGAAGGACGCGACCGCCAACCTCGCGCGCGCTTCCCAGCAGCGCGCGGCCATGGGGCCCGAGTTCAACATGCTGTCGGGCGAGGACGCGACCGCGCTGGGCTTCATGGCGCACGGCGGCCACGGCTGCATCTCGGTCACCTCCAACATCGCCCCGCGCATGTGCGCGGAGTTCCAGAACGCGTGCCTCAAGGGCGACTACAAGGCGGCGCTTGCGCTGCAGGACCGGCTGATGCCGCTGCACGATACGCTGTTCTGCGAGTTCAAACCCCGGCCCCGTGAAGTACGCCGCCTCCCGCCTCGGGCTGTGCGGCCCGGACACCCGGTTGCCGCTGGCGCCGATCGCGGAGGCCTCCAAGAAGCTCGTCGATGCGGCGCTGGCGCGGGTCGGCCTCATCCAGGCGCGGGCCGCCGAGTAGGCGAGCCCGAGCCCGCGTAGAGGAGGCGTGTAGGCCATGGCGGCCAAAAAGGACGATGGCCGCCGTGTCGTTGCCGAGAACCGGCAGGCGCGCCACGAATACTTCCTCACCGACACGATGGAAGCCGGCCTGCAGTTGACGGGCACGGAGGTGAAGTCGCTGCGCAAGGGGCAGGCCAACATCACGGAGAGCTATGCCTCTTCGGAAGATGGCGGCCTGTGGCTGATCAACGCCTACATCCCCGAATACCAGGGCGCCGGACGCTTCTTCCAGCACGAGCCGCGGCGCAAGCGCCGGCTGTTGCTGCACGCCAAGGAGATCCACAAGCTGTCGGTGGCGGTGGAGCGGCAGGGCATGACGATCGTGCCGCTGGAGCTCTATTTCAACGCGCGCGGCATCGCCAAGCTGAAGCTCGCGCGTCGCCGAGGGCAAGAAGCTGCACGACAAGCGCGAAGCTTCCAAGCAGCGCGACTGGAACCGCGAGAAGGCGCGCCTCATGCGGGAGAAGGGGTGATGCCGGCGGATCTCCTCGACGTCGACTGGTCCCGTTTGCCGCGGCCCGAGGATGACGGCGGCGCACGCCATCTAGAAGGCTCTGCACTGCCCGATCTGGCGCTCCCTGCTACGGACGGCAGCGCCGTCAGCCTCGGCAGACTTGCCGGGCGCGCGATCGTGTTTGCCTACCCTATGACCGGCAGTCCTGGCGAAGCGCTCCCCGACGGCTGGGACGCCATTCCCGGCGCGCGCGGATGCACGCCGCAGGCTTGCGCCTTTCGCGACCTGCATGCGGAGCTGTTGGCAGCAGGTGCCACTCGCGTATTTGGATTGTCGACGCAGACCACGACTCAGCAGAGCGAAGCCGCCACCCGGCTGCACCTGCCATTCCCGCTGCTTTCCGATGCGGGAGACCAGCTCGCCGAAGCCATCGATCTACCGCGCATGGAGATCGATGGCCGTTCGATGCTGAGGCGGCTCACGCTCATCGCCGACGATGGCACCATCACCAAGGTGTTCTATCCCGTGTTTCCCCCCGATCGGAACGCAGCCGACGTGCTGGCGTGGCTCGAGGCCAATCGTCGATGAGCCCGGCACCGGCGCCCGCCGACGATGGTGGCGCAGCCCATCTCGTGCCCGGCACGCGGCTACCCGACCTTGCACTCCCCTCCACACGCGGCGGCGAGGTCAGCCTAGGCAGGCTGCCGGGCGCGGCAATCGTCTACGTCTATCCGTGGACAGGGCGTCCCGGGCTCGCCGATCCGCCGGGTTGGGACGACATCGCAGGCGCGCACGGCTCGACGCCCGAGACCGCGGGCTTCCGCGACCACTACGCGCGCTTCCGGGAACTCGGCGTCGAGGTGTTCGGGCTCAGCACACAGGACATTGAGCATCAGCAGGAGCTCAGCGTCCGGCTCGGCGTCCCGTTCGCGATCCTGAGCGATGCTGCCTTTCGCGTGCAAAAGGCTTTGCGCCTGCCGACGTTTGCGGCGGGCGGAACGCTCTACCTGAGGCGGCTCACGCTTTACGTGCGCGATGGGAGCGTCGGGCACGTGTTCTATCCCGTGCATCCACCCGAGACGCACGCGGGCGAGGTTCTGGCCTGGCTGCAAGCGGCCGGGGCCCGTACAACGGCTTAGCGCACGTCGCTCTCGATCTCGTCGACGGAGTAGCCCAGCTTTTCGAGCCCCTCCTCGAGAAAATCGGCGAGCATGGGAATGCCGAGGAGGTAATTCGCTGTCGCAGTGATGCGCTCGGCGCGCGCCGTCTCGACGGCTTCCGCAAACTCCTCCTTCTCGAAGGTGCCGCGCCCGACCCAGGCGAGCGCCACGAGGTTTGCCTGCTCGTCGTAGTTGAGCGACTCGATGAAGCCGGTGAGCTCGGCCTTCGTCGGATCGTCTGCGAAATCCTCGAGGATCGCGCTCGGATCCTCCTCGGCATCGCCTTCCTCGCGCGTGTCGTTCCACGCGCCGACCTTGGCGTCGTACTCGCGCGCCTTGATGATCACGTGGGCCACCTTCTCGGGGGCAATATCGAGCGCCATGGTCGAGCCTCTCTCTGGGGAACGGCCCCGACAGAATACCGATCGAGTGTAACCGAGCCTTGAACGCCGGCGCGCGGCCGGGAGCCGGCGCAACGGCAAGGCGTTATGCACAGCTCTCAATAGCGTGCCGTGCTCGATCCCTTCCCGCCGCCGGGTTTGACTCGGGCGGCGGGCGACGTCTCGGGGAGCATACCGCGAACCGCGGCAAACACCGCGTGGAACATCTCCGCCGTGAGACGTCCGGTGTTGGTGTTGTAGCGCGAGCAGTGGAAGCTGTCGAAGAGTGCCGGGGCGCCGGGAAGCGCGTGCTGCGCCCCGTGCGCGAAGGGAAACAGCGCCTTTCGGCATCCGAAGGCGGCGAGCGTGTTGTCGTGTGCGACGCGACCCAGCGCCACGATCGCCTGCAGGTTGGACATTGCTGCGAACCGCGCCTTGAGAAATCCTCGGCAGGTCGCGGCCTCTTCCGGCGTCGGCTTGTTCTCGGGGGGCACACAGCGCACGGCGTTGGTGATCATGCAGTCGACGAGCTGAAGCCCGTCGTCGACTCGCGCCGCGTACTCACCGCGGGCAAAGCCGAACTTCAGGAGCGTTCCGTAGAGCAGCTCGCCCGCATAATCGCCGGTGAACGGACGCCCCGTGCGGTTGGCGCCGTTGAGCCCCGGCGCGAGCCCGACGATGAGCACGCGTGCGGCCGGATCGCCGAACGAGGGCACTGCGCCGTTGTACCAGTCGGGTGCCTTGGCGCGGTTCAACTCGCGAAAATCCACGAGCCGCGGGCACAGCGCGCACAGCTTCGGCGGCTCCGCAGGGTCGGCTGCCGAAGTCTGCACTGCCATCGTGAGATGCGCCTATCAGACCTCTTCGGAGAGGTCGTCGTTGTCCTGGTAGCCGGGCTCTCGCGGCGCGAAGTTCTGGCCGCGGCCGGGGGGGCGCGTGCCACCGCGGTCTACGCGCGTTGCCGGATCGCGGCAGATGAGCTGCTCGAGGTCGGCGATATCGACGAACTGATCCGCCTGCCTGCGCAACTCGTCGGCAACCATCGGCGGCTGTGTCTGCAACGTTGAGACGACGCTGACACGCTTGCCCATCTGCTGCAGGGCGGCGACGAGGCTGCGGAAATCGCCGTCGCCGGAGAAGAGCACGATATGATCGAGCGACTGGGCGAGACGCATGGCGTCCACCGCCAGCTCGATGTCCATGTTGCCCTTCACCTTGCGCCGCCCGGAGGCGTCGGTGAATTCCTTCGTCGGCTTCGTCACCATGGTGAAGCCATTGTAGTCGAGCCAATCGATCAGCGGCCGGATGGAGGAATACTCCTGGTCCTCCGCCAATGCGGTGTAGTAGAGCGCGCGCACGAGCTGACCCTTGGCGCGGAAGTGTGTCAGCAACCGCTTGTAGTCGATGTCGAAACCGAGCGATTTGGCGGTGGCGTAGAGGTTCGCCCCGTCGATAAACAGAGCAATCCGTTCGTTTGGATAGAAATGCATTGCTTCACCCTTTAAGGCCGCGCGCGCCAAGGAGCGCTTGAAGTGGTTTTTCTGAAAGTCGCAACGAACTGGGACGAAGCCGACAGGGCGCTGCTTGGCACGTGACCTTTAGCAAGACATTCAAGCGGTTGGCAATTTTGCGACAATCTGGCGCACAACGCACCGGTACGCAATGGCCACTCTTAACAGAGGCTTTCCGCTCAGGACCACCACATATTGGAACAATAAATGTGAGTATGCGGATCTTGGTGGCGACAGGATGACCGTATGCCGCCGTCAAATGAGGGGACCCGCGCTTGATTCGCCCAACGTTTCATGCGACTAGGAGCGACGAGGTCGCGCCGCGTTGCCGGCTTGCTGGCGCCGCACTTCGTCTCCCAAGTCAGACCGCCAGGGACCAGAGGGGTGCTCGATCATGGCACGCGTGACAGTTGAAGACTGCGTCGACAAGGTGCCGAACCGCTTCGAGCTGGTTCTGCTCGCCGCGCATCGCGCCCGCTCCATCGCCGACGGCAGCGCGATTACCGTGCCGGTGAACGACGATAAGAATCCGGTGATTGCGCTGCGCGAGATCGCCGATCGGACCATCCCGCCCGAGGATATGCGCGAGTCGCTCATCCATTCGATCCAGAAGAACGTCGAGGTGGACGAGCCGGAAGCCGTAGCGGCTCCGCTCATGCCGCCGGATCGCCGCGCCCCCGTCCTTGGCCGCGACGACCAGACGAGCGATGCGGTCGTCGACGTGATGACCGAGGAGCAGCTTCTGCGCGGCCTCGAAAGCATGACCCCGACGGAGCCGTCCGCGAACGGTGGCCCCAACGGCGGCGGCCGCGAGCGTGAACGCGATCGCGATCGCGACCGGGTGCGCTGAGCTTTAGCACCGGCGCCTCCCTTGGCGGCGCCGGTCGCTAGCAGTGCCGGAGGAGGCATTTTCGCTTTCCGATGGCGTCCGCCCAGGGAGCGTGGCGGGCCATGATGCGGCAGTACGAGCTCGTCGAACGAGTTCTCAGCTACGATCCGAAGGCGGACGAGACCCTTCTCAACCGCGCTTACGTCTACGCCATGAAGGCCCATGGCACCCAGAAGCGTGCCTCCGGCGACCCGTACTTTTCCCACCCGCTCGAGGTGGCGGCCATCCTCACCGACCTGAAGCTCGACGACGCCACCATCGTGACGGCGCTGCTGCACGACGTCATCGAGGATACGCCCATTACGCGGGCGGAGATCGACCAGCTGTTCGGGCCGGAGATCGGCACCCTCGTCGACGGGCTGACGAAAATCCGCCGCCTCGACCTCGTCACCAAGAAGGCCGAGCAGGCGGAGAACTTCCGCAAGCTCCTCGTCGCCATCTCCAGCGACATCCGCGTGCTGCTCGTGAAGCTGGCCGACCGGCTGCACAACATGCGCACGCTCGAGCACATGAAGCCCGAGAGCCGCCAGCGCATCTCGGAGGAGACGCTCGACATCTACGCGCCGCTTGCGGGCCGTATGGGCATGGAGGCGATGCGCGAGGAGCTGGAGGACCACGCCTTCCGCTGGCTGCATCCCGAGGCCTACGCCGCCGTCACCGCAAAGCTTTCCGAGCTGCGCAAAACCAACAAGGGCCTGGTGGAGGAGATCCGCGCGGCGCTTGCGGCAAAAGTCGTCGAGGTCGGCATCAACGCGGAGGTGTCGGGGCGCGAGAAAAAGCCCTACGCCATCTGGCGCAAGATGGCGAACAAGCAGATCAGCCTCGAGCAGCTCTCCGACATCTACGCCTTCCGCGTCATCGCCAACACCATCGACGACTGCTACCGCGTGCTCGGCGTCGCGCACACCACGTGGCGCACGGTGCCGGGCCGCTTCAAGGACTACATCTCGACGCCGAAGCAGAACAACTACCAGTCGATCCACACGACCGTCGTCGGACCGCGCCATCAGCGCGTCGAGCTGCAGATCCGCACGCGCGCCATGCACGACATCGCCGAGTATGGCGTCGCCGCGCACGCGCTCTACAAGGAAGCGGGGCGCCTCAACGGCCAGGCGGCCGGGGCCAAGACGACGGAATCGCTGCAGAAGGACAGCGGCCCCTACGTGTGGCTGCGCCGGCTCGTCGACACACTGCTCGAGGGCTCGAATCCTGAGGAGTTCCTCGAGCACACCAAGCTCGAGCTGTTCCAGGATCAGGTGTTCTGCTTCACGCCCAAAGGGCGCCTCATCGCGTTGCCGCGCGATGCCACCCCGCTCGACTTCGCCTATGCCGTGCACACCGACATCGGCAATGCCGCCGTCGGCGCCTTCGTCAACGGCCGGCATGTGCCGATCGATACTCCGCTGCGCAACGGCGACGAGGTGGAGATCGAGACGGCGAAGGGTCACTCCCCGCCCGCCGCGTGGGAGAACCTGGTGGTCACGGGACGCGCCCGCTCGGCCATTCGCCGCGCCGCGCGCGACGCGGTACGCAAGCAGTACCGCGAGCTGGGGCGACGGCTGCTTGCCTCGCGCTTTGAGCAGCTCGGCGAGGAGCTGAACGACGACGTCCTGAAAAAGGCGCTGCCCCGCCTCGGGCGCAAGTCGCTCGAGGATGCGCTCGCCGCCATAGGCCGCAACGAGCTTTCGATCGAGGACGTAGTGCGCGCGGCCATCCCCGATGCCGACAAGCGCAAGAGCGAGAAGGCCTCCTACCGCCGCACGCGTCGTTTCGGGCGTGCCCGCGGCCAGGAGGGGTGGTTCAACATCGATCGCGTGATGAGCCTCAAGTTCCGGGCCGACCAGGAGCCGAAGGGCACCGGCCTTGCCATCCGGGGCGTCAAGGACGACCTGCCGGTGACGTTCGAGCCGGGCGGGGCGGTCCCGGGCGACCGCATCGTGGGCGTCTTGATCCCGGCGGAAGGCATCCGCATCTTTCAGATACACTCGCCCCGGTTGAAAGAGTTCGAGCACGAGGGCTGGATCGACGTCACCTGGGACATCGATCCCGACACCCCCCAGCGGTTTCCGGCCCGGATCAACGTGATTGCCCTCAATGAGCCGGGAACTCTTGCTCAGATCGCCAAGGTTATAGGGGAGGCGGGGGGCAACATCGACAACGTCAGGATGGTGCGCAGAGCCTCCGATTTCACGGAAATGCGTATAGAGCTCGAGGTCTTAGACCTGGTGCATCTAAACCACATCATCGCGGGTCTTCGTGAGAAAGCAGTGGTCAACAAGGTTGAGCGTGTGTTCGATTGATAGGAGAATTGGCCATAGGCGCGAGGCGTGCCTTCGGGTTTTCGGCGGCTTTGGAGTGAGCTGAAGGATGGTGCTTCCTCGTCGTGCCGGCATCTCGCGTCCCGCTTCCGGGGAGGCGCGCCGGAGCATTTGGGGCGCGTGGAGCGAGAGCCTCAAGACCGTGGCCCGCCGCCTCGTCAATCTGCGGGCGAGTCCGCATGAGATCGCGCTCGGCTGTGCCATCGGCGCGTTCGTCTCGGTCACGCCGCTGCTCGGCGTGCAGACCATCCTCGCCGTGCTGCTGGCAAGCCTGCTGCGCGGGAGCGTCCCGGCGGCCATCGCGGGCACCTTCGTCGGCAATCCGCTGAGCTGGCCTTTCATCTGGGTATCGACCTATGCCATGGGCCTGCAGATCGTCGGCCTCGAGGGTGTGCTCGACCCAGCCACTTTCCAGCACAACATGCTGCTCGTATGGGCGGCGGTGGTGGAGCGGTCTCCGCAGTTTCTCGATGCCACGGTGACGCTGTTGTGGCCCCTCGTCTGGCCCATGCTGGCGGGAAGCATTCCGCTGGGCCTGCTCACGGGCGCGGTCGTCTACTATATTTGCAGGAATGGCGTCCAAGCTTGGCGCCATCGTCGTATGACGCGGCACCCCACCGCCGCCGAATAGCTTTTAATCCGGGTCGGTTCCTGCATGCGTCAGCCGAGCACGCTTCCCCATTTGCGCCTGGGCGTGAATATCGATCACGTGGCCACCATCCGTAACGCGCGCGGTGGACGCCATCCCGATCCCTTGCGCGCCGCGCACCTCGCGCTGGAGGGCGGCGCCGACGGCATCACCGCGCACCTGCGCGAGGACCGGCGGCACATCTCCGACAGCGACATCAGGCGCCTGAAGGCGGAGCTGACCTGCCCGCTCAACCTCGAGATGGCGGCGACCGAGGAGATGCTCGATATCGCCTTGCGCCACGCTCCCAACGCGTGCTGCCTCGTGCCGGAGCGGCGCGAGGAGCGGACGACCGAGGGCGGTCTCAACGTCATAGGCGGCGGCGCCCAACTCGCGCGCGTCGTGCGCGATCTCAAGGCCGGCGGCATCCGCGTATCGCTGTTCATCGAGCCCGACGCAGGAGCGATCGAAGCTGCGTCCGCGATCGGCGCCGACATCGTCGAATTGCACACGGGCGCCTACTGCGAGAAAGCGCTCGAGGACGACGTGAAGGGTGTCGCCGGCGAGGTCGATCGGCTCGCGCGCGCGGCGCGTTTGGCCGCGGGCGAGGGCCTCGAGGTCCATGCCGGCCACGGGCTCACCTTCAACACGGTCGCCGCGGTCGCCCGCATGACGGAGATCGTCGAGCTCAACATCGGCCACTTCCTCATCGGCGAGGCGATCTTCGGCGGCCTGCCGGCCGCTGTCCGCCGCATGCGCGCGCTCATGGACGAGGCCCGCAAGGGCGCACTCGAGCCCGTGAGGTCGGCGTGATCATCGGGCTCGGCAACGACATCGTCGACATCCGCCGCATCGAGAAAACGCTCGAGCGCTACGGCGAGCGGTTCCTCGATCGCGTGTTCACCGAGGTCGAGCGGCGCAAGTCGGACCGCCGCGCTCAGCGCGCCGCCTCCTATGCCAAGCGCTTTGCCGCCAAGGAGGCCTGCGCCAAGGCGCTGGGGACCGGGCTGCGCCATGGCGTCTATTGGCGCGACATGGGGGTCATCAATCTGCCTTCCGGGCGCCCGACCATAAGGTTGACCGGGGGAGCAGCCTGGCAGCTCGCAGGCCATTACCCCGGACGGCTATGAGGCCCGCATCGATTTGACCCTGACCGACGATTTCCCGCTCGCCGAGGCGGTTGTGATCATCTCGGGCCTGCCGGAGAAGGGCGACCCGCGCTGATGGCGGTCCCTTGGCGACATGCTGCGAAGGGAACTGCGACACGAATGCCAGGTGAATTGCGCCCCCGCCGCAAAATCGCTATAGGCGGCGGGCGCGAAGTGCGGGCATGCCCGCGTCGGGAGCTTTGAATGGCGGTATCGGTTAGCACAAGAAAGAGCGGCTGGATTGAAACAGCCACCATCGTCATCGAAGCGCTCGCCATCGCTATGCTGGTGCGCACCTTCCTCTACCAGCCCTTCAACATCCCATCGGGGTCGATGAAGGAGACGCTGCTGATCGGCGACTACCTGTTCGTCTCCAAGCTCTCCTACGGCTACAGCCGCTATTCGTTCTACAACCTGATCCCGTTCAGCGGCCGCATCTTTGCGGCCGAGCCCAAGCGCGGCGACGTCATCGTCTTCAAGCTGCCGCGCGACAACTCCACCGACTACATCAAGCGCCTGATAGGTCTGCCGGGCGACGAGATCACAGTGCGCGGCGGCGTGCTTTTCATCAACGGCAAGGAAGTGCCGCGCAAGCGCATCGGCGATTTCGTGACGCAGGAGGATGCAGGTCCCCCGCGTCCGATCCCGGCCTACCAGGAGACGCTGCCCAACGGGGTCAAGTACACCGTGCTCGATTCGGAGACCAACGGACCGTTCGACAACGTCGGACCCTACAAGGTGCCGCCGGACCACTACTTCATGATGGGCGACAACCGCGACAACTCCACCGACAGCCGTGCGTCCTGGGGCGTCGGCTACGTGCCGTTCGAGAACCTGATCGGGCGCGCCGAGATCATCTTCTTCTCGGCCGCCGTCGACGAGCCCGACGCCTTCCGATGGTATGCGCCGTGGTCGTGGCCGTTCGACATTCGCTGGACCCGTTTCTTCACGCTTGTCCGCTAGCGCTTTGTTGCACCTCGCGGAAGCAGCGATTTTTCCGGCCCGCGAGCCACATTCCTTTCCGCGCACGACGCGGATGCGCTAATCTCGTGATGCCATGCTGCGTGCGCGCAAATACAAGGACCTCGAGAAGGCGCTGGGCCACCGCTTCAAGAACCAAGGAATTCTTGGAGATCGCGCTCACGCATGCGAGCGTGCGCGGGGGCAAGGGCAAGCGCGGCGACAACGAGCGCCTGGAGTTCATCGGCGACCGCGTGCTCGGCCTCGCCATCGCCGAGCTCTTGAACGAGCAGTTCCCGACCGCGAGCGAGGGCGAGCTCGCACGCCGCTACAATCGACTGGTACGCGGCGAGACCTGTGCCAAGGTCGCGCGCGCGCTCGGCATCGGAGCACATTTGATCCTATCGGACAGCGAGGCGGGCAGCGGCGGCCGCGCCAAGGGCACGATCCTCGCCGACGCCATGGAGGCGCTTTTGGGCGCGATCTTCGTCGATGGAGGCTTCGCGCCCGCCCGCGCCAGCGTGCGCCGCCTCTGGGCGAGCACGGCCGGGGAGGCGCAGACGACCGCTAAGCCCGATGCCAAATCGGCGCTGCAGGAATGGGCGCAGGGCAACGGCCTGTCGCTGCCGAAGTACGTCGAGGTCGAGCGCAACGGCCCCGATCACGCACCGCATTTCACCTCCGAGGTACGCATTGTGGGCAAGCCGCCGGCCCGCGGCGAAGGGGCTTCCAAACGGGCAGCCGAGCAGGCTGCCGCGCGGGCGCTGCTGGAGCGCGAGGGTGTGCGCGGGGCGGCGGTCCATGAGTGAATCCGAAAGCGACGCGAACCGCCGCTGCGGCTTCGTCGCCGTGATCGGCGCGCCCAATGCCGGCAAGTCGACGCTGGTCAATTCCCTCGTCGGGGCCAAGGTGGCGATCGTCTCGCACAAGGTGCAGACGACGCGCGCGCCCGTGCGCGGCATCGCGACCGACGGCGACAGCCAGCTCGTCTTCATCGACACGCCCGGGCTGTTTGAGCCCAAGCGCCGCATCGAGCGGGCCATGGTGGACGCCGCCTGGGGCGGCGCGCACGATGCCGACATCATCGTGCTGGTGATCGACGCGGCCAAGGGTCTCGACGCCGATCTGGAAGGCATCCTCGAAAAGCTGAAGGACACGCGCGCAGCCCGCATCGCGGTGCTCAACAAGGTCGATCGCGTGGACGACAAGGCGCAACTGCTCGCGCTGGCGCAGGCGCTCGAGCAGCGCGTGTCGTTCGAGCGGCTGTTCATGCTGTCTGCGCTTTCTGGGGACGGCGTCGC
This sequence comes from uncultured Alphaproteobacteria bacterium, assembly GCA_963817485.1. Classification (GTDB taxonomy): domain Bacteria; phylum Pseudomonadota; class Alphaproteobacteria; order Rhizobiales; family Hyphomicrobiaceae; genus Hyphomicrobium_A. The sequence goes on along the minus strand of CAWFOR010000016.1, from coordinate 182,219 downwards.
CGATCTCAAGGCCTATTTGGCGGCGCGCGTCCCAGCGGGCCCGTGGCACTACCCGGCGGACGACCTTACCGACATTCCGATGCGCACGCTTGCCGCCGAGATCACGCGCGAGAAGATCTATCATCGCGTGCACGACGAGCTGCCCTACTCCGCCACGGTGGAGACGACGTCGTGGCAGGAGCGCAAGGACGGCTCGGTGCGCATCGAGCAGACAATCTTCGTCGCGCGCGACGGCCAAAAGGCGATCATGCTCGGCAAGGGCGGGCAGACGATCAAGCAGATCTCCACCGAGTCGCGGCGCGAACTGTCCGAGATCCTCGAGCGCCCGGTGCATCTCTTCCTGTTCGTCAAGGTGCGCTCCGGCTGGCAGGACGATCCCGAGCGCTACCGGGAGATGGGCCTTGAAATCCCCAAGAAATGACGCTGCGGTCGCCTGATGCAGTGGTCGGATGAGGGCGTGATCCTGTCCGTCAAGCCGCACGGCGAGACGGCGGCCGTCGCCGAGATCTTCACGCGCGAGCACGGCCGCCACCTCGGCCTCGTCCACGGCGGGCGCTCGCGCAAGCTGCGGCCCGTGCTGCAGACCGGCAATCACGTCGACGCGGTGTGGAAGGCGCGGCTTGCCGAGCACCTCGGCCACGTCGCGGTGGAGCTGCGCAAGGGCTATGCAGCCCAAGCGATGGAGAATGCGCTGCACGCTCGCCGGCCTCTCTTCGCTGTGCACGCTCGCGCGCCTGCTGCCCGAGCGCGATCCGCATCCGAGCCTCTATGAGGTCACGCTGTTCGTGCTGGGCTATCTCGACGATCCGGACGTGTGGCCGGCGCTGATGGTGCGCTGGGAGCTGGCGCTGCTGGACGAGCTGGGCTTCGGGCTCGATCTTGCCACCTGCGCAGCGACCGGGGACAACGACAACCTCATCTACGTGTCGCCGAAATCGGGGCGCGCCGTGTCGGCCTCGGCGGGCGAACCCTACAAGGAGCGGCTGCTGCGGCTACCCGCGTTCCTGTCGAAGGGGCGCCAGGGGCCGGCCACGCCGGAAGACGTGATCGCGGGGCTGGAGCTGACGGGGCATTTTCTCGAGGCCCGCGTGCTCGGTCCGCGCGGCGATACGTTGCCGGAGGCGCGGCTGCGCTTCCGCGACCTCCTCGCCAAGTGCGTGGCCTCCCCTTAGCTGCCTCCGCCGCGCCCACTTCACCTCTCCCGCGTGGCGAGAGGCTGAGAGAAGTGGTGCGGTTCGCGTTTGCGCGCTCTCTTTCCCTCCCCCTGTCAGAGGGAGGGTCGGGGTGGGGGTGCTCGTGTCTGCTCACTTCGCGCCGGGCTCCGTCAACTCGACGATCACGCCGCCGCCGTCCACCGGCTTCAGCGTGTAGACTTGCCCGGTGCGGGTCTCGTAGTGCCCCTTCGCCCCGGTGCGCACGTCAGTCGAGAACGAAATCTCGCGCGGCATGCAGGCGGTCAGCGTAAGCGTCGAGTGACCCTCGACAGCGCTCTGCGCGCCGGCGAGCGTATAGGGGACCGCGGTCGGGCTCGTGTTGCGGATCTTGAACGAAATGTTCATCGCGCGCGGCCGCGCGAAGAGCTGCACCGCGATGTAGCGCGGGTCGTTGGGGCCGGCGCGCGTGACGGCGACCCCGGTCTCCGTCACGTAAGGGAGCAGCATGTTCTTGCGGTGCCCGGGCGAGTGCTCCCAGCCTTCGACCGCGACCTTGGCGTATCCATTGGGGCTGAACCCGCGGCTGTCGGTGGCGGAGGCGAGGTTCTCGCCGATCTGGCAGTAGGCGTAGCCGGCGTTCTTCGCGCGTATGGCCGGCGTCGTGCCCGCCAGCAGATGCGACAGCTCCTTGGTGCCGCTCAGCACCTTGGCGTAGGCGCGCGCCGCCGCTGTGAGCTGCGCGTTGGGCGTGACCGGGCCGAGCTTGTTGGCCAAACGAAACTCGTTGGTCATCGAGATGATGGCCGCTTCCGTGTCGGGGATGTCGGGTGTGATGGGCATGCCTCAGCCTGCCGCAGGCGAAGAACTCGTGACGCTCAATCCTGCTTGCTGGTCTCCACGTGGAACTTGTGCAGCACGCGATGGAAGATCGGGGCCAACACGAATCCGGTGGCGATGACGATGATGAGGCCGGAGAAGATCGCATAACAGCCGGCAAACACCTTTCCGGCCTGCGTCTTGAGCTCGGCTGCCGGCCCCATGCCGGACAGGATCATCGCCGCATTGAGGAAGGAGTCGGTCAGCGACATGCCCTCGAAGTAAGCGTAGCCGGCGATGCCGATGACGAGGCCGATCGCGGTGAGGGCGAACCACAGGCCGATCGCACGCAGCATGCGGGTGGCGAACACGTGGCGCGTCGCGACCTTGTGGTAGCGCTTCTCGAAGCCCGTGACGCTGAGCAGGGGGGTGTCTTTGAGCAGGGGGGTAGCTTTCGGCATTGCGCCTATCTTATACGGCCCCCGCCTGCGCGGGAACAACGCCCGGAACCGGCGGGGCCGGCCGCGGTTCTCCGACTGCTCGCAATGGCGAGACTGCCTCCCCACATGGGAGGCAACGGCCGCTATACTGGCAGAGCCAGCCCGCCCGCGCGCCGGCCCCCGACAACCAATGGACTACGACCCGATGAGCCGCGCCTTCGTCAAAGAGCAGGACGCCGTCGACGATCTGCCCGACCGGCTGATCTCCGAGCATGCCAACCTCGTCACGCCGGAAGGCCTGAGGCAGATCGAGGCCGAGGTGCGCCGGCTCTCGGCCGCGTATGCGGCTGCGCAGGCGGCCGACGACCTCAACGCCGTGGCGGCGACGGCGCGCGACCTGCGCTACTGGTCGGCGCGGGCGGCGAGTGCCGAGCTCGTTGCGCCCACGAGCGGCGAGGACGGGCGTGTGCACTTCGGATCGATCGTGACCATCGAGCGCTCGAGCGGGCGCCGGCAGACGTTCCGCATCGTGGGCGAGGACGAGGCCGAGCCGGCCAAGGGCACGATCCCCTACGTGGCGCCGCTGGCACGCGCGCTCTCGGGCAAGGAGGTTGGCGACGTCATCCGCTTCGGCGAGGACGAGATCGAGGTGCTGAACGTCGATTAGACCGCGTCCAGGCGAGCCGTATCCCCAGCGGCAGAGGTAATTTGCCGTAAACGGAGCTTGCCAAATCGAGTGCAAAAGGAGGAACTGGAGCGTTGCTTTGAGGACTTGCCCAGATGGACGATTTTCCCGAGAGCCCCACGACCTCCGGACCTGCATCGCCGAGGGTTTCGCACGAGGAAAACGCCGGCGACGCGGCCACGGGGAAAAAAGCCCGCTGGGAGCAGCCGGGCCTGCGCCGCCTCGCCATGGGTCGGCCGGCGGATCATGCAGAGCTCACCGCCGAAGATGGGGAACGCCGTTCCTGAGCGCTCCGCCTGACGCCAAGCCCGATACGTTGGTTTGACCTAGCTGCCCTGGCCGATGGGGAAGCTCCGCTCCCATGACGCCCCTTCGCTGTCGCGCACCAGGACGTGCATCGTCTCCGCGCCGTTGACGCGATAGTCGAAGTCGACGACCGGGTTCTGCGACAGGGTGATCGAGCCCTTCATGGCGAGCACCCGCTCGTCCCCCTGCTTCACCTCCATGTCGGTGATGATGCGCAGCGGCACGTAGAGCAGCGTGAGCTGGTCGAGCACCATGCCGGTGTGGTTGGGGTGGTTGATCGAGAGCTTCGCCTCGGGCGTGATCTGGGTCACGGCCTCGCGCTTGCCGACCGGCTCGAACGTCATCTTGCCCATGTTGGCCGCGATCTCCTGCGGGGTGCCGGAGGGCGGAGCCGCGCAGGCCGCCTGGCCGCCGGCAAACTTGACGAAGCGGTCGGCCATATAGAGCTCGCCGTCGCTGGCTTCGACGATGGCGCGCACGTCGGTTGCCGCGTTGAGGCGCAGGTTGGTTGCGAGCTTCAGATGGTCGCGTTTTCCCCCGATGTCGAAGACGGCGGCGACGGGGGAGGGGTTCTCATCGACGATGAACGTGACGGCGCGCACCGTGCGGCCGTCCTTGAAGGTGGCCTCGACCGCGATCGGCACCGCGCGCTGGTCGGTCGGCCGCACCGGCGCGGTGAGGGCGACGAGATCGCCGGCGGGGTGGATGGTGCGCGTGCCGAACACGCCCGCGCGGATTTCGTCCCAGGCGGAGCCGGCGGAGGCGGGCAGTGCGCCCGCGACGGCGAGGGCGGCGCAGGCCACGGCGAGCTTCAAGCGGTGCATCGATTTTCCCCGAGCGTTTTCTTGTCTCGTTCTCGTCCGCAGGGCGTTCAGTATGCCCCATTCCGGGAGATTCCGGCAACCCGGCAAGCGCCCTCGTCCACGCGACGCTGAGCGTCCGCGGTTCGAGAGGCAGGGGCTGCGGGGCGGGAAAGTGCCGCGAGCTTGGGTAGTTGAGAAGAGCGGCTCCGTCGCCGCCCCGCGCAGGATTTTTCGGCCTACCCGCAGCATTTCAGCGGAATCCCGCACCCGGACTTTCACCGGGCGGGTGCGGCGAGCCTCAGGCAGTTGAGCCGCGCGTGACGATGCAAGTACCCGACCTGCAGCCCGCCCTCGATACAGGACGCCTCGAGATCGACCCCTTTGTGCGGGGCGGGATGAGCAACCTTTGCACACCCTTGGTTGGGGAGGATAAGGTCCTGGGGCTGCCGCCGCGAGCCCCAGCGCTATAATCGACCGAGCGCGGGGCAACGCATCGAGAAGGTGAGGCGGGGCGGGATTCGAGGTCGAGATAAGGAGCACGAGCGATGCAAATCGTGCACAGTTGGTTGAACGCGGACGAGAAGCAAGAAGCCCGGGACTTGGGCGCACGCATGCAGCAAGGCGATACGGACGCGCTGCAGAAACTGGAGCTGCGCGTCCTGCGGGCGACCAAGGACAACGAGCACTTTACCGAATGGCTTTCGGAGGTGGTGCAGCACGTGATGAGCGCGGAGACGCGCGAGAAGCTGCGCCGCGAGGTGCCGGCGCCTTCACCGGAGCCGCCAAAGTATCACCGCCACCGAACCTAGTTCTCGATGAACGAGCTGGCTCCGGCTCGGGTGCAGCGAGCCTGCGCGCGGGACGAGGAGCGGGGATTAGATTTGTTGCAGGCGATTGTCGGCCAAGGGCCAAAAACGGACTGGCGTCGGTATTCGGGATGGGGCGGTCCGCGCCACGACAGTGTCGTCTCCTTAGAACGAGCGCCCCATGCGCCCCCTGGGGCTTCGAGGAGACAATTCGATTGCTGAATTTATCTTGATCAAGGCTGCCGTATTGCCCGATCGTCCGCTCGATGATCAAATCTCTCTCGAGCGGGCGGACGTTTCCAAAGCGAAGCGCGGCGTCACAAACCTCCTGAAGCGCCGGCGCCTCGATCGGGATTGCGAACAGCTAGTAAAAAGCGAAGAGGAACGTGCGTTTGCGTTCAATTCGGGCTGGAGCTTGCATGGCCGTTGCGGTTGCGGCCGTACTGGTTAGCACCAGTGTTTTGGCCGTGGATTGCTACCAAGCCTGCGGCTCTCCTGTCGCCCCGATTGGACTGTCGCCAAGCGACACGCATATCCAAGAAGAGCTCCGCCGCATACATCAGCAGGCCCCATCGTTGGCGCAGCGCGTGGAAGCCGTCAGCGAACTCTTTTTGGGCGTGCCCTATAAGCTCGGGTCGCTGGGCGAAGGCCCTGATGGCGAATTCGACCGTGATCCGCTGATCCGCTTTGACGCCTTCGATTGCACCACATTCGTTGAGACCGTCATGGCGTTGTCGCTGGATGGCGATCTCGATTCGGCCGCGCGGACACTGCAGAAGATACGCTATAAGGATGGGCAAATCGGCTATGCCACGCGCAACCACTTCATCGAGCTCGACTGGGTGCCGAACAACGTCCGGGCAGGCTATCTGCACGACATCACCTCCGACGTCGCCGGCCGAAACGCCGTCAAGGTCCACAAGACGATCTCGAAGAGGCGATGGTACCTCCGCAAATCTCGGGTCAGTCTCGAGGGCGGGTTCACCGAGGACGAGAAAAAGCGGCTGGCTTTGAAGCTGCAGCATTTGGGTAGCCGGTTCCCCGATCAGCGCGCGACACTGACCGTGCTGCCGCTGAAGGCGCTGCCTCTAGCGCTCGCGAACATCCCGTCCGGCACGATCGCCAACCTCGTTCATGCAAGTCAGCGCTACAGGGAGACCATCGTCTCGCATCAGGTCTTGCTCATCAAGAAGAGCGATGGCTGGTACGTGCGGCACGCAGCCTCCGACAAAACCGTCGAGGACGACCCCATCGGCATTCTTGCCCGTTATAAGGACTCGAGGTGGCGGCTCATCGGGCTTAATCTCGACGTGCTGCACGACCCCGTGTCTGAGAAGGCCTCACGCTAGACCAACCACAGTTTCGGTTCGGGTCAATAGCGGCCACGAGCACCTGGCCGAATGTCGCGCAGCGCTGCAGTCAAAGAAAAACGGCGGGCCGAGGCCCGCCGCTTTGCCATGAACCGCTGTGCGGTCGAATGCTAATTGTCCAGGAAGCTCCGCAGCTTCCGCGATCCGGCTCGGGTGCTTCAGTTTCCGCAGAGCCTTCGCTTCGATCTGGCGGATGCGCTCGCGCGTCACCGAGAACTGCTGGCCGACTTCCTCCAGCGTATGGTCGGTGTTCATGCCGATGCCGAAGCGCATGCGCAGAACGCGCTCCTCGCGCGGCGTGAGCGAGGCCAAGACCCGCGTCGTCGTCTCGCGCAGGTTCGACTGGATCGCGGCATCGATCGGCAGCACCGCGTTGCGGTCCTCGATGAAGTCGCCGAGGTGTGAGTCCTCCTCGTCGCCGATGGGCGTCTCGAGCGAGATCGGCTCTTTCGCGATCTTGAGGACCTTGCGCACCTTCTCCAGCGGCATGGCGAGCTTTTCGGCCAGCTCCTCCGGCGTCGGCTCGCGGCCGATCTCGTGCAGCATCTGGCGGCGAGGTGCGCACGATCTTGTTGATCGTCTCGATCATGTGCACGGGGATGCGAATGGTGCGCGCCTGATCGGCGATGCGAGCGGGTGATCGCCTGCCGGATCCACCACGTGGCGTAGGTCGAGAACTTGTAGCCGCGGCGGTACTCGAACTTATCGACCGCCTTCATCAGGCCGATGTTGCCTTCCTGGATGAGGTCGAGGAACTGCAGGCCGCGGTTGGTGTATTTCTTCGCGATCGAGATGACGAGGCGCAGGTTGGCCTCCACCATCTCCTTCTTGGCCTGCCGCGCCTCGCGCTCGCCCTTCTGCACCGCCTTCACGATGCGGCGGAACTCGGGGATCTCGAGGCCCGTCTCGGAGGCGAGCGTGTGGATCTCGGCGCGCAGCTGCTCGATGCGCTTCTTCTCGTGCTTGATGAACTGGGTCCACTTGCGCGTCAGCGCGCCGACGCGGTCGAGCCAGGTCTGGTCGAGCTCGTTGCCGAAATACTCGTCGATGAAGGCCTGCCGCGGCACGCCGTAGGACTTCGGCAAGGCGCATGAGCTGGCCTTCCTGGCCGACGAGCTTCTTGTTGATGCCGTAGAGCTGCTCAACCAGGCTCTCGATGCGGTTGTTGTTGAGCGAAAGGCTCTTCACCGCGACGATGATCTCGTCGCGCGCCTTCTCGTAGGCCTTCTGCTGCTGCTTTGAGCCCTGCTCGCCCGCGACCTGCTGCTCGAGCTTCTTGTCCTGCTGGCGGCGCAGCTTCTTGTAGGTGCCGGCGATGTTGTCGAAGGTCTCGAGCACTTTCGGCTTCAGCTCGGCCTCCATGGCGGCGAGCGACAGCGCGTTCTCGTAGTCGTCGTCGTCGTCGAGCTCGCCCTCGGGCCGCGGCTCCTCGCCTTCGGCCGCTTCCGGCTGCGGCGGCACCTCGCCCGGGATCACCGGCGGCGGGATCTTGGCCTCGGGGCCCTCGTAGGTGGCCTCCAGATCGATGATGTCGCGGAGCAGAATCTTGCCTTCGTTGAGCTCGTCGCGCCAGATGATGATGGCCTGGAAGGTCAGCGGGCTCTCGCACAGCCCGGCGATCATCGCCTCGCGGCCGGCCTCGATGCGCTTGGCGATCGCGATCTCGCCCTCGCGCGACAACAGCTCGACCGAGCCCATCTCGCGCAGGTACATGCGCACGGGATCGTCGGTGCGCTCGGCGGGCTCGGAGCGGGTGCTGGTGGTGGCGGGAACGGCCTGGGTGGTGAGCGCGCGGCCCTCCTCCTCGTCGGGCTCGTCGGCGGCAACCTCCTGCGCCTCCTCGCTCTCCTCCGTCTCGACGACGTTGATGCCCATGTCGGACAGCATCGCCATCGTGTCCTCGATCTGCTCGGAGGACACCTCCTCGGAGGGCAGCACCGAGTTCAACTGATCGTAGGTGACGTAGCCGCGCGCCTTGGCCGTCTTCAGGAGCTTCTTGACGGCCTGATCGGAGAGATCGAGCAGCGGGCTATCCCGCTCTTGGGTCTCGGTGCCCTGCTTCTCCTGATCCTCGGTCTTGGGCGCGGCAGGCGCCTTACGCGATCCCGACTGCGGAGCTTTCGATTTGACGGCCATGGCTTTCAAGGGCTCTGATCCTGCTCTAGGCGCTCAAAATCTGTGCTGCAATATATCGCACGGGACCCAGGCAGCCCCTTGGCGACACTGTCTGCGCACGTTCAAATTAGGGCCTTGCGACATTTCACCTTCCGCACCCCAACGAACGGCTGGAGTTGGCCCCCCGGCCACCCAGCCGCACTTGCCGCACGAGCCCGTATCGGCTCCCCCCATCGGCCCCAACACGCAAACGGCGCGCCAGTTCTACTCAACCGGCTCTGCGAAGGGGGGCAACTGGCTTGACTTGGCAAGCAGGCCCTGGATCTCGCAGATGCGCGCCAGCGCGTCCTCGGAGCCGTCCTGGTGGTAAGCCTGGACGGCAGCCTCGAGCGACTTCTGCAAGCCGACCTGCCTCTCATGCAGCGCGAGGGTGTGGCGCCAGCCAACTTCCACCTCGGCCCGCGGGGCATCAGGCTCAGCGAAACGATCGCTTCTATGCGTAACCGAGCGCTCCACAAGGTCGATTACCCTGTTGAGGCCCGAGACGTTCAATTGGGTGCGTATGGCGGTGCTGTCAAGTGCATTTTCGAGCGCATGCACCGATAGGATGGCATCGCGCAGCCTGGCGGCCGGGTCCGAGCACAGGGTTAGCGCCGCAATCTCCTCGGAATGGGCCTCGATGAGCCAGGGATGGTTCAGAAGGGTACAGAGGATCAGGGCCTCCCGGGGAGGCACCAATTCCGCCCGCTGGCTGAGCTCCGTGCTCGCCGTGGCCTGCCGGTGCGCTTGCGCCGACGGCTGTTGGCCGCCTTGGGTCAGCCGGGCGCGCTCGCGCACGCGCCAGTCGGGTGTAACATTGTTGCGGCGGGCGCCGCTGGGGCCCATCCGACGCTGGCCTTCGCCACGGGCGATTTCGCGCACCACCGTGCGATTGAGGGTCCACAGCGTCTCGCGCAGCTCGCGCTCGTAGTGGGCCTTGACCGTCGCATCCCCGATCTTGCCGACCATGGCCTTGAGGCGCGTCTCGAAGGCGGCGCGCTGCTCGGGTGTCGAGAGATCCTGTTCCTGCTCCTCGCGCTGCCACAGCACGTCGAACAGCGCGCGCGTACGCGCAAGCTCGGCCGCGAAGGCGTCGGGACCCTGCTGACGCACGAGATCGTCGGGGTCGAGGCCGCCGGGGAGGAAGGCGAAGCGCACGCTGAAGCCCGGGCGCAGGAGCGGCATCACGGTCTCGACGGCGCGGAAGGCCGCCTTGCGGCCGGCCGCATCGCCGTCGAAGCACAGCACCGGCTCATCCGCGAGGCGCCACAGGAGCTTGACCTGCTCCTCGGTGAGCGCCGTGCCGAGCGGAGCCACTGTCTCGGGGAAACCCGCCTCGGTAAGCGCGATCACGTCCATGTAGCCTTCGACCGCGATAATGCGCGCCTTCTCGTGCGCGGGCCCGCGCGCCTTGGCGGCGTTGAACAGGCCCTGGCCCTTGTGGAAAAGCGGCGTGTCAGGCGAATTGAGGTACTTCGCCGGCTGGTCGGGATCGAGCGCGCGCCCTCCAAAGGCGATGACGCGGTCGCGCAGGTCGGTAATCGGGAAGATGACGCGGTGGCGGAAACGGTCGTAGGCGACGGGGATGTCGTCGCCACCGATCAGCATGCCCGATGCGATCATGTCCTCGAGGCTGAACCCTGCGCTGGCGAGATGCTGCTTTAAGGCCGAGCGGTCGTTGGGGGCGTAGCCAAGACGGAAGGCGGCGATCGTCTCGCGCTTGAGGCCGCGCTTCTCGATATAGCGGCGCGCCTCGCCGCCGGCTCCGCTCAGCAGGCTCTTCTGGAAAAACTGCGCTGCGGTCTCGACCAGCCGATAAAGCCGCTCGCGCTCGTCCTCGCGCGCTTCATCGCGCGCGGCGAGCTTCGGCATCGGCACGCCGGCCTCGCCGGCAAGCCGCTCCACCGCCTCGGGGAACGACAAGCCCTCGGTCTTCATCAGGAACGTGAAGATGTCGCCGTGCTCGCCGGAGGCGAAGCAGTGATAGAAGCCCTTCGGGTCGTTGACGGTGAACGAGGGCGTCTTCTCGACCTTGAACGGCGACAGGCCCTTGAACTCGCGGCCGGCGCGCTTGAGCGCAACCTTGCGCCCCACGACCTGGCTGACCGACAGCCGGGCGCGGATCTCGTCAAGGAAATGCGGCGGATAGCGCATGCGGTCCCGCTCTGTCATTGCGTCGAACGCACGGCACTGCGGACTGACCAGCTCGTGTACAACTCAATGTACAGCTATCGCCTGATTCGCCGACGCGCAGCGGCACGCTGTCCCCGCTATGAACAGGCCCAAGGATTGGTAGCCCGGGTGAAGTAGTGGGCGTCGGTTGTCACAAACACCCGTCATTCCCGCGGAGGCGGGAACCCAGTCCACCGCGGACGATGTGTACTTTGGGCGGGATCTGGAGACGTGTCTGGGTCCCCGCCGTTCATGCGAAGCATGGCTTCACCATGACGCGGGAATGACGAGCGGGATGGCGCCCGAGCCGGATTGATCCGTTGTCATCCTCGGCTTGTACCGGCATCCAGTTTCCCCTCGCTCTGAACCCTAGGAAGTCGCGGCGATCTCGATCCTCGGGACGAAGCCCGAGGATGACACCGCTGCGCAGTTCACTTGAGCAGCTCCTTCACCGCCGCGCTCGCCTTGCCGAAGTCCATCTGGCCGGCATAGCGGGCCTTCAGCGCCGCCATCACCTTGCCCATGTCCTTCTGGCTCGCGGCGCCGACCTCCTTGATCGCGGCGGCGATGGCGGCCTTGCGCTTCGGCCACGTCCATCTGCTTTGGCAGATAGGCCTCGATGACCTTGATCTCGGCGGCTTCCTTGTCGGCAAGCTCCTGGCGCCCGCCGGCGACGAACTGCTCAATCGAATCCCGGCGCTGCTTGATCATCTTCGCCAGCACCGCGAGCACGCCGGCCTCGTCGACCTTGTCCTTGCCCGACGGGCGCGCGTCGATGTCGGCCGACTTGATCGCCGCATTGATGAGACGCAGCGTGCCGACGCGATCCTTCTCGCCGGCCTTCATCGCCGTCTTCAGGTCGTCGTTGATCTTCTCGCGCATCATCGTCTCCTGACGTCTGGTGCCGCGTATCTAGGCGCGCCAACGCGCAGAGGCAAGTCGCCGCCCGCGGCCGGTTGTGCCGCGGACGCGCGCAAGCCGTGTGGAACTGGCCCCGTGGGTTGACCTCGCGGGGCGCTTCTCTTAAGAGTTCGCCGCGTCCCGCCCTGCCTCCGCAACTCCCGCGCTCCTTGCGCGACAGGCTGCGGGCGCCCGGAGCCATAATTGAACATGCCGACGCTCAACCCGCCGCACGCGCCCGCACCCTGGGCCGATGCGCCGTTGACGGCGCGCCTCGTGCTGGCCGACGGCACCGTGATCGCCGGCACCGGCCTCGGCGCAACGGGCTCCGCCGTCGGCGAGGTCTGCTTCAACACGGCGATGACCGGCTACCAGGAGATCCTCACCGATCCCTCCTACGCCGGCCAGATCATCACCTTCACCTTTCCCCACATCGGCAACGTCGGCACCAACACGGAGGATACCGAGACCTCCAACCTCGCCGCGCGCTCCGGCGTGCGCGGCTGCGTGCTGCGCGCGCCCGTCACCGCCTCCTCGAACTATCGGGCGGCCGAGCAGCTCGACCGCTGGCTGAAGGCGCGCGGCATCATCGCCATCACCGGCGTCGACACGCGCGCGCTGACCGCGCGCATCCGCGAGCAGGGCATGCCGAACGGCGTCATCGCGCACGAGCCCTCGGGCATCTTCGACATCGACAAGCTCAAGGCGGAGGCGAAGGCGTGGCCCGGCCTCGACGGCATGGACCTGGTGCCCGACGTCACGAGCGGCCAGAGCTACACCTGGGACGAGATGGCTTGGGTGTGGGGCGAGGGATACGCGCGCCAGACCAATGCGGACCTGCACGTCGTCGCCGTCGACTACGGCTTGAAGCGCAATATCCTGCGCTGCCTCGCCAGCGCCGGCTGCAAGGTGACCGTGGTGCCGGCGACGACGCAAGCGGAGGACATCCTCGAGCGCAAGCCCGACGGCGTATTCCTGTCGAACGGCCCCGGCGATCCGGCGGCAACCGGGCGCTACGCCGTCCCCGAGATCAAGAAGCTCGTCGACAGCGGGCTGCCCGTATTCGGCATCTGCCTCGGCCACCAGATGCTGGCGCTCGCGCTCGGCGCACGCACGCGCAAGATGCACCAGGGCCACCACGGCGCGAACCACCCGGTAAAGGACTTCACGACCAAGAAGGTCGAGATCACGTCCATGAACCACGGCTTCACGGTCGACCGCGACACGCTCCCCGCAGGGGTCGAGGAGACGCACGTGTCCCTGTTCGATGGCTCGAACTGCGGTCTCCAGCTGACGGATAGGCCAGTGTTCTCGGTTCAATACCACCCCGAGGCCTCGCCTGGGCCCCAGGACAGCCACTACCTCTTCGACCGCTTCGTTGCGCTGATGCGCAAGGGGAAGGGCCGCTGAGAGCCGCTTTTACCCTACCAAACATTAAGGCGGGCGGGGCTGCCGTTGGGCACCGGCTTGGCTATAGTGCGGGCCGCTGGGCCCTGGAGGACTTGATGCTGCGTCGTGCCGTCGTTTGCGTGCTGCTTCTTGGCCTGTCCGCCTTCCCAGCTTTGTGCGCCGACACCCCCTGCAAGGAGGCCGTCGCCGCGGCATTCGCCAAGCAGCGCTCGGCGCCCGCGTTCCGCATGGTAGCGGGGCTCAAAGGCGAGACCGGCCCGGTCGAGATCACCGTCGAATACATCGCCCCCGACCGCATGCGCCAGACGATCGTGGCGCCCAACCAGCAGGCGCTCGAGACCGTTCTCGTCGGCACGCGCGCCTGGAGCCGCCAGGGCGCCAACTGGGAAGAACTGATGCCGGCGATCGCGCAGACCATCATCGCGCAGGTGCGCGAGGCGGTCGTCGATCCGCCCAAGGACGTGAGCGAGTTCCAATGCCTCGACAAGGCGACGGTCGACGGCGTGGAGTATCTCGCCTACCGCAGCGTTGAAGCGGGGCAAGCGCAGAGCGCCGCTCCCGCCCATCCTGTGCACCGGACGGTTTACGTCGATCCCAAGACGGGGCTGCCCGCCGTCAACCTCGTGGCGGAGGACACCCCTGGTGCCGTACCGGTGTTCAAAGGCGTCTATTCGTATCCGACCGATCTCGTAATCGAAGGCTACCCGGGCGCGCCGTTGGCGAAGGTCCGGTAGATGAGATTTGCCGCGCGCGAAGAACGCGGCTGAGTGAGCAAGAGTTGTTGCGTGTGCGTATAAGGAGAGAAACGACGATGCGCGGGATGTTGACGGCCTTGGCCCTTTTGATCGCGGCGAGCGGTGCCGCGGAAGCTGCCTGCAAGGACGAGGTCGCTGCGGCGCTCGACCGGCAGCGCAAGTCGAGCGGCTTTCGCATGCAGACGGTGATGCTGAGCCAGGACGGCCTCGTCAACATGTCCGTCGACTACGTGCTGCCCGACCGCATGCACCAGACGGTGAGCACGTTGAAAGACCCAAAGCCGGTCGAGACGATCCTCATCGGCAACCAGGCCTGGAGCCGGCAAGATGGACCGTGGACGCTGCTGCAGCCGGAGACCGCGAACCAGCTCGCCGCCAGATGAAGGATACAGTCGGCGAAGGCGAGGCCAAGCTCACCGACTTCGAGTGCCTGGGCAAGCAGCAGGTCGCCGGCAAGGATCTGCTCGCCTATCAGGGCGAGAACGAGGATCCGGAGGAGAAGAAGGACGCCGCCGCCAAGAACCAGCCCAAGGCCCCCGACCGGCCCGTCCGCATCATCTACGTCGACCCCACCACTGGGCTGCCGCTGCGCAGCGTGTTTGCGCGCGCCAACAAGATGGACAAGCCCATTTTCGAGGCGACCTACAGCTATCCCGTGGACATTAAGGTCGAACCGCCCAAGGCTCGACGCGAAGTAAGGCGCCTCTCCGCTACCCGATGCCCGTGACGCCGGCCGTGTGCCGGCGCGTGGGGTCCTGCGTAATGTGCTGGACGAATCGGAGACGCGCTATAGCCAAACCGCCCGATCGGCAATACAAGGCCGCCTCATGCCGAAACGCACGGATATCAAATCCATCCTGATCATCGGGGCCGGGCCGATCGTCATCGGCCAGGCCTGCGAGTTCGATTATTCGGGGACCCAGGCCTGCAAGGCTCTGAAGGCCGAGGGCTACCGGATCATTCTCGTCAATTCCAATCCGGCGACGATCATGACGGACCCGGAGCTGGCGGACGCGACCTACATCGAGCCCATTACGCCCGAAATTGTCGCGAAGATCATAGAGGCGGAGCGACCCGACGCCCTGCTGCCGACCATGGGCGGGCAGACGGCGCTCAACACGGCGCTGGCGCTCTACAACAACGGGACGCTCGCGAAGTTCGGCGTCGAGATGATCGGCGCGCGCGCCGAGGCGATCGACAAGGCCGAGGACCGCCTTCTGTTCCGCGACGCCATGACGAAGATCGGGCTGGAGACGCCGCGCTCGATGATGGCGCACGATCGCGTCGAGGCCGCAGCCGCGCTGGAGGTCGTCGGGCTTCCCGCCATCATCCGGCCCTCGTTCACGCTCGGCGGTACCGGCGGCGGCATCGCCTACAACCGCGAGGAGTTCCTCGAGATCATCGAGCGCGGGCTCGACGCCTCTCCCACGCACTCGGTGCTGGTCGAAGAAAGCGTGCTCGGCTGGAAGGAGTTCGAGATGGAGGTCGTCCGCGATCACGCGGACAACTGCATCATCATCTGCTCCATCGAGAACGTCGACCCGATGGGCGTGCACACGGGCGACTCGATCACGGTGGCTCCGGCGCTGACGCTCACCGACAAGGAATACCAGATCATGCGCAACGCCTCGATCGCGGTCTTGCGCGAGATCGGGGTCGAGACCGGCGGCTCCAACGTGCAGTTCGCCGTCAACCCGGCCGACGGGCGCCTCGTCGTCATCGAGATGAACCCGCGCGTGTCGCGCTCCTCCGCCCTTGCCTCGAAGGCGACGGGCTTCCCCATCGCCAAGGTCGCCGCCCGTTTGGCCGTCGGCTACACGCTGGACGAGCTGGCGAATGACATTACCGGCGGCGCCACGCCCGCCTCATTCGAGCCGACGATCGACTACGTCGTCACCAAGATCCCGCGCTTCGCCTTCGAGAAATTCCCCGGGGCCGATCCCACGCTGACGACCTCGATGAAATCGGTGGGCGAGGTGATGGCGATCGGGCGCACGTTCGCCGAAAGCCTGCAGAAGGCCCTGCGTTCCATGGAGACGGGCCTCACGGGTCTCGACGACGTGGCGCTCGAAGGTCTCGGAGCCGGCGACGACAAGAACGTGATCCGCGCCGCCGTATCGAAGCCCACGCCGGACCGGCTTTTGAAGGTCGCCCAGGCGCTGCGGCACGGCTTCGACGTCGAGCAGGTCTACGCCTCCTGCAAGATCGACCCGTGGTTCCTCGCGCGCATCCAGGAGATCGTGGACGAGGAGGCCCGCGTGAAGGCGCACGGACTGCCGCAGACGGCCGGGCAGCTGCGCGCGCTAAAGGCGATGGGCTTCTCGGATGCGCGGCTCGCCAAGCTCGCGGGCATCTCCGAGGCCGAGGTGCATGCGAAGCGCCGCGCGCTCCGCGTCGCGCCCGTGTTCAAGCGCATCGATACCTGCGCAGCCGAGTTCGCCGCGCCGACGGCCTACATGTATTCGACGTACGAGCGGGGCTTGGAGCTGCCCGAAGCCGGCAAGCCCGACGCTCCCGATTGCGAGGCGCGGCCCAGCGCGGCGCAGAAGATCATCATCCTCGGCGGCGGCCCCAACCGCATCGGACAGGGCATCGAGTTCGACTACTGCTGCTGCCACGCCTGCTTCGCGCTCACGGCCGCAGGCTACGAAACGATCATGATCAACTGCAACCCGGAGACGGTGTCCACCGACTACGACACCTCCGACAGGCTCTACTTCGAGCCTCTTACGGCCGAGGATGTGCTGGAGATCATCGCAACCGAGCAGCGGAACGGCAGCTTGAAGGGCGTCATTGTCCAATTCGGCGGGCAAACACCGCTGAAGCTCGCCGAGCCGCTCGCCGCTGCGGGCGTTCCGATCCTCGGTACCTCGCCCGACGCCATCGACCTCGCCGAGGATCGCGACCGCTTCAAGGCTCTGATCGAGAAGCTGAAACTGCAGCAGCCCAAAAGCGGCATCGCCAGGACGCCGGGCGAGGCGCGCGCAGTGGCCGAATCGATCGGCTATCCCGTCGTCATCCGACCCTCCTACGTGCTCGGCGGGCGCGCCATGGAGATCGTGCACGACGGCGCCGAGATCGACCGCTACGTGGCGCAGCTCTCAGCCACGCTCGACCGTCCGTCCGAGCTCGTCGTCTCGGAGAAGCGCCCGCTGTTGATCGACCGCTATCTTTCCGACGCCGTCGAGGTTGACGTCGATTGCCTTGCCGACGGCACCGACACCTTCGTCGCCGGCATCATGGAGCATATCGAGGAGGCCGGCATTCACTCGGGCGACAGCGCCTGCTCGCTGCCGCCCTACTCGCTCGGACCGGAGACGCTCGCCGAGCTTGGCCGGCAGACGCGTGAATTGGCGCTCGCTCTGCAAGTGGTCGGGCTCATGAACGTGCAGTTTGCGATCAAGGACGGCGACATCTACATCCTCGAGGTGAACCCGCGCGCCTCGCGCACGGTGCCGTTCGTGGCCAAGGTGATCGGCAAGCCCGTCGCGGCCATTGCCGCCGAGATCATGGCGGGCAGGCGCCTCGCCGATTTCAAGCTCGAGAGCACGAAGCTCGGGCACGTCGCCGTCAAGGAGGCGGTGTTCCCGTTCGCGCGCTTCCCCGGCGTCGATCCGGTGCTCGGACCCGAGATGCGCTCGACCGGCGAGGTCATGGGCATCGACCGCGACTTCGAGTTGGCCTTCGGCAAGAGCCAGCTCGGCTCGGGCCAGAGCCTGCCGACCGAAGGCACCGTGTTCGTCTCGGTGAAGGACAGCGACAAGGAACGGATGGTGGCGCCCGTGCGCCAGCTCGAGGCCATGGGCTTCAAGATCATTGCGACGCGCGGAACGAAGCGCCACCTCGAGGCCAACGGCATCAAATGCGAGGTCGTCAACAAGGTGCTGGAGGGGCGGCCGCATATTGTCGACGCCATGAAGAACGGCGACGTGGCCCTGGTTTTCAACACCACCGAAGGGGCTAAGGCGTTGGCCGACAGCAAGGACATCCGCCGGACCGCCTTGCTTCACCACATCCCATATTATACAACTTTAGCCGGTGCGGTGGCGGTCACCCGGGCCATCAAGGCCCTCAAAGCGGGCACATTGAAAGTGGCGCCTTTACAGAGCTACGTGACACACCCATCCTGAGCCGCTGGATCGCCTGCCCCGCGCGGCGCGTTCTGCTCCACATGTTGTGAGACAAGTGTGTCTAGCTATGGTCCTGGCAGCTCCGCCAGGCCTATGGGAGATGTTAGAGAATGACGATGGAACGGGTGCCGATGACCATTGAGGGGTTCCGCAAGCTCGAGACGGAGCTGCAGCGCCTCAAATCGGAAGAGCGTCCCCGTATCATTGCGGCTGATCGCGGAGGCGCGTCAGCATGGGGACCTGTCGGAGAACGCCGAGTATCACGCCGCCAAGGAGGCGCAGGGCTTGAACGAGGCGAGGGTCGCCGAGCTCGAGGACCGCATCGGCCGCGCCGATATCGTCGACACCACGAAATTGTCCGGCAACACGGTCAAGTTCGGCGCCACCGTCACCCTCGTCGACGAGGACACCGACGAGAAGGTCAAATACAAGATCGTCGGCGACTTCGAGGCGAGCGTGCGCGACGGCAAGATCTCGATCTCCTCGCCGATCGCGCGCGCGCTCATCGGCAAGGGCAAGAACGACACCGTCGAGGTGACGACGCCCAAGGGCGCGCGCTCCTACAAGCTCCTCAAGATCGAGTGGAAGTAGCGCTCCATTGTGATCCCGGCCAAGCGAGCGCATGCGAGCGCTGAGCCCGGACCCAGCTCACGAGCGCCCTCACTTATGCGCAACGGAAATTGGCACGCCGGGCTCGCGCTTGGCGCGCCGGATGGCGAGGAACGTCTTCACGCTCGCGACGTTGGGAGCGGCGGTCAAAGCGTTGAGCACGAAATCCTGGAAGGCGGTGAGATCGGGCGCCACGCATTTCAGCATGTAGTCGCTCTCGCCCGACAGCATGTAGGCCTCCCGCACCAGCGGCCAGCCGAGCACCAGATTTTCGAAAGCGCGAAGCTCGGCCTCCGCCTGATTGTGCAGCCCCACCATGGCAAAGGCCGTGAGGCTGAACCCAAGCGCCGGCTCGTCCAGAAGCACCGTATAGCCGGCGATGAGGCCGGCCTCCTCCAGCGCGCGCACGCGGCGCAGGCAGGGGGGCGCCGACAGGCCGACACGCTCGGCGAGCGCGACATTGGTCATGCGGCCGTCGGCCTGCAGCTCCTTCAGGATGCGCCAGTCGAGCGCGTCGAGGCGGACGGACATCGGACGTCTCTCCGTGAGGCCGCGCGAGGTTGGAGCGGGCGCCGCCGTCCTGCGACCCAAAGGGACTCGACTTGGGCGCCGACAGCGGACAGAAACACCTCATGATGAGGGATGTCCAGACAGACGAGATCAGCCGCCGCCCGCTTGCCGGCATGAGAGGGTGGCTCATCTCCAGCGGCATGGCCGGCATGGATGTACAGACGCGGGGCGTGGCCGAAGCGCTCGGCCTCGACTACGAGATGAAGCGGGTCGAGCCGAGGGGGATCTGGAGGTTCGGCGCGCCCTGGGCGCCGGTGGCGCCGTCGGAGCGCTTCGGGCAGCCGGGCTCGCAGTTTGCGCCGCCCTGGCCCGATATCGCCATCTCGCTCGGACGCGGCGGCGTCCCTTACATGCGGGCGCTGCGGCGACGGGCGGGCTCTGCAACTTTCACGGTCGTGATGCAGGATCCCAAGACCGGGCTCGGCACGGCCGACATGATCTGGGTGCCGGAGCACGATCGACTGCGGGGCGCCAACGTATTCACGACGCTCACCGCGCCGCACAGCTTCACGGCAAAGCGCCTGGCCGAGCTGCGGCGCACGATGCCGCCCGCCATAGCCGCACTCCCGCGCCCGCGCGTCTCCGTCATCCTTGGCGGCAAGAACGCGGTCTACAAGTTCCGCGACGAGGACGACGAGCGGCTCGCGGGCTCGTTGCGCTCGTTGGGGAAGCTCGGCGTGAGCTTCCTCATCACGCCCTCCCGGCGCACGCACGATCGGCTGCGCCGGGTCGTGGAGGAGGCAACGCGCGCCTTCCCGCGCATCTTTTGGGACGGGGAGGGCCCCAACCCCTACGGCGACTTTCTTGGCTCACGGCGATCTCTTCGTCGTCACGGCCGACAGCGTCAACATGGTGGGCGAGGCCTGCGCGACGGGAAAGCCCGTGCTCGTGTTTGCGCCGGGCGGCGGCTCCCCCAAGTTCCGCCGCTTCCATGCGGCGTTGCAAGCACGCGGAGCCACGCGCCCGCTGCCCGATAAGCTCGACGCCATCCCGCAATGGAGCTACGCACCGCTGTTCTCCGACGACGAGATCGCGCGCGAGATCGAACGGCGCTGGTTGTCGAGCGGCCGTGGAAAGCGAGGGCAGGGGGCACATGGCGGCCGCAGCTAGCTCAGCGTTGGCGGACGTGGCCGCGCGCACCGGCACGTCGGACGTTCCCGACGGGACCCTTTGCGCCGGCGGAACGCTCAGGCTCCGTCCCCTCACGCTCGCCCGCGGGCTATGGCTGCCGATCGAGATGGCGCTCATCTATCTCGGCGTGCCGTTCCTCGTCGAGCGGGCCGTGCACGGCTTCCATGTGCCGGTCTTCATCGCGCTCTTACCGGTGCTCGCGATCATCCTCGTGCTGCTGCTCATCGACCCGACCTTCTCCCTCAGGCGCGAGCTCTCACGCGGCTTCTCGCTGCTGACGTTCGTGTCGATCCTCGCGGTGTTCGCGATCGGCGGCGGCGCCGTCGCCTACTGGGTCGCGCAGCATCACCCCGACTGGTTCCTCGAATTCCCGCGCAACCGCCCCGACACCTACTGGACCATCATGCTGCTCTATCCGCTGATGTCGGTGCCGCCGCAGGAGCTCGTCTATCGCACGTTCTTCTTCCACCGCTACGGCGCGCTGTTTGCGCGCGCGTGGTGGCTGGCGATCCCGATCAACGCTGCGCTATTCGGCTTCGGGCACATCGTCATCGGCACCGAGCTTGCCGTGGTGGGGACGATGGCAACGGGCCTGCTGTTTGCACTCCGCTACGCGGTGACGCGCTCGTTCTGGGCCGTGTACCTCGAGCACACGCTGTGGGGCGCGCTCGTGTTCACCGTGGGCCTCGGCCGCTTCTTCTTCACCGGCGTCGGCATCGTCGGCTGGCGTTGACGAGCCGCGCGGGACGATCATCCCGCGCGGAGCATTGACGGCTCAGTGGTGATGCTTGCGGCAAACGGCCTGCAGCTGCGCCCAGGCGCCGGGTGCCATCGTATCCGTGCGCACGCCCTGCGCAGCAAGTGCGCGGATGCGCACCGCGCGTCAGCACGAACTCGACGCGATCGGAGTCGTGGCGGACGTTGCAGCAGTGCGCGTGCCTGACGCCCGGCACGTGATAATGCCGTGGCAGCCAATCGCAGTCGGTGTATCCGCCCGTCGCGGTCCAGCAGACGTACGTGCTGCCGGCGCCCCCGGCCTTGGCGGTATTGTTGAGCGTCGCGGCTCCGGCCAACGCCAGGACGCCGAGCGCAACGAGAAGGGTACGCATGCGTGTCTCCCGCGCAGTGTGGGCGGGCGGACCACGGCGCCGACGATTTGTTGAATATCGGCCGCGGGCGCGCCCCTGAAATGCCCCAGCGCCACGGCCGTCGAGGGGAGCCTAGCCCGCACGAAAAACAGGGCAACGACAAAGGCCGCGGCACCCGCCGATAGCCGCCAAGCCGCGGCGGATATGCAACATGGCCAGTACACTTACGGTCGCGGGCTGCGATGGCGTCTCAACGCCCCGCATCCGACGCAGCCGCAATCGCCACGCTGGCTGCATTGAGGCGCGCGGCGCAATCCGTTAGAAGGCGCGAGGCTCAATCCGCAATGCATGCTCTGAAGGAGGCCGCTTAGGTGGCGAACCCGCAGTACGTTTATCACATGCACAAGCTCTCCAAGGCGTATCCGGGGGGCAAGCAGGTCCTGAAGGACATCTCGCTGTCGTTCCTGCCGGGCGCCAAGATCGGCGTCGTGGGCTTGAACGGCGCGGGCAAGTCGACGCTGTTGAAGATCATGGCCGGCATGGTCGACGACTTCCTCGGCGAGGCGAAGGCGGCCGACGGCGTCAAGGTCGGCTACCTGGCGCAGGAGCCGCAGCTCGACCCGTCAAAGGACGTGCTCGGCAACGCCATGGAGGGTGTCGCGGAGAAGAAGGCCATTCTCGACCGCTACAACGAGATCGCGGCCAACTACTCGGAAGAGACCGCCGACGAGATGACGGCGCTGCAGGATCAGATCGACGCGCAGAACCTGTGGGACCTCGACACCCAGGTCGAGCAGGCGCTGGACGCGCTGCGTTGTCCGCCCGGAGACAGTCCGGTGACAAAGCTGTCAGGCGGCGAGAAGCGGCGCGTGGCGCTGACGCGCCTCCTGCTGTCGAAGCCCGACATCCTGCTGCTCGACGAGCCCACGAACCACCTCGACGCCGAAAGCGTCGCCTGGCTCGAGCACTATCTCAAGGAATACACGGGCTGCGTGATCCTCGTCACGCACGACCGCTACTTCCTCGACAACCTCACCGACTGGACGCTGGAGCTCGATCGCGGCCAGGGCGTGCCCTACAAGGGCAACTATTCGAGCTGGCTGGAGCAGAAGGCCAAGCGCGCCGAGGTCGAGAAGTCGGCCGAGGAGGGCCGCCAGAAGCAGATCGCTCGCGAGCTCGAATGGATCCGCGCCTCGCCCAAGGCGCGCCAGGCCAAGTCCAAGGCGCGCGTCACCGCCTTCGACAAGCTGGTCGAGCAGGCCGGACGCGAGGACGTCGGCAAGGCCTCGTTCTCGATCGCGCCCGGGCCGCGTCTCGGCGAGATGGTGGTCGAGGTCGAGGGGCTCTCCAAGTCCTTCGGCGACCAGCTCCTCATCGACGATCTGAGCTTCAAGCTGCCGCCCGGCGGCATCGTCGGCGTCATCGGTCCCAACGGCGCCGGCAAGACGACGCTGTTCAAGATGCTCACCGGCGCCGAGAAGCCGGACAAGGGCAAGATCACGCTCGGTCCGACGGTGAAGCTGTCCTACGTCGACCAGAGCCGCGACCATCTCGACGCCAAGAAGACCGTCTGGGAGGAGATCTCCGGCGGCCTCGACATCATGAAGTTCGGCGACAAGAAGGAGATCGCGAGCCGCGCCTACTGCGGCTGGTTCAACTTCAAGGGCGCCGACCAGCAAAAGAAGGTCGGGCTGCTTGTCGGGCGGCGAGCGCAACCGCGTGCACCTCGCCAAGATGCTGAAGGAGGGCGGCAACCTGCTGCTGCTCGACGAGCCGACCAACGACCTCGACACCGAGACGCTGGGCGCGCTCGAAGCGGCGCTCGAGGATTTCCCCGGCTGCGCCGTGGTCATCTCGCACGACCGCTTCTTCCTCGACCGGCTCGCGACGCACATCCTCGCCTTCGAGGGCGACAGCCACGTCGAGTGGTTCGAAGGCAACTTCGCCGACTACGAGGAGGACAAGAAGCGCCGCCTCGGCGAGGCCGCGGTCGAGCCGCACCGCATCAAGTTCAAGCGCTTCGAGCGGGCTTAGGCCAGGACCGTCTCCCGGCAGACAAAGTGGCGCCCCGAAGCTGGGGGCTCCGAGGCGCCGGGAGTTTGGGAGGCTTATTGCCGGCAGGCTGACGTTTTGGGAGGCGTTGCTCGCCGGATGTTCGCTTGAGACGCGCACGCGGTAGGGTCGGACGCGCCCGGCGAACCCACGAATAACGAGGCACCCCAACCCTTTCCGTCGCTTCCCGGAACGGTCGAGCGCGGCGGCGAAGCGGTCACAGGGTTGAGGCCAATTGCCGCCCACTGCGACGGGATCGACCCCCTTGCGCGTTTACCCTTCGGCACCCGCGCGGGTGTCAACGGGTAGTACGTTGAAAAACAAGGGAGCATTCAATGAAAGCTAGTCTGTGCCTGGGCGTTGCGGTGGGTCTGATGGCGTTCGGCACCCTCAGCGCCGCCAATGCGGTCGTCGGGGGAAGCGCCATCGAGGCGTCGCGTCCGGCACTTTCGGTAGGGACCATGATCCACGAGGCGAAGTGGTTCAAGAAGCGTCACTGCAATTGGCACAACCACCGCCGCCACTGCTGGTGGAGCTAAGCGTCTTGGGGCGGCGCTCTGTCGCCGCCCTTTCCCCTCACCATCCCCCTGTTTGCATCGTCAAATTAAGCTCGGGAGACCTATCATGATCCGTCCCATTCTCATTTCCACCGCCGTGTGCCTGACGGCGATCGCCGCGCTCGCCGCCGACAGCAAGGTCGATGGCGCCGTCGCCACCTTCAAAACGGTCGAGGGCGATGCCGGCAAGCTCAAGATCTTCTGCGAGATGACCGCCGTCATGGACAAGGCCGGCGACAATCCCGATGCTGCCGCCGATGCCAAGATCGACGGCTACATGAAGCAGCTCGGCCCCGACTTCGGGACGGCGTGGAACGCCGGCGAGAGCGTCGACGAGAACTCGGCCGACGGCAAGAAGCTCGACGCCGCGCTCGACGAGCTCGGCAGCAAGTGCGGCTAGGGGCTCGCCGTTCCAGCTAGCCTCGAAAAGAGAACATCGCCGCCGCCTCTCGGGCCGGCGGCGCTCTGTTGCGTTCCGTTGCACTGCTTTTGCTTTGGATGCTTCGGGCTCCTTTCCGGGAAAATTAGCTTCCTTTTGCCAATCTTCTAAGGTTCGGCTGGGGCCCGTCCTCGGGCTCCGGGCCTCCCTTCGAGGGTAGAGCAAATGGGTGAGCTGAGGCCATTCGCCCGGCGTGACGGCCGCGAGGCGCGCGCATTCGGCGGCGCAAGCTTGCCGCAGGGGTCAAGCGCCAACGATCATGAGCCGACATCGACGGAGCGCGAGCGGCAGATCCTCTGGGTGCTCGTCGGCCTGTTCGCGATCGAAAGCGCAGCCGGCGTGCTCTATCCCGGCGTCGTCGCCATCACGGCGCTGCATCTCGTTCTGATCGTAGCTTTCGCGATGCTGCACGCGTCGTTGCGCTACGGCTGGAAAGGCGCGCTCGCGTTCGCCGTCATCTGCCTCGTCGTCAGCAACATCTTCGAGAACGTGGGCGTCGCCACCGGCTTTCCTTTTGGCAACTACCACTACACCGACGCGCTGGGCCCCAAGCTCGGCTACGTGCCGTTGATGATCGGCCCCGCCTACCTCGGCGTCGGCTACTTGTCGTGGGTGATGGGAACGATCCTCATCGGGGACGTGAAGCGGGGCGCCAGCGCTCTTTCCACGTTCGCGACGCCATTCATCGGCGCCTTCGTGATGGTGCTGTGGGATCTCTCGCTCGACCCCAGCGCGGCAACCGACGGAAAATGGTGGATCTGGCACGACGGCGGCGGCTTCTTCGGCGTGCCGCTGCAGAACTACCTCGGCTGGTACCTGACGGTGTTCGTCTTCATGCAGGTCTTCGCGCTCTATCTGCGCCGGCGCGGACCGCAGCGACAGACCGTGCAGCCGAAATCCTACTTCTGGCAAGCGGTCGCGATGTATGCGCTCGTCGCCCTCAATTTCGTCTTCGATTATCTGCTGAAGGTCTCGCAGACGGTGACGGATGCCACCGGTGCAACTTGGCACACGGGCGATATCGCGGAGACGGCCGCCATCACCAGCCTTCTGACCATGATGTTCATCGTAGCGCTCACCGCCATGAAGGTCGCGCGCGAGAACCCCGCGGCGCTGTCGCGCGCTCCCGACTGAGGCATCAGGCGTTCGTCACGACGCAAGTCAGCGCGCACTGAGCCTGGGCGAGCGTTGGAGGTGATGCATGTCGCCGCAGCCGCCGATGCGGGCCACGTTGTCACCATCGTGGCGCGGCTAACTCAGATATGGTCTGCAATCCGCCGGAGCGCGGCCGTTATCGCGTACCGAGCAGGCGACGGAAACGTAGATCAAGACGCGTTGATCCCGTGTAGGGCCCCTCCCGGCCAGTCGTTCCCAGTCGTTCGCCCGAACCCCCGACCCGACGCTGCTCTGTCACGGTTTTGTCTTTGCACGCTGGGCATCGAGCGGTCGGGGATCGCCGCACGTAGCCGCCGCGTTAACTCAACCACTCGCGCAATAAGGGGCCGGTAACCATGCCGAAGGTTGCTCACCGAGAAGATCATGCCTGATAGCCCGATGCCGCAACCCTCGAGCCCCGACTCCGAGATAGCCGCGCCCCGGCCCTCGACCGCGCTGCGCGTGCTGAAGCGGCTGCTCGCGGTCGTCGTCATCGCCGGCGTCGGCGTGTGGGGCCTGCACTGGTACGCCACGGGCGGCGCCGGGAAGAAGGATTCGTCTGCAAAAACGAACGAAGCCTCCGTTCCCGTTGATGTCGCCGCGGCCCAGCAGGAGGACTTTCCCGTCTACCTCAATGGCCTGGGCGTCGTGCAGGGCTGGAACACGGTGACCATCCGCGCCCGCGTCGACGGCCAGATCGACAAGATCGCCTTCAAGGAAGGCCAGATGGTCAAGCAGGGCGATCTCCTCTTGCAGATCGATCCGCGGCCATTTCAAGCGATCCTCGACCAGGCGATCGCCAAGAAGGCGCTCGACGAGGCGCTGCTCGCAAACTCCAAGCGCGACCTCGAGCGCTACCGCACCGTCGGCACGCTCGCCGTCTCGCAGCAGCAGATCGACACCCAGGCCGCGCTCGTCAAGCAGCAGGAGGCGCAGATCAATTCCGACCAGGGCGCGATCGACAACGCCCAGGTGCAGCTCAGCTATACGACCATCACCGCGCCAATCGCCGGGCGCATGGGCTTCCGCATGGTGGATCGCGGCAACATCGTTCATGCCAGCGACCAGCAGGGCGTAGCGATCATCACGCAGGTCCAGCCCATTGCCGTCATCTTTACGGCGCCGGAGGACGAGTTGCCGCGCATAACCGCCGGAGTGCAGGCAGGACCCCTCCCGGTCACCGCGCTCACTTCGGACGGCAAGACCGAGCTTGACCGCGGAACGCTCGCGCTCATCGACAACCAGGTCGATACCGCGACCGGCTCCATCCGTCTCAAGGCCAAGTTCGACAACACCGACACGAAACTGTGGCCCGGCCTCACCGTTGCGACGCGGCTGCAGATCGAGACGTTGAAAGATGCCGTCGTCGTCCCCGACCTCGCCGTGCAGCGCGGACCCAACGGCCTCTTCGTCTACGTCGTCGGCGACGACAACAAGGTCGAGATGCGCAAGGCCGAGGTGGACGTGATCCAGGACGGCAAAGCCGTGGTCAAGGGCGGCATCGCTGCCGGTCAGCGCGTGGTGACATCGGGCTCCTACCGCCTGCAGCCGGGAACGCCCGTCGAAATCCGCCACGGCGAGGAGCCGAATTCCATCGCCGGCAAGCGTTCGGCCGCGAGCCCGGCGGCCGTGCAGGTCGAATAGACATGGCCAGCATCTCGGCACCCTTCATCAAGTATCCGGTCGCGACCTCGCTGCTGATGGTCGGCGTGCTGTTCGTCGGCCTCGTTGCCTTCCCCAACCTGCCGGTCGCGCCGCTGCCGCAGATCGATTTCCCGACCATCCAGGTTACCGCCACGCTGCCGGGTGCCAGCCCAGAGATCATGGCATCGAGCGTGGCGCAGCCGCTGGAGCGCCAGTTCGCGCAGATCCCGGGCGTAGCGCAAACCACCTCGACGAGCGGCTTGGGTCTCACCACCGTCGTCGTGCAGTTCGACCTCGACCGCAACATCGACGCCGCGGCCAACGACATCCAGTCGGCGATCAACGCCGCGAGCGGACAATTGCCGCGCAACCTTCCTTCGCCGCCGACCTACCGCAAGGTCAACCCGGCGGACTCCCCGATCATGATCCTGTCGGCCGTATCCGAGGCCATGCCGCTGACCGAGGTCGACGACAACGCCGATACCAAGCTCGCCCAGCAGATCAGCCAGATCTCGGGCGTCGGCCAGGTCTCGATCGGCGGCGAGCAGAAGCCCGTCGGTCCGCGTCCAGCTCGACCCCGCCAAGCTATATGCCAAGGGCCTCTCGCTGGAGGAAGTGCGCACGCCCTTGTCGATCACCACCGTCAATAGCCCCAAGGGCAGTGTCGACGGCGACAAGCGCAGCTTTACGATCTACTCCAACGACCAGCTCATCGACGCCAACGACTGGAACGATGTCATCGTCGCCTACCGCGATGGCTCCCCCTTGCGCGTGCGCGACATCGGGCAGGCGGTCGCCGGCCCCGAGGATGCCAAGAAGGCCGCGTGGGCCAACGGCAAGCGGGGCGTGTTCCTCGTCGTGTTCAAGCAGCCGGGCGCCAACGTCATCGATACCGTGGACAAGATCAGGCAGGCGTTGCCGCGCCTGCGCGCCGCGATGCCCGCGTCGCTGCACGTCGACGTCTTGAGCGATCGCACGCAGACGATCCGCGCCTCCGTCAAGGACGTGGAGATGACGCTTCTGCTCACCATTGCGCTCGTCGTCCTCGTCATCTTCGTGTTTCTGCGCAGCCTTTGGGCGACGATCATCCCCAGCGTGACGGTGCCGCTCGCGCTGCTTGGCGCCTGCGCACTCATGTATTTGTCCGGCTATAGCCTCGACAACCTGTCGCTGATGGCGCTGACAATCTCGGTTGGCTTCGTCGTCGACGACGCCATCGTCGTATTGGAGAACATCGTCCGCCACATCGAGGAGGGGATGTCCCCTTACGAAGCCTCGCTCAAGGGCTCGGGCGAGATCGGCTTCACGGTCCTGTCGATCAGCATCTCGCTGATCGCGGTGTTCATTCCGCTCCTGATGATGAGCGGCATCATCGGGCGGCTCTTCCGCGAGTTCGCCGTCACCGTCAGCATGACAATCGCCGTCTCCGCCTTCGTCGCGCTGACGCTGACGCCGATGATGGCGTCGCGCTTCCTGAAGCCAGAGGCGGAAGCGCACCACGGCCGGCTCTACAACATCACCGAGCGCGGCTTCGACATCATGCTCGGCGGCTATGAGCGCATGCTCGCCGTCGCCATGCGCCACCGCTTCCTGACGCTGCTCGTCTATTTCGCGACCCTGGGGCTCACGGTCTATCTGTTCATGGTGATCCCCAAGGGCTTCTTCCCGCAGCAGGACACGGGTCTCATCACCGGCATCTCGGAAGCCGCTCAGGACATCTCCTTTGCCGACATGATGAAAAAGCAGGAGGCGCTGGGTGAGATCGTCGCCTCGGATCCGGCCGTTGGCACCGTCGCCATGGCGATCGGCGCCGGCGGGTCGACGGCCGCGATCAACAACGGGCGCATGTACATCACGCTCAAGCCCAAGGACGAGCGTGACGCCTCGGCTTTCCAGATCATCTCGCGGCTGCGCCCGAAGCTCGAGAAGGTCGAGGGCGCCAAGCTCTTCCTGCAGGCGGCGCAAGACGTAAACGTCGGCGGCCGCGCAGCGCGCACGCAGTTCCAGTACACGCTGCAGGACGCCAACATCGACGAGCTCAACACCTGGGCGCCCAAGCTGCTCGACAAGCTCAAGACGTTACCGATGCTGCGCGATGTGGCGACCGACCAGCAGATGTCGGGAACGACGCTGACGATCGACATCAATCGCGATCGCGCGGCGCGCTTCGGGCTGACGCCGCAGCAGATCGACGACACGCTCTATGACGCGTTCGGCCAGCGGCAGGTGGCGCAGTACTTTACGCAGCAGAACAGCTACCACGTCATCATGGAGATCCTGCCGGAGCTGCAGGGCGATCCGCAGAACCTGGACAAAATCTACGTCCGCGCGCCGACGACCGGCCAGCTCGTGCCGCTCGCCACGTTTGCGACCTGGACGACGAAGGAGACAAAGCCGCTCTCGATCAGCCACCAGGGCCAGTTCCCGGCGGTCACGATCAGCTTCAACCTGGCACAAGGAGCTGCCCTCGGCACGGCAACGGAGGCAATCAAGCAGGCGGAACGGGAGCTGAACCTCCCGCCGTCGCTGCAGACCACGTTCCAGGGCAACGCGCAGGCGTTCCAGCAGTCGCTCTCAACCGTGCCGATGCTGATCGGGGCGGCGCTCGTTGTGGTCTACTTGATCCTCGGCATCCTCTACGAGAGCTACATCCACCCGATCACCATCCTGTCGACGCTGCCGTCGGCGGGAGCCGGAGCGCTGATCGCGCTGATGTTGTTCGGCTTCGACTTCAGCCTGGTTGCGATGATTGGCGTCATCCTGCTGATCGGCATCGTGAAGAAGAACGGCATCATGCTCGTCGACTTCGCGCTCGTCGCCGAGCGCGAAGAGCACCTGTCCACAGAGGAGGCGATCCACAAGGCGGCGCTCCTGCGCTTCCGGCCGATCATGATGACGACCATGGCGGCGCTGCTCGGCGCCGTGCCGCTGATGCTCGGCACCGGCATGGGCGCGGAGATCCGGCAGCCGCTCGGCTACGCGATGGTCGGCGGGCTCCTGCTCAGCCAGGCGATGACGCTGTTCACGACGCCGATCATCTACATCTACCTCGACAAGCTCTCGAACCTGTTCTCAGGCCCCGAAACGCGCAGCAACACGCAGGCGGGGCGGCAGCGCAGCCGGCGGAATAGCCGCGCGGTCGGCGCGCGCGAGACACGCGCACCAAAGCTTGGGGAATAGGCAGTTGGGTTGGCTCAGTGATTGAGCGCGACGACGAGCGACTTCGGGTTGCCGCCGTTCTCGCTGATGTAGTTCTGGAACAGGTTGTCGAGGAACGACGTCATCCAGAACCCGATCACCTGCGCGTCGCGCACTTTGTAGACGCCCTCGCGCTTCACAACGAGCCAGCGAACGTCGTAGGCATCGCCGCTTGCAAGCGTGATGTGGCTGTCGACGTAGGTGCCGCGCGCGTCGTCCTGCGATTGCGCGGTGACGATGAAGCGCGCGATCGGATACTTCGGCGCCTCCTTGGCGGCGTAGCGCGCGATGAAGTTGACCATGCCGCTGTAGTACATGGGGCGATCGGTCTTGGGCAGGCTGCGCGCGTAGTCGCCCAGCGCGTTGAGGCCGATGGAGGGAACGTCGGCATTGGCGCTGAGCACCATGGCGATCTGCGAGACCGAGCCCGAGCGCGAAGCAAGCAAGAGATCGTTGCCCACACGCTTCATATAGCCGGCGGGCGACTCCTTGCGGGCGGGCGGGGTGTCGATCTTGGCGGCAGCGGGAGGATTGGCTGTCTGCGCGGCGCTGCGCTCGATGGATGAGGTCGCGTCGCGGGTGGGAGCCGCTGGCGCAACCGGCGCAACCTGCGCGGCGGCGGGCGTGGCCGCGCTCGGAGCGACAGGGGCGAGCGGGGAGCGCGTGACTGCAGGAGCAGCGGCGGGACTGGCGGCGGGCGCCGCAGGCGGCGCTTGTTGGGCGCTGGCGGATGCCGACAGCGCGATCAGCGCGAAGCCGGACAGCGCAAGAATGCGCGCAAACGCCGAGGGCAACCGGCGCGGGACGGCTCGCGTCGAGATGGTCGTCATTCGTTTCTGCTCCCTCCAGGGAACGACAGGCAGACGAAAGTCTGCTGGCCTCCTCGGGGCCGCTGTTGTCCCTTCAACTCAATAATCCATGCCAAAGGCATCTCAGTCAAAGGGTGAGCGAGGATAACGTCGTTTTTTGGAACGTGGATGCCGTCATGCATGGGCGGGATCCCTCCATGTCGGCAGCACCAAGCGCGGCAGCCGTGCCGGCCAGCGATAAAGCGCGCTCGGCGGAATTTCGCCGCAGGCGAGCAGCGCCGTCACGCGATCGACGTCGCCTTGCGACATGCGCGGGGCAAGGCTCAGGAGCAGCGATTTTTCGCGCTCCGGATGCACGAGGATGAGCTCGTGCCGCGTGCCCGAAACCGAGGCGCGCACGTGATGCGCGATGCCGGCGAAATCGGACCGTGGCGCCGACCAGGTCTGCTCGCGGAAATGCCCGCTTTCCGTGACGGTTACGGTCGTCTCATCGATCAGGATGGTGCGGGTCGCGGCCAGCCGGTCGACCAAGCGCTTCAGGGGCAATCCCAGGAGATAGGCCCAGAACGCGATCCCGGTGAGAATCTCGAGCCCAAGCACCGGATGCTGGGCGAGGATGGCGCGCGGCCCGGGAATGACGAGCGCCTCCAGGATGAGCATAAGGGAGGCGAGCATGGCCGCGAGCACGGCCGGAATCGTGAGGATGAGCAACGCCATAGCCGAGCGGCGGGAGCACGTCTCGGTCAGCCGCAACGGCAATTCGGAGGGGACCGGCGGCTCGACCCGGTCGAAAATGGCGACGCGCATTTGAGGAGGTCCGTGCGTGATTACCTGTCACCAACAAGGTAAACGGCAGGGCTTACCCGCAGGTTAATTAGCGTGCCGGAATGGTGGCTCGCAATGGCCGTCCACTTGCCCTTTGCAGCCGCCTCCAAAGCGCGGCTTGACACATAAACATATCTTTATATGATCCGGCAGCAGGAGGCCACTTTGGCAGGATCATTCGACAGCGACGAGATCGTCGCCGCGCTCAAGGCCGCGGCCGAGCCGACGCGCCTGCGCATCCTCCTGCTGCTGGCCGCCGGTGAGCTCAACGTCAAGGACCTGACCCAAGTGCTTGGGCAGAGCCAGCCGCGCATCAGCCGGCATCTGAAGCTTTTGGCGGAAGCCGGCCTGATCGAGCGCTTCCGCGAGGGGAGCTGGGTCTATTTCCACGTCTCCGACCGCACGCACGGCGGCCGGCTCGCGCTGGACCTTCTGGGCCTCGTCGACGAGACCGATCCCGTGATCGAGCGCGACCGCGAACGCGCCGAGGCCCTGAAGCGCGAGCGCGAAGCCGCGACGCAAAGCTACTTCCGCAACCACGCCGCCGATTGGGATCGCATCCGCGCGCTGCACGTGGCCGAAAGCGAGGTCGAGGAGGCGATGCGGGCAGGCGCTCGGCCCGGGCCCATTCAAGCTGCTCGTTGACCTCGGCACCGGAACCGGACGCACGCTCGAGTTCCTTGCCGACCGCTTCGAGCGCGGTCTCGGCTTCGACCTCAACCAGGCGATGCTCGCCTACGCCCGCAGCAAGCTCGCGCGCGCGCACCTTGCCCGCGCCCAGGTGCGCCACGGCGACATCTATGCGCTGTCGCTTCCCGACGGCGTTGCCGACGCGGTCGTGATGCATCAGGTGCTGCACTTCCTCGCGCAGCCGGCGCTGGCGATCCGCGAGGCAGCGCGCGTGCTGGCACCGGGTGGCAAGCTGCTCATCGTCGATTTCGCGCCGCATGACCTAGAGTTCTTGCGCGAGGAGCACGCGCACGAGCGGCTTGGCTTTGCCCCCGGGCAGGTCACGCAATGGATGCAGGATGCCGGCCTAAATCCGGTCCAGCAGCGCGACCTTGCTCCCGAGCAGCAAAGTGGCTCGGAAAAGCTCACCGTCTCGCTTTGGCTCGCCGAGCAGCCGGCCACAGCCGCTGCGATACCGCGCAAGACATCTGCGCATGCCCTGCAGGAGACCCCCTGATGGCGAACAACCCCGAGCGCAAGAGCCGGCTGCTTGGCACCGGCGAGATCGACGTCTCCTTCGAGTTCTTCCCGCCCGAAGAGCGAGAAGATGGAGGACGCGCTGTGGTCGGCGATCGAGCGCCTGGCCCCGCTGCGCCCGGAGTTTGTCTCCGTCACCTACGGCGCCGGCGGCTCCACGCGCGAGCGCACGCACGCGACCGTCGCCCGCATCCTGCGCGAGACCGACTTGAAGCCCGCGGCCCATCTCACCTGCGTCGCGGCGACGAAAGAAGAGGTCGACGCGGTCGCGCGCGACTATTGGGACGCTCGGCGTCCGCCACATCGTGGCGCTGCGCGGCGATTCCGCCGGCGGCCCCGGCAGCACGTACGAGCCGCATCCCGGCGGCTACGTCAACGCGGCCGATCTCGTCGCCGGCCTCAAGAAAATCGCGCGCTTCGAGATTTCCGTCGCCGGCTATCCCGAGAAGCATCCCGAAAGCCCGTCGCTTGCCGCCGACATGGACAACCTCAAGGCCAAGGTCGATGCCGGCGCCGACCGCATCATCACGCAGTTCGGCTTCGACAACACGCACTACCTGCGCTTCCTCGAGCGCGCGCGCGCCGCCGGCATCTGGGTACCGATCACGCCCGGCATCGTGCCGATCCACAACTTCAAGCAGGTGGCGAGCTTTGCCGCCAAGGCCGGTGCCAGCGTGCCCTCGTGGCTCGCGCGCCGCTTCGACGGGCTTGAAGACGACCCGGCGACGACGCCACCTCGTCGCCGCCGCCGTCGCCACCGAGCAGGTCATGGACCTCGTCGACGAAGGCGTGAAGAAATTCCATTTCTATACGCTGAACCGCGCCGATCTCGTGTACGCGATCTGCCACTTGCTCGGGTTGCGCGAAGTCGTGGAGCGCCCGCAGGCGCGCGCGGTGGTGTGACGGAGACCCGGCCATGAACAGAAAACCAAGCTACGCGGCGCTCGAAGCCGCAGCCAACGAGCGCATCCTCATCATCGACGGCGCCATGGGGACGATGATCCAGCGCCATAAGCTGGACGAGGCCGGCTATCGCGGCGTGCGCTTCAAGGATTGGCAACGCGACATCAAGGGCAACAACGATCTCCTCGTGCTGACGCAGCCGAAGATCATCGCCGAGATCCACGAGGCGTATCTGGAAGCCGGCGCCGACATCCTCGAGACCAACACGTTCAACGCGCAACGCATTTCCATGGCCGACTACGGCATGGAGGAGCTCGCCTACGAGATGAACGTCGCGGCGGCGAAGATCGCGCGCGCGGCAGCCGACAAATGGACCAAGAAGACGCCGGACAAGCCGCGCTTCGTCGCCGGTGCCGTCGGGCCGACCAACCGCACGGCGTCGATCTCGCCCAAGGTGAGCGACCCGGGCTATCGCAACGTCGATTTCGACGAGCTGCGCGAAGCCTACAAGGAGCAGGTCCGCGGCCTGATCGACGGCGGCGTGGACATCATCCTGATCGAGACCATCTTCGACACGCTCAACGCCAAGGCCGCCGGCTTCGCGACGCTCGAGGTGTTCGAGGAGAAGGGTGTCGAGCTCCCCGTCATGATCTCCGGCACGATCACCGACCTTTCGGGGCGCACGCTGTCGGGCCAGACGCCGGAGGCGTTCTGGTACTCGATGCGGCACCTGAAGCCGTTCTCGATCGGGCTCAACTGCGCGCTCGGCGCCGAGCCGATGCGGCCTTATCTCGCCGAGCTTTCGCACGTGGCCGGCACGCGCATCTCGGCCTATCCCAACGCCGGGCTGCCGAACGCGATGGGCGAGTACGACGAGACGCCCGACGACATGGCGTGCCAGATGGAGCCGTGGGCGAAGGACGGCATCGTCAACGTGGTCGGCGGCTGCTGCGGCTCGACGCCCGAGCACATCGCGCACATCGCCGAGCACGTGAAGGCGTATAAGCCGCGGCAGATCCCCGAGATCGCGCCCAAGATGCGGCTGTCGGGCCTCGAACCCTTCGTGCACGAATGAGCGTCTTTCCAGTCAACGAGAGCGGCAACCAACGATGACCACGGGCAACGCGGCACAAGCCTTCATCAACGTCGGCGAGCGCACGAACGTCACCGGCTCGGCGAAGTTTCGCAAGCTGATCGAGGCGAACGACTACGCCGCCGCGCTCGAGCGTTGCGCGCGCGCAGGTGGAGAACGGCGCGCAGATCCTCGACGTCAACATGGACGAGGGCCTGCTCGACTGCGAGCGGGCGATGACGACGTTCCTCAATCTCATCGCGTCCGAGCCCGACATCGCGCGCGTGCCGCTCATGATCGATAGCTCCAAGTGGAGCGTGATCGAAGCCGGCCTCAAGTGCGTGCAGGGCAAGGCGATCGTCAACTCGATCAGCATGAAGGAGGGCGAGCGGCCCTTTCTGGAGCACGCCAAGAAGGTGCTGCGCTACGGCGCCGCCGTCGTCGTCATGGCCTTCGACGAGCAGGGGCAGGCCGACACCGTCGATCGCAAGGTCGCGATCTGCGAGCGCGCCTACAAGCTGCTGACCGAAGAGGTCGGCTTCCCGCCCGAGGACATCATCTTCGATCCCAACATCTTCGCGGTCGCGACCGGCATCGAGGAGCACAACGGCTACGGCATCGCCTTCATCGAGGCGACGCGGCGCATCAAGGAGAAGATGCCGCTCGTGCACGTCTCGGGCGGCGTCTCGAACCTGTCGTTCGCCTTCCGCGGCAACGAGCCGGTGCGTGAGGCGATGCACTCGGTGTTCCTCTACCACGCCATCCGCGCCGGCATGGACATGGGGATCGTCAACGCCGGGCAGCTCGCGCTCTACGACGACATCGACCCGGAGCTGCGCGAGCTGTGCGAGGACGTGGTCCTCAACCGCCGTCCCGACGCAACCGACCGGCTGCTCGAAGCGGCGCCGAAGTTCAAGGGCGACGGCAGCGGCGCGAAGGCAAAGGAGAAGGACCTCACCTGGCGCGAAGGAACGGTCGAGCAGCGCCTGACGCATTCGCTCGTGCACGGCATCACCGACTACATCGAGGCCGACACCGAGGAAGCGCGCCAGGAGGCGGAGAAGCCGCTGCACGTCATCGAGGGCCCGCTGATGGCCGGCATGAACGTCGTCGGCGACCTGTTCGGCGCCGGCAAGATGTTCCTGCCGCAGGTCGTGAAGTCGGCGCGCGTGATGAAGCAGGCGGTCGCCTACCTGCAACCCTACCTCGAGGCGGAGAAGAAGGCCTCGGGCCTCGAGGCGCAGCCCGCCGCCGGCAAGGTCGTGATGGCCACCGTCAAGGGCGACGTGCACGACATCGGCAAGAACATCGTCGGCGTCGTGCTCCAGTGCAACAACTACGAGGTGATCGATCTCGGCGTCATGGTGCCGGCGGCGAAGATCCTCGAGACCGCCAAGCGCGAGAAGGCCGACATCATCGGGCTCTCGGGCCTCATCACGCCGTCGCTCGACGAGATGTGCTTCGTTGCGGCCGAGATGGAGCGCGAAGGCTTCGACTGCCCGCTGCTGATCGGCGGCGCCACGACGAGCCGCGTGCACACGGCGGTGAAGATCTCGCCCAACTACGCGAAGGGGCAGGCGATCTACGTGCTCGACGCGAGCCGCGCGGTGGGCGTCGTGTCGAAGCTCCTGTCCGAGCGCGAGCGCCAGTCCTACGTCGGCGAGATCCGCACCGAATACGCCAAGGTGCGCGAGACGCACTTGCGCAACGAGGCCTCCAAGCGCCGCATCACGCTCGCAGCGGCCCGCGACAACAGCTTCAAGATCGACTGGCCCGGCTACAAGCCGCCCAAGCCGACGTTCCTCGGCACGCGCGCGTTTGCCGACTACAACCTCGCCGAGCTGGCCCCGTATATCGATTGGACGCCGTTCTTCCAGACCTGGGAGCTGCCGGGGCGCTATCCCGCGATCCTCAAGGACAACAAGGTCGGCGCGGAGGCGCAGAAGCTCTTTGCCGACGCGCAGGCGATGCTCAAGCGCATGGTCGCCGAGAAATGGATCACGGCGTCGGGCGTCGTCGGCTTCTGGCCGGCAAACTCGATCGGCGACGACATCGAGCTTTACACGGATGAGACGCGCGGGACTCGGCTCGCAATGCTGCACACGCTGCGCCAGCAGATCGCCCGCGACCCCTCGCGCGATCGCGCCCACACCGCGCTCGCCGATTTCGTCGCGCCGAAAGAGACCGGCGTTGCCGACTACATCGGCGGCTTCGCGGTGACGACCGG
Organism: uncultured Alphaproteobacteria bacterium; assembly: GCA_963817485.1. Classification (GTDB taxonomy): domain Bacteria; phylum Pseudomonadota; class Alphaproteobacteria; order Rhizobiales; family Hyphomicrobiaceae; genus Hyphomicrobium_A. The sequence continues at coordinate 144,833 of CAWFOR010000016.1, read as the reverse complement.
CATCGGCGAGGAGGAAGCGCTCAAGACGCGCTTCAAGGCGACCGACGACTACAGCCGCATCATCCTGAAGGCGCTCGCTGACCGCTTCGCGGAAGCCTTCGCCGAGCGCCTGCACGAGCGCGTGCGCAAGGAGCTGTGGGGCTACGCCGCGTCCGAGAAGCTGTCGACCGACGAGCTGATCACCGAGAAATATCGCGGCATCCGCCCCGCGCCCGGCTACCCCGCGCAGCCCGATCACACCGAGAAGGCGACGCTGTGGACGCTCATGGACGTCCATAAGACCGCCGGCATCGAGCTGACCGAGAGCTACGCCATGTGGCCCGGATCGTCCGTGTCGGGGCTCTATTTCTCACACCCCGACAGCCACTACTTCGGCGTCGGCAAGATCGAGCGCGACCAAGTCGAGGACTATGCGCGCCGCAAGGGGTGGACGGTGGAGCAGGCCGAGCGCTGGCTCGCGCCGGTCCTCAACTACGATCCGAGCGCGCTGCGCAACGCCGCGGCTTGAAGCCTTGCCGCTCGACAAAAGAAGAAGGCGCGAACCGGTGTCCGCGCCTTCCGGGTCTTTGCACTTGCCGTCCCGGGACGGGGGAACGATCCGGGACTAGGAGTATCAATCGTGCCGGCTACGCTTCAAACCATGCCGAACACGATTGCAGCGATGAAGCCAAATGACAGAACAGCGGCTAGCACGTTCAGTCGCATCGTGAGTTCCATCGTTGCCTCCATGACGGCCGCCTTGACTGGCGACTCGTGCTCGGTGCGGACGGGGGGACGTGCACCGGTACGAATAGCTAGGAGCCCGTTTGCAGCGTTGCCAAGTTAAAACGATATTGCGCTGCGGCGGCTTGCTCGGTTTCTAGTCGAATGCGATCAATCACCAGTCAGTTCGACGCTTGAGCAACACTGGTGTGATCGGTTTGCCCAACCGCACGCCGCGTATGTGCTTCACGAGCGTGCAGTTCGGGCGAAAACGCATCAGACGAATTTTGTTTCCGCGATTTGTGTGGGTCGGCGCTGCCGAAATTTGGCTGCTGCAGTGCGAGACAAGCTTGTTGATGAGCTCAAGACCGGGATTTCTCCGCGGAGCTGCGCATGGATGACTTCAAGGCTTTGATGCTGTCTCGCGGTGATGGCGCATTGAGCGCCGCGTGGACGGCGCTGCGTGAAAGCGACCTCATGGACGGCGACGTGACCGTGCGCGTCACGCACTCGACCATCAACTACAAGGATGGGCTCGCGCTGACCGGCCGGCTTCCGGGCATGCGCCTGCCGCTCATTCCCGGCATCGACTTCGCCGGCACGGTGGCCGCCTCCTCGCATGCGGAGTTTGCGCCCGGTGATGCGGTGATCCTCAACGGTTGGGGATGCGGCGAGCGCCACTACGGAGGCTACGCCGAATACGCGCGCATCAAGGGCGATTGGCTGGTGCATCGCCCCGCGGCCTTCACCAACGCGCAGGCGATGGCGATCGGCACTGCGGGCTATACCGCGATGCTGGCGGTGCTCGCGCTCGAGGCGCACGAGGTGACGCCGGAAAAGGGGCCGGTTCTGGTGACGGGCGCGGCCGGCGGAGTGGGCAGCGTCGCCGTCGCGCTGCTCGCCAAGCTTGGCTATCGCGTCATCGCCTCGACGGGCCGGCCACAGGAAGCGGACTACCTGCGCAACCTCGGCGCGGACGAAATCATCGATCGCGCCGAGCTCAGCGGGACGGGCCGCCCGCTCGGCAAGGAGCGGTGGGCGGGCGCAATCGACGTTGCCGGCTCCCACACGCTCGTCAATGCGCTTGCGATGACGAGCTATGGCGGCGCGGTCGCCGCGACGGGGCTCGCGCAAGGCATGGACCTTCCCGGCTCCGTCGCACCCTTCATCCTGCGCGGGGTGACGCTCATCGGCATCGACAGCGTGATGGCGCCGAAGCCGCGGCGCATCGAAGCCTGGGAGCGGCTCGCGACAGATCTCGATCTTGGCAAGCTCGCCGCACTCGCGGTGACACGCCCGCTTACCGATGTCCTGGCGCTCGCGCCCGAAATCCTCGCCGGCAGAGTGCGTGGCCGCGTGGTGCTCGAGGTCGGCTGAGGTCGCTAGGCAAGCCGCTTGCGGTAGAGGAGCTCCGCGCGCCCATCGCACACGAGATCGTCGAGCTTTGCCACCTCGCGAAACCCGAGGCGCTCATAGAGGCGGCGCGCGTGCGCGTTGATCTCCGAAGCGGCGATCCAGAGGTTGCGCTCACCTCCCGCATGAGCCTGGGCTTCGACCCAGGCGAGCAGCGCGCTACCCAGGCCCTGGCACTGGAAGGGCGGTAGCACCGCGAGGAATTGCACGTAGGGTCCGCGCATCCAATTGAGCCGTAGCCCCATGCCGCCGGCGAGCTTGCCCTCATGGTGCAGGACGAAGCGCGGGGCGCCCGGCTCGTGCCGCGCGAGGTAGCCGGCGAGCTTGTCGGCGGGATAGGCGTAGGTGCGCCAGGGTTCGAGCGCAGAGACGGCCTCGGCGAGCGGCCCGGCATCGGCGTCCGTCATCGGCTGCGCGATGAACGGCGCGCCGCCGCGTGCGGGCGCAATTTCATACCGGAGCGCCGAGAAAGCCGCTGGCGCGCTCGTTGCGGGCGCACTCATTGGTGGACGGTCGTCTTGAAGTCGGGAATGCGCTTGCGCGCGGCAAAGACGTCGTAGCGGTCCGTATCGCCCGGCTTGTTGTCATAGCAGGTCGCGGCGACGACCGGCTCGCCGGCTTCGAGCAGCTCCGACACGGTCACGAATTCAAAGCCCATCTTGCGCAGCTTCGGGATCGCAAGTGGCAACGCTGCCGCCGTGTGCCAGCCGCGGCCGTTGGCATGATTGACGATGATGGAGCCAGGGCGCGTCCGCACCACCATTGCGCGCGCAATGGCTTCGGCCGAGGCCGTCGGCGAAGGATCGCCCGTTGCCACGTCCCACTGGATCGCACGCAGGCCCTGCTCGTGCACCGCCTGTAGGGAGAGCGGATTGCAGGCGCCGTAGGGGAACCGGAACAGCGTGATGCGCGGCGCGATGCCGCTTTCGGCGCCGGGCACGTTACGGACGCACTGCGTCTCAGTCAGACGCGCGCGGATCGTCTCGTAGGCACGCTGCGGACCGAGGATCTCGTTTGCAAGGCGAGCGCCCGCGAGCCCGCGGAAGTTCCGGTGCGCCTCCGAATGGTTGCCGATCTCGAACAGCGGGTCCGCCATGAGCTGGCGTGCGCGCTCCTCGTGCGAGCGTAGCCATTTGCCGCCGGCGAAGAACGTGGCCTTGATGTTCTCCTTGCGCAGGTAGTCGACGATAGCGCCGTCGTAACCTGCAACCTCGCCCGGCTGCTCGCACAGGTCGAAGGTGAGCGCGATCAGCTTGCGACCGGCCGGAAGCTTCACCCGGCGGACGACGCCGTTCTCCGGCACGATGGGTGCGAACGGGGCGAGCTGCACCTCGGGCGGCGGCGCGTCGAAGTGGTGGTCGCCCTTCTTGATGAGGCTCTCTCCGGGCGCGGCGGCAAGCGCTGCCGGCGCCCAGCAGGCGTTGATGACCGACCGCTCCTGCGCCGGTGCCGGCATAGAGACGCATGTAAGCGCTAAAACTGCGAGCGCGGCGGTTGTGGTCTGGTGGCCGATGTGCATGACGCGATTTCCAAACCCGAGGCGCATATCGCGCTCCGACCCCGTACAAATCAAGGCAGCCCTAGCGCCCTCGAAACTGCGGCTTGCGCTTCTCCAGGAAGGCGCGGCGCCCTTCCGCGTAGTCCTCGCTGGCAAAGCATGCCGCAACGGCAGCGTCGAGTGCGGCGAGATCGGGGGTTTCCGGGTGCCGGACGAGCTCGTCGATGGTGCGCTTGGCCGCCCGCACCGTGAGGGGCGCGTTCGCGGCGATCTCAGCCGCCAACGCCCGCGTCGTGGCCTCGAGCTCGGACGCAGGCACAAAGCGCGCGACGAGCCCCATGGCGGCCGCCTCTGCAACTTTGAAGCGGCGCGCGGTGAACAGCATCTCCTTGGCGCGCGACGGCGGCACCGCGGCGAGCAGCGGCCGCACCCAGCGCGCGTTGTAGCCGAGCCCGAGCTTGGCGGCGGGGATGGCGAACTCGGCCTTGTCGTCGGCAAGCCGGATGTCCGTGCACAAGGCGACGCCGAGGCCGCCGCCGAGGCAGAACCCGTGGATCATGGCGATGGTCGGCTTGGTGCAGCGGGTAAGCGCCATGAACGCGGCATCGCTGAGCGCATCGTAGGCCGCCGTCTTGTCGCCGGTCCGGGCGGTGTCGAATTCGGAAATGTCGGCACCGGCCGAGAAGGCCCGCTCGCCCGCGCCCCGCAGGACAATCACGCGGATCGCGTCGTCGCGCTGCGCCGCTGCGATGCAGGCGGGCAGGGCCTCCCACATGGCGGCCGTGAAGGCGTTCATGCGTGCCGCGTTGTCGGCAACAATGAAGGCGATGTCGCCATCGCGCTCGAGCCGCAGCGAAGCCGCCGCGGTCTTACTCTCGGTCATGGGAAATCCTAACGCGTTTGCATCCTATAGAGCGCGCTCCGCCGCGGCGTTCAATCGCGCACTTCGCCCCGGGGGCGCCGTTGGAAATAAAGCGGGGAATAGAGCCAATTGGGCCGCCCGTGGTAAACGTTGACGAACCGGCGGCATGTTTGTACCTCGGTCGAGCCGGCGCGGCGGAATTCGCATGAACCGGGAGCATTAGGGCTCAGGAGTGGTCAGATGGCAGCCAGGACGCGATCCGCGGCCGAGGGCAAGGTCAGCGCATACGACCCGATCTGGTCAGAGATCCGCAAGGAGGCTCAGGCCGCGATGGCGGCCGAGCCGGCGCTCGGCAGCTTCATCTATGCGACCGTCCTGAGCCATGACCGTCTCGAGGACGCGATCTGCCATCGCCTCGCCCAGCGGCTCGATCATTCGGATGTCGATGCCGTCCTCATCAATCAGACATTCCAGGCGGTGCTGGCCAGCCACCAGGAGCTTGGCGCGATCTTCCGCGCCGACCTCGCCGCCGTGTTCGACCGCGACCCCGCCTGCAGCCGCTACCTCGACCCGCTGCTCTACTTCAAGGGTTTCCACGCCCTCGTCACGCACCGCTTCGCCAGCGCGCTGTGGCACGAGGGGAGGCGCGACTTCGCGCTGTTCCTGCAGAGCCAAGGCTCGCGCATCTTCGCCGTCGACATCCATCCCGCCGCCCGCTTTGGGCAGGGCATCATGATCGATCACGCAACCGGCGTCGTCGTCGGCGAGACCGCCGTCGTCGGCGACAACTGCTCCTTCCTGCATGCCGTCACGCTCGGCGGCAGCGGCAAGGAGACCGGCGACCGTCATCCCAAGATCGGCGAGAACGTGCTGATCGGCGCCGGCGCCAAGGTGCTGGGCAACATCACCGTCGGCGACGGCTCGCGCATCGCCGCCGGCAGCGTCGTGCTGCACGACGTGCCCGCCCACGTGACGGTCGCGGGTGTGCCGGCAAAGATCGTCGGCTCGGCTGGGTCCGCCGAGCCGGCGCTGGAGATGGAGCAGACCTGGGTCGACGATTTCGGCGGCCTCTAAGAACCTCACGGCCTTCCGCCGCACAAAGGAGATCCCCTCGTGAAACCTGATGAAATAGCTCGCCTGCAGAACTATCTGCGCAAGGTGTTCCGCACGCCCAACCTCGAGGTGCGCGCGCGCGCGAAGAAAGCCGATTCAGCCGAGGTGTTCATCGGCGATGAGTTCATCGCGGTTCTCTTCCGCGAGGAGGAGGACGGCGAGGTCTCCTACCAGTTCCAGATGGCGATCCTCGATCTCGACCTCGAGCAGGTCTAGAGGCGCCGCAGCCAGCCATGAGCCTCTATGAGCTCGACGGGATAGGCGTCACCACGCCGGGCGAGGGCCGCTGTTGGGTCGCACCCACAGCCGTCGTCATCGGCAAGGTGATCCTGGAGGAGGACGCCAGCGTCTGGTTCGGCACGGTCATCCGCGGCGACAACGAGCCGATCCGCATCGGGGCCCGCTCCAACGTGCAGGAAGGGTGCGTGCTGCACACCGATCCGGGCTTTCCCCTGACCGTCGGCCCCGACTGCACCGTCGGCCACATGGTGATGCTGCATGGCTGCACCATCGGCCGCGGCAGCCTGATCGGCATCGGCTCGATCATTCTGAATGGAGCGAAGATCGGCGAGGAGTGCCTGGTCGGCGCCAATACGCTGATCGCCGAGGGCAAGGAGATCCCGCCCCGCTCCATGGTGCTCGGCTCGCCGGGAAAGATCATCCGGCAGCTCACCGATGAGGATGTCAAACGCTTCGCCGGCGCGGCACAGCGTTATGTCGCCAACTGGAGGCGCTTTGCCGCCGGCCTCAAGCCGCAAGCGTAGCGCTTCCCAGAGGCGGGTTATTTCGGCTCGGGACCCGAGATGGCGGTGGCAACCGGGCTCTGCTGGGTGTCGAGAGCCACCCAGACGCGCGGGTTCAGGTAGGACTGGCGCATGACGTACTGGTAGGGCGTCAGGGTCCAGACCTTCACTTCCTCGCTCTTGTTGTCGAGGATGAAGTCGCCCTGCACCGTGCGCGCCGTCAGCACCGCGTGGCCTTCGCCCTTCTCGTCGCGCACGACGGTCATGAGCATGGAGCTGACCGGCCAGCCCTTATCGATCAGCTTGTGGCGCTTCAGCAGCGCATAGTCTTCGCAGTCACCGCGGGTCGTCGGCAGCGTCCAGTATTCGTTGACGCCATAGACCTCGAGATCGGTCGCCGGCGCGATCGCCTGGTTGACCTCGCGGTTGACGGCGTCGAGCTCCCTCAGGCGCTCAGGGGAGGCGTCGAAGCGGGCTTCCGGTTTCTGGTCGGGGCCGCACTCCTTCGGCGTCTCCTCGCAGAAGCGCACAAACCCATGCGGGGGCTGCGCCGGTCCGAACACGCGCATGAAGGGCGGCACGCCGCCGGTCGTCGGACGGCCGATGCCGTCGTCCGGCTGGATGGCCGACAGCTCCTGAGCGCATACGCTCGTTGCCGCCAGAAATCCGCCGAGAAGAACCAAGGCGCTGAGTTGGACCCGCTGCATGACTGACCCCGTTACTCTTTCCCTCAAGCTACCCGATAGAGTTCGAATTCCGCTGAAGCGCCGCCGCGCGATTTGATGCAAAACTCAAGTGCCGCGTTCATCTTTTCGAGTGATGGCGTTAGCGATGCGTTTGAATGCGTCTTCCACTTCGAGACGCTGATTAACGAATTCCAGGGCGACGCCCTCGTCGTGGTGGCGGACGACGACGGCGCGCTCGTTGGCGAAGATGACCTCGCTGCCGACCAACGGCTTGATCGGCGTCACGATCGAGATGCCGGAGCCGGAAACGTCGAGCATCGGGCACTCGAGCACGGTCCCGTCGGCAAGCATCATCATGCCCATGCCGGCGGTCGGCGTGCGCGGGGAGATACGTTCGTCGGACTCTGCGAGGTCGTTGCGCGCCATCAGAAGCTGAATACGCGCGGCGAGATTGTCCCGCTTGCGCTGGGTCGCCGTGAGGCTCATGGCAAAACCATCGTTGGTGCGACGCACGACTAAGCCCTCGAGGCCGCCGAGGTGCATCAGATAAACGATGAGTTTCTCGCCAACCGTCGGAGGGGTGGCTGTGACAAACGCGGCGCCTCCGACCGAGATGTCCTTGAGGCGGCAGGCGTAGTCGAGCTTGTCCGGCCGCATGAAGCGCCCGGGAAGGCTCAACGCAAAGCGCGGGTAGCGGCGTCTGTCGGGGCCTCTATGCTCCGATGCCTCCGGACCACGCGGCTGCGATGGAGCCGAACCCCTCAACATGAGCCAATCCTGCAATGGGGCCGCTTCCGCGACCACAGCTGTCCGCGAGCCCGACTAGAACGCGTACAAAGAGGCTCTGTTCCGGTCACAAATATGCAGGGGAGGCCCTTAACGAAGGACTAACCGTCGCACCATTTTTGAAAAGACGCGTTCAAAGCGCAGCGAAGGCGCCGAGCGGCCCGCGCGAGGCCGGTCGCGCCCGAGGGGGGCAGGCGGAACTAGCTCTTCTCTTCGTTGCGACCGCCGTCGAAGACCCGGAACTGCCGCCGCTCGCTGCGCACGATGCGGCCCCCGCGTGGGCTCAATGGCATCGGCGTATGGTTGGGGCGCAATGGGACCGGTCCGAATTCGGGGGCGGTGCCATTCGAGTTGCTGGCCGGCCAGATGAATTCGTTCGCGATCAAGCGCTTTGTCGCCAGCGGCACATGCCCGAGCCAGCTCGGGCGATCCAGTGCGACGAAGGAGCCGAGCACGCGGTCGATCGCCTCACCCGTGTGCCGGAGCGGCAGGAGCAGCAACTCGAAACCAACCGAAGGGCGCCCGGCGGGAGCTGCCTCCAGATGGATGAGCTCGACTGCGCCGCGCCCTGACAGCACCGAGAGCCTGCGCATGAGCGAGAGGTGGTCTTCGGGCGGCCAGCCATCGAGGAAATTCGTGCCCCGCAGCTCGGCCCCGAACATATTGCAGACGGTCGTTCCGGCCAGTCGGTAGCGGTACGTCGCCGGGCCGAGCCGCTCCAGCATGAAGGTGGACGACAGAATTCCGGAGATCTTGGCCGGCTCGATCTGGAATCGCCGGGGCGCCAAATGCTCTCCGCGAACGCCGTTCCAGTAAGCGAATAGCGTCTCGCTGGTCTTGTGTCTCATTCCCATACCGCAATGAAAAATTGTCCGGCTCGGCCTCCCAGCCGGTGCCCCTCGAGCAAATGACCGTTCCGGAACGGCACACTTTTTCCGAGCCGGGACGGTTGAGGAGGGTAGGGAGCAGCATCCGTGCCATCGAGGCGCCATGGCGCCGGCGCGCGAAATCATGGTTGCCGCGCGAGAGTTCGCCCGTTAACTCAGCGAGCCCGCCTTAATCCTCATCCCTGCCGGAAGGAGCCGTCGTGAGCCGAGAGGAGCCGATCTTCAACGTGCCTGGCAGCGTGCTGGCGGTGCTCGCACTGCTGGTTGCGGTGCACGTGCTGCTCGCCGCTCTTCCCGAGGACAGCGGCACCTGGCTGCAGATGGCGCTCGCGTTCATCCCGGCACGCTATTCCGGCTACGCGGAAGCGCTGCCGGGCGGCGGGCTCACGGCCGTCACATCGTTCCTCACCTACGCCGTAGTGCATGCCAGCCTGCTGCACCTCGGGCTCAACTCGGCCTGGCTCGTCGCCTTCGGCGGCGCCGTGGCAAAGCGCGTGAACGCTGTGCGCTTTCTCGCCTTCTCGGCATTTTGCGCGATTGCGGCGGCTATGACATTTCTCGCCTTCAACCGCGGCCTCATGGCGCCGATGGTCGGGGCGTCCGGTGCCATTTCGGGGCTGATGGGCGCCACCATGCGGTTTCTGTTCTCGGCGTCGGGTGCGGAGGGCTGGCGGACCTTGCGCGAAAGCCCGCAGGACATTCCGCTGATGCCGCTCGCACGCGCTCTCACCGACCGCCGTGTCCTCGCCGTCACCGGCGCCTTCATCTTCGCCAACGTGCTCGCCGTGCTGGGGCTTGGAGGCGTGAGCGCCGGCGGCGGCATCGCGTGGGAAGCGCACATGGGTGGATATTTCGCCGGGCTTCTGGCCTTCGGCCTCTTCGATCGAACGCCGCATGTGCGTTCACCAGATGCAGTCATTGAGAACTGAGTTCTTGCATCCAATCCTCAATTGCAGCAGCATAAACAGCCGGACTTGCATCAAAGCATCCGGCCAAAAGAAACGCTTTGGCGTCGAATGCCAGGCACCATTGATAGAGATGCAACGTTTCGCATCTGCGAGGCTATCAATGCTGCAATGCGAAGCTTCGGCACCCAGAGCGTATTGGGAGGAATGCCATGAATATTGCGCAGATCTTGAAGGCGAAGGGGCGGGCCGTAGCGACCGTGCGTCCAGATGCGCCGCTCTCTGAAATCATCGACAGGCTCGCGCAGAAGCGGATCGGTGCCATCGTCGTCGTCGGAGATAACGGCGAGGTCGCGGGCATCATTTCCGAGCGCGACATCATCCGGCGGCTCGCCGAGCGCGGCGAGGCGGCGCTGAAGGAGCCGGTCGCGCAATCCATGACGACGTCGGTCATCTCGTGTCAGGGCACGAGCACGCTCGACGAGATCATGGAAGTGATGACGCAGGGCCGCTTCCGCCACGTCCCCGTGATCGAGGACGGCGCGCTCGTCGGCATCGTCTCCATCGGCGACATCGTCAAGAACCACATCGCCGAGGTGGAGATGGAGGTGACGGCGATGCGCGGCTATTTCGCCACCGGCTGAACGGGAACCGCAGGAACGGCAGGAATTGCCGCTTGGCCGGTGTTACCACTGGCCGAGCGACGACGCGTTCAGGCGATCTCGACGACGCCCATATTGTTGCCGGGTGCATGCCGGCGGGCGTCGATCTCGCGCTTCATGTCGCCCAGGTGCCGCTTCGCCGCGGCCGCCCCGCGCTCGATCAGCTCCTCGGCCCGGTGGAAATCGAACAGGCCGAAATCGGAGAGCCTCAGGTTGATCATGGCGTCGGGCGGGTCGCCGGCGAGGCGTGAGCGCGCAATTCGGTCCTGCACGATGTTGAAGGCTTCCATCATCACGGTGGAGATGCCGGGTGCGGCTTCTCCCTTGCCGAAGAGCTGGCGCTGCAGGAGCTGTCGCACGCCGGCGCCGTTCTTGGCCGTGACCGGCTGCGGCTCGGGCTCCGGCGCGGCCTCGACGGCCGCCTCAAACTCGAAGTGGGGCATGATCGTCCCGCGCCCGCACATGTCGAAATTCAGGTTCACGGCGATCACGTAGCGCGCGCCGAGCGCCCGGCACACGGAGACCGGGATCGGATTGACGAGCGCACCGTCGAACAGCCAGCGGCCATTGATCTTGACGGGGCGGAAGATGCCGGGAAGCGCGTAGGAGGCGCGCACGGCATCGACGACGCGACCGCGCGACAGCCAGATCTCGTGCCCGGTGCCGATCTCGGTGGCAATCGCCGTGAAGCGGGGCTCGAGGTCCTCGATGTTGAGGTCGCCCAGGTGCTGGTCGAGCCGGTCGCAGAGGCGCTGGCCGTTGATGAGGCCGGTGCCGGCGAAATTGAAATCGAGGTAGCCGAAGACTCGGCGGCGCGTAAGCCCGCGGGCAAAGCTCTCGAGCGAGCCCAAGTGGCCGCCCGCGTAGCAGGCCGCCGACCACGGCGCCGATCGACGTGCCAACGATGATGTCGGGTTTGATGCCGTGCTCGGCCAGCGCCCGGATGACACCGATGTGCGCCCAGCCGCGTGCCGCTCCGCCCCCCAACGCCAACCCGATTTTGGTCTTTGCCATTGAGATCACCGCAGGCTCTAAGCCGTTCCTCTAGCCATTTCGCTGCAAACGACGTGCCCGTTTCAGAGTGCAGCGAACGGCGCGGCCGAAGATTGTCTCGCGACTCAAATATAGGCGTCCGAGATTAACCTTGCACTAGCTTGGCCCCTGCGGGGAGCGAAATTCGTCAATCGCTGCAGTGCAATAGCGTCATGGCTTGCGCGGATTGCGCTGCACTGGGACGAGCGGCACTGCGGCATTCGCAGAGCTCGTGAGCGGGATCGAACGGTAGAAGCAACTCTCCCGCCCCGTGTGACAGGCAAGGCCATCGCCCTCGACGCGCGCGCGCATCCACACGACGTCCTGATCGCAGTCGGTGCGCATCTCAACGACCTTCAAGAGGTTGCCGCTCTCCTCGCCCTTCTTCCACAGTGTGCGGCGCGAGCGGCTCCAGAAGTGACCGAGCCCGGTCTCGAGCGTGAGGGCGAGCGCTTCCTCGTTCATCCAAGCGAACATCAGCACCTCGCCGCTATCGGCCGCGGTGACGATGGCGGGGATCAGCCCGTCGGCGTCGAACTTGGGCTGAAATACGAGCCCTTCCTCGACGGCGTCCTTTTGTCCGCGAGCGCCAAAGCGGGATGCTTGCTGGTCGGCCATGAGAATTGTCTTTTCCAGATGCGACGAGGGCGTCGGCTAAGGCAGATCGCCGGCATTCGTTTGCACGGCCTGCAGGAAGCGTTCGCGCCATGCGGCGTCGGCTTCGAACACGCCGGTGAAATGCGTGGTGACCATCGTCGCCGCCGGCTGATTCACAGCGCGCAGCGTCATGCACTGATGGCGCGCCGCGATCATAACGGCGACGCCTCGCGGCGCCAACGCATCCTGGATCGTGGTGGCAATCTGTGCCGTCAACGCCTCCTGCACCTGCAGGCGGCGCGCGAAGATATCGACGACGCGCGCCAACTTCGACAGCCCGACCACGCGGCGGCTCGGAACGTAGGCGACATGCGCGACGCCGGTGAACGGCGCGATGTGGTGCTCGCAATGGCTCTCGAAGCGCACGTCGCGCAGGAGGATCATGTCGGAGTAGCCGGAGACGTCCTCGAAGGTGCGGGCGAGCTCGGCCGCGGCGTCCTCGCGGTAGCCGCCGAAGCGCTCCTCGAAGGCCTCGGCGACGCGCCTGGGCGTGCTGGCGAGGCCGGGGCGTTCGGGGTCGTCGCCGGCCCACGCCAGCAGCGTGCGCACCGCCTCCTCCGCCTGCTGGCGGCTCGGGCGCTCGCGGGCTACTTTGAGCTGAGCTTCCGCCGCTTTCGTCAATTCGAGCACTCCTGCGCCGAGCTTCTTTCGGCCGCGCTAGCCGGTACCATATCGCTTCGAGAGCCCTATATAATGGTTCAAGCTTGAGAATTGGGAAGGGGCGCCGCTTGAGCGGTTAGGCATGGCCGATCTGGACGAGATCTACAACACGAAGCTTCTGGAGCTGGCCGCGCACATCCCGTGCTCGGACCGGCTGAATGCGCCCGACGCCACGGCGACGGCGCATTCCAAGCTGTGCGGCTCGACCATCACCATCGACCTCAAGATGAGCGGCGACCGCGTCTGCGGCTTCGGCCAGACGGTCAAGGCGTGCCTCCTGGGGCAGGCGACGGCCGCAATCGTCGGGAGCCATATCATCGGCGCGACGGCGGCCGAGCTGCGTGGCACAGCGGCGGCCATGCGGGCGATGCTGAAGGAGAACGGCGAGCCGCCGGCGGGGCGCTTCGCGGACCTCGCCTTGCTGCAGCCGGCCCGCCACTACAAGGCGCGGCATGGGTCCGTGATGCTGGTCTTCGACGCGCTCGAGACGGCGATGAGCGAGATCGAGCAAAAGCGCGCGACCGGGCAACCGACCCAGGCAACCGCGTGATTGACGGAGGGGCAGCATGGCGGTGATCCGCGACGTGGCGAGCATCAAAGTTCGGCGCGGCTCGGGCTACCCGCGCGCGTATGCCGCCGTCTGCGAGCAGCGCATCAAGCAGGCGCTGGGCGATGCCGGGGGCCTCACGCAGTTCGGCGTCAACCTAATGACGCTGGAGCCCGGCGTGGCGTCCTCCCTTCGGCACTGGCACCGCGTGGAGGACGAGTTCATCTACGTGCTGCAGGGAGAGCTGACGCTCATCACCGATGGAGGCGAGGAGCTGCTCACGCCCGGCATGGCCGCCGGCTTTCCCGCCAACGAGCCCAACGGGCATCAACTCATCAATCGCGGCACGCACACGGCTAGCTACTTAGAGGTCGGCACGCGATCGAGCGAGGAGGAGGTGATTTACTCCGACATCGACATGATGCTTGAGCGCCGTGACGGCGAGAGCCGGCTTCTGACCAAGGCGGGCGAGCCTTACTGATGCGCGTTGCCGACGAGCTCTTGAAGGCGCCGATCCATCTCTATCGCTGGACGCTCAAGGCCTTCGTCGGCTGGAACTGCCGCCACACGCCCACGTGCTCGCAGTACGCGCTCGAGGCCATCGACAAGAACGGCGCCTGGCGCGGGCTCTGGCTCACCCTCTCGCGATTGTCGCGTTGCCATCCTTGGGGCACGCACGGCCACGACCCGGTGCCCGACATCCGCGGCGAGCGTCACACGTTTGCCCCCTGGCGCTACGGCCGCTGGCGGCTCGGCCCGACTTGACTTCGAGCGCCCGCCGCAGCATGTAACCGCTCCAACTTACGCTGCATTGGTAGGCAGCGAGTGAGAGGAGAGAGCGATGTCCGACGTTACGTTGACGTTTCCCGACGGCGCGAGCCGCACGGTCAAATCGGGGACCACGGGGCTCGAGGTCGCCAAGTCGATCTCGCCCTCGCTGGCTAAGCGCACGGTGGCCATGAGCCTCGACGGCAAGCTTGCCGACCTCGCCGACCCGATCGCCGCTGACGCCAAGATCAAATTCATCGCCCGCACGGACCCGGAAGCGCTCGAGCTCATCCGGCACGACGCCGCGCACGTCATGGCGGAGGCGGTGCAGTCGCTGTGGCCGAAGACGCAGGTCACGATCGGCCCCGTGATCGAGAACGGCTTCTATTACGACTTCGCCAAGCAGGACCCGTTCCATCCCGACGATCTCGCCAAGATCGAGAAGCGGATGCACGAGATCGTGCAGAAGAACGCGCCGTTCACGAAGGAATTCTGGAGCCGCAAGAAGGCCAAGGACTTCTTCAGGGAGCGCGGCGAGAACTTCAAGGTCGAGCTGGTCGATGCGATTCCCGAGGGCGAGGACCTCAAGATCTACAAGCAGGGCGAATGGCTCGACCTCTGCCGCGGCCCGCACATGGCGTCCACGGGCCAGGTCGGCAAGGCGTTCAAGCTGCAGAAGATCGCGGGCGCCTACTGGCGCGGCGATCCCAACAAGCCGATGCTGCAGCGCACTCTACGGGACGGCGTGGGCGACGGAAGCGGAGCTTGCCGAATACCTGCACCGGCTCGAGGAAGCCGAGAAGCGCGACCACCGCAAGCTCGGGCGCGAGATGGACCTCTTCCATTTCCAGGAGGAGGCGCCGGGCTCGGTGTTCTGGCACCCGAACGGCTGGACGCTGTTCCAGACGCTCATCGCCTACATGCGCCGCCGGCTCAGTGCCGCCGGCTATTTCGAGGTCAATTCTCCCGACATGATGGAGAAGCATTTCTGGGAGCTCTCCGGGCACTGGGAGAACTACCGCGAGATGATGTTCGTCACGGAGCTGCCCGACGAGCGCGTGTTCTGCTGTAAGCCGATGAACTGCCCCGGCCACGTGCAGATCTTCAAGCACGGCCTCAAGAGCTACCGCGACCTGCCGTTGAAGCTCGGCGAGTTCGGCAAGGTGCACCGCTACGAGCCGTCGGGCGCGATGCACGGGCTTCTGCGCGTGCGCCACTTCACGCAGGACGACGCCCACATCTTCATCACCGAGGACCAGCTCGAGGAGCAGTGCCTGGAGGTGAACGACCTCCTGCTCTCGATCTACGAGGACTTCGGCTTCAAGGACATCGTCGTGAAGCTGTCGACGCGGCCGGAGAAGCGCGTCGGCTCCGACGAGCAGTGGGACCACGCCGAGGCCGTGATGGCCAAGGTGCTGGCCGAGATCGAGAAGCGCGGCAAGGGCCGCATCAAGACGTCGATCAATCCGGGCGAGGGCGCCTTCTACGGGCCGAAGTTCGAGTACGTGCTGAAGGACGCCATCGGGCGCGACTGGCAGTGCGGCACGACGCAGGTCGATTTCAACCTGCCGGGCCGGCTCGGCGCCTTCTACATCGACGAGCACTCGGAGAAGAAGACGCCGGTGATGATCCACCGCGCCATCTTCGGCTCGCTGGAGCGCTTCACGGGCGTCCTGATCGAGAACTTCGCCGGCCACTTCCCGCTGTGGCTCGCGCCGCTGCAGGTCGTCGTCGCGACGATCGTGTCGGACGCCGACACGTATGCGCAGGATGTGCTGGCGCAGCTGACGGCGGCCGGCCTGCGCGCCGAGATCGATCTCCGCAACGAGAAGATCAACTACAAGGTGCGCGAGCACTCGCTCGCCAAGGTGCCGGTGATGCTGGTCGTCGGCAAGCGCGAGGCGGAGGAGGGCAAGGTCTCGATCCGCCGGCTGGGCTCGCAGGATCAGACGGTGATGAGCCTCGCCGACGCCATCGACACGTTACGCGATGAGGCCCTGCCGCCTGATTTGCAGCGTGTGGCAGGAGCAAGGATCGGCAAGGCAGCGTAGCGCCGGCCAAAAAAGGTACTGGGGCTGCTGCATCTGTCGGCGCGCTCGGCCTCTTGAACGCATGGGCCGGGATGGGATGCTGGCGGAGACCAGCTAGAACCCGGGAGTATGAGCATGACGACCCCCGATACGCTCCGTTACACGAGAATCCCTCTTGCCCACGGGTCGGGTGCCATCCCCGCAGTTGGCTTCGGCACGCTCATTCCCGATCCTGTCGCGACCAAGCAGGCCACCAGGACGGCGTTGGAAGTAGGATTTCGCAATTTCGACTGCGCGGAACGCTACCGCAACGAAGAGGCGATCGGCGACGCGATGGCCGCAGTGTTCAAGGCCGGGGCGATCAAGCGTCAGGACGTGTTCGTCGCCACCAAGCTATGGAACACCAATCACCGTCCAGAGCGGGTCAAACCTGCCTTCGATGCGAGCCGCCGGCGGCTGCAATTGGACTATGTTGATTGCTATCTCGTCCACACGCCCTTTGCCTTTCGGCCCGGCGACGACCAGGACCCGAGAGACGAGCGCGGTCAGGTCATCTACGACACTGGTGTCACGCTGGCGGACACGTGGGGCGCGCTGGAGCGCCTCGTCGACGAGGGTCAATGCAAGTCGATCGGATTATCGGACATTACTCTCGAAAAGCTGCAAGAGATCGTCGCGGTTGCGCGCATCAAGCCCGCCGTGGTCCAAGTCGAATCCCATCCGTATCTTCCCGAATGGAGCCTGCTCGATTTCTGTCGCGAGCATGGAATTGTGCTGCAGGCGTTCGCAGCGTTGGGACATGCCATGGAACCGAGAGTCTTGGACGACCCGGTCATCAAAGCCATTGCTCAGCGAGTGCACAAGACACCGGCTCAGGTCTTGCTTGCCTGGGCCGTGCAGCGCGGTACCTCTTTCCTGACGACCTCAACGACACCAAGCCGTATCCACGAGAACTTCGACATTTCCGCTCTACCTGAAGATGCAATGCAGGAGATCCGGGAGAAAATCACCAGTACGACCAGGTTCAACTCGGTGGTGGAGACCGGCGTGCCTGGATTTATTCCCCGGACTCAATGAACGAATTCGTTGAGCCAACGCTTCTGAGGGGGCTTGTCGGAAGCAAGCAATAGCAACGAAATGCAAGCTGAGGCCTACAGTTACCGCGCCGATCCGCAGGTGCCGAAGTTCGACGACAGCCGGCCGTTGCTCATTTTCGATGGCCACTGCGTGCTGTGCTCGGACGGCGTGAACTGGATGCTCGATCGCGATCCTGAGGGCACCTCGCGCTTCGCCGCCATCCAGGAACCCATCCCACGCGCGCTCTATCGCCACTACGACCTCGACGCCGATCGCTTCGATACCTTCATGGTACTGGCAGACGGCAGACCTTATTTGCGCTGGGCGGGCACGCTTGCTGCCGCGCGCACCATGGCGGCTCCGTGGCGATGGCTCGGCCAGGTTGGGCGTATCGTGCCTGGTGTCATCGGCGATCGGGTCTACGACTGGGTACAGCGGAACCGGCTCAACTGGTTTGGCTCGCGCGAGGCGTGCTTCCGGCCGGATGCCACGCAGTCGCACCGCTTCCTCTGAGCGCGACCGCGCGTGCGAATGCTGATAAGCGCTGGGCCGGGACAATCCCCAATCTGCTCCAACGTCCGACCCGAGGCCAGGCGCACCCTAGCGGGCGCGCGCAATGAATGCGTCAGTGACATGAACCCCACACCGCTCTCCCTGCGCGATGGACTGCTCGCGCTCGCCGTGATGGCGGTCTGGGGAACGAACTTCGTCGTCATCCGCCTCGGCCTCGATCACTTGCCGCCGCTCCTGTTCGCGGCCCTGCGCTTCACTCTCGCCGTGCTGCCAGTCATATTTTTCCTCGCCGCGGCCGCCGGTGCCGTGGCGCAACCTTGCGGCCTATGGCCTGCTGATCGGTGCCGGGCAGTTCGGGCTCATGTTCATCGCCATGAGCCACTACATCACACCGGGCCTCGCCTCGCTCGTCATTCAGCTGCAGGCGTTCTTCACGATCGGGCTTGCCGCCTACCTCAGCGGCGAACGCGTGCAGCGATTTCAGTTCGCGGCGCTGCTGCTCTCTGTCGTCGGCATCGGCGTGATCCTCGTGCACACCGATGCGGCGACGACGCCCCTCGGGCTCGCGCTGGTGCTCGTCGCCGCACTGTGCTGGGCGGGGGGCAATGTCGTCGTCCGCTCCACGCCCAAGGTCAACATGCTCGCCTACGTGGTGTGGGCGAGCATGTTCTCCGCGCCGCCGCTCTTTGCGCTGTCGTTCGCGTTCGAAGGCTGGCCGGCAATCCGCGATGGGCTCGTGCAAGCCGACCTCGGCACCTGGGCCACCGTTCTCTATCAGACGATCGCCAACACGCTCTTCGGTTATGCGGCCTGGGGGTGGCTGCTGTCGCGCTACCCGGCGGCGACCATCGCGCCTATGTCGCTGCTGGTTCCGGTGTTCGGAATGGGGGCTTCCGCGCTATGGCTGCATGAGCCGTTGCAAGGCTGGAAGCTCGCGGCGGCGGCGCTCGTCATGACGGGGCTGTGCCTCAACGTGCTGTGGCCGAGGTTCGCCGCCCTGCGCGGGGCGCGCACGCCACCCGCGGCCTAACTTAGGGAGAAGCGGTCAATACCCGCCGCCGAGCACGCTCGCCCGTCAGAAGTTGCCACCGAGAGCGCCCCCGACCAGGTCGACGACCGAAGGCTGGCCGCGATAGCGCCCATAGCGCGCACCCATCGCGGCGCCGCTGCCGATGGTCGCCGGCTCGACCGCCTCGACGGGCGCCAGATGGTCCTGCCCGATGTCGATCTCGTCCCACTTGCCCTCGAGCGCCTGCGTGATGCGCTTCTCGTGGCCGTAGATGTCGCCGAAGGTGCGCACCTTGCCGTCATCGCCGACCCACGCCGTGAAGTAGACGAGGTGCATCGGGATCTTCTTCTCGATGACGATCTCGTTGTTGCGCGGGCCGTCGCTCATCGTCTGCTCGACCTTGGCGGCGTCCCAGCCCTTGTCCTCGGCGAGCACGAGCTCGGCCATCTTCATCGGGTTGCGCAGGCGCAGGCAGCCGTGGCTCAGCGTGCGCTGCGATTGCGCGAACATCCATTTGTCGACGGTGTCGTGCATGAAGATCGTGTGCTGGCTCGGGAACGTGAACTTGACGACGCCCATCACGTTCTTGCGGCCCGGCGGCTGCACCACCTCGTAGTTCTTGATGTCGGCCGTGCGCCAGTCGATCGTGTGGTAGTCGAGCGTCTGGCCGTCCTTGGTCTGCAGCTCGAGGTCGTACTGGCGGAACATGCTGCCGCCGCGCAAGAGGTTGGGCTGCAGCTCGCGCACCTTGATCGACTCCGGCACGCGCCACATCGGCTTGAACACGATGGTCTTGAGGTTGCGCGAGAAGATGGTGGTCTGCTTGCCCGTCTCGCCGACGACGATGCGCTCCGTGTGGATGACCTTGTCGTCTTTGTAGAGGTAGACCATGAACTCGGGGACGTTGGCGAGGATGTGCACCGCACCGAGGTCGTCGGGCATCCACCGCCACTCTTCCATGTTGGCGAGCAGCTTTTTGGCGAGCGGTTTGCCGCGATTGGCGAGATAAGCCTGGCGCAGCTTCTCGAACTGCGGCTGCTTGGGATGGACGCCGCGCAGGTAGGCGTCGGGCGCATCCGCGGCCGCGAGCGCGGCGAACACGACCTCGGGATCGAGGAGCTGCGGCTTGCGGTCGAACTGCGAGGTCAGCAGGATCGTCGGATCGATGATGCGTCCGCCGCGGGCAAAGCGCACATACTTCAGGACCGCGAGCGAGATCGCGACCTCGGCGTCGGCGACCTCGGCCGGGGTCAAATTGGCCATGGCTGCATCGGCGATGTGGGGAAGAGCAAAGTCGCCGGAATCGAGACCCCAGTCGCCCGCCTTCATCAGCTCGGCGATGACGGCCCCGCCCTTCGGCGTCAGGCCGCCGGCGCCGACCCACAGCGGCGCGTGGCCGGCGTTGTAATAGTCTGAGAGGACCGCGCGCTCCTTGATCTCCTGGGCGGAGCCCTCGGTCGGCAGAGCGGCAAGCTTGTCGCGCAGCGCAGCTGTAGTCGGATCTGAAGGCGCCGGCGTCGGCTGAGCGGCCGGGTTGGCGACGCCCACGTGCGGAGGCGGCGCTATTGCCGGATCGGTCGCGACCGGCTGATCGGCCGGCGCCGCGGCGAAGGCGCCTCCTGCCGATAGGGCAACGAGAGCGAAGCCCAGCGCGATGGCGTGCGAGCGAATCATTCCCCTCCGAACATGAGAAACGCACGCTACCTGAGCTGCCCGTCTCTCGCCAGTCGGCGGATATATCGAAAGATTGTGGCTGTGGCCGATCCGCCAGGGCGGGCTAGCCGCGGCCGCGATAGGGCGCAACGCCCTGGTCGGGCAGCCAAATGCCGGCGGGCAGCGTCCCCGTCTGCCAGAACACGTCGATCGGCATGCCGCCGCGCGGATACCAATAGCCGCCGATGCGGAGGTAGTGGGGCTCGATCAGCTCCACGATGCGCTTGCCGATGGCGATGGTGGAGTCCTCGTGGAACGCCCCGTGGTTGCGGAAGGAGGCGAGGAGCAGCTTCAGCGATTTCGATTCAACGAGCCAGTGCTTGGGCGCGTAGTCGATGACGAGGTGCGCGAAATCGGGCTGGCCCGTCACCGGGCACAGGCAGGTGAACTCGGGCGCGGTGAAGCGGGCGATGTAGTTGGCATCAGGGTGAGGATTTGGCACGCGCTCGAGCGTCGCCTCGCTCGGCGTCTCCGGGATCTTCGTGGCAGACCCCAGGATCGTGACCGGCTTGTCCTTATGTCCCATCGAGTTGGCCCCCTCACCCTTTCCGCCACGCGACTTGCGAGGCGTTGCTCGCAAGATCGCGGCGGAAAGCCCTCTCCCCGCAGGGGAGAGGGAAAGTGGAATCGCTTTCCGGTCCCGCGCCGATTGACGCAAACGCAACGTCATCCCCTCTCCCCTCCGGGGAGAGGGTTAGGGTGAGGGGGTGGTGCGATTGCAGGTCCATGTCGCTCACTCCGCCGCGTGCCGCAGAGCGGGAGGGCCGGCGTAGATGCAGCCCTCGTGGCAGCTATCGCGCGCGATCTCGATCTCGGCCAGCCCCGGCACGCGGTTCTGCAGCCGGTTCCATAGCCAGATGGCGATGCGCTCGAGCGTCGGCGCCGCGAGACCGTCGACCTCGTTGAGGAGCCTGTGATCGAGCGCGTCGTGTGCCTCCGCCATGGCCGCGGCGAGGTCGTCGAAATGGAAGATGTAGCCCGTGTCATCCGAGGGCGTGCCCTCGATGGTCACGCGCGCACGGAACGAGTGGCCGTGCATGCGCGCATTGGCCGAGCCGGGGGCGGCACTCGGCAGGAAGTGGGCGGCTTCGAAACGGAACTCTTTGTAGATGCGCATGCGGGCTCAATAAGCGAAATGGCGAGCGATTTCCAGGGGCTCCCTCATCACGGGATGCCGACGAGCTTATGCGTCTGCAAGGAGAGCCGCCAGACCGGGTGCGCCTTGCAGTAGGCGATGGCGAGCTCGGTATTGCGCGCCTGCGCGGCCCCATCCATCGGTTGCAGGAAGCGATGGGGGAAGCCTAGCGCCTCGAGGTCGGCCGGATCGAGGCCGGCTTGCGGAAAGACGAGCTTCAATTCGTCGCCCGAGCGCTGCTTCAGATCAGTGCCGGCCTTGGGGCTGACGCAGATCCAGTCGATCGCCGCGGGGACGGGCAGGGTGCCGTTGGTCTCGATCGCGATGGTAAAGCCGCGCGCGTGCAAAGCGGCGATTAGCGGCTCGTCGACCTGCAGCATCGGCTCGCCGCCGGTGAGGACGATGAGGTCCGGGCCGGCGTCGCCGGCAGTTTTGGCGCACGCAGCCGCAAGCTCCTCGGCGGTTGCAAAGCGGTCACCGCCATCGCCGTCCGTGCCGACGAAGTCCGTATCGCAGAAGCGGCACTGGGCGCCGGCGCGGTCTTGCTCGCGCCCCGACCACAGATTGCAACCGGCAAAGCGGCAGAACACGGCGGCGCGGCCCGCGTTCGCGCCCTCACCCTGCAGCGTGTAGAAAATCTCCTTCACTGCGTACATCGCGGCATCCCTAGGGCGGCGGGACCATTGGATCAAGCGGGAGGCGCAAACCTCGCACCGAGGCGCTGTCTCGCCTTGACGGCGGACATGGCCGGATACTATAACATCCGTGGCGGCCACGGGGACCTTGGAGCCATGATGCGATTTAGAGCAACACCGGCCCTCGCAGTCTCGGCTCTGCTCGTGGTCGCTGGACCGTGCCTGGCCGAGGCCCACGACGAGGTCGGCGCGCCAGGAGAAATCGCCCCTACGCAGCACGCCAAGCCGATCCCCGCCGACGAAGCGGAGGCTAGGCAGAAGATCTACTATCGCCCCTTCTGCCGGCGCTCGCGCTACGCGACCAACCGCAACGCGCCATGCTGGTGATGCCGGCGCTCAGCGGGCCGGCGGAAGTGCCGGACCCGCGCCGGCGCCCGTTGCCTTGATCGTTGCAGCGATCTCGTCGAGGTCGGCGCGCGTGAGGTTGAGCGTCGCGGCGCCGATCCATCCGTCGATCTGCTCGGGAGCGCGCGCGCCGACGATGGCACCGGTCACGCCGGGCCACGCGAGCGTCCAGGCGACGGCGACGGAAGCCGTGGTCGTGCCGTGCCGCTCGGCCACCGCCGCCATGCGTCGTCGGCGAGCTTCAGGTTGCGCTTGCAGCTTCTCGCCGGTGAACTCATCGCTGCGCGACCGCCAGTCGTCGGCGGGAAGCGCCTTCGCCCGCGCCTCGGTGAAAGCGCCGGTCAGCAGGCCGGCCTGCATGGGGCTGTAGACGATGACGCCGGTCTCGTGCTCGCGGCACCACGGCAGCTCGGCTGCCGCAAACTCGCGGCGGATTGCGGAGAACGGCGGCTGCAGCGTATCGACGTGGCCGACGCGCTCGGCTGCCTCGAGCTGCGCCACGTTGTGGTTCGACAGCCCGACGGCGCGCACCTTTCCCTCCGCCTTGAGGTCGAGCAGCGTGCGCCAATACTCCTCGATCGGCGTTCCGTCCTTGGCCGGCCAGTGCATCTGGTAGAGGTCGATGCGGTCGAGGCCGAGCCGGCGCAGCGAGTTCTCGAGCTCGCGGCGGATGCTGGCGGGCGCGCCGACGTTACGCGGGAATGCCTTGCGGTCGTTCTCGTCCCAGGCGAGGCCGCACTTGGTGAACACGTAAGGACGCCGTTCGCGCGGGATCTCCTTCAGCGCCTCGCGCACGACCTCCTCGGAGTGCCCGAGCCCGTAGATCGCGGCGGTGTCGATCCAGTTGACGCCGCGCTCGACCGCGTGACGGATCGCGGCGATCGACTGCCTGTCGTCCTGTGCGCCCCAGCCGACGGCCCAGTCACCGCCGCCGATGGCCCAGGCGCCGAAGCCGACGGGCGTGATCTGCATGTCCGTGCGTCCGAAGCGTCGCTTGGGCAGCGCGCCCTTATTCGCAACGGCCTTGTCGGAATGAGTGGCTTGCAGGGCCATAGGCTCCTCCATTGTCGAGGTGTCGAAACGCCAAGCAAGGAGGACGCGATTGCGTCCCCCTGTCTCAGCTCAAATCAAGCGTTGTGCAGCGAGGCCGCCCGTCAGCCGACGTGGTTCGGCCGGGTCGTCTCGTAGAGGAACCACAGGCGCCGCTCGGTCTCGTCTATCCAGACCTCAATGAGGCTCGCGGTGGCGACGTCGCGGCCCTCATCGCAGAGATCGTGGATCTCGCGCATGCGCGCGACGAGGTTCTTGTTGTCCTCGCGCAGCTCCGCCAGCATGTCCTGAGCGTCGACGAAGTCGGCGTCGTTGTCCTCGACGCGCTTCAAGCGGTCGATGTGGCCGATGGAGCGGATCGTCGTGCCGCCGATCTTGCGCACGCGCTCGGCGAGCGGATCGGTCATGGCGAAGATCTGGTCGGATTGCTCGTCCAGGAGCAGGTGGTAGTCGCGGAAGTGCGGCCCCGACATGTGCCAGTGGAAGTTCTTGGTCTTGACGTAGAGCGCGAAGGTGTCGGCAAGCATTGAAGTGAGTGCTGC
The DNA here is from genome assembly GCA_963817485.1 of uncultured Alphaproteobacteria bacterium. GTDB lineage: Bacteria > Pseudomonadota > Alphaproteobacteria > Rhizobiales > Hyphomicrobiaceae > Hyphomicrobium_A. The sequence goes on along the minus strand of CAWFOR010000016.1, from coordinate 120,803 downwards.
CGAAATATCTTTCACCGCATTGGATTTGAGGTCGGTGGGGGTCTCGAGCGGCGCCTTGCGGCGCGCGGCAACCTTGCTCATGTCGCCTTTGGTGGAATCACCCATGAACGTGTCTCCTGAGATGTCGCTGGCCCTCGATCGCGATATGCGATCGCACGGGGAAGGTTGCGAGGGGGCTAACGAGCGAATTTTAGCCGCTTTGCGCCGCCCGCGCAGAACGTTTCAGAAACTAGACACCACGCCGCAGCCGCGCATTGAGCGGCATCAGGGAGAGGAGCGAACCTGCATGCCCCCGTGCGTGAACCAGTAGGTCTCGTTGTCGAGAACGGTCTTGCCGATGTTCAGGCACGCGGTCGCAATGTCGTTGGGAATGATGTCGATCATGATGTTGTGGCCGCCGGTCGTCAGGCTCGTCTTGTGGTCGATGCAATCCTTGACCATGGCTTTGAACGCGGTCACGGCGGAGGCCGGATCGATGCGGTGGTCCGGCTCGATCTGCTTGGCCAGCGCCTTGTAGCTCTTCTGGATGGCGGCGTAGGCCTCGATGTGGCGCTTGCGCGCGGCACACACGTCCTTGACCGCCTGCTTGGTTTCCTCCGGCCCCCATTCGACCGTCTCCTTGACGACGGCCTCGCAGGCGGCGGGCGTCGCGTCGACCTTGCCTTCCTGGTCGTAACCGAAGCTGAGATGGTCCGGGAGCGGCTTGCGCGCTTCGCTCTGAGCGTAGGCGGGAAGGTGGGTAGCGATCAGGAAGGCGACGAGCAGAGGCAATACGCGCGGCATGGGACGATCCAATCGATCAGGCTGCAAACGGGCGCAAAAGCCTAAGACCGCGCCGATAGACCGACAATCGTCGGCCTCGAGCGAGCTTAACCAGAGATGCTTGTCCGGATAGCGGCGAGCTCGGCGAGGGGATCGGCATACTCGTCGAACGTATGTGCAACGCATCCGTACCAATAGCGGCTGTTGCCGGCTTCGCCGTCGATCTTGTGCAGCACGGCGTGCAGCCAATCCGCGGCCGCATTGCCCTCGTGCCGCTGGGCGATCGCGTGCGCGCTCTCCCAATCTCCGGCGAGAGCGCAATCGACGGCGCGGATCAGCTCGTCTTCGCGGCTTGCCATTTATCGAAACCCTTGGCGCGCAGATCGCATGCCGGACAATGCCCACAGCCGTACCCCCACGGGTGGCGGCGTGACCGGATGCCGAGATAGCAGGTGTGCGTGTCCTCGACGATGAGCTCGACGAGGGGCGCGCCGCCGAGCTTGTCCGCAAGCGCCCAGGTGGCAGCCTTGTCGATCCACATGAGCGGCGTCTCGATCACGAACTCCGCGTCCATGCCGAGCGAGATCGCCTTGGCGAGTGTTTGCAGCGTCTCGTTGCGGCAGTCGGGATAGCCGGAGTAGTCCGTCTCGCACATGCCGCCGACGAGGGTGCGGATGCCGCGCCGGTAGGCGATCGCCGCCGCGTAGGTGAAGAAGAGCAAATTGCGCCCGGGTACGAAGGTCGAGGGCAGGCCCGCCTCGTCGAGCTCGATCTCGGCTTCGCGCGTCAGCGCCGTGTCCGACAGGCGCCCAAGCTCCTTCAGCTCCAGCATGTGGTCGGACCCGAGCCGTTCCCGCCAGCGCGGATTCATGGCGGCGAGCTTGGCGCGGATGATGCCGCGCACGCCGAGCTCGGCCGCGTGCCGCTGGCCGTAGGCGAAGCCGACGGTTTCCACGCGCTCGTAGCGGTCGAGCGCCCAGGCAAGGCACACGGTCGAATCCTGTCCGCCGGAGAGAAGCACGAGGGCCGCAGCCTCGGTCATGTGGATGCTCAGAGTTTCTTGCCGTCGAACGGCCGAGGCGCCAGCTTCGAAACGTCGACATCGTCGAGGCAGCGCACGTTGATCGCGATCATCTGGGTTCCATCCGGCTTTGCACCGCGCCCAAAGCTCTCGACGCCACAGGCGCTGCAGAAGAGATGGTGAACTTTCATCTTGGCGAACTGATAGTCCTTGAGAACCTCCTCGCCCGATAAGAGCTTGAACTCGGCTGCCGGGACAAACGTCAGCCAGAGCCCTTGCTTGGCGCAAATGGAGCAATTGCACGCCATGATCTTGTCGAGGTCGGTCTTGACCTCATAGCGCACGCGGCCGCAATGGCAGCCGCCGGCATAGGTTGCAGGTTCCGTCATGGATGGCTCCTTTCGCGCTGATCGGTACGCGCCTCCGGCCGTCACCGGTCTAGGGCGCGCTCGGGCCTTTGCGCTGGTCGCAAGAGCGGCTAAAAGGCGCCGGAACCTCCCACGCCTCCGCGCGCCCCGCAACCATAAGGTAAGGCAAAATGACCGCCATCATCGACATCATCGGCCGCGAGATCCTCGACAGCCGCGGCAACCCGACGGTGGAGGTCGACGTCGTGCTCGAGGACGGCTCGTTCGGCCGTGCGGGTGTGCCCTCTGGCGCCTCGACGGGTGCGCACGAGGCAGTCGAGCTGCGTGACGGAGACAAGTCGCGCTACCTCGGCAAGGGCGTCACCAAGGCTGTCGACGGCGTCAACGGCGAGATTTTCGACGCGCTTGCCGGCATGGACGCCGAGGACCAGCGCGGCATCGACGCCGCCCTCATCAAGCTCGACGGCACCAAGAACAAGAGCCGGCTCGGCGCCAACGCAATTCTGGGTGTTTCGCTCGCGACCGCCAAGGCCGCAGCCATCGCGAGCGGGCTGCCGCTCTACCGCTATATCGGCGGCACGTCTGCGCACCTGCTGCCGGTGCCGATGATGAACATCGTCAACGGCGGGATGCATGCCGACAACCCAATCGACATCCAGGAGTTCATGATCATGCCGGTCGCCGCGGCGACGGGCGCGGACGCCGTGCGCATGGGCGCGGAAATCTTCCACACGCTCAAGAAGTCGCTGAAGGACGCCGGGCTCTCGACCAGCGTCGGCGACGAGGGCGGATTTGCGCCGAACCTCAAGTCGGCGGACGCGGCGCTGGGCTTCATCATGAAGGCGATCGAGGCAGCGGGCTACAAGCCGGGCTCCGACGTGATGCTGGCGCTCGACTGCGCGGCGACGGAGTTCTTCAAGGACGGCAAGTACCAGCTCGCGGGCGAGGGCAAGTCGCTCGATGCCGCCGGCATGGTGAAATATCTGGAAGATCTCGTTCGCCGCTACCCCATCATCTCCATCGAGGACGGGATGTCGGAGGACGACTGGGCCGGCTGGAAGGCGCTCACCGAGGCCATCGGGGCGCGCTGCCAGCTCGTGGGCGACGATCTCTTCGTCACCAACACCGAGCGTCTCTCGCAAGGCATCGAGCGCGGCATCGCCAACTCGATCCTGGTCAAGGTCAACCAGATCGGCTCGCTGTCGGAGACGCTGGATGCCGTCTCCATGGCGCAGAACGCCGGTTACACGGCCGTCATCTCGCACCGGTCGGGCGAGACCGAGGACGCAACCATCGCCGACCTCGCGGTCGCCACCAACGCGGGCCAGATCAAGACCGGCTCGCTGTGCCGCTCCGACCGGCTCGCGAAGTACAACCAACTCATCCGCATCGAGGAGGAGCTGGGCACCGTCGCGCGTTATGCAGGCAAGAGCGTCATCCGCGCGGGCGCTTAGGACGATCACTTCGCCAGAAAAAATAATTGCGATGCCGCTACGGCCCCGTTGGCGGCAGCGAGCTTCCGCGGATACTCATGATACTGAAGGATTTTTTCGGACGCCTCCATCGGAGCGCCCGAGCCGGGGCGCCAGCACGTGGGACAGCGCTTTACCTGCGATTAAGGTGCGCGTGGCATAACACACGTGTCCACCAGTTTTGTGCAGCGTACCCATAGTGCTGCGTCAGCCAAATCATGATCGGCGCTCGAGGCCTCGGCAGGCTACGGTGTTGCTTCTCTGCCTGGGGTTTACGGCCTACTTCGCCTATCATGCAATATATGGCCGGCACGGCCTCGAGGTGCGATCCGCGCTGACCGAGCGGTCAGCATTGTTGGAGTTCGAGATCAAAAGCCTCGAGGCCGTGCGCGCCAACCTGGAGCGCGACGTCGCCCTGTTGACGCCCGACAAACCCGACCCCGACATCGTCGAAGAGATCGCGCGCGAAGTCCTGGGCTTCGTAGACCCGCGCGATCAGGTCGTGATCCGGCGCTAGCGGTATGCTGGCGCAAAGCGGCTGCGATGCGGCCGCTATTCTGGTTTTCCCGTATTGCCTTGTGTAGGGTCCCGCTCGTATCGGTAGCGCACGCTCGCCGCCCGCATCCGAGGATCCCCCGATGTCTCCCGCCAAAGCGTCCCGCAGCCGCTCCAGCGCCGCGCCCGCCGCGACGAAGCCGCCGGCGGCGCGTCCCTTCACGCGCGAGGAGGATCTCAGCGCCTATCGCTCGATGCTGCTGATCCGCCGCTTTGAGGAGAAGGCCGGCCAGCTCTACGGCATGGGCCACATCGGCGGCTTCTGCCATCTCTACATCGGACAGGAAGCCGTCGTCGTCGGCATGCAGATGGCCGCCAAGGACGGCGATCAGGTCATCACTGCCTACCGCGACCACGGCCACACCCTCGCCGTCGGCATGGACCCCAACCGCGTCATGGCGGAGCTCACGGGGCGGCGCGGCGGCTGCTCCAGCGGCAAGGGCGGCTCCATGCACATGTTCGCGCCCGACAAGCACTTCTATGGCGGCCACGGCATCGTCGGAGCCAGCGTGCCTCTCGGCGCCGGGCTCGCGTTCGCGAACCTTTATCGCGGCAACGGCAACGTTTGCCTTTGCTACTTCGGCGACGGCGCGGCCAACCAGGGCCAGGTCTACGAGACCTTCAACATGGCCGAGCTGTGGAAGCTGCCGATCGTGTTCGTCATCGAGAACAACAAGTACGCCATGGGCACCTCCATCGAGCGCTCGTCGGCGACGACCGAGCTGTGTCAGCGCGGAGCCTCGTTCGCGATTCCTGGCGAGCACGTCGACGGCATGGACGTTGCCGCCGTGCGCTCCGCCGGCGAGCGCGCGATTGCGCACGCGCGCTTCGGCAGCGGGCCGTTCATCCTCGAGATGATGACGTATCGCTACCGGGGGCACTCGATGTCCGACCCCGCGAAGTACCGCACGCGCGAGGAGGTGCAGCAGGTGCGCGAGACGCAGGATCCCATCGAGATGGTACGCCAGCGGCTCCTGAAGCAGGCCATGAGCGAGGACGACTTCAAGCAGATCGACCGCGAAGTACGCGATAAGGTGAACGCAGCTGCGGACTTCGCGCTCGCCGACCCGCAGCCCGACGCCGCGGAACTCACCACGGACGTGCTGGTATGATGCGGACACGCCCCGGGATGACTCAGCCGACTGCGTCAGAGCGGAGCGCGCGCTAGATGTCCACCCAGGTGCTCATGCCGGCGCTGTCGCCCACCATGGAGGAGGGGACGCTCGCGAAGTGGCTCGTCCACGAGGGCCAGGAGGTCAAGGCCGGCGACGTCATCGCCGAGATCGAGACCGACAAGGCGACGATGGAGGTCGAGGCGGTCGATGAGGGCCGGCTCGAGAAGATCCTCGTTCCGGCCGGCACCGAGAACGTCAAGGTCAACACGCCCATCGCCCTGATCGCGGGCGAGGATGAAGCGCCAGTAAAGCCCGCGAAAACCGAGAGTCCCGCCTCACCTCTCCCCGGTCATGGCGGAGCCATGCTTCGCATGGACGGGGAGGGGTCGGCGCGGAACGAGTCGGGTGAGGGGGAGAGACCGTCGCCTGTGGGAACCCCCTCACCCCGACCCTCTCCCCAACGGGGAGAGGGAGCAGTCCGAGCGGATGCGCACGCGGCTCCCTCGGTCGGCCAGGGAGACGAAGACCGCGTCCCCGCTGGCGCAGCCAAGCGCGCCGAGGCGCTCATTGCCGGCGAGCCCGAGATCGCGCCCGGCACCGAGATGATCACGCTGACGGTGCGCGAAGCCTTGCGCGACGCGATGGCCGAGGAAATGCGGCGCGACCCGGACGTGTTCCTCATGGGCGAGGAGGTCGCGCAATACCAGGGCGCCTACAAAGTCAGCCAGGGCCTCTTGGAGGAGTTCGGCGACAAGCGCGTCATCGATACGCCCATCACCGAGCAGGGCTTCGCCGGCGTCGGCGTCGGCGCGGCGTTCGCGGGCCTCAAACCCATCGTCGAGTTCATGACCTGGAATTTCGCCATGCAGGCCATCGACCAGATCGTCAACTCGGCGGCCAAGACCCACTACATGTCGGGCGGCAGCATGCGCGCCCCCGTCGTCTTTCGCGGACCCAACGGCGCCGCCGCCCGCGTCGCCGCCCAGCACAGCCAATGCTACTCGGCGTGGTATGCGCACGTGCCGGGCATGAAGGTAATCGCGCCGTTCACGCCCGCCGACGCCAAGGGCCTGCTCAAAGCCGCGATCCGCGATCCCAATCCGATAATCTTCCTGGAAAACGAGCTGCTCTACGGCAGCCACGGGCCGGTGCCCAAGGTCGACGACTGGCTCGTGCCCATCGGCAAGGCGCGCATCGCGCGGCCCGGCCGCGATGCGACGATCGTGTCGTTCGCGCGCGGCATGGTCTATGCGCTCGAAGCCGCCGAAGCCCTCGCCAAGGACGGCATCGAAGTTGAGGTCATCGACCTGCGCACCCTGCGCCCGCTCGACCTCGAGACGGTGCTCGCCTCCGTGCGCAAGACCAACCGCATCGTCACCGTGGAGGAGGCCTGGCCGGTGTGCTCGGTCGGCTCGGAGATTTGCGCGCAGGTCGCGATGCAGGCGTTCGACCATCTCGATGCTCCGCCCGCCAAGGTCTCCGGCGCCGACGTGCCGATGCCATATGCCGCCAACCTCGAGAAGCTCGCGCTGCCCTCAACGGAGCGGGTGATCGCCGCGGTGAAGTCCGTACTCTACGTCTGAAAGGAGAACCGCCATGGAAGAAGAGCTTGCCGTCGAGCTCGATCCGCCGGACGGGATCGAGGACGCAGAGACGGCGGTAGAGATCCTGCGCGCATGGATCGGCGACGGCGCGCTTCTCGTTTCGCTCAACTCATCGGCCTTCGGCGACCAGGTGCGCGACTGGGGACGGATGCTGGCCGAGGTGGGCCACCATGTCGCCAAGGCCGCGGCGCTCAACGGCTACATGCGCGAGGACGAGGCGCAGACCGCCTTGCGCGAAGCGTTCGTCACCAACTTCGAGGCGGCGCTGGGGCCGACCTCGGGCAAGCTGCGCGGGCAGATCAAGCACTAGCCCCAAGCCCAGCGCGGAGCGGAGCGCACATGCAGGCTGCAGACAGCACCGAGCGCATCTTGGCGTCCCCGTTGGCAAAGCGGCTGGCGCGCCTTGCCGGCGTCGATCTCAAGAACCTCGCCGGGACGGGCCCGCACGGCCGCATCGTCAAGCGCGACATCGAGGCCGCCATCGCCGCTGGCAACCCGGGCGCCCCCAAACCGGCGCGCGGCGCGATCGCGGTCACGCGGCCGGGCGGCGCCGCGCCGCTCGCGCTATCCGATGACAAGATCCTCGCGCTCTACGACAAGGGCACCTACGAGATCGTCCCGCACGACAAGATGCGCCGCATCATCGCCGAGCGCCTCACGCTCGCAAAGCAGACGATCCCGCACTATTACCTCTCGATCGATTGCCGCCTCGACGAGCTGCTCCACGCCCGCGAGCGCATGAACGCGGCCGCGCCGCACGAAGGCCCGCGCGCCTACAAGCTCTCCGTCAACGACTTCATCATCAAAGCGATGGCGCTGGCGCTGCAGGAGGTGCCGGCCGCGAACGCCACGTGGACGGAAGCCGGCATGCTGCGCCACAAGTATTCCGACGTCGGCGTGGCGGTGGCGGTCGAGGGCGGATTGTTCACCCCCGTGGTGCATCAGGCCGAGGCAAAATCGCTATCGGAGATCTCCAACGAGATGCGCGATCTCGCCGAGCGGGCGCGCAAGCGGCGGCTGGCGCCGCACGAGTACCAGGGCGGCACGACCTCGATCTCCAACCTCGGCATGTACGGCATCAAGAGCTTCGATGCCGTGATCAACCCGCCGCACGCGACCATCCTGGCGGTAGGAGCGGCCCAGCGGCAGGCGATCGTCACCGGCGATGGGGTCGAGGCGGCGACCGTGATGAATGTTACGCTTTCTTGCGATCACCGCGTCGTCGACGGAGCGACGGGGGCCGCGCTGCTTGCAGCTTTCAAGGCGTTTATCGAAGATCCGGTGCGCATGCTGATATGAAGGTTAACGGCAGCTACAACCGAATCACCTCGTGATTGCTGCTTTGCCAAAACGCCTTTCACAGTGGCTCAGCGTGTGGCTGGTGGACCACTTCCGCCTTATTTCCCCAATTAAGTATCTCCCAAAGTGCCGGCGAAAGCATAAGAATGGGGCAGTTGCTTGCCGCTGGTTGAGGGCGAGACTAGAAGCGGAATGATCAGCGTGGGCGTTCGATACTAACGACTCAACCTCTGGAGTATTCCGCCATGAAGGCGCGCTCTGCACCCACCGCTGCATTCGTCATCGCACTCATGGCCGCGGGGTGCTCTAACGACGGGACCCTCACGGGCGGCGGGCTGAATACGTCATCGATCGATCAGACTGCGAAGTCTGATCCCGCGTGCCTCACGCTGGCGGCGCAAATCGAAGCGCTCAATCGCGATGGCACCGTTGATAAAGTTTCGAAGGCCGCGGCAAAGAAGTACAAGCTCAAGACCGAGGACCTCGCGAAAGCGGATGAGCTCAACAAGGCCAACACGGAATTCCAGACCAAGTGCTCGGCCTATCCGCCGCGCCCGGTCGTAGCCACCACGACGACGCCGGCGATGACGACGACAACGACGACCCCCACGCCGGCACCGAAAGAGAAGAAGGTCGCTGCCGCCAAGAAGACAACGCCGCCGCTCCCGTCGGCGAAACCGCCTGCAGCGACCGCCGCGGCGACGCCTCCAACTTCCGAGACGACGCCGGCACCGCAGACGGCTGAGAATCCCGACTCCACACTGCCGCAGCCGTAAGCCCGGCGGGTTAGGCTCCGACATTGCGAATACGGCCTGACGGCTGCGTACCTCCCGGACGCAGCCGTCAGACTTTCCGCTGCATGCTTTTGAGGCGATGGGCGTGGCCATCGGGCAGCACCGAATCTCAAGCTGGCATTAGGGGTTGCGCACCACATGGGCCTGTGGTGAAAAGCCTTTTGGTTCTCTTCGGCAGCGGAGGGTGTAGTGGCGCAAGTGGGTTTGAACGCGCACAACTCGAAACGTTTGGCGACCGGTGCTCTGATACTGATGCAGGCGCTGGCGCTGGCCGGCTGCGCCAATGGTACCGCCAATGCCAACGGCGACCCGGGACCGGCCGCGTTGAGCCCAGGCGAAACTTGCGAGTCCATTCGCGCCAACCTCACGAAGATGGATCGGGCAGGCGTGCCGGCCTACGTCGAGCGCCAAAGCCAGGGCAAGAGCCTGTCGGCGGCGCAAAAGAGCCAGGCCGATCTCTACAACAAGCTGCTGAACGAATATCTCGGCGCGCGCTGCCACGTTTGATTTGCGCGCGATCCGCCGGCCGGTTGGCCCGCGTACCGGTCCTGGCTTTGGATCGGCTATATCATCTGGGCCTCGGCCTCTGAAGGCCGGGGCCTTTCCATTGGCAGGGGGCAACGCCGCCCATGACCGCCGATATGAGTGCCGAGCCGTCGAGCGCGTATGACGTGATCGTCGTCGGCGCCGGGCCCGGCGGCTACGTCGCCGCGATCCGCGCCGCGCAGCTCGGCTTGCGCACGGCCGTCGTCGAGCGAGCATTCCTCGGCGGCATCTGCCTCAACTGGGGCTGCATTCCAACCAAGGCGCTGCTGCGGTCGGCCGAGATCCTGCACGAGATCGAGACGGCGCGAAGCTTCGGCATTGCCGTCGATGCCGCGGCGCGCGTCGAGCTGCCTGCCGTCGTCGAGCGCTCGCGCACGGTCGCCGGCGAGCTCGCCACCGGCGTCGGCTTCCTGCTCAAGAAGAACGGCGTCGATGTCATCTGGGGCGAGGCGCAGCTCAAAGGAGCGGGCGCGATCGACGTTACCGCCGCGAAGAGCAAGCCAAATTCGCGCGATCAGGCCCCGCCCAAAGATGCCCGGGGGCCGGGACGCTATACCGCGCGCCACATCATCCTCGCCACCGGCGCGCGCCCGCGCGTGCTTCCTGGGATAGAGCCCGACGGCAAGCTGATCTGGACCTACTTCGAGGCCATGCTGCCGCCGGCCCTGCCAAAGTCGCTGCTGATCGCCGGCTCGGGCGCCATCGGCATCGAGTTCGCCTCGTTCTATCGCGCGCTCGGCGCCGAGGTAACCGTCGTCGAAATCCTGCCAGAGATCCTGCCCGCCGAGGACGCCGAGGTCGCGGCGCTCGCGCGCAAGGCCTTTGACAAGGCCGGCATCCGCATCCTGACGGGCGCCAAAGTGACCGGGGTCGAGAAGGGCGCCGACAGCGTGACCGCGACGGTCGAGCTCGCCGGCGGCAAGCGCGAGACCATCACGGCCGAGCGGATGATCTCGGCCGTCGGCGTCGTCGGCAACGTCGAGGGTCTCGGGCTCGAGGCGCTCGGCGTCGAGATCGAGAAGGGCCTCATCAAGGCGGACGGCCTGGGGCGCACCAATGTCGCCGGCATCTATGCCATCGGCGACGTGGCCGGTCCGCCCATGCTCGCCCACAAGGCCGAGCACGAGGGCGTCGTGTGCGTCGAGGCAATAAAGGGGCTTGCTGCCCACGCGCTCGACAAGCTGCGCATCCCCGGCTGCACCTACAGCCGGCCGCAGATCGCCTCCGTCGGCTTGACGGAAGCCCGGGCGCTTGCGGCCGGCCGCCAGCTGCGCGTCGGGCGCTTCCCCTTTCGTGCCAACGGCAAGGCCCTGGCGCTGGGCGAGCGCGAGGGGCTGGTCAAGACCATCTTCGACGCCAAGACCGGCGAACTGATCGGAGCGCACATGGTCGGCGCCGAGGTGACGGAGCTCATCCAGGGCTTCGTGATCGCCATGCAGATGGAGGCCACCGAGGAGGATCTGATGCGCACGGTCTTCCCACATCCCACACTTTCGGAAATGATGGGCGAAAGCGCGCTGTCGGCGTGGGGCCGGGCCATCCATATCCCGCCGCCCGCCAAGCCGGCCGGGCAGGGCAAGACTTAAGAGACCTAGCTTGGATCATCGGGAGGAATGCCAATGAACATCGAGACCCGCGCGCTGATTATCTTTCTCGTCATCGGATTGATCGCCGGCTTCATTGCCTCGCTGCTCATCGGGGGCGGCGGCGGCGTTCTTCGCTACCTGCTGACAGGCGTGATTGGCGCCTTCGTGGGCGGCTACCTGTTCGACGCCATGAAAATCGATCTCGGCATCCGCAACCACCTCGTCTCGCAGATCGTAACGGCAACGGCCGGCGCAATCATCGTCGTATTACTCGCGCGCTTCATCGCCTAAACTCGGGCAACAAAAAACGGAATCGGGAGGACGGGGCAAATGGAAGACTATCAGCAATATCTGCCGTGGATCATCATGGCCTTGAACGGCCTCGTCGCCGGCTGGCTCGCGAGCCTCTTGCTCGGCGGCGGCGGACTGATCCGCGACATCTTCGTAGGCATCATCGGCTCGTTCGTCGGCGGCGCGCTGGTGCACGCAGGGCTGCTCAAGCTCCCCATCCTGCTCGAGTACCCCTGGGCGCATCAGATCCTGGTCTCTACCATCGGCGCAATCATCATCATCATTCTCGCGCGGATCATCGGGCGCTGACGGGCGCCGATGGGCGGACCTTGATTTGCGCGGGGCAAGCGTTCACGTTCAAGGGAACGGGGCGACCCGCGCCGATAGGATGCGCACGTGAGCAAGGCAGCCACATTGACCGAAGCGCCGGCTGTGCGCGTGGCAAAGCCGGCGTGGATCCGCGTCAAGGCCCCGGGGGCCGGCGCCCACGCGGAGACCGCGCGCATCCTGCGCGCGCGCGGCCTGCATACAGTCTGCGAGGAAGCCGGCTGCCCCAACATCGGCGAGTGCTGGGCCAAGCGGCACGCGACATTCATGATCATGGGCGACACCTGCACGCGCGCCTGTGCATTCTGCAACGTGCGCACCGGAATGCCGCGCGCGCTCGACCCGGCCGAGCCCGATAACGTCGCCGCGGCGGCACGTGAGCTGAAGCTCGAGCACGTCGTCATCACCTCCGTCGATCGCGACGATCTGGCGGACGGAGGGGCCGCACACTTTGCCCGCGTGATCGCCGCGGTGCGGTCGAGCACGCCTGGCGCAACTGTCGAGGTGCTCACGCCCGACTTCCTACGCAAGGACGGCGCGCTCGAGCTGGTCGTCGGCGCTCGCCCCGACGTCTTCAACCACAACCTCGAGACGGTACCGCGCCTCTATCTCTCGATCCGCCCCGGCGCGCGCTACTTCCACTCGTTGCGGCTCCTGCAGCGCGCCAAGGAGATCGATCCGGGCATCTTCACCAAGTCGGGGATCATGGTCGGCCTCGGCGAGACGCGCGAGGAGGTCATGCAAGTCATGGACGACCAGCGCTCAGCCGGCGTCGATTTTCTCACCATCGGCCAATACCTGCGCCCAAGCCCGCGCCACGCGGAGGTGAAGCGCTTCGTGCCGCCGGAAGAGTTCGAGGCCTTGCGCAGCATCGCGGTCGCCAAGGGCTTCGCGCTTGTCGCGGCAAGCCCGCTGACGCGCTCGTCCTATCATGCGGCCGAGGACTTCGCGCGGCTGCGCGAGGCGCGCGCTGCGCAGCGCCGCTAGCATCAGAGCCATCGAGGAAGCGCCACACCTTGCCGAGCTTCGAGACGACCCGCCGCGTTCCCTTCACGGCAAGGCAGATGTTCGACGTGGTGGCCGACGTCGAGCGCTACCCGCAGTTCCTGCCGCTGTGCGAGGGGCTTATCGTGCGCTCGCGCGAGGCGAAGGGCGGCGAGACCGTGCTTGTCGCGACCATGACGGTGGGCTACCGCGCCATCCGCGAATCCTTCACCAGCCGCGTCACGCTGCGCCCCGAGCAAGGCGAGATCCGCGTCGCCTATCTCGACGGGCCGTTCAGCCACCTCGACAACCGCTGGCGCTTCCGCGCCGCTCCCGACGGCGGGTCGCACATCGACTTCTTCATCGACTACGCGTTCTCCTCGCGCGTGCTGGCGCTGCTCATGGGAGCTGTCTTCGACAAGGCCGTGCGCAAATACACCGCTGCCTTCGAGGCACGCGCGCATGCGCTCTACGACGCGCCTACCCGCATTGCGGCCGCGCGCAAGGACTAACCGCCCAGCCCGAGGGCACGTGCCCTCACCCGGCGTGCATGCAAAGCGATGCTTCGCATACACACGCCGACCTCTCCCCATTGGGGAGAGGTCGCGACGCCGGCGTCAAGCCGGTGTCGAGGGTGAGGGGGTGCCTTGGCTAGCGGATCACCTTCCCGGCGTTGCGCGCACGCGCAAGCGCCGCGGTGTCGAGCCCGCGCACGTTCTTGAGCACGGCACCCTCGAGGTCGGCGTCGGTGAGATCTGCGCCCGTCAGGTCGGCGCCTGTGAGGTCCGCGCCCGAGAGATCGGCCCGCTTGAGGATGGCACCCGTTAGATTGGCGCCACGCAGGTTTGAGAACGCGAGCAGCGTGTAGGTCAGATCGGCGCCGGCGAGCGTCGCCTGCGAGAGATCGGCGCCCAGGAGATCGGTGCGCCACAGGTGCTCGATGAAGCCGGTGCGTCCGAACGGGGCAAGCGTGGCGCCATCGAGATTGGCGCCCCTGAAATTGGCGCGGGTGAAGCGGCCGAACATCTTGGCGCCGTGCAAATCCGCATTGGCGAAGCTTGCGGCCTCGCTCGGCAAGGCGGCGAGCGTCGAGAAGTTGGAGGGGCGCAGCAGGCTAGCGCCGGCGAGGTTGGCGCCGTCGAAGCGCGCGCCGATGATGACGACGCGGTCGAGGCGCGCAGCGCTCAAGTCAACTTTCGAGAGGTCGGCGCCCGAGAGATCGGCACCGAAGAGATCGCTGCCGGCAAGCTTGGCGCCCTTGAAGTCGAGCCCGCTCATGTCGAGGTCGCGCAGATTGCGGTGGCTGAAATCGGCGGGGTGGGCTGCGTCTGCGTGATAGAGCGACGTGGTCATGTCGTGGACCGATACGTCGGCGGCGAGCGCGGGCATGCAAGCGGCAAGGAAGGCTAGGCAGGCCGTGAGCGGACGGATGCGCATGCTAGAGCATAGGGCGCGATCCGGAAAACGCCTAATGACGACCTGTCGCTGAGACCGCCTGCCGCGCCAGCTCCATCGCGCTCCGGACGCTGGAGAGGCGGATCGCAGTGCGGCCGACGCTTCCGAAGCGGCATTCGCGCACCAGCGTCGGGCGCCCCCTCGGTGCCGCTGCGAAATAGACGAGCCCCACGGGCTTGTCCGGCGAGCCGCCATCGGGCCCGGCGATCCCGGTGACCGAAACCGCCACGTCGACGGGGGCGTGAGCTAACGCGCCCTCGGCCATGGCGCGGGCAACCTCCTCGCTGACGGCACCGTGCCGCTCTAGGAGAGCCGGGGGCACGCCGATCAGCTCGGACTTGGCGGAGTTGGAATAGGTGACAAAGCCGCGCTCGAAGACGGCGGAGGAGCCTGCGATCTCGGTCAAAAGCCCGGCCAGCAGGCCGCCGGTGCAGCTCTCGGCCGTTGCCAAACGAAAACCGAGGCGCTTCAGCTCCGCGAGCAGCGCCTCGGCGTCGTGGACGAGGTCAACAGGGAATAGCGCGCTCATGCAGCAAGACAATCAACCGCGGGCCGACGATGCGGTCGTACTGTCTTGCAGGCAGGTGCAGGCGTCAAATCGGCGCGAGCTTCTCGGCCTCGTGCAGCAGGCTGTCGAGCATGTTGCGGCTCTCCGCGCCCATGGCGGAGACCGTGCGCTTCTGCGCATCCTGCCAGATCGGGAAGGCATCCTTTAGTACGGTTTGGCCCTTGCCGGTGAGATGCAGGCCACGTCCGCGCCGCCCCGCCGGCGGGTCCATGTTGATGTGACCCAGCGCGAGCAGACGCTTCAGGTTGCGCGAGAGCGTCGACTTCTCGATGTCGAGCTCGTGCCCGATCTCGACCGCGGTGATGGCGTCGCGCGCAGCGAGCTGCGCGAGCAGCGTGTATTGGCTCGCCGTGATGCCCAACGGACGCATGGCGTCGTCGTAGACGCGCGTCACGATGCGCGACAGTTGGCGCACGCGCGTCGCAACGCAGGAACCCGCAGTCATCTCGGCAATGTCGGCGATGCTGGCGCTCTCCGCCGGCTTTCGCTCGAGCGTGTGTGTCATGACGTTCATGTCGGCCCCCGCCTTGCTGCAGTTTGTGGTGATACAACCCCCATCGCTTGATGCCGCGATTCTGTCGCAGGGGTCAACGAGTCTCGGTCGGGGAAAACTCTAGCGGCAGGGGCGAAGCTCAAGCCGGCAGCAGAACCAGTGCGTTGGCGAGGGCGGCGATCCCTTCGCGGCGGCCGACGAAGCCGAGGCCCTCCATGGTCGTGGCCTTCACGCCGACGCGGTTGAGATCGATCTGCAACATTAACGCGATCGACCGCCGCATGACCTCGCGGTGCGGCGCAATCTTCGGTGCCTCGCACAGAATCGTCACGTCGACGTTGGCGATGCGGCCGCCCAGCGCCTGCACGCGGTGCAGCGCATCCTCCAAGAAGATACGCGATGGGGCGCCGCGCCAGGCCGCGTCGCTCGGGGGAAAGTGCTCGCCGATGTCGCCGTCGCCGATGGCGCCGAGGATCGCATCGGTCAGCGCGTGGAGCGCCACATCCGCGTCCGAGTGGCCCTCGAGGCGCTGGGTGTGGGGAATGCTGACCCCGCACAGCCAGACGTGATCGCCGGGCGCGAAGGCGTGCACGTCAAAGCCGCTGCCGTTGCGCGGCTCGAGCAGGGGCCGGGTTCCGCCCAGCAACCGCTCGGCGAGCGTGAAGTCCTCGCGCGTCGTCAGCTTCATGTTGTTGCCCGAGCTCGGCACGAGTTGAACGGGGAGCCCGGCCCACTCGGCGAGCCCCGCATCGTCCGTGAAGCCCTCCTTCCCCGCCGCGGCAGCGTTGCGGTGCGCGGAGAGAATATCGGCGAAGCGAAAGGCTTGCGGCGTCTGCGCGCGCCACAGGTTGGCGCGGTCGACCGTCTCGGCGACGAGGCCATCGGCGCCGGCGCGCTTCAGCGTGTCGGCGACCGGCTCGGCGGCGATGGCGCCCTGGTGGTCGTCGAGCGCCGCCAGGAGGCGCGTCACGAGGTCGGCGGTCAGGAAGGGGCGGGCAGCGTCGTGGATCAGCACACGCTTCGGCGCCAGGACCTCCAGCGCCTCGAGACCGTGGCGGACGGACTCCTGCCGCGTCGGTCCTCCAGGGACGGGGCCCGCCAGGCGTGCGGCAAACGGCCCCGCCGCCGCCTCGTAGCGGTCCCGGTCACTCGGGTTGATGACGACCTGGGTCCGTTCGATCTGGGGGTGATTGGCCAGAACTCGCAGCGAATGGGCAAGCACCGGCGCGCCGCCAAGTGGGAGATACTGCTTCGGAATATCGCTCGGGCCCTGCAGCCGTTCGCCCCGGCCACCCGCCACAATTACTGCTACCGTCGTTGCCATTGCCGCCCAAAGCCGAGGGGAAAAGCCCCGCTTTGCTTAGACGGCTGCCGCGCCGTGAGCAATGTGGACGCGCATTGTTCGCGCTTGCGAAATAAATGGCTTACCCCTAAACTGCCCAAATCAAGGGCACCTTCTCATGTTGCCTAATCCGTAGGCAATTCTCGGGAGATCCCCGTAAGAATGTTCGCTGCTGCCGCCCTCAAGATCGGCCGTCTGCCCGTGCCGAACGCCGTATTCCTCGCCCCCATGACGGGCGTGACCGACCTCCCGTTTCGCCGGCTCGCACACCGGCTCGGAGCGGGCTTGGTCGTGTCCGAAATGGTGGCGTGCGAGGAGCTCGTGCGCCAACGCGCCGACGTGGTGCGGCGTGCTTCCGGCGCCGACCTCAAGCCGTTCGTCATCCAGCTCGTCGGGCGCGAGAGCCGCTGGATGGAGGAGGGTGCCCGCATCGCGGAAGGGCTCGGCGCCGATGTCGTCGATATCAACATGGGTTGCCCCGCGCGCGAGGTGACGGGGAAGCTCTCGGGCAGCGCCCTCATGCGCGATCTCGATCATGCGCTGAGCCTCATCGCCGCGGTGGTGCGCGCCGTCCGTGTGCCCGTGACGCTCAAGATGCGGCTTGGCTGGGACGAGAAGAGCCGCAACGCCGCCGAGCTGGCGCAGCGTGCCGAGACAGCGGGTGTGCAGCTCATCACCGTGCACGGCCGCACGCGTTGCCAGTTCTTCAAGGGTCGCGCCGATTGGACCGCCGTTAAAGAAGTGACGAGCGCGGTTGCCATCCCCGTCATCGTCAATGGCGACATCGGCACGGCCGACGACGCGCGCGAGGCACTGGACGCATCCGGTGCGTCGGGCGTCATGATCGGCCGCGGCGCCTATGGCGCGCCCTGGCTGCCGGGGCACGTCGCAGCCTATCTCGCGTCCGGCCGCATGCCCGCTCCTCCACCGCTCGAGGTGCAGGGCCGCATCGCGCGCGAGCACGTCGAAAGCATGCTGTCGCACTACGGCACGGGGCTCGGCTTGCGCAACGCGCGCAAGCACATCGGCTGGTATCTGGAAAAGAGCGGCCGCGCGGCGGAGACGGTAAAAGCCTGGCGCAGGCGCCTGTGCACCGACGAGAGCGCGCCGCATGTGCTGCAGGGGCTCGCACACTTTTACGCGGACAGCTGCGAGGCCGCAGCATGAGCAAGACCGCCACCGCCCGCGCTGCGGCCCCCGCGCGTCGTCCGGTCGAGCACGACCTGCTGCTCGGCGCCCTCCCGCATCCGATCCTCGTGCTGGCGGACGAGAACCGCATCGTCTACGCGAACGCCGCGGCCGAAGCCTTCCTCTCGACCGGCATTGCGCTCCTAAAGCGCGTGCGCCTCGACGATCTGCTCGCCTTTGGCTCCCCGCTGCTGGCGCTGGTGGATCAGGTGCGCAGGGGAGACTCGACCGTCAACGAATACAGCGTCGAGGTCGCGGGCCAGAAGTTTCCCGCCCCGCGGCTCGTCGATGTCTACGGCGGCCCGTTCGCCGATCAGCCCGGCCTCGTCGTGCTGATGCTGCAGCAACGCAACATGGCGCAGATGATCGAGCGGCAGTTGACGCATCGCGCTGCCGCGCGCTCCGCCTCCGGCCTCGCCTCCGTGCTCGCGCACGAGATCAAGAACCCGCTCTCGGGCATCCGCGGCGCCGCCCAGCTTCTCGAATCCGGCCTGTCGGACGACGATCGGGCGCTGACCCAGCTCATCTGCTCGGAGACCGACCGCATCCGCAACCTCGTCGACCGCATGGAAGTGTTCGGCGACGAGCGTCCGCTCGCGAAGGAGCCCGTCAACATCCACGACGTGCTCGAGCACGTGCGTCGGATCTCGGAGACGGGCTTTGCACGCGGCATCCGCATCACCGAGGACTACGATCCTTCGCTGCCGCCCGTTCCCGGCAATCGCGACAAGCTTGTGCAGGCCTTTTTGAACCTCGCCAAGAACGCGGCGGAAGCGATCGGTGACAACAAGCAGCAGGGCCGCATCGTCATGCAGACCTCGTTTCGGCCGGGTGTCCGCCTGTCGATGCAGGGTGCGGACACCCGCATCAGCCTGCCGCTGATGATCCAGATCGAGGACAACGGGCCGGGCGTTCCCGATCACCTGAAGGAGCATATGTTCGATCCCTTCGTCACCACAAAGCCCTACGGGACCGGGCTCGGCCTCGCGCTCGTCGCCAAGATCATCAACGACCATGGCGGCATCATCGAATGCGACAGCGAGGCCGCCCGCACCGTCTTTCGCGTCCTCTTGCCCATGCAAGAGCGCGCGCCCAACCCAAAACACCGCTCGAGCCCGAGGTAGGACATGGCCCGTGGCACCGTTCTCATTGCCGATGACGACACCGCAATCCGCACCGTTCTCAATCAGGCGCTGGCCCGCGCCGGCTACGCGCCGCGCGCGACCGGCAACGCGGCGACGCTGTGGCGTTGGGTGAGCCAGGGCGAGGGCGACGTCGTGCTGACCGACGTCGTCATGCCGGATGAGAACGCCTTCGATCTCATCCCGCGCATCAAGAAGATCCGCCCCGATCTGCCGATCATCGTCATGAGCGCACAGAACACGCTGATGACGGCGCTGACCGCGGCCGAAAAGGGCGCCTACGAGTACCTGCCCAAACCCTTTGATCTGAACGAAATGGTCGCGGTCGTGGGCCGCGCGCTGACGCAGCCGGGCCGCAGCCTCAAACGGCCGACGCAGGAGATCGAGAGCGAGGAGCTGCCGCTCATCGGCCGCTCGCCTGCGATGCAGGAAATCTACCGCGTGCTGGCGCGCCTCACGCAGACCGATCTCACGGTCATGATCAACGGCGAGAGCGGCACCGGCAAAGAGCTCGTCGCGCGCGTGCTGCACGACTACGGCCGCCGCCGGCAGGGGCCGTTCGTTGCGATCAATATGGCGGCGATCCCGCGCGAGCTCGTGGAGAGCGAGCTGTTCGGCCACGAGAAGGGCGCGTTCACCGGCGCGCAGACGCGCACGCAGGGCCGCTTCGAGCAGGCCGAGGGCGGCACGCTGTTTCTCGACGAGATCGGCGACATGCCGCTCGACGCACAGACGCGGCTCCTGCGCGTGCTGCAGGAGGGCGAGTACACGACGGTCGGTGGGCGGACGCCCATCAAGACGAATGTGCGCATCATCGCCGCCACCCATCGCGATCTCAAAGCGCAGATCCAGCAGGGACTCTTTCGCGAGGACCTATTCTATCGCTTGAACGTCGTTCCGATCCGCATCCCGCCGCTACGCGAGCGGCTGGAGGACGTCGGCGATCTGGTTCGCCACTTC
Organism: uncultured Alphaproteobacteria bacterium; assembly: GCA_963817485.1. Classification (GTDB taxonomy): domain Bacteria; phylum Pseudomonadota; class Alphaproteobacteria; order Rhizobiales; family Hyphomicrobiaceae; genus Hyphomicrobium_A. The sequence goes on along the minus strand of CAWFOR010000016.1, from coordinate 100,931 downwards.
CTGCGCCAGGCCGCACGCGAAGGCCTCGGCCAGAAGTCGATCGAGGCTGCGGCCATCGACCGGCTGAAGGCGCATCCGTGGCCCGGCAACATCCGCGAGCTCGAGAACTTCGTTCGCCGCGTCGCCGCCCTCTACACGCAGGACACGCTCACCGCGCCGATCATCGAGCAGGAGCTCGCAGAGGCGCTCCCCGACAAGTCGGGCGATCGCGGCGGCTCCGATGCCAAGGATCTGAGCGAGCAGGTCGAGCGCTACCTCAGCGGCTACTTCGCCGGCTTCGGCAAGGATCTGCCCCCTCCCGGGCTCTATGAGCGCGTCATCCGCCAGGTCGAGCTGCCGTTGCTGACGGCGGCGCTCGCCGCCACGCGGGGCAATCAGATCCGTGCGGCGGAACTTCTGGGATTAAACCGCAACACGCTGCGGTCCCGCATCAGGGCATTGGATATCCGCGTATTTCGGACCCCTCAGCCCTAGCCTCCATCAAGTTGACGCCTTGATTTACAACGACAAGCGGTCGTCGCTTGCCTCATGCATCAACTTGCGTTACCCATCGGACACGTCGCGAAAATGTCACAGTCTGTTGTTTTGGTACGGTCGGCTAGCCGATAGCCACTTCGACACCCCGCGGGCATCGCTTTTCCCGTGCACCCGTGACCTCTGAGCGACAACCGGGACTCTTAGTCCGTCCCTGAACTTAAGAGCTCGTATCGATGCCGGACGCATACGTTGCCCCGCAGCGACGTCCTGACCTGGGTGATGGCCCCTCGGCCCTCAACCCGGGCGACCGGGCGGTGCGCATCGGCGCAGGCATCGTCTTCCTCTCGCTCGTGTCCGCGTTCGCGACCTACCTGATCCTCACGGGCCTGACGCCGATCCCGCCGCGCGGCGAGGTCGTCCTCATCGTTCTCTTCGTCAACGTCGTGCTCATCGTCGCGATGATCGGGCTGCTCACCTGGCAGGTGATCGGCCTTGCGCGTGCGTGGCGCCAGCGCATCCCCGGCGCGCGGCTGCACATCCGCATCGTTGCGCTGTTCAGCGTCATCGCGGCCCTGCCGACGCTGCTGCTGGCGGTCGGCGCCACGGTGACCTTCTCGCGCTCGCTCGACAGCTGGTTCTCGACCCGCACGCGCGAGATCGTATCGAGCTCGCTCGATGTTGCCGCCGCCTACCTCGACGAGCATGGGCAGGTGATCCGCACCGATATCGTCAACATGGCGCGCGACCTCGACGCGGCAGCCGATTCCGTCGGCGGAGATACGAGCAAGCTGCAGCGCCTCGTCATGGTGCAGGCCGGCCTGCGCGAGCTTCCCGCCGCCTACATCATCGAGCGTGATGGCAGCCCCGTGGTCGAGGCGACCGAAAACGCCAAGCTGACGTACAAGGCGCCCTCCGCGCAGGCCATCGCGGAAGCCCAAGAGGGGCAGGTGCCACTGCTGATGCCGACGGCTCAGAGCTACCGGGTTGCCGCGGTGACCAAGCTCGAGAAATACCCTGGCAAGTTTCTCTACGTCGCCCGCGGCGTCAGCCCGACGGTGATGAACCACCTGCAACTAACCGCGCAAAACGTCGACGAATTCAACCGGCTGCGCAAAGCCCGCGGCGGGCTCAAGATCGCGCACGGACTCATGTACCTCATGACCTCGATGACGGCGCTGCTGGCCGCCATCTGGGTCGGCTTGTGGTTTGCGGGTCGCTTCGTCGCTCCGATACGCCGTCTCATCGCCGGCGCGCAGGAGGTCTCCAAGGGCAACCTGATGGTTGAGCTGCCCGAGAAGCGCGGGGAGGGCGATCTCCGGCGGCTATCGAAGACGTTCAACACCATGACGCGCGAGCTGAAGCACCAGCGCGACGCGCTCGTGACAGCGAACGAGCAGTTGCTCGAGCGGCGCCACTTCATGGAGGCGGTGCTGTCGGGTGTCTCGGCCGGCGTCATCGGCCTCGACAGCCAGGATCGCATCACGCTCGTCAGCCGCGCCGCCGTCGATCTTCTGGGTCTCGCCGACACGGAGCTTGTGGGCAAGAAGCTCAAGGACGTGCTGCCGGCGTTTGCGGCCATCCTCGACAAGAAAGAGGAGCACACGCTGAAGGTGCGGTCCCAGGAAGAGGTGACGTATCAGCGGCGCGGAGACGAGCGCACGTTCGCCGTCATGGTGACGCGCGAGAGCGCCAGCGGCGGCGATGTCGGCTCCGTCCTGACCTTCGATGACGTCACCGATCTCGTTGTCGCCCAGCGCACCGCAGCCTGGGCCGACGTCGCGCGCCGCATCGCACACGAGATCAAGAACCCGCTGACGCCGATCCAGCTTTCCGCCGAGCGCTTGCGCAAGAAGTACGCGAAAAGCATCACGCACGACCGCGAGACGTTCGACAAGCTGACGTCGACGATCGAGCGCCAGGTCGGCGACCTCAAGTCCATGGTCGACGAGTTCGCCGAGTTTGCGCGCATGCCCAAGCCCGAGATCGGACGCCACGATCTGCGCCACGCCGTGCAGGAGCCGATCGTGCTGTTCCGCGAAGGCCACCCCGACATCCAATACGTGCTGCGGCTGCCCGAGAAGCCGCTGCTCATGTCGTTCGATCGCCGGCTCATCACGCGCGCCGTCACCAATCTCGTGAAGAACGCCAGCGAGGCGGTCGAGGCAGCCAAGGAGACCCACGCCAAGACCAACGGCTGGCGCGGGCGTATCGAGACCGCCGTCACGGTGTTGTCAGACCGGGTGACGATCGAGGTCATCGACAATGGCATCGGCCTGCCCAAGCAGAACCGCGCGCGCCTGCTCGAGCCGTACGTCACCACCAAGGGCCACAAGGGCACCGGCCTCGGGCTCGCCATGGTGCAGAAGATCACCGAGCAGCACGGCGGCACGCTCGCGCTCGAGGATGCACCCGACGCACCCGGCCGCACGGGCGGCGCCCTCATCCGCATAACCCTGCCTCTGGAGGATGCGCGCGTACCGGCGCGGCCAGAGCCGTCACCCCCACCCAGCCAACAACCCCCGGCCCACCAGGCCTGACCGCATTCGACCGAAGGAGCGACCCATGCCTGCAGACATCCTCATCGTCGACGACGAGGCCGACATCCGCGATCTCGTGGCCGGCATCCTCGAGGACGAGGGCCATAACGCGCGCCTCGCGCGCGACAGCGACGAGGCGCTACGCGCAATCGAGGAGCGCCGGCCGCACCTCGTCGTCCTCGACATATGGCTGCAGGGAAGCCGCCTCGACGGCCTCGAGGTGCTCTCCTACATCAAGCGCAGCTATCCCGAGCTGCCGGTCGTCATCATCTCGGGCCACGGCAACATCGAGACGGCCGTCACCGCCATCAAGCGCGGGGCCTACGACTACATCGAGAAGCCGTTTAAGGCGGATCGGCTGATCCTCGTCACGCTGCGCGCGCTCGAAGCCTTCCAGTTGAAGCGCGAGGTGAAGGAGCTGCGCGAGCGCTCGAGCATCAGCGCCGAGATGATCGGCAAGTCCTCCGCCATCAACCAGCTCCGCAACGCCATCGACCGCGTCGCGCCGACCAACAGCCGCATTCTCATCCGCGGCCCGTCTGGCTCCGGCAAGGAGCTTGCGGCGCGCGTGATCCACTTGAAGTCGGCGCGTGCGGACGCCCCCTTCGTCGTGCTGAATGCCGCCGCCATGGCGCCCGATCGCGTCGAGGAGGAGCTGTTTGGCACCGAGGACCGCTCGGGTGCCCCGCGCAAGGTCGGCGCGCTGGAAGAGTCGCACGGCGGCACGCTCTACATCGACGAGATCGCCGACATGCCGCTCGAGACGCAAGGCAAGGTGCTGCGCGTGCTGGTCGAGCAGAAGTTCCTGCGCCTCGGCGGCACGCAGAAGGTGGCGGTCGATGTGCGCATCATCTCTTCCACCAGCCGTGACCTCGAGCGCGAGATCGCGGAAGGCCGCTTCCGCGAGGACCTCTACCACCGCCTGAACGTCGTGCCGTTGCGCGTTCCCGGCCTTGCCGAGCGGCGCGAGGACATCCCCGATCTCATCCAGTACTTCGTCGGGCAGCTGTCGAGCGCCTCTGGGCTCGCCCCGCGCCGTATCGGCGAGGATGCCATCGCCGTGCTGCAGGCCCACGACTGGCCGGGCAACGTGCGCGAGCTGAGGAACAACATCGAGCGCCTGATGATCCTCGCCGGCGGCGACCCCAACACCGTCATCACCGCCGACATGCTGCCCGAGGAGATCGGATCCAACGTGCCGCTGCCCGTCAACGGCGGCGCCGAGCACCTGATGTCGCTGCCGCTGCGGGAGGCGCGCGAGATCTTCGAGCGCGAGTATCTGCTGGCCCAGATCAACCGCTTCGGCGGCAACATCTCGCGCACGGCGGAGTTCGTCGGCATGGAGCGCTCGGCGCTGCATCGCAAGTTGCGGGCGCTGGGCGTCTCCTCCGAGCACCGCACCGCGGAGATCCGCCAGGCCTGACGCTGCAATTCTGGTGAAGCTACAAGTCTAGAGCGGCCTAAGGCTCGAGGGCTCCGTGACCCGCATCGTCTACGTCAACGGCCGCTATCTGCCGTACGCCAAAGCCGCCGTCCACGTGGAGGACCGCGGCTTTCAATTCGCCGACGCTGTCTATGAGGTCTGCGAGGTGCGCAACGGCCGGCTCGTCGACGAGCCCCGCCATATGGCCCGGCTCGCGCGCTCGCTTGCCGCGCTCCAGATCGAAGCGCCAATGAGCGCCGCGGCGCTGGCCCACGTCATGCGCGAAACCATCCGCCGCAACCGCGTGCGGCACGGCCTCGTCTACCTGCAAGTGACGCGCGGAGAGGGCCCGCGCGAGTTCAACTTTCCGGGCTCCGACGCGCCCCGCACGGTCGTGTGCCTCGCGCGCCCGCTCTCGGCCGCCACGCAGAAGTCCACTGTGGAAGCGGGCATTGCCGTCAAGACGATGCCCGACATCCGCTGGCGCCGCTCCGAAATCAAGACGGTGATGCTGCTGCCGGCCGTCCTCGCCAAGGAGGCGGCCAAGCGCGACGGCGCGCGCGAGGCCTGGTTCGTCGACGACAAGGGCTTCGTGACCGAGGGCGCGTCGAGCAACGCCTGGATCGTCACTCATGACGGCACTGTCATCACTCGGCAAATCGACCCGGCTATTCTTGCCGGTGTCACGCGGGCGACGCTGATGGATGTCTTGAAGCAGGAGAAGCTCGAGCTACAGCAGCGTCCGTTCCGCATCGAGGAGGCCTTGCAGGCGCGGGAGGCGTTCATTACCTCCGCTACCAACACGGTGACGCCTGTGGTGCGCATCGACGGGAAGGCGGTGGGGGATGGAAAACCGGGGCCGATCAGCCGCCGGCTGCGCTCGAAATTTCACCAGTTTGCTGACATTTCGAGCGCGTGAACGGCTTCTTTTTACAGGAGAAATTGGTATATCTTTTAAGGTGCACTGCGGCAAAATGTTATTATATTGCACTGCAGGTGATCGCTCGGTCGAGCGAACGAAGTACCCCACGCAGACCTAGAACAGGCGGATAAAAAAATGGGTGCAGATCGAGTTCAAAACCTTCAGGACACCTTCCTGAACCACGTGCGCAAGAACAAGACGCCGCTGACGATCTTCCTCATCAACGGCGTGAAGCTTCAGGGCATCGTGAGCTGGTTCGACAACTTTTGTGTCCTCCTTCGGCGGGACGGACACTCGCAGCTTGTGTATAAGCATGCGATCTCGACCATCATGCCCGGCCAGCCCGTCCATCTGATGGAGACGGAGACGACCGAGGCCTAACCTGAGATCGGCAAGGCTATCGACGAGCGCGTTCACATAGGAGCGGCGGAACAGGGGAAAGAGCAGGCGCAGCGCAGAGACGGCGTGCGCGCGCTCGTTCTGGTCCCTGAGTTGAAGCGCCCTCCGCGCTCTCGCACCGCCGACCAAGCCGGTGCGCCGGTCCGTCCCGCGGCGCCGCTGCATTCGGCCCAGGACCGGCTGAGTGAGGCGACGGGACTCGCCGAGGCCATAGACCTGGCGGTCATCGAAAGTCAGCTCGTCCCCGTAGCCGCGCCGCGGCCGGCAACGCTGTTCGGTACCGGCAAGGTCGAGGAGCTCAAAGGACTCATCGCAGCCGGCGACATCGCGCTCGTCATCATCGATCACCCCGTCTCCGCGATCCAGCAGCGCAACCTCGAGCGCGCGTGGAACGTGAAGGTGCTCGATCGCACCGGCCTGATCCTGGAGATCTTCGGACGGCGCGCGCGCACCCGTGAAGGGCGGCTGCAAGTCGAGCTCGCGCATCTCTCCTACCAGAAGAGCCGGCTCGTGCGGACGTGGACCCACTTGGAGCGCCAGCGCGGCGGCCATGGCTTCCTCGGCGGCCCCGGCGAAGCGCAGCTCGAGCTCGACCGCCGCATGATCGACGAGCGCATCATTGCCATCCGCAAGGAGCTCGAGGTCGTCGTGCGCACCCGCGACTTGCACCGCAAGGGTCGCCGCCGCGTGCCCTATCCGGTCGTCGCCATCGTCGGATACACCAACGCCGGCAAGTCGACGCTGTTCAACCGCATCACCGGCGCCGACGTCTTCGCCAAGCAGCAGGTGTTCGCAACGCTCGACCCGACCATGCGCGAGGTGCGCCTGAAAAGCGGCCGGCGCATCATCCTGTCCGACACGGTCGGCTTCATCTCCGATCTGCCGACGACGCTCGTCGCCGCCTTCCGCGCCACGCTCGAAGAGGTGATCGAGGCCGACCTCATCCTGCACGTACGCGACATCGCGCACGTCGAGACGGATAACCAGGCGCGCGACGTGGAGGCCGTGCTCTCCGAGCTCGGCATCGACACGATCTCGGCCGAGAGCCACATCCTCGAGGTGTGGAACAAGATCGACCTCCTGAGCCCGGTCACGCGTCACGAAGCGCAGAGCGCAGCCCAGTGGGCCGAGCGCAAGCCGGCGCTCGTCTCGGCCGTGACAGGGGAGGGGATTGCAGCGCTGCTCGACGCCATCGACGGCCGCCTCGGCCATGCGGATGCGATCGTGGAAGTGCTGATCCCGGCGCATGAAGGCCGGCTGGTGAACTGGCTCTACGAGGAAAGCGAGGTTCTCGCGCGCGAGGATCTCGAGACCGGCGAGGTGAAGGCGAAGGTGCGCATCGCGGCAGAGAAGAAAGAGCGCCTCAACGCGCAAGCGCGCCGCGCGGGCGCCGCCCTCACAGCGCTCTGAGAGCAAAGCGCGGAGCTTGCGGCTCCGCGCATCGCGAGCAGCGCAGTTACAAAACTTACTTCAGCAGCTTCACGAGATCCTTGCCCGCCGGAGAGCTCAGCTCCTTGGCGTCGAGCTTGCCATCGTTGTCGGGGTCGGCCGCCTTGAAGCGCGCCTCGACGAGCGCAAGATACTCGTCCTTCGTGAGCGTGCCGTCCTTGTCGGGATCGGCGGCTTCGAGATCCTTCTTGGACAGCCGGCCACCCAGTTCCTTGGTGTCGAGGGTACCGTCGGTGTCCTTGTTGAGCTTGTCGAACTCGGCGGTCGCCGCCTTCTTCGCCTCGGCGAGGTCGACGGTGCCGTCGTTGTCGGTATCGAGCAGCTTCAACGCCTTTTCGCCGCCCTTCGCCAGCGCGGGATCGCCGGCAAGTGTAAAGCCCATCCCGATGACGCCAATCAGCGCAAAGAATCTACCCAGCATGTGAACCTCCGCAGTCAGTGCCAAGCGCCAGAACGTGATGCATTGGATGTGATGAACGAGACATGAAACTCAGGAGGATAAATGACTTATGCCAAATTCAAATCGGTTCAAAGCCCCTCGCCTTTGGCGGCGTCCCAAAGCGCATCCATCTCGGCGAGGTCGGACTGCGCCGGACTGCGGCCTTGCTCGCCGAGCCGGGCTTCGATGAAGCGGAAGCGGCGCATGAATTTCTCGTTCGCCGCGCGCAAAGCGCTCTCGGGGTCGATCTTAAGGTGGCGGGCGACGTTGGCGACGACGAACAGAAGATCACCGAACTCCTCCTCGATCGCCGGCGAGGCGGCGGCCCCCTTCGGAGCCGATGCGATCGCCTCCTCGAGCTCGGCCAGCTCCTCCTCGAGCTTCGCCAGCACGGGCGCGAGCGACGGCCAGTCGAAGCCGACCTTCGCCGCTTTGTTCTGCAACTTGATCGCGCGCGTCAGCGCCGGCAGCCCAACCGGCACGTCGCCGAGCAGGCCCGCTTCTGCTTTGTCCGCCGTTTTCTCCGCGGCCTTGGCCCGGTCCCAGAATCCCGGCTCGGCTCCGGCCGCGCGTTCCGCCTCCGTGCCGAACACGTGTGGGTGGCGGCGGATCATCTTTGAGGTGATCGCCTGGACGACATCGGCGAACGCGAACGCCTGGCGCTCCTCGGCCATGCGCGCGTGATAGATGACCTGCAGCAGCAAATCGCCAAGCTCGTCCTTCAAGTCGTCGAGATCGCCGTGGGCGATCGCATCGGCGACCTCGTAGGCCTCCTCGATGGTGTAGGGCGCGATCGTCGCGAAGGTCTGCTTGAGGTCCCAGGGGCAGCCGCTCGCAGGATCACGCAGCGCGGCCATGATCTCGATGAGACGGGAGATGTCTTTGGATGGAGTCATGCGCCGCAAATTAGTCGAAGCGGCGCGGAGAGGCGAGGGCTAGCGGCGAGCCGGCGCGTAGGGCATCGGCAGCAGCGTGACGACGGCGAGCGGAACCATCCATCCGAGCCAGGCGACGCAGCCGTAAACCGGATCGAACGGCAGGCCGCCGAGGGTCACGACCGCCGTCGTGAGGCGCACCCACAACGCGCCGGAGGCAACCGCCGCCATCGCCAGCATGAGGCGGGCGTGGTCGGCGAACTGGCGCCTCCTAATGGCAGCGACGCCCAGCGCGATCAGTGTCAGCCAGACGATGCCTTGCGCAAAGAACCCGGCGCGCGCCATGGCGACCGAATGGCTGTAGAAAGCGACGGGCAGCGAGGTCAGTCCGCCGAGCACGACCATGACGGCGGTGAGACGTCCGAGCGGCTTGTGCCAGCTCCGGTCGCGGCGCACGGCGATGGTGAGCGGGATGAGCAGCAACGCAGCGCCGGAGGCGAGCATGTGCAACCGGAAGATCCCCGGAAGCTCCACGTCGACGAGGTGCAGGTTGAAGGGCAGCGGCATCAGCGCGGCGCCTTCGGATACGGCAACGAGGCCGGTCGGGACAGCGAGCAGCAAGACCAAGGAAATGACGGCAAGTCGCGGAGTTTGCGTAACGAAGCGCCGGGCGCGAGACATAAATTCGCCTGCGGGGCTTGCTGCTGTCGTAGTGTCGAGCATGGGTCAGAGAGGTTCGAGGCACGTCATGTTGAAAGTAATGGTGAGCGCAATTTGTGTCCTCGCAGCGGCGATGCCGCTCGCGTCAAATGCGAGTGCCGCGGAGATCAAAGCCTCAGATATCGCCGGCCGCTGGCAGGGGGAGACCTACGCGCAGGAGAAGGGCGGAAACCTCACGCTCGACATTGTCGCGTGCGGCGCGGGCTGGTGCGGCATCCGCGTGGCGGAGAACGATACGTGCGCGGGCACCGCACTGAAGGTCGACGGTGGCACGCTCGAGGGTGAGAACGTGACATTTAAGGGCACCCTCGAGATGGCGCCGGGCACCGAGCCCTACACGGTGCAGGCCAACATTTTCACCCCCGAGGAAGGCAAGCAGCCCACATTGCAGATTATCGGCGACACCGGCGGACAGTTCCGTGCCTTCCGCCGCTCGTTCCCGTTCGAGGCGCAGATGGCGCGCACGCATGACGCCGTGTGCAAGCCGCCGCAGACGGTATCTTCCCTCGCCCGCTAGATCCGCATCCGCCGACGCTCGGCCATTGTTCCGACCGGCCGCTTCGCGCTAGGCTCGCTGCGGGGGAGGGGCGTCGCGTATTGGCCGCGAGCGCTCCGACGGGCGGCCGATGATCATCCTGCGCATAATCGTCAACGGGCTCATCATGGCGGGCGAGCTGGCAGCAGTCGCCGGCATCGCCGCCTTCGCGTTCCACTATCCGTTCCTGTTCGCGGCCGTCACCGCGGGCTTGAGCTTCCTTTTGGGGCTACGCCTGGAGGTCGCACGCCTGCGCTACGAGCTGCCGTTCTATTTCGGCGGCCTCATCAAGCGCGGCACCATCCTCACCGCGCTCATCGGCGCGTTCGAAGCCACCTTCAAGGGCGTGCTCGCCGGCATCGCCGCGCTCTTCACCTTCGCCGGCACCAACGCCGACCGGCTCTACTGGGTGGCGATCCTGTTCGCGATCTGCGTCTATCTCGGCGCGAGCCTGCTACGGCTGCTCTCGATCCGCGCCGAGGCGCTACCGCTGCGCTGGGGCTACTTTCGCCTCGCGCCCGCGCTCGGCCTCCTGTTCTCGGCGGGGCTGGCGCTTCTGAGCGCGGCCCACCTGCTGCCGGCCGTCAGCGTCGCCGACATCGGCTGGGAGATCATTTTCAAGGTGCCGACGCATCCTTCGATCGAGCAGGTGAGCGAGCTGATCTTCCAGATCAAGCAGGCGTTCGACGATTTCATCGTGACGGTGTTGAGCGTGGCCCTCGATGAGAAGCTCGCCCGGATCATCGGCATCCTCGTCAGCGTCAACGTACTGTCAGGGTTCGTGAGCGCACTCTACGCCTCACTGATCGCAGCCGGTGTGCGCAGGACCGAGAACGCGCTGCTGTGAGCGCGCTGGAGGAGAGACGAGCTTGGACGCGCTGACGCTCTTCGGCCTCTTTGCCGTCATCGCCATGCTCGTGTGCTACGCGCTCGAGGACCGCAGCCCAAACTACATCTTAGGCTTTGCGGCGACCTGCGCGCTCGCATCGCTCTACGGCTTTCTCCAGGGCGCGTGGCCGTTCGGCGCCGTAGAGATAATCTGGGTTGTCGTGGCGCTGCGGCGCTGGCGCGTGAGGACCTCGGCTGCGCCAACCTAACCTTAGGCCTGAGCGAGCTCAATTCTCATTCGCATAATATATATTATGGAAAATAATATTATTTACTAACTTATAAATCCATTAGTTAATTTTAACAGCTCTGAGCCACAAGAGGCTACTTCTCGGCGCGCTCATGCTTGTCGGCGATGAAGCGATCGAGCAGCCGCACGCCCCAGCCCGAGCCCCAACTCGGGTTGATCTCCGACTTCGGCGCATCCATTGCGGTGCCGGCAAGGTCGATGTGGGCCCACGGCGTGTCCTTGACGAAATACTTGAGGAACGCTGCCGCCGTGCACGCGCCCGCCCAGCGCCCGCCGATGTTCTTGATGTCGGCGTTCTTGGACTCGATCATCTTGTCGTAGGCCTTGTCGAGCGGCATGCGCCACACCTTCTCCCCCGTCGCCGAGGACGCCTCGAGCAGATCATGCGCGAGCTTGTCGTCGTTGACGAAGAGGCCGGCGTACTCTTTGCCGAGCGCGACCATGATGGCGCCGGTGAGCGTCGCGAGATCGATGATGAGCCGCGGCTTGAAACGCTCCTGCACATAGGAGATGAGGTCGGCGAGGACGAGCCGCCCCTCCGCGTCCGTGTTGAGGATTTCGACGGTCTGGCCCGAGTGGGCCTTGACGATGTCGCCCGGCCGCGTCGCCGATCCCGACGGCATGTTCTCCACGAGGCCGATGATGCCGACGACGTTGGCGTTCGCTTTGCGCTCGCCCAACGCATGCATCAGCCCGACGACGCAGGCGGCACCGCCCATGTCGCCCTTCATGTCCTCCATGCCGGCCGCCGGCTTGATGGAGATGCCGCCCGTATCGAACACAACGCCCTTGCCGATGATGGCGAGCGGTTTGGCCCGCTTCGATTTCGCGCCGTGCCACTGCATGACTGCAACGCGCGCGGGGCGCACGCTTCCCTGCGCCACCGCCAGCAGTGCCCCCATCTTGAGCTTCTCGATCTCTGCGGCGTCGAAGATCTCGACCTCCACGCCGACCTTCTCCAGCTCGCGCACGCGATCCGCGAACTCGATCGGCCCCAGTACGTTGGCCGGCTCGTTGACGAGGTCGCGCGCGATGACGACGCCATGGGCCACCGCCTGGTGCCGGGCAAAGGCCGCACGCGCCTTGTCGGGATTCTCGCAGTGGATGACGAGCTTCTGCAGCGTGTCGGGCTCGGCGGTCTCGTCGTCCGGCTTCTGCTTCGTCAAATACTTGCGGAACTCGTAGTGGCGCAGCAGCGCACCAAATGCGATGAGCGCGGCAATCGCCTCGGGCCGCGTCGAACCCGTATCGACGGCCTCGGCGATGATGCTGGCACTTTTCGTCTTGCGCGCAGAGATCGCGCCAACGGCCGAGCCGCCGAGCAACGCCCAATCGTTCTCCTTGAGCTCTGCCCCTTTGCCGGTGCCGAGCAGCACGAGCCGGCTCACGCCGAGCCGCGGCGGCGCCAGCAGCTCGACGGTGCTCTTGCGCTTGCCCTTGAACTGCGCCGCCTCGGCCGCCTTGGCGACGGCGCCACCCGAGCGCTGATCGAGCTCCTTGCCTCGGCCTCCGAGCGCCATGTCCTCGCCGGCGAGCAGAAGGCTCGTTGCTTCCAGGTCGGCGCTGAGCGGGGCAAAGACGATCTCGAGGCTGTTATGGTCATAGATGCGGGCTCCAGGCAGTGTGCAGTCAGGTCATGTGCGTCCCGCGAAGGCCAAGCCAGGTCGATCGTGGATGCTCACATCCACGCTTTTGCCGCTGCCGATCGCGGAAGACCCCGGACCTCATGCCGTCGGGAAAGGCGACGTCCGGCTTGAGCTAAACCGCTCGCAGTTAAAGTTTCAAGCAAGGTCGCATAGAGGGCACGCGATTTTGACCGGCACGCCTTCGGCCATTGTTCTTGTAGTGTTCCCGGCTATGGCGCTTAGGCCGCAGGGCCGCGTGGATAGGTGCAAGTCGCTGGCAGAGGGCCGAATTTCCGCCACTCTCGCGTGAAAGTCCAATGGCCTGGGGGCGCGAACCGGGGATGTCACGCCGCGCTGCAAATTTTGCCGCTTCGGATATCCGATGACGATCTTCGAAAGGTATGTCTTTCGGCAGGCCGGCGGCGCGCTGCTGATCATCCTCTTGTCGCTGTCCGCCATCGTGTGGATTGCACTCGCCCTGCGCCAGCTCAACGTCGTCACCTCGCAAGGCCAGGACGTGTGGATGCTGGTCAAGATGACCACGCTTGCGCTCCCGAACCTGATGGCGATCATTGCTCCCTTCTCGCTGCTGATCGCCGCCATCCACACGCTGAACCGCCTCAACAGCGACAGCGAGCTGATCGTGCTCACGGCCTCGGGCGCCACCGTGTGGAGCGCGGCGCGGCCGCTGATCATCCTCTCGATGCTCGTGGCGCTGGGCGTCGCCTTCGTCAATCACCTTGCGATGCCCTGGAGCATGCGGCTGCTGCGCGATTACATCGTGCAGGTGCGCACCGACATCCTTACGCAGGTCATTCAGCCGGGGCAGTTCTCGAGCCCTGAGGACAATCTCACCTTCCACATCCGCGAGCGCACGCTCAACGGCGAGCTCCTCGGCCTCATCGTGCACGACAGCCGCGACAAGGCGCAGACCCAGTCCTACCTCGCCGAGCACGGCATCATCGTGAAGCGCCCACCGTCGAACTATCTCGTCATGAGCCAAGGCCATATCGTGCGGCGCACCGACAAGGACGAGCCGGCGCAGATCGTGGCGTTCGACAAGTACGCCGTCGACCTCGACCGTTTCGAGAAGAAGCTCGACGACGACAACGACGACCTGAAGCCGCGCGAGCGCTACCTGAGCGAGCTCCTCCATCCGGAGGCCACCAGCCAGGGCTACATCCAGTCGCCGGGCAAGTTCCGCGCCGAGTTGCATGAGCGATCGTCGAACCCGCTCTACCCAATCGCGTTTGCGCTGATTGCGCTCGCCGCCGTCGGTCAGGCGCACTCGACACGCCAGAGCAGCGTGCGCCAGATCACCATCGCGTTCGTTGTCGCAGCCACGCTGCGGCTCGGGGGCCTCGCGCTCAACAACGTCGTCGTGCTGAACGCCGGAGCGGTGCCGCTGCTCTACGGCCTTCCCCTGCTCGCCATCCTCATGCCGCTGTGGCAGCTCGAGCGGAGGCGGCGGACGCTCGCAAACAGCCGGCTCAGCGCCGCATTCGAAGCCGTTGCCGGCGTGCTTTTCGCCCCGCTCGGTTGGCTGATCGCGCTTCCAGCGCGCGCCTTCGCGGCGCGGAGCTAACAGCGCATGCGCAGACCCCGCACCCTCGGCCGCTACATCGCCAGCCGCTTCCTGCTGGGCATCGTCGTCACGTTCCTCCTCTGTTCCGTCCTGATCTTCCTCATCGACTTCGTCGAGCTGTTGCGCCAATCGGGCAAGTACGGCGAGGTGTCGTTGCTGACGCTCGCGTTCATCGCGCTGCTGCGGCTGCCGGCCTACGCCGAGTACCTCATCTCGTTTGCCGTCCTCGTCGGCAGCATTGCCACGCTCCTGCAATTGAGCCGCCGCAGCGAGCTCGTCGTCATGCGTGCGGGCGGCATGAGCGTGTGGCAGTTCCTGCGTCCCGGCATCCTCGTCGCGCTCGTTGTCGGGGCCCTCACGGCCATGGTGTTCAATCCGCTGGCCGCGGCTGGGCGCACCGCCGCCGAGAGCCTCTTTGCGGAGGCTTTTGGCAAGGAAGCCAACCTCTTAAGCTCACACTCCGGCACCTCTTGGCTGCGTCAGGACGGGGCCGACGGGCAGTCGGTGATCAGCGCCGCGCTAGCCTCCAACCGGGGGCTTACGCTCACCGGCGTCACCGCCTTCGTGTTCAGTCCGGACGGCCACTTCGTGGAGCGGGTCGACGGGGCCCGGGCGGACCTGCGTGATGGCTTCTGGGAGATCCGCGATGCCTGGGTCGTGCGCCTCGGCCGCGAGCCCGAAAAGTTCGATACCTATCTTTTGTCCACATACCTCACACCGGAACGTGTGACTGACGCCCTCGGTTCGCTCCTCTCAGTTTCGTTCTGGGAGCTGCCAGCGCTGATCGAAGTAGCTGAAAAGGCTAAGCTTTCGAGTGGCCGGTTGCGGATTCAATATGAAGCTTTGATTTCGCGTCCACTCCTGTGTGCAGCCATGGTCCTTTTGGCTGCAACTGTGTCGTTGGGGTCATTCCGCGCTGGAGGCATCCAGACTATGGTTATGGCCGGACTGGTGGGGGGTTTTGGCTTCTTCCTTTTATCTGAGGTCTCCCGGCAGATCGGAGTGGCCGGATTGGCGCCCCCGTGGGTGGCAATCTGGTTGCCTGTGGTTTTGGTCTTAATTGTCTCGGCTACGGTGCTGTTGCACCAGGAGGATGGCTGAGTGATGCGTCACACGCGGGCACCGCAAGAGGGTTGCGGATCGTCACGCGTTCCTTGCCGGCGCCGGAAGGCAGCTGGCCGGGAGCGTTTGGCCATGCTCGCTTGCCTTGCGGCCGCGGTTTTGTTCGGCGCGCAGACCGCTCACGCTCAGGATCCGAGCACGCTCTCGCCGAGCGTCCAGAAGTCGACGGCGTTCCCCAAGCAGTCGATGGTCGGCCCCTCGCGCAACCTCGACAAGTCGCAGCCGCTCTACCTGCAGGGCGATGAGCTCGTCTACGACACGGGCGGCAATCGCGTCGTCGCGCGCGGCAACGTCGAGATCTACTACAACAACTACATCCTGACCGCCGACCAGGTCGTCTACGACCAGTCCGCCAACACGCTGACGGCTGTCGGCAACGTCGTGCTCAAGGAGCCCAACGGCAACATCGTCCGCGCTGATCGCTACACGCTCACCGACGACTTCCGCGATGGCTTCGTGCAGTCCTTGAGCATCGTGACCAGCGACGACTCACGTATTGCAGGCGAGCGCGCAGTGCGCCGCGGCGGCAACACGACCGTGTTCACCAATGGCCGCTTCACGCCGTGCAAAACCAACGACGGCATGCCGCCCTTGTGGTGTATCAGCGCCGCGACCGTGATCCACGATCAGCAGGCCGCGACCATCACCTACCAGGACGCGCAGTTCGAGCTCTTCGGCGTGCCGGTCCTCTACGCGCCGTACTTCGAGCACGCCGACCCGTCGGTGAAGCGCAAGTCCGGGTTCCTGATGCCGGAGTACGCAAGCTCGATCCACTCTGGGCAGCATTGTTGGCATGCCCTACTACTTTGCGCTCGCGCCAAACTACGATTTCACCTTCAATCCGCTCTACATGTCCCGCCAGGGCATCCTGTGGCAGGGCGAGTGGCGGCACCGTCTGGAGAACGGCCAGTACTATATCAAGCTGGCCGGCATCGATCAGAACCCCAACGATCTGCCGTCAACCATCGTCCAATCCCGACAACTACAACGGCTTCCGCGGCAGCATCGAGACGAAGGGCCTCTTCTACGCTCGCGAGCTGGTGGCACTTCGGGTGGGACGTCACGGCCGCAACCGACGACACCTTCCGCCGCTTCTATAAGCTCGACAACATTCTTGCGACCGACGTGGTCGACAGAGTGTTCCTCAACGGCATTTCCGAGCGCAACTACTTCGGTGCTCGAGGCCGACTACTTACATCAGCCAGCAGTTCACTGGCCAATGGCGAGGTCGCACAAGCCAACAAGTCTATCGCCCACCCGATGCTCGACTACAACTACGTGGTGGCCGACCCTTGGCTCGGCGGCGAGTTCCGCTGGAACACCAACGCGCTGAGCTTCTCGGCAACCAGAATCCGACGGCGCTCGTGCCCTTCAGCGGCACCGAGCAGATGAACCGCGCTCGTCACCGAAATCGACTGGCGCAAGCGCTTCATCGACCCGATCGGCCTCACCTACACGCCCTTCGCGCAGCTTCGCGGCGACATCTACCAGTTGAGCGACTTCGTCGATCCGCAGGATCCCCATGGGCGCGCCTGCAGAACACGTCGCTTGCCCGCGGCATGGCGCTGGCGGGCGTGACCGTGTCCTATCCCTGGGTAGCGAATGCGAGCTACGGCTCGCACGTCATCGAGCCGATCGGCCAGATCATCGCGCGTCAGGCCAGCATCGATCAGAAGACGCTGCCCGACGAGGACGCCAAGAGCCTCGTGTTCGACGACACGAACCTGTTCGACATAAACAAGTTCTCCGGCTACGACCGCATCGAGACCGGCACACGCGCCAACGTCGGCCTGCAGTACACGTTCCAGGCCAACTACGGCGGCTACGCGCGCATCCTCGCGGGCGAGAGCTTCCAACTCGCCGGCGTCAACCCCTACAAGAATCCCGGCCTCGACGCCAACGGCAACCCCGTATTCACGCCAGACAGCGGCCTGCAGACCGATCGCTCGGATTATGTGCTCGGTGCCTACCTCCAACCGTTCACCGCCGTGCAGCTCATCTCGCAATCGCGCTTCAACGAGGCGAGCTTCGCTCTGGAGCGCGAGGACGCCGGTGCGCAGATGACGTCGGTCCCTTTACGGGATCCACGATCTACTCGTACCTATCGTCCGATCCGGCGAATGGGATCCTTACCCCTCAGCAGGAGATCTCCGGTTCAGATTGGCGTAAAGATCACCGACCGCTGGAGCCTTGCGGCCGCCGCTACGCTATGACCTCGAAACCGACCAGCTGGCCTCCGACATGATCCAGGCGCGCTACGCCGACGAGTGCTTCGTGCTAACAGCGTCGTACACGGATAACCTCTACCACAACCCGACCATCATCGACGGCCAGACGCTCATGGTTCGCTTCGAGCTGAAGTATCTGGGCTCAGTACGGCTACTCGACCAACGTGCTCGAGCATGTGTTCAGCGAGCAGACGTCGGGCGGCGGCTAAGATTAACGGCGTTGTCCCGGTCCCGCGGCGCGAGGGCGCGCCGGGTCTAGCGGGGACACCAAGTGCCACGGGGGCGCCACGGTTCGCGTAGATAAGTCGGGCAGAGTAGCGGGTCGGAAAGCTCTCCGGCTTCGCCAACCAGATGACCTCTCGCGGAATGCGCTCAGAAATGACATCGGCGCGGCATTTTTCACGTCCGTACGGGACCGCAGCTCATCACGCCGCGGTGTTGGCCTTGGCCGTGCTCGCCGCGCTGGCGAGCTCGATCGTTGCCGCGCAGGCGCAGCAGGCCAACGACTGGCAGCCGACGGTCACCGACGACACCGGCGCCAAGAAGCCCGGCAAGAAGAAGCACGGCGCCAAGGCTACCACGCCTCCCGCGGAGGAGGCCCCGACGACGACCGCGAAAGCCGACCCGACCATTCCGGTGATAAAGCCCGGCACCCAGTCGATCGTTGCCCTCATCAACGACGAGCCGATCACCGGCTACGAGATCGACGAGCGCGTCACGCTCTCCCTTCTGGGCTCCCCGGAATTGCAGCAGCGCATGCAGGCGAAGTTGAAGGCGGGCAACGTCAACGACCAGTTCAAGGCCTTCGCGCTGAAGCGCCTGCAGGCCGATCCGCCCAAGACCGAGGCCGAGCAACAGGCGCGCGTGAAGCAGTTGCAGGCGCAGTTCGTCGAAAGCCTGAAGAGTCAGGTCATGGCCGAGTTCAAGCCGACCGCACGCCAGCATGCACTCGATGAATTGATCGAGGAGCGCCTGAAGATGCAGGAGGCAACCCGCCTCAACGTCGTCGCCGAGAAGGATGACGTCGACCGCATCGTCAACGGCATGGCCGAGCGCAACAAGATGACCCCGGCGCAGTTCGCCGACCACATCAGCAAGATGGGCGCCAACATCGCCGGCATGCGCCAGCGGATCAAGGTATCGTTGTCGTGGGCCGATGTGATCCGGCGCCTTTACGGCCACCAGATCGCGGTTACGAGCCGCGACATCGACCGCTTCGTCGCCACGGCCGAGGGCCAGGACGACGTGGAGCTGCGCGTGCATCGCATCCTTCTCGCCGTCCCCCCGGACCAGAAGCAGATCGCCAAGCGCCTGAGTGACGCAGAGACCGTGCGGGCCAAATTCGACAACTGCAAGAGCACGAGCACTCTTGCCGGCAGCGTCAGCGGCGCCCGTTTCGACGATCTCGGCGACCGCAGGCCCGGCACCATTCCCGAGCCGACGCGCAGCCTCCTGCTCGCAGCGCACGACAACGAAATGCTGCCGCCCACCATCGGCGAGGGCGGCGTCGAGCTGTGGGCCGTGTGCAGCCGCAAGATCATCAAGGCGGAGGATGCCAAGCGCCAGACCGCCGAGAGCGAGTTGCGCCAGAAGGAGTTCGAGGTCCTTTCCAAGAAGCACCTCAAGGATCTGCGTCAGGACGCCCACATCGAGTTCCGGTGATGGGGCAGGAGCCGGACACCAGACGGCCGCTGCCGCTCGCCGTCAGCATGGGCGACCCGGCCGGCATCGGACTGGAGATCACGCTCAAGGCCTGGAGCGAGCGCCGCGACAACGGCATCGGCCCCTTCGTGCTCTATGGCGACGTCGAGGCCGTGGCCGAGCGAGCTCGCCTGCTCGGTCTTGCCGTGCCGATCACCCCCGTTGCCACGCCGGCTGCCGGGCTAGATGCCTTCGGCACCAGCTTGCCGATCCGGCCGGTCCCCTGCCGCGTGCGCCCGCGCCCGGGCGAGCCGGATGCGGCAAACGCCGCGGCGATCATCATGGCAATCGAGGAGGCGACGGCGGCCGTCGTCCGCCACGAGGCCGCGGCGATCGTCACCAATCCGATCGCCAAGCACATCGTCGGCAGCGCCGACTTCCCCTACGCGGGCCACACCCAGTTCCTGGGCGCGCTCGCCGAGCGCCACCACGCCGGCAAGCGCTTCCGCCCCGTCATGATGCTCGCTTCTGACGCGCTACGCGTCGTTCCCCTCACCGTTCACTGCCCGCTTGCGAGCGTGCCTGCATCGATCACGCGCTCCCTCATCTTCGAGACGGTGCGCATCACCTATGAGGCGCTGCGGCGCGACTTCAGCGTCGATGCACCGCGTATCGCCGTCACCGGCCTCAACCCGCATGCGGGCGAGGAGGGCACCATCGGGCGCGAGGAGATCGAGGTCATCGCTCCGGCGATCGCGGACCTGCGCGCGGAAGGGCTGTGGGTGACGGGGCCGCACCCGGCCGATACTCTCTTCCACGCGGCCGCACGGCGTTCCTATGACGCCGCCATCGCCATGTATCACGATCAGGCCCTGATCCCCTTCAAGACGCTCGCGTTCGATACCGGCGTGAACGTCACGCTGGGGCTGCCGTTCGTGCGCACGTCGCCCGACCACGGCACCGCATTCGATATTGCCCGCGAGGGGCGCGCCTCGGCGGCGAGCTTCGTCGAGAGCCTGAAGCTCGCGGCCGCAATCGCCTCCGCACGCGCCGCAGCGCCGCACCCATGAGCGCTTCCGGAGAGCCCGCGTCGGAGGGAGGCGCGAGCCCCGACGGCCTGCCGCCGCTGCGCGAGGTGATCCACGCGCTCGGCCTGCGGGCCAAGAAGAGCCTCGGCCAGAACTTCATCCTCGATCTCAATCTCACGCGCCGTATCGCCCGCGAAGGCGGACCGCTCGCGGGCGTGACAGTTGTAGAGGTCGGGCCCGGTCCGGGCGGTCTCACGCGCGCCCTGCTGCTCGAGGGTGCGGCCCATGTCGTGGCGGTTGAGCGCGATGAGCGCTGCCGGCCGGCGCTCGCCCAGATCGCCGAGCGCTATCCCGGGCGTCTCGACGTGCACTTCGGCGACGCGCTCGATGCGCAGTGGGCGAAGCTGCTGCACGATCGCAGCGGCAAGGTCGTGATCGTCGCCAACCTGCCCTACGGCGTCGCGACGCTGCTGCTCGTCGGCTGGCTCGAAAGCGAGCCGTGGCCGCCGTGGTATGACCGCATGGTGCTCATGTTCCAGAAGGAGGTCGCCGAGCGCATCGTGGCCTCACCCGGCACCAAGGCCTACGGCCGGCTCGCGGTGATGGCGCAGTGGCGCACGAAGCCGCGCATCGTGCTGACGCTGCCGCGTGAAGCCTTCACGCCGCCGCCGAAGGTTGCCTCGGCCGTAGTCGCGTTCACGCCATTGAAGGACCCCACGCCGCCCTGCCAGGCGAAGGTGCTGGCCAAGGTCACGGCCGCAGCCTTCGGGCAGCGGCGCAAGATGCTGCGCTCGAGCCTGAAGCAGCTCGTCGAGCATCCCGAGGCGTTGCTGGAAGCCGTCGGAATCGCGGGGACACTGCGCGCCGAGGACGTGAGCGTGAAGGATTTCGCGCGCCTGGCGCTCGTCTTCGAGCGCGCCACCGGGCTGCACGCTTAGGTCAGTGGCCGCAGTCGCTCGGCACCGGCCGCCCCGCGAAGCGGTCGGCCATCCATTTGATGGCCTGGTGCGCGCTCTTCTCCGCGATCCAACTGTGGGACACACCCTTCATCTGCGTTAGCACGACCGGCGTTCCGGCGGCGCACAGTTGCTTGGCAAAGCGCAGAGTGATCGCGGGCCTCACCGTCACGTCCCCCGTTCCCTGCGCGATGAACACGGGCGCTCCTGCCGGCGACTGGCCCGGGGTGTTGCGCTCCATGATCTCGCGCCAAACCGGCAGAGTGGTCGGGTCGACCTTCAGGAAGATGCGTTGCAGCGGCTTCTCGACCTGCGACAGCTTCAGAAGCTCTGCAATCGACTGGATGCAACTGCTCGCGACCAGCTCGAACGGCGCAACGGCGTTTGCGGCCAACACACCGTCGAGCGGGAGCCGATACACCTGCGACCACGACAGCAGCGCCATCGCGGTGAGGCTGTTGCCGCCTATGGTGCCGCGGTCGGCCTTGAACAGGTCGACGAGATAGGTTGCAGGGGCCGCAGTCGCGACGC
Organism: uncultured Alphaproteobacteria bacterium; assembly: GCA_963817485.1. Lineage (GTDB taxonomy): Bacteria > Pseudomonadota > Alphaproteobacteria > Rhizobiales > Hyphomicrobiaceae > Hyphomicrobium_A. Next base: position 79,301 of record CAWFOR010000016.1, on the reverse strand, counting down.
CGACGAGCTTCAATTCGGGCGCGTACTGGGCTGCAAGCTCTCCTGTGAACAGTGCCGCATGCCCGCCCTGCGAATGGCCCCACACTGCGAAGCGATGGGTGGCCTGCGCGGCGGGGAGCTCGCGCGCGGCGCGCACGCTGTCCAGCACTGCATGCGCCTCGCTGATGCCGACGAGATAGGGATGCACGCCGGGAACGCCGAGGCCCTCGTAGTCGGTCGCGACCACGACGTAGCCATGCGCCAGCATGTCGTCGAGGCCGGCGATGGTGCCGGAGAGATCGGGCAGCAGTGTCGGCGCGCAGCGTTGGGCGACGCCGGTCGTGTAATGCGCCCAGGCAATGATGTTGCGGCCCTCGCGCGGCGCCGGACCGGCCGGAAAGATGACGGTGCCGGAAACCGCGATCGGCTCGCCGTTGGAGCCGGTCGAGCGATAGAGGATGCGGTAGGCCTTGGCGTTGGAGCTGGCGCCGCCGATCTGCGGGTAGATGCGCAGGACGTGCCCGGGTTTAGCCGCGCGGATCTCGCTCTGCGTGACGTCGCCCAGCGTGACGGCGGACTCGGGCACGCCCGCCGCGGCTCGAGCCGCCACGGCGCAGAGGAACAACGCAAAGAGGGGAAGCCGGCGAAGGAACCCGGGACGCACGCGCTTTTCGCCTTTAACAACCGATCGGAGAAGCCGTTGTAGCCTGCAAATATGGCGCTGTGCCGTACGCGAGAAAAGGACTTCGCAGGGCCGCCGCTCGTCCTCGGGCGCCCTCTACAGTGTCTTCTGCATCTCGCGCACGAAGGCGCTCAAGCCGTCGAGGCGCTCGCGCTTCAGGCGCTCGGCGGTGAGGATCGCCTTGAGGCCCGCCAGCGAGCCATCGATGTCGGCGTTGACGATCACGTAGTCGTACTCCGGCCAATGGCTGATCTCGGCCGACGCCGCCTCCATGCGGCGGCGAACGACCTCGACGCTGTCCTGCGCGCGCGTCTGCAGGCGCCGCTCGAGCGCCGTGACCGACGGCGGCAGGATGAAGACGCGGACGACGTCGTGCTTCATCTTCTCGGAGAGCTGCTGCGCCCCCTGCCAGTCGATGTCGAAAAGGATATCGCGTCCGCCCTTGATGGCGGCCTCGACGGGAGCGCGCGGCGTACCGTAGAAGTTGTCGAACACGCGCGCCCATTCAAGCAGCTCACCGCCCTCGCGCATGCGCACGAAACGCTTGTCGTCGATGAAGTGATAGTCGCGGCCGTCCGTCTCGCCGGGCCGCGGAGGACGCGTCGTCACCGAGACAGACATCGCGATCTCGGCATCAGCCTCGACGAGCCGGCGGGCGAGCGTCGTCTTGCCCGCGCCGGACGGCGAGGACAGCACCATCAGGAGCCCGCGCCGTTCTATCCTGGGTGCCTCTGCCATCGCTGCCGCTCACTCGATGTTCTGCACTTGCTCGCGCATCTGATCGATAACGGTCTTCAAGGCAAGCCCTGCGCGCGTGATGTCCACGTCGTTTGCCTTCGAGCACAGAGTGTTGGCCTCGCGATTGAACTCCTGGGCGAGGAAGTCGAGCTTGCGCCCGACCGCTCCCGGTTCATCCAGGAGCTCGCGCGCGGCCGCGATGTGCGCCCTCAGGCGCTTCAATTCCTCCTCGACGTCAGCGCGGGTGGCGAGCAGCACCGCCTCCTGATGCAGGCGCGCGGGATCGAGCATGTTGGCGCCATCCAGAAGCTTGGCAAGCTGCTCCTTGAGACGCGCCTCTATGGCTGCCGGTTGCCGTGCGGGCGAGGCCTCGACCAACTCTAACAAGCGCGCGATCTCATCGAGGCTAGCTGCGAGCACGGCCTTGAGGCGGGCGCCTTCGGCGGCGCGCGCCTGCACGAGCGACCGCAAACCTTGCTCCAGGCTTTCGAGCATGGCGTGGATGCGCGCGGCCGCCTCCTCCGCACTCTCCGTGCGCTCGGCCACCTCGAGCACGCCTTTGACGGCCATGAGGCCGTCAGCGCGCGGCGGAGCGGCATCGGTCAGCTGACGGATGCGGTCGGTCGCCTTGAGCACCTGGCGCAGCGCCAGCTCGTTGAGCCGGATCTCCTGCACGCCGCCTCGAGTTTCAGCGTTCAGGCTGACGGTGACGCTGCCGCGCGTGAGATGCCGGGCCGCCGCCTCGCGAACTTGCGGCTCGAGCGACTCCGATCCGGTCGGCAGCCGCAGGCGCAGGTCGAGCCCGCGGCCGTTCACGCTGCGCAGCTCCCAATGCCAAGAGACGTTGCCGGTGGCCCCGTCGGTGCGGGCAAACCCCGTCATGCTCTTGATGCTCATTGGGCGCTTCCAGCGGCAAGGTGCGTGCGGCCGGGCGGGCGCCCGGCGCGGGCCGCAATCTAACGGCAGCCGCGGGGGCCAACAAGGTAAGAGAAACTTACTCGGCTGCCGCGCTTGGCCGGCGCCTCATGGGGCCGGAGGCGTTTGCTTCTTGGCGGTGGTCTTCTTGGGCTTGGGTACAGGCACGGGTGCCGTGCCCTTCGTAGCTGGCGCCGCATCCGGTGCGGGGGCGTCGGCGGCGGCCGGAGGCGCCGGTATCGCGGCGGCAGGCGCGGTCGCTGCCTCCTTCTTGGCGCGCTCCTTTTCGACTTTGCGCCAGTTGGAGACGGCCGCGTTGTGCTCCTTCAGCGTGTCGGAGAACGTGTGGCCACCGGTGCCGTCGGCGACGAAATAGAGATCGGTGGTCGTCGCCGGGTTCAAGCTCGCCTCGATCGCGGAGCGCCCCGGGTTGCAGATCGGCGTCGGCGGCAGGCCATCGATCTGATAGGTGTTGTGCGACGACTTCTGATCGAGGTCGGCGCGCGTCAAGGAGCGCCCCAGCGGACCCTGACCGCCGACGAGGCCATAGATCACCGTCGGATCCGATTGCAGCCGCATGCCCTTGCGCAGGCGGTTCATGAACACGGCGGCAACGCGATCGCGCTCGTCGGGACGCCCGGTCTCCTTCTCGACGATCGACGCGAACACGACGGCCTCCTGCGGCGTCTTGAGAAGCAGCCCCGGCTTGCGCTTCTCCCACGCCGACGCGAGGAACTGCTGCATCTTCTCCTTCATGCGCTCCAGAAGTGCGGCCCGCGTCATCCCCTTCTCGATGCCGTAGGTCTCGGGGTAGAGCGATCCTTCCGGCGGCACCGCGGCGATGTCGCCCGTCAGGTTCTCCTCCGCCTTTAGGCGCTCGACGATCTGCTGGCTCGTGAGGCCCTCGGGGATGGTCACCTTGTATTGGACCGCCTTGCCTTCGGACAGAACGTCGACGATCTCGCGAATGCTCGCGTGCGGCTTGATTAGGTATTCGCCGTGCTTCAGGACCTTCTTCTTCGGTCCGATCCGGCTCTCGGCGAGGAAGCCGATCATGAACGGCCACCGGTTCGCGATGATGCCGTCCTTCTCCAGGAGCTCGGAGATCTCGTTGCTGCTCAGGCCCTCGGGCACGACCACGGTGCGCGCAATCTCGAGCGGGCCCGGACGCTCAAACTCGTGGTAGAGCAGCGCCGCAAGGCCTAAGCCGGCGAGCATGAGCGCGAGCGCAAGCGTGAACAGCGTGCTGCCGAAGCGGACGAACGGTCCCACGGCGGTCGGCCTGGCGCGGCCGTTGCCCTTGCGCGGCGGAGCCGGCGGGCGCGAAGGCTCGAGCATCTCGGCTGGGCTGCGGGGGCGTATGCCGCCCCGGCGATACTCGGGCTCCAGCCGCGGAGGCCGGGTGTAGCTCATGGGTCCGCTCCGTTGACCGACGAGGCTGTTCCCGCTCGGCGTCTGCAGAGTATGGGTCTGAACCCTATCGGCAAATGTGGCGAAAGCGCGAACGAACCGCCCCCCGGCCGCGCCGCTAAACCGGCGTGGCCTCTCCGCCTCATGCGACCCGGCGCAAAATCAACGACGCGTTGGTCCCGCCGAAGCCAAAAGAGTTGGACAGCACCGTATTGATCGGGCGCTTCTTCGCGGTATGCGCCACGAGATCGATAGCGGTCTCGACCGACGGGTTGTCGAGATTCAAGGTGGGGGGCGCGAGGTTGTCGCGAATGGCGAGCACAGAGAAGATCGCCTCGATGGCGCCGGCGGCGCCCAGCAGATGCCCCGTCGCCGACTTGGTCGACGACATGGCGAGCTTGCCCGCGGCGTTGCCGAACAGGCGCTCGACCGCGGCAAGCTCGATCTCGTCGCCCATCGGCGTCGAGGTGCCGTGTGCGTTGACATAATCGATGTCGCTCACCTCGATCTCGGCCCGCTTTAGCGCGGCCCGCATGCAGCGATAGGCGCCGTCGCCGTCGGCGGCGGGTGCGGTAATGTGGAAGGCGTCGCCCGACATGCCGTAGCCGATGACCTCGGCGTAAATCTTGGCGCCGCGCGCTCTGGCGTGCTCGAGCGTCTCGAGCACGACGACGCCGGCCCCTTCGCCCATGACGAACCCGTCGCGGTCCTTGTCATAAGGGCGCGACGCCTTCTCGGGCCGATCGTTGAAGCCGGTCGAGAGCGCTCGGCATGCGGTGAAGCCGGCGACCGCGATGCGGCAGATCGGGGATTCGGCGCCGCCCGCGACCATCACGTCGGCGTCGCCCAGCGCGACGAGGCGCGCGGCGTCGCCGATGGCGTGCGCGCCCGTCGAGCAGGCGGTGACCACGGCGTGGTTCGGCCCCTTCAATTGATGCTTGATCGAGACATAGCCCGAGGCAAGGTTGATGAGGCGGCCGGGGATGAAGAAGGGGCTGACGCGGCGCGGGCCCTTGTCACGCAGCAGCAGCGAGGTGTCGGCGATGCCCGACAGGCCGCCGATGCCGGAGCCGATGAGAACGCCGGTGCGCTCTTGCTTCTCGGAGGTGTCGGCCGCGTAGCCCGAATCGGCGAGCGCCTGCGTCGCGGCCGCCATCGCGTAGATGATGAAGTCGTCGACCTTGCGCTGCTCCTTGGGCTCCATCCAATCGTCGGGATTGAACTTGCCCTCGGCGGTGGCACCGCGCGGAACGAAGCAGCCGATCTGGCAGGTCAGGTCGTCGACCTCGAACTCGGTAATGCGGCGCGCCCCATTCGCACCCGCGATCAGTGCCTGCCACGAGGCCTCAGCGCCGCACCCCACGGGCGAGACCATCCCAAGTCCTGTGATGACGACGCGACGCATTCTGGTCCTTCGGATCTTCCGTGCTGTCCGCCCGGCTCACCCCGCGCTCGGATTGCCGAAGACAAGCCCGCGCTTCGCCCCCCTTCCGGCGCCCCGCGGCTTGCCCAGGCTGGCAATGAGGGAAATACGCCTCAGGCGGCGCTGGCGTTCTTCTCGAGAAATTTCACCGCATCGCCGACGGTGAGGATGTGCTCGGCGGCATCATCGGGAATTTCGCAGCCGAACTCTTCCTCAAAGGCCATCACGAGCTCGACCGTGTCCAAACTGTCGGCGCCCAGGTCGTCGATGAAGCTGGCGTTCTCGGTGACCTTGTCGGCCTCCACGCCCAAATGCTCCACGACAATCTTCTTCACGCGCTCCGCGACATCGCTCATCGTCTTCCCTCGCGTCAGTTGCTCTTGGCAATTTGCAGTTCGTTACTGTTGGGTTCGCCCTTGGTCCGGTCGCTGCTGCTCTATCGGCACTGGCTCGCGACTGGCGGGCACTGACACGACGCGGGTATCCAACTTCTCGCACCTTGTGCAGCGGCCAAACATAAGGCCCAAGCGAACGTATGCGTAAGCGCCAGGGGCCGGGAAACCGTTCGGCTCGTTAACACACTTAGCTGGCCTTGGCCAGCATCCGCAAGGGCCTTCCGTCGGCGCCAGAATGCTCCAGAAAACGCCGCTTCGGAAGGGTCCGCCGGAAGCCTGGGGATGGTTTGCTAGCATGGGGCCTAAATCATCGCCATGCCGCCGTTGATATGCAGGGTCTGGCCCGTGACGTAGGCCGCCTCCTCGCTCGCGAGGTAAACGACCCCCGCGGCTATCTCCTCGGGCTTTCCGAAGCGCTGGGAGGGAATCATCTTGGCGATTTCCTCCGTCTGCTTCTGATTGAGGGCCTGGGTCATCGGCGTCACGATGAAGCCCGGCGCGATGCAATTGGCGGTGATGTTGCGCGACCCCACCTCGCGCGCGAGCGACTTCGTCATGCCGATCATGCCGGCCTTGGAGGCGGCATAGTTACCCTGGCCGGGGTTGCCGAACACGCCGGAGATCGAGGCGATGTTGATGATGCGCCCGAAGCCGGGCTTTGTCCGCAGCATGGCACGGGCGGCGGCGCGGCACAGCATGAACGTGGACGTGAGATTGACCGCGATCACCTCGTCCCACTGCTCGTCCTTCATCACCATGAAGAGGTTGTCGCGCGTGAGCCCGGCGTTGTTGACGAGGATGTCGAGACGCCCGAGCTTGGCGATCGCCTCGTCGATCAGTTTCGACACCGCGGCGCGGTCACCCAGATCGCAGGGCAGCACATGCACGCGATCGCCGAGCTCCTTTGCCAGCTCCTCGAGCTTTTCGGCTTGCCGCCCGGAGATGGCGACGGTCGCACCCTGCTGATGCAGCGCGCGGGCGATGGCTCCGCCGATGCCGCCGGTCGCGCCGGTGACGAGCGCCGTCTTGCCCGAGAGATTGAACATGGCGTTCCTCTAACTGTTGAGTTGAGCGAGCGCAGCGTCGATGTCCGCGGGCGAGCCGATGCTCACCGCGTTGACCGAGGGATCGATGCGCTTGGCAAGACCCGCGAGGACCTTGCCGGAGCCGATCTCGTAGAAATGCGTGACGCCGTTCGCTGTCATGTAGGTAACACACTCGCGCCAGCGCACGGTGCCGGTCACCTGCTCGACAAGCCGCTTCTTGATCTCGGCGGGATCGCTGATCGCTGCCGCGAGCACATTGGCGACGACGGGGACCGCCGGCGATCTCATCTCGACCGCTGCAAGCGCCTTAGCCATCGCATCCGCGGCAGGTTGCATCAGCGTGCAATGGAAGGGCGCCGAGACCGGCAGCGGCACCGCGCGCCGGACGCCGAATTCCTTGCCGACCGCGGGGACCCGGTCGAGCGCCGACTTCTGGCCGGAAAGCACGACCTGCGTCGGCTCGTTGTCATTGGCGACCTGGCAAACTTCGCCCTGCGCTGCCGCTTCCGCCACCTTGCGCGCGGCATCGATGCCGACGCCGAGCAGCGCCGTCATCGCACCCTGGCCGACGGGAACCGCCGCCTGCATGGCCTGCCCGCGCAGCTTCAACAGGCGCGCGGCGTCGGCGAGCGAGAAAGCTCCTGCCGCGGCAAGCGCGGAATATTCCCCCAGCGAGTGGCCGGCGACGAACTTGACCTTTTCCTTCAGCGTGAAGCCCTTCTCACGCTCGAGCACGCGCATTACGGCCATGGACACGGCCATGAGCGCGGGCTGCGCGTTCTCGGTCAGCGTCAGCGTCTCCTTGGGCCCCTCCCACATGATCTTGGAGAGATCCTGGGACAGCGCCGCGTCGACCTCCTCGAACACCTCGCGCGCGGAGGCGTAGGTCTGGGCGAGCTCTCGGCCCATCCCGACGTCCTGGCTGCCTTGTCCGGGAAAGATGAATGCAATGGCCATGCGAGACCGGCACTCCTTGCGATTTGGCTCGCAAGAACACCGGCGAACTCCGGCTGTCAAGCACCGGGGGAACGCGCTTGGGTGGTGTCGACGACGTCATAGCCCGTGCTATTTTCCAAGGGTGGGACCTGATCCGGAGCAGCGAAATGCGCGTCGCCGTCCATGCTCTTCTTGCCCTGGCTCTGGCGGGGTTCGCCGGCCGAGCGGTTGCCGCTCGAGCCTGCGACGCCGCCGTTCACTATAGCTACAACGAGCCGGTGGAGATCGAGGGCGTGATCAAGTCCGGCACCGGCCACCACGAGGCGCAGGGAGAGTTCTTCTATACCTACCTCGAGCTGGACCAGCCGATCTGCGTCGATGCACCCAAAGAGGGAGGCGACAACGATTTCGGCAACACCGGCACCGAGAAGCCGGTCGGCCGCCTCCAGGTCGGGGGCGAGGCGAGCCAGCGCGATTTGCCGGCGGACGGGGCGCGCGTCTTGGTGAAGGGCACCCTCTTCGGCGCCCATACCATGTGGCACGTCGAGCCCGTCCTGATCGACGCCGCCAGCCTGGAACCCAAGCCGAAGTAGCGCCGGGCCCTTGCCGGCCCTGAAAAATCGGCTATAAAGCGCCCCTTACCCGCTCCGGCTGGAGGCTGAACGGGGGGCTGCCTGCAAGGCGGTTGGGCATCACGCGCCCGGCTCCCGGTGTCTTCGCTCTCATGGGTGACCTGTTGGGCCAATCCAGGTCCATAAGGGGCTTTGCGCCGGGGCAGTGAAACGGAAGAAAGGCCACGCACATGGCTCTTTATGAGCATGTCTTCCTGGCGCGCCAGGACGTCTCGAATACTCAGGTCGAGGCCCTCACCAAGGAATACTCCGACATCATCGAGCAGGGTGGCGGCAAGGTCACCAAGTCCGAGTATTGGGGCGTGAAGTCGCTCGCCTACAAGATCAAGAAGAACCGCAAGGCGCACTTCTCGCTGCTGAACATCGATGCTCCGCCCGCGGCCGTGGCCGAGATGGAGCGCCGCATGGGCATCTCGACCGAGATCATTCGTTTCCTCACCGTGAAGGTGGAGCAGCACGAGACCGAGCCCTCGGCGATGATGCGCAAGAGCGACCGCGACGAGCGCGGCGACCGTGGAGATCGCGGTGGCTTCGGCGGCCGCGGCGGCCCGGGAGGTCGCGGTGGCGGCTTCCGCGGCGATCGCGATGGCGGTGGCGGCCGCGGAGGTTTCCGTGGCGATCGCGATGGCGGTCCGCGTGGCGACCGTGGCGGCGAGCGCGAAGGCTCGACCTTCCGCGCGCGGCCTCCGCGTGATGGCGACCGGCCTCCGCGCGACGGCGATCGTCCGCCTCGCCCCCCGCGCGAAGCGAGAGACACCCCTCCCGCCGGCCCTGCGCCGAGCACCGACCGCAATTCGAATTCGGAGAGCTAAACCATGGCCGAGATCGCCACACCGGCCCCCGCCCGCCGGCCGTTCCATCGCCGCCGCAAGACCTGCCCCTTCTCGGGCGAGCATGCGCCGAAGATCGACTACAAGGACGTGCGCCTCCTCGGCCGTTATGTGTCCGAACGCGGCAAGATCGTGCCGAGCCGCATCACGGCCGTGTCCGCCAAGAAGCAGCGCGAGCTCGCCAAGGCGATCAAGCGCTCGCGCTTCTTGGGCCTGCTGCCTTACGTGTTGAAGTGAGCTAATACCGGGCGGCGGGATCTCTCCCTTACCAAGGGAGTGCTCTACCGCCCGGGCGCATAAGACGACAAGGTTGGGGCGGACATCGTTCCGTCTCTAACCGCGATACCGCGGGACAGCTGCTGAATGCCGTATTCGCTCCTCATCGGGCTTGGCGCCGGATTCGTCTCGGCGGTTGTGTTCGCCTCGGCGACCACGGGCCCGATGTTCTCGCGCCTTCTCCTCTTCCTGCTCACGCCGCTCGCGCTGTTCCTCGCGGGATTCGGCGCCGGGCCGACGATCGCCGTCATCGCCGGAATTGCCGGCACCGCGATCGTGTGGGCTGCCGGCAGCGCTGCCGCGGCCGTAGTATTTGCCGCAAGCCAGGCGGTTCCCGCCATCGTGCTCGTCTATCTCGCCTCGCTCAACCGCACGACCGGCGCGGCTACCGAATGGTATCCGGCCGGCCGCATCGTGATCGCGGCGGCGCTTCTGGCCGGCGCCTTCTCGGTACTCACTCTTTTCCTGCTCGGCGCCGACGTCGACCAACTCCGCTCGACGCTACGGGGCCTGCTCGAGGAGTTCGTCAACAACGAGCTACCGAAGATGCCCGACGCGCCCGTGCTCGGGCCGCAGGAGATCGACGAGGCAACCTCGGTCGCGCTTGCGCTGCTCCCCGCCGCTTCCGGCATCTCGACCATGGGAAGCCTCCTCTTCAACATGTGGCTCGCCGGACGCATCACGCTCGCGTCCGGGCGCCTGCAGCGCCCATGGCCGGATCTGGCCGCGATTTCATATCCCGTCGGCACGCCGCTCTTGTTTGCCGTGGCGACAGGCGCAGCCTTCCTTGCCGGCATGCCGGGTCTGATCGGCTCGGGCTTCGCGGGTCCGTTATTCTTCGCCTACGTGCTCCTGGGCCTTGCTGTCGTCCACTACGTGACGCGGGGGCACTCCTGGCGCCCCTTCGCGCTTTGGGGCCTCTACCTCACCCTCTTTGTCGTGAACACGCTCGCCTCGCTCGGCCTTGCCCTTCTCGGCCTCGCCGATGCCGTCTGGCCCATCCGCAAGCCGCCTGCCCCGAGCAGCGCCCCGCCGAAATCCTGACATCCGAACATCGAGAGAAAGAAGGAGCATCCCCATGCAAGTCATTCTGCTTCAGCGCATCGGCCGCCTCGGCCAGATGGGCGACGTCGTCAACGTGAAGGACGGCTTTGCGCGCAACTTCCTCCTGCCGCAGAAGAAGGCACTGCGGGCAACGGAGGAAAACCGCAAGCACTTCGAGTCCCAGCGCCACCAGCTCGAGGCGAACAACCTCGAGCTGAAGAAGGAGGCCGAGGCCGTCGCCGGGAAGCTCGCCGGAAAGACCTTCGTCGCCATCCGCTCGGCCGGCGATACCGGCCAGCTCTACGGCTCGGTCTCGACGCGCGACATCGCCGAGGTGATCACCGCCGGCGGCTTCACCGTCGATCGCCGCCAGATCATCATGGAGCGCCCGATCAAGGAGCTCGGCCTGCACGAGACGAGTGTCGCGCTGCACCCGGAGGTCGTCGTCAAGGTGACGCTCAACGTCGCCCGTTCCGAGGACGAGGCCACGCGCCAGTCGCGCGGCGAGGACGTAACCGTCGTCAAGGAGGAGAAGCTCGAGCTCGAGACCTTCAACCCCGAGATGTTCGAGGAAGGCGCGGCCCCGGCGGAGGGCGAGGCGCCGAGTGAAGGCGAGGGCGCCTGAGGCACTTAGGCCGGCGCGGACACCCGATTCGCGCCGGCCAAGCGAATTCGCGCGCCCGTGTGCATAGCGGGGACGAGCCCCCTTGACGGCTCGACGGCGCCCGGGCGGAATCGGATAGGTTCCGCCGCATGGCACAAAAAGCGATCCTCGTTTCCGACCGGCTCAAGTCGGCCTCCGCCGATGACGCCGTCCCGTTCCGGCAAGCCCCGCACAACCTGGAGGCCGAGCAGGCTTTGCTCGGCGCCATCCTCGTCAACAACGAGGCGATGGACCGGGTGTCGTCGTTCCTGGAGCCGCACCATTTCTTTGATCCGCTGCACCAGCAGATCTTCGAGACGGCGGCGAAGATCATTCACGCCGGCAAGAACGCGACCCCGATTACGCTGCGCACGTTCTTCGAGCGGGCCGAGCCGATCTCGCCCAATCTGACGGTGCCGCAGTACCTCGGCACGCTCGCCGCCAACGCGACCACCATCATCAACGCCGAGGACTACGGCCGCACCGTCTACGACCTCGCCACGCGCCGCGCGCTCATCATCATCGGCGAGGACATGGTCACGGGTGCCTACGACAGCCCCGTCGACTTCACGCCGCAGACGCAGATCCAGGAAGCGGAGACGCGGCTCTACGATCTCGCCGAGCAGCGCAAGTACGGCCAGGGCTTCCTGGGCTTCGGCTCAGCCCTCACCAACGCCATCGACATGGCGAACGCCGCGTTCCAGCGCTCGGGCCACCTTTCGGGCCTTGCGACCGGCCTGACCGATCTCGACGCCAAGCTCGGCGGCCTGCAGCCGTCAGACCTCATCATCCTCGCCGGGCGCCCTTCGATGGGCAAGACCGCGCTCGCGACCAACATTGCCTACAACATCGCCAAGCAGCACAGGGTTGAGCGGCAAACCGACGGCTCCGACAAGACCGTCGACGGCGCCATCGTCGGCTTCTTCTCGCTCGAAATGTCGGCCGAGCAGCTTGCCACCCGCATCCTCTCCGAGCAGACCGAGGTCTCTTCGGAGAAGATCCGCCGCGGCATGATCAAAGAAGACGAATTTGCCAAGCTCGTGCTCGTCTCGCAGACGATGAGCCAAATTCCGCTCTACATCGATCAGACCGGCGGTATTTCGATCGCCCAGCTCGCCGCGCGTGCGCGCAAGCTGAAGCGCCAGAAAGGCCTCGGGCTCCTCGTCGTCGACTACCTGCAGCTCCTGACCGGCCACAAGCGCTTGAGCGATGGCCGCGTGCAGGAGGTCTCCGAGATCACCACGGGCCTCAAGGCCCTCGCCAAGGAGCTCAACGTCCCGATCATCGCGCTCTCCCAGCTCTCGCGTCAGGTCGAGCAACGCGACGACAAGCGGCCCCAGCTGTCCGACTTGCGCGAGTCGGGCTCGATCGAGCAGGACGCCGACGTCGTCATGTTCGTGTTCCGCGAGGAATATTACGTGGAGCGCCGCAAGCCCGACGAGACGGATGCCAAGTTCGGGGAATGGATGAACGAGATGAGCCGCGTGCACGGCAAGGCCGAGGTCATCATCGGCAAGCAACGCCACGGCCCCACGGGCAGCGTGCAGCTGGCGTTCGAAGGTCAATTCACGAGGTTTTCCAACCTGGAGCGCCACCACCAGACCCCCGACTACATCCGATAACGGCCTCGTTTGCACCGCGATTCTCCGCTACAGAGAGAGGCCTATTCGGCTTCTCGGGGAGACGTCCCGTGCACGACATTCACGTCCGCCCGACGCCACACGCCGACGCCGAAAAGCCGGCGCCGCGCGTTGCGGACGTGCCCGCAGGGGCAACCGGCGTCATCACCATCGACCTCACGCAGGTGCGCGCAAACTGGCGCGCGCTCGCACGCCATGTGGCGCCGGCCGAATGCGCGGCTGTGGTCAAGGCTGACGCCTACGGCCTCGGCGCCGCGCGTGTGATCCCGGCGCTGCTCGATGCCGGCTGCCGCACGTTCTTCGTGGCGACGCTGGAGGAGGCGCACAGCGCCCGCGCACTGGCGCCCGGCGCCGCCATCTTCATCCTCGACGGGCTGCTGCCGCGCACCGAGAAGCACGTGGCGAACCTGTGCGCGATTCCCGTGCTCTCGAGCCTCGATGAGATTCGCGCCTGGGTCTCGCTCGGCGCGGGTGCGCGCCGCGCCCCGCCCGCGGCGCTGCAGCTCGACACCGGCCTCAACCGCCTCGGCCTGCATGCTGGCGAGGTCGCTCGTCTTGCGGGCGACACCGTACTCTTGCGCCAGCTCGAGCTCGCCCTCGTCATGAGCCACCTCGCCTGTGCCGACGAGGCCGGCCATCCGATGAACCAGGAGCAGCTCGATACCTTCACGCGGCTGCGCGCGCAGCTCCCCCCGACGCGCTCGAGCCTTGCCGCCTCCGACGGCCTGATGCTCGGCCCCGCGTTCCACTTCGATCTCGTGCGCCCCGGCTACGCGCTCTATGGCGGCCAGGCAGCACCCCAGCGCGTCATGCCGGTGCGTCCGGTCGTTCGCGTCAGCGCACGCATCCTGCAGGTGCACGACGTGCCCGCAGGCGGGCGCATCGGCTATTCGGCGAGCTATCACGCAACTTCAGCGCGCCGCATCGCCACCATCGCCGCCGGCTACGCCGACGGCGTGTTCCGCCACGCCAGCGCAACCAACGACGCGCCCGGCGGCGCGGTGCTGATCGGCGGCAGACGCGCGCCTATCATTGGCCGCGTGTCCATGGACCTCATCACCGTCGACGTGACGGACCTCGGAGAGCATGCGCCTACGCGCGGCGACTGGGCCGATCTCGTCGCGCCCGAGCTGCCCATCGAGAGCGTGGGTATAAGCGCCAAGACCATCGGCTATGAGGTGCTGACGCGGCTCGGACCGCGCTTCCACCGCATCTATCTCGACGAGGCGAACTGATCGGGCATGGCGAAACTCAGCAAGTCGACCTTCGTGTGCCAGAACTGCGGCGCCGTTTCCCCACGCTGGGCCGGCAAGTGCCCCTCGTGCGAGGAGTGGAACACGCTGATCGAGGAGGCGGACGTCGTCGCGCCGCCGGGCTCCGGGCTCGCGCGCAAGGGGGGCAGCGGGCGCGTCATCGCCTTGGAGGGCCTCAAGGGGCGCACCGGCGAGGCCCCGCGCTTCTCGACCGGTCTCACCGAGCTCGATCGCGTCACCGGCGGCGGCATCGTGCCGGGCTCGGCGCTGCTCATCGGCGGCGAGCCGGGCATCGGCAAATCGACGCTGCTTTTGCAGCTTGCAGCCTCGCTTTCCCGCGCTGGCCGCCGCGCCATCTATTTCTCGGGCGAGGAGGCCGCAGCACAGGTGCGCTTGCGCGCCGAGCGGCTCGGTCTCTCCGACGCGCCCGTCGAGCTTGCGTGCGAGACGAGCCTTGCCAGCATCCTCGCCACGCTGGAGCACGGCAAGCCTGCCGACCTCGTCGTCATCGACTCGATCCAGACGCTTTGGGCCGAGGCGATCGAGGCCGCACCCGGCACCGTGAGCCAGGTCCGCGCCGCCGCCCAGGCGCTCATCCGCCACGCCAAGCGAGCCGGCAGCGCGCTGCTGCTTGTCGGCCACGTGACCAAGGACGGCCAGATCGCTGGGCCGAAGGTGATCGAGCACATGGTCGACACCGTGTTGTATTTCGAAGGCGATCGCGGCCACTCCTACCGCATCCTGCGCGCGGTCAAGAACCGCTTCGGCGCGACCGACGAGATCGGCGTGTTCGAGATGGCGTCGGAGGGCTTGCGCCAGGTCTCCAACCCGTCGGAGCTGTTCCTCGGCGACCGTGAGGCCTCGAGCCCGGGCGCCGCCATCTTTGCCGGCATGGAAGGAACGCGGCCGCTGCTGGTCGAGATCCAGGCCCTCGTCGCGCCCTCGGGCCTCGGCACGCCGCGCCGCGCGGTCGTCGGCTGGGATGCGAACCGGCTGTCGATGCTGCTCGCCGTCCTCGAGGCGCGCGCCGGCGTCGCCTTCTCCGGCCACGACGTCTACCTCAATGTGGCCGGCGGCCTGAAGATCACCGAGCCCGCCGCCGATCTCGCGGCCGCCGCGGCGCTGTTGTCATCGCTCTCGGGTGTTGCGATTCCGCGACACCGGGTGCACTTCGGCGAGGTGTCGCTGTCGGGCGCCGTGAACGCTACTCCGCTCATGGGGCTCCGCCTCAAGGAGGCGCAAAAGCTGGGCTTTCGCCAGGCCGTCGTGCCGGCCCGGGGCGAGATCGACGGCGCCGCAGCCAAGCTCAAGCTCGGGCGCATCTCGCACCTGAGGGAGCTTGCGGACGGGGGCCCGCCATGCGACTGACAAGCTGCGGCCGAAGCCTTTATTGAGCTGCGAAAATCCGGGGCAATCATGCTGGGACCGATCACCTATCTCGACGCCGCGCTGCTTGCCGTGTGCTTCATCTCCGGCCTGCTGGCGATGTACCGCGGCTTTGCGCGCGAGATGCTGTCGATCGTCTCCTGGGTCATAGCTGCTGCCGCGGTTCTCTATTTCGTCATTTACCACAAGCCGGTCGCCCAGGATCTGGCGCAGCAGATGGGCACGCAGGTCGCGGTCGCGCAGATCGTGGTCGGCGCCGTCATCTTTCTCATCGTGCTCATCGTGGTGCATCTCATCACAGCACGCATCTCGGACGCGATTCTCGACAGCCGCATCGGCATGATCGACCGCGTGCTCGGGTTCATTTTCGGCGTGCTGCGCGGCTTCATCCTCATCGTCGTCCCCTACATGTTCTACGAGGCGTTCTTCCCCGATCCGAACACGCATTTCCCATGGGTGCGCGAAGCAAAGTCGCTGCCTTATATCAAGGCGACCGGGGATACGCTGCGCTCGGTGCTCGAATCGCACCTGCCATCCTCGTTGACGGCACCGCCCGGCGAGCAGCCCGCTCAGCCGCCGGAGGAACAACAGGCCCCCTGAAAAAGGCCGGGGGCGACGAATTAGCGCTTGAAGCGCCGGCAAAAGATCATATTTGTGTCACGTGCCGGGGGCGCGGCAGATGTGACCGGCGTGCACCTGCGAGCGTTAACGGAAAAGTACCTTCGTCGGGCAGCGGCAGGCCACCAGCGGGAGGTGACCATGACTCTTCGGCTCGAAGCGGACGTGCAACGGGGCGATCCGGCTCCCTCGCGCCACGACGACGACAGACTCCGCGAGGAATGCGGGGTCTTTGGTGTTTTTGGGCACCCCGACGCCGCCGCCATCGCCGCGCTCGGCCTACACGCCCTCCAGCATCGCGGACAGGAAGCCTGCGGCATCGTCGCCTACGACGGCCGGCAGTTTCACTCCGAGCGCCGCATGGGCCTCGTCGGCGACAACTTCAGCCGCGCCAGCGTCATCCAGCGCCTGCAGGGCCACATCGCCATCGGCCACAATCGCTATTCGACCTGCGGCGATCCCGTCCTGCGCAACGTGCAGCCGCTGTTTGCCGATATCGACACCGGCGGCTTCGCCGTCGCCCACAACGGCAACCTCACGAACGCCCTCACCCTGCGCCAAGAGCTCATCTCCTCCGGCGCCATCTGCCAGTCGACCTCCGATACCGAGGTCATCCTGCATCTCCTGTCGCGCTCGCAGAAGCGCCGCATCGTCGAGCGCTTCGTGGAAGCGCTGCGCCAGATCGAAGGCGCCTATGCGCTCGTGTGTCTGACCAACGAGATGCTGATCGGCGCGCGCGATCCCGTCGGCATCCGCCCGCTCGTCATTGGCCGGCTCGGCTCCTCCTACGTGCTCGCCTCCGAGACCTGCGCGCTCGACATGGTCGGCGCGGAGTTCCTGCGCGAGGTGGAGAATGGCGAGGTCGTCGTCATCACCGAAGCCGGCCTCGAAAGCCATCGCCCCTTCCCCATGCGCCCGGCGCGGCCCTGCATCTTCGAGTACATCTATTTCGCGCGGCCCGACTCCGTCATCAACGGGCGTACCGTCTACGACATCCGCAAGCAGATGGGCGTGCAGCTGGCGCGCGAGGCTCCGGCCCCGGGCGCCGACGTGATCGTGCCGATCCCCGACTCGGGGGTGCCGGCGGCAATTGGCTTTGCGCAAGCCTCCGACGTCCCCTTCGAGCTCGGCATCATCCGCAACCACTACATCGGGCGCACCTTCATCGAGCCGGAGCAGCGTATCCGCGCGCTCGGCGTCAAGCTCAAGCATTCGGCGAATGCCAGCGTCATCCGCGGCAACCGCATCGTGCTCGTCGACGACAGCGTCGTGCGCGGCACCACCTCGAAGAAAATCGTGCAGCTCATGTACGAGGCCGGCGCCCGCGAGGTGCACATGCGCATCGCCTCGCCGCCGATCACGCACCCCGACTACTACGGCATCGACACGCCCGATAAGATCGACCTGCTCGCGGCCAACAAGGACCTGGAGGGCATGCGCCAGTTCCTCGGCGCCGACAGCCTCGCCTTTCTCTCCGTCGAAGGCATCTACCGCGCGGTCGGCCACGACCACCGCGACGCGCGCAGCCCGCAGTTCACCGACCATTGCTTCACCGGCGAGTATCCGACCGCGCTTACCGATCAAAGCGGGCAAACGGTGCCGCGCCAGCTCTCCCTGCTGGCAGAGGTTGGCTAGCCACCTCGACTTTCGTCCTAGTTCCGGCAGTTCCTGGAAACCACTCTCAGCGCCGGGGCTTGCCTCGCGCGTGGGCGGCAGCTAGCAGTCGTTGAGACGGCTGACGCCAGCGCCCGAACCAGGCATGCAAGATAAGAAACCTTTCAAAGATCGCCTGGCGCTCGTGACCGGCGCTTCCCGCGGCATCGGCCGTGCCGTGGCGCTGGAGCTTGCCCGGCAAGGCGCGCACGTCGTCATTGCCGCGCGCACCATCGGCGGGCTCGAAGAGCTCGACGACGAGATCCGCGCTTTCGGCGGCAAAGCGACGCTCATCGAGCTCGACATCCGCAGGGGCGACAAAGTCGACCAGCTCGGTCCAACGCTCTACCAGCGCTGGGGCAAGCTCGACATTCTCATCAGCAGCGCCGGCATCCTCGGGCCGCTGTCGCCGCTGCATCACGTCACCGAGGATGCGTGGAACGCGGTGATCGAGACCAACCTATCGGCCAACTGGCGCCTGATCCGCTCGCTCGATCCGTTGCTGAAGCGCTCCGACGGAGGGCGCGCGGTGTTCGTCACTGCCGGCGCTTCGTCGGCCAAGAACGCCTATTGGGGGCCGTATGCCGTCTCCAAGGCCGGCCTCGAGGCGCTCATCAAGACCTACGCCAACGAGGTCGCGAGCACGCCCTTGCGCGTCAACCTCGTCAACCCGGGGCCGGTGCGCACACAGATGCGCGCCAAGGCCTTTCCGGGCGAGGACCCGATGACGCTGCCGACGCCGGAGGACGTGGTGCCGCTGTTCCTCGACCTCGCGTCGCCGCAGTGCACCTTCAACGGCTGTGTCGTCAGCTTCCGCGAATGGCAGAAGCCGAAGCTGTCGGTGCCGGCCAACAGCGACGACTGAGCCTCCAAAGACCGGCCCCTCGATCACTCGAACTCGATGACCATGCCGTCGTAGGCGGGCTCGACGCCTTCGGGCAGCTCGCGCCGCAGCGCCTCGTAGTCGAGGTCGGTCGTCATGTGGGTGAGGATTGCGCGCTTCGGCTTCAGGCGCTCGATCCAGGCGAGCGCCTGCTTGACGCTGAAGTGGCTCGGATGCGGCGTGAAGCGCAAGGCATCGACGATCCAGACGTCGAGATCCTGCAGCAACGCGGCGGTGCCGTCGGGCACGTCGCTGATATCGGGTGAGTAGGCGAGGCCGCCGAAGCGGAACCCGAGCGAGCCCATCTCGCCATGCGTCTGCGGAACCGGGATCGCCTCGATAATTCCCGTCGGCCCTTCGATGCGGACCGGCTGCGGCGGGTTGAGCGTATGCGCACTGAGGATCGGCGCATAACCGGAACCGGGCGGCGTCGAGAAGCAATAGTTGAAGCGGCCCTCCAGGCTCGCGAGCGTGCCGGCGTCGGCCCACACGTCGATGCGCCGCTTCATGGCGTAGGCGAGCATGCGCAGATCGTCGATGCCGTGCGTGTGATCGGCATGGTCATGCGTGTAGAGCACGCCGTCGAGCGCTTCGGCGCGCACGCCGAGGAGCTGCTCGCGCAGATCGGGCGAGGTATCGACGAGCACGGTAGTGTGGCGGCGCCCCTGGCCCAGCCGCTCGACGAGAAGCCCGCAGCGGCGGCGGCGGTTCCTGGGGTTTTGCGGATCGCAGGCGCCCCACATCGCGCCCAGCCGCGGCACGCCGCCGGAAGACCCGCAGCCGAGGATCGTGGCGCGCAAGCTCATGCGGCGGCGGTATCCGCGGTTCGCGGACGCGGCACCTTGCCGAACAGCCGGAAGAAGTTTGCTGTCGTCGCCGCTGCAAGCTCGTCCGGCGATACGCCCTTCACTTGTGCGAGCGTCCGCGCGGTATGGACCACGTAGGACGGCTCGTTGACCTTGCCGCGATAGGGCTCGGGCGCGAGGAACGGCGCGTCGGTCTCGACCAGGAGACGGTCGAGCGGCACGGATTTGGCGATTTCGCGCAGGGCCTCCGACTTCTTGAAGGTGACGACGCCTGTGAACGACACGTAAAGACCGAGCTTCAAGGCTCGTTGCGCCAGGTCCGCCCCGCCCGTGTAGCAGTGCAGGATCGCCGGGAACGGCCCCTTGGCGTGCTCGTCCTCGAGGATGGCCGCGGTGTCGTCATCGGCATCGCGCGTATGGATTTCGAGCGGCAGGCCGGTAATCCGCGCCGCCGCGATGTGGCGGCGGAAGCCTTCCGCCTGCGCCTCGGGCGTCGAGTGCTTGTAGTAGTAGTCGAGGCCCGCTTCGCCGATGGCGACCACCTTCGGGTGCGCGGAGAGGCGCACGATCTCCTCGAGCGGGATGTCGAGCTCCTCGTGCGCGTTGTGGGGATGCGTGCCGACCGAGCAATAGACGTTGGGGTGCGCCTCCGCGATGGCGATGAGCTCCGGCAACTGGCGGATGCGCGTCGAGATGGTGACGATAACGCCGACGCCCGCTTCCCGCGCCCGCGCAAGCAGCGCCTCGCGCTCCTGCGCGAGCTGCGGGAAATCCAGGTGACAGTGGTGATCGACGAGCATCACGCTTTCTTCTTCGCCGCCTTCTGCTTCGGTTTGGGCTCGGCGCCCGGGCCGCCGTCGTCGTCAGCCTCGGGCTCGACGTAGCGCGGGAACACGCCCTGCGGCTCGGGCAGAACCGTGCCGGGCACCAGCCGGCCTGCCGCACCCAGCGCCTTGAAGGAACGCATATCGTCCGGCTGGCCGAGAATTTCCAGAAGCTTGCGGGCGGACTGCGGCATCACGGGCTTTGCCAGGATGGCCACCTGGCGCACGACCTCGGCCGTAACATAGAGGATCGTCTCCATGCGCTTGAAGTCGGTCTTCTTCTTCGCCCACGGCTCCTCACCTGCAAAGTAGCGGTTGGCATCCGCGACCACTGCCCAGACGGCGTCGAGGTATTTGGTGATCGCCTGCCGATCCATGGCCTCGCGCGCCTTTGCGTAGAGCGCATCCGCCGACGCGAGGATCGTCTTGTCCGCGTCGGTAAGCTCGCCCGGCTCCGGAACCGTGCCGCCGCAGTTTTTGGCGATCATCGACAGCGAGCGCTGCGCCAGGTTGCCGAGGTCGTTGGCGAGGTCGGCGTTGATGCGGTTGGCGATGGCCTCGGGGCTGTAGTTGCCGTCCTGGCCGAAGTTCACCTCGCGCAGGAAGAAGTAGCGCACCGGATCGAGCCCGTAGGCGTGCACGAGATCGAACGGATCGACGACGTTGCCGACCGACTTCGACATCTTCTCGCCCTTGCTCAGAACAAAGCCGTGGCTGAACACGCGCTTGGGCATTGGCAGCCCGGCCGACATCAGGAACGCCGGCCAATAGACCGCGTGAAAGCGCAAGATGTCCTTGCCGATGACGTGCACGTCCGCCGGCCAGTAGGGCCAGCAGCGGGCTCGTCTCGTCGGGGAAGCCGACGCCGGTCAGATAGTTCGTCAGCGCGTCGACCCACACGTACATCACGTGCGCCGGCGAGTTCTCCCCGTCCTCGCGCTTCGGCGCCGGCACCGGGATGCCCCAGTCGAGCGTCGTGCGCGAGATGGAGAGATCCTCGAGGCCGCCTTTGACGAAGCTCACGACCTCGTTGCGGCGCTCGGGCGGCAGGATGAAGTCGGGGTTCTGCTCATAGTGCTTGAGCAGCCTGTCCTCGTAGTCGGACAGCTTGAAGAAATACGTCTCCTCCTCCGTCCACTCCACCGGCGTGCCCTGCGGCCCACGGCGAACCTTGTCGTCGCCGACGGTCGTCTCGCTCTCGTTGTAGTAGGCCTCGTCGCGCACCGAGTACCAGCCGCCGTAGTTCTTGAGGAAGATGTCGCCGGCCTTCTCCATGCGCCGCCAGATCTCGATCGAGGCCGCATGGTGGCGCGGCTCGGTCGTGCGGATGAAGTCGTCGTTGGAGAGGCCGAGCAGCCCCGCCATCTCACGAAATCGTTTGGTGTTGCGGTCCGCGAGCTCGCGCGGCGTGAGACCAGCCTTGGCCGCTGTCTGCTTCATCTTGAGGCCGTGCTCGTCGGTGCCGGTGAGGAAGAAGACATCCTTGCCGTCGAGCCGCTCGAAGCGTGCAATGGCATCGGTGGCAATCGCCTCGTAGGCGTGGCCGATGTGAGGCTCGCCGTTGGGATAGGAGATCGCGGTCGTGATGTAGAATTTCGCGCGCCCGCTCATGGGACTTCAGTCCTCGTGCTGACAGATGGTGAAAGACAGGGTTCGACGTGAGGCATGTGCCGTCGCTCCTCGCCTCACATTCGGGCGGAGCGGCTCACCTGGTGTCTCGACCTGCGCATGAAATGCATCTGCTAGCCGGGTTTGCGGTCCTGGGCGGCGGCAGCCAATCCCGCGAAGGTCTCCAAAATCAGAGCCTTGCGGTCGAGATTGAGCGCCAGCGCATCGGTCTTCTCGCGGCCAATTCTTTCCCACAGCCCGGCAAACGAGGCAAGCCGGCCCTCGCCAATGAGCCGCGCGGCCGCTTCCTTGTCATCCCTGGGCCCCTCCCCGCTTGCCTGAGCGCGCACAAGGCGGCCGACATAATCGAGCAGAAGCTCGTAGAACAGCTCGAAGCGCGCCTGCGCGGCCGTTGGCTGCAGCTCGTCCGAAAGCGCATGCACGGCGCGCCAGTCGACGCGCGGCAGGCTCGCCACGAGGCTTATGATGCGCTCGTTGAGCTCGAGTCCTCCCGCACCCTGCAGGCTGAGAAGGCGCCCGACGCTCCCCTCCGCGAGTCGCTCGAGCGGGGGCCAGGCCGCCGCATCCGGCGCAGTAGTGCCGGACGCCTCGAAGGCCTGCGTCGCCGCTGCGCGCAGATCGGCGGGAGAAAGCGGCTGCAGCGACAGCATGCGGCAACGCGAGCGGATGGTTGGCAAGAGCCGCCCGGGAGCGGAGGACACGAGCAGGAATACAGCGCGCGCCGGGGGCTCTTCCAGCGACTTCAGAAGCGCGTTGGCTGCGTTGACGTTGAGCTCGTTTGCCTCATCGACAATGACGACGCGCCAGGCCTCCTCGCCCGCGCGATGCGATAGGAACGAGCGCAACCGGCGCACCTCGTCGATGGGGATGCTGGCGGCGAAGCGCTTCCCCTTCTCGTCATAGGGACGGCGCAGCACGAGCAGACCCGGATGCGAGAGCGCGCGCACCTGGCGGGCAGCGCTGGTGTCTTCGCCAACCTCGAGGCTTTGCCCGTTGGCAGCGCGCTCACTTGGCTGCGCGAGCGCCGCACGAGCGAACCGGTAGGCGAGCGTCGCCTTGCCGATCCCCTGCCGGCCGCAGACGAGCCATGCGTGGTGCATGCGGCCGTCGCTGAGCGACTCTGCGAGGACGCGTTCGGCCGCCTCGTGCCCGAACAGTTTCTTCGTCTGCCGCGGATGCGGGAAGCCTTCGAGCCGGTCCGCCTCCGGCAGCTCGTCGATCTCCACGGTGGCGGCGGCGCGCGCCATCAGCGCGCCCCCACCAGGAGACGCGACTGCACGGCCTGCCACACGGCGGCAAACACGTTGCTCTCGTCTGTCGTCGCATCGATCAGCACGCAGCGTTTAGGCTCGGCACGCGCGATCGCCGTGAACGCTTCGCGCAGCCGCCAGTGGAAAGCCAGGTCGCGCTTCTCGTAGGCATCGGCCTCGGTGTCGGGATTGCTCCCGTGCACGCGCCGGCCCAGCGCCCGCCCAAGCCCCAGCTCGGCCGGGAGATCGAGGATGAGGGTCAAGTCCGGCGTCGTCGGCGCCACGACCATCTCGTCGAGAATGTCGATGACCTCCCCCGGCAGGCCGCCGGCCTCGCTCTGATAGACGCGGGTCGAATCCGAGAAGCGGTCGCAGATGACCCACAGGCCCTCGTT
Organism: uncultured Alphaproteobacteria bacterium; assembly: GCA_963817485.1. Taxonomy (GTDB): domain Bacteria; phylum Pseudomonadota; class Alphaproteobacteria; order Rhizobiales; family Hyphomicrobiaceae; genus Hyphomicrobium_A. The sequence goes on along the minus strand of CAWFOR010000016.1, from coordinate 56,015 downwards.
GAGCGCGGGACGGATGGTCTTGTCGAGGTGATCGGCGCGCGCCGAATAGAACAGCAGGGCTTCCGAGAGCGCCGAGTGCGGCGGCATCTCGGGATCGAGGATGACCTTGCGCATGGCCTCGGCGAAGGGTGAGCCACCCGGCTCGCGCGTCACCATCGTGTGGATGCCGACTTTCCATAGCTGGTCGGCGAGACGCCGGGCCTGGGTCGACTTCCCCGACCCCTCCCCGCCTTCGAAGGTGATGAACTTGCCGACCGCCATGTCGCCGCCCGCTTGAAGCCAAGCCGAGGGCCCGTGCCTAACATGCCGGCCGCAGCCGAGCTAGAGCACCCAGCCGAACGCGAGATGGGCAAGCGAGTCGAGGCCGCGGCGCATGATGCCGCCGGACTCCACGTCCTCGGCCGCGTACAGCGGCACCTCATTGACCGACCCGGTCGGGCTCGTCACGCGCAAGGTCGCCACCCGGTCGCCTTTCTTGATCGGCGGTTTCAGCGGCCCGGCGTACGTGATCTCCGCCTTGAGCTTCGGGTTCACCGGCACCCGCGGCAGGATCACCATGATCGGCCCCTTCCCGGTCACCGGCACGTAGAAGCTCTGGCCGCCCCAGACGCGCGCGCGCGACACGATCTCGCCGTCGTCGAACAGTTTGAACGGAGCGAATGCCTTGAAGCCCCAGTCGAGCAGGCGCTGCGCTTCCGCGCCGCCCTGTTCCGGGCTCGGCAGCCCCATGACGACCGCGATCAGGCGCTTGTCGCCCTGCACCGCCGAGCCGACGAGGTGGAAGCCCGATTCCTTGAGCTGGCCGGTCTTGAGGCCATCGGCACCGATGTCGGCGAACAGCAGCGGGTTGCGGTTGCGGAATTTGAACTTGCTGTAGGCGAACTCTTTCTCCGAGAAGTATTTGTAGAACTCCGGGTGCGTCTTGATGATGTAGTAGGCGAGCTTCCCGATCTCGCGCGCGTTCATCACGTGGTCGGGATCAAACAGCCCCGACGGGTTCTTGAACACCGACCGCGTGAGCCCGATCTTCTTGCCTTCCACGTTCATGCGCTTGGCGAAGTTATCCTCCGTGCCCGCCATGCATTCCGCGAGCGCGATCGCCGCGTCGTTGGCGGACTGGACGATCATGCCGCGGATGAGCTCTTCGACCTTGGCCGTCTTGTTGACCGGCACGAACATCGATGACGTGCGCGAGGGTGCGCCGCCGGTCTTCCACGCGTGCACGCTCATGGTGCAGTCGTCGTCGAGCTTAAGACGGTTGTCCTTGATCGCCTGGAACGCGATCTCGAGCGTCATCAGCTTGGTGACGCTCGCAGGCGGCAGCAGCTCATCGGCGTTGTGTTGAAAGAGTATGGCGCCCGTATCGCCATCCATCAGCACCGCCGACCGCGCGCGCGTCGCAAAGATCCCGGTGTCGGTCGGAGCGGCCCGCACGGATGCGGCCAGTGCAATCACGGCGCCGACGAGCGCGAGAGCACCGAGAAGCGCCCGGCGCGCGCGCCAATTCTCCAATCCAGGCATGGCTCCCCTTGCACCTCTGGAGGAAATCGGATGCCTGTCGACTATCAAATCACCACACGGCTCAAGTCAACGGCATAGCTGAACGACCCCTAAGCTACCGCGACGCAGGCTCGCCGAGTGCGGCGCCGAGCTGCTGAATCGGCTCGCTGGCCCCCTCGGCGGAAGGCCCATTCAACGGGATGGCGCGCACGCGGTAGGCGGGGAACTCGTCGGTCCCCGTATTGTCGATGACGGCCAACGCGGTATCCTTCAGCACGTGGCGCATGCGTTCGGCCTCCGCCAGCGTGGCGAACGGGCCAACATCGATGATCGTGGACTGGGGTCCGCCCAACGCTTCGCGCGTTGCACCCTTGGTGCCCTGGCCATTGAGACGCTGCCGGTAGCCCGCCACCGACCAGTTGGGATCCGATTCGAGCGCGGCCATCGCGTCGAGCGGCGGCTCGGTGCGCTCATTCTGTGCGACCGCCTGATTCTGATTGCCCGGCCCGTGCCAGGATTGCGCCGCGAGATACTGCCGTTCAGTCACATCCGAGCCGCTGAGCGGCGCCGGCCCCGCATAGCGCACGCGCACGCGCGCGAGCCCGTGGCCAGCATAGCCAAGCTCCTTCGCCGACCGCCACGACAAGTCGATGATGCGGTCGTTGACGTAGGGGCCGCGGTCGTTGATGCGCACCATGATGGTGCGGCCGTTCTGCAAATTGGTGACGTAGGCGTAGGACGGCAGCGGCAGCGTCGGATGCCCCGCCGTCAAGGCGCCCATGTCGAACACCTCGCCGTTGGCGGTGCGGCGGCCATGGAAGGCCGAGCCGTACCAGGATGCGATACCGGTGCGGTCGTAGCTCGGGGCCTCGCGCGGCACATACCAGCGCCCTGCCACCTTGTAGGGGCGGCCGACCTTGTAGTCGCCGCCGCCCTTCGCCACCTCGCGCCCCGCGACGACGCGGGGGCTCGCGGAGACGCCATACTTCGGATCGGGGCCGTCGAAGTCCGAGCAGCCGCCGATCGCAGCGGTCGCAAGAAGCAGCAGAGTTGTAGGGCTAAAGCGCCGGTTGCCGGGCTCGCGCCGGGGCCGGCGACTAAGGCCAGCCCTGCGCGCGCTCGCAGAGATCACGCCCACCGCACGCACTTGCATGCCCTCGATCGCCACCGTTCGCTGCACCAATAGCGCCGCAGCTTAGAGGCGCAGCTTGGCGCCAAGTCGTCACAACGATGGCAAAGCCCGCTTAGGATTGGGTAAAAGCGCGGCACGCTTCAGGGCAACCCAGCGGCAGGCTTGAGAGCTTTGGCGGCCGCAGATACGGTGCCGGGCTTCTTCGCGGCAACCCGCGATGAAGCGAAGAGCGGGAGGGGTGGCCGAGTGGTTTAAGGCACCGGTCTTGAAAACCGGCGTGGGTGCAAGCCCACCGTGGGTTCGAATCCCACCCCCTCCGCCAGTCCCTTGTGACAAGTCCTCTCTAGTCCTCAGAACGCTCGCTGCGCCCGCGACTTAGCGTTTACCTGCTGCCGAGCAAGGTCGGTGGCGGCGCGGGCATTTCATGGTACTCACGGGCGCTTATCGAATTGGCCAAATCCCGATTGAGAGATTTGGACGCCCATTGCATGCCGAGCTAGACGAATTTCATGACCGCGACGCCGGCTAACAAGGTTCTCCTGTTCCTCTGCACGTGCGCGATCCTGGCACTGGTGCTCAACGCCCCCTTACTCCTAAAGGGCATCGTCGTGAGCGGGGATGACTACGCGGCTAACCTGCTCGAACGCATCGCGGCCGGCGGGGAATTCGCTCTGCATGGGTTCTACCACCGGTTTCCGGCGATGCTGTCGGGCATCGACGCGACCGTGAATGGGATCGACCCCAAGCTGGACACGCTCATCTTCGCCACGCTTCCAGCCAACCTCGCGGCGCTCACATTCTACGTCCTGCGCGCGTTCGTGCTGGTGGCGGGCCTCGGCGCGATCTTGATCCTGCACTACCGCATTTCGGCTCCACTGGCACTGGCCGCGGCAGCGCTGGCGACCCAAGGCTTCAACGCCTTCAACTGGTTCTACTTCGGCCTCGACTACGCCGGCGCAGCGTTTCTCTTCGGCTACCAGCTAGCGCCGATGCTTGTGCTGCCGTCGCTGCTCGGCGACGTGGATATGCCCCCTGCGCGACGCAAGCTCGCCTCGTTTACGCTCTCGCTGGTGGCGGGGCTCATCTATTCACTCGCGACGTGGTTCACGCTCGTCGTGTTCACGCTTCCGCTCGCAATTGTGTGGATCGCGCTCATCGTGAGGCGCCGGGCGGCCGTCTGGCCGATCGCCGGTATCGTGCTCGGCGCGAGTTTCGTGACCATCACCGGCGTGCTCGACTTTTTCACAGTCGGGGATTCGGTGCGCAGCAGCCTCTTCTCTGCCGATCAGATCATGTCGGTAGGAGACGGCCTCTCTTTCCTGGTGCAAAGGGGCGGCTCGCCACGCGTGGGCCGTTGGCTTCTCGCCGCCGCGGCGGTGTGCGCCTACCTCGGCGGGCGCTCGCGCGGCTTCGCCGGGCTCGCGCTGCTCGACTTGCGTGCGATGCTGCCCGACGTGTTCATGAAGACACTGGCCCCGCAGACAGGGCTACTTCCGCCGCTGTTGCTGTCGGTCAATTACTACACCTACGTCGCCGTGCCGATCTTCTCTCTTGCCAGCGGACGCTGGACAGCGGTGCTCCTCTATCGGTGAGCGCCTCCAATTGTTGAGAAAGTGCTGCAGGCGCCGCGGATCTGGCTAGGTCTGCATGCTCGCGAGCACGTCGGACGAGGCGCGCGGGTTTCGCGCCGCCGACCGCCGACTCGAACGCCGCGAGCCTATTGCCCGACTGCGATCTGGTCGTAGATGCCGCCGTCGGCAAAGTGCTGCTTTTGCACCTTGTCCCAGCCACCCAGCAGCGCCTCGACCGTGAAGGTCTCGATCGGCGGGAACTTCGCCGCGTTCGCCTTCCTCACGGCCGCATCGCGCGGGCGCAAGCTGTGCTTGGCAATGATGGCCTGGCCTTCCGGCGTGTAGAGGAAATTGAGATAGGCCTCGGCGAGCTTGCGGGTGCCGTGCTTGTCGACGTACTTGTCGACCACGGCGATGGGAGGCTCGGCCTCGATGCTGAGCTTGGGGTACACGACCTCGAACTTGTCGGCTCCAAACTCCGCACCGATGCCGGCGGCCTCATTCTCGAAGGTGACGAGCACGTCGCCCGTGTCGCGCTGCGTGAAGGTCGTGGTGGCGCCGCGACCGCCGCCGTCGAGCACCGGCACGTTGGCAAAGAGCTTCTTCACGAACTCGCGCGCGCCGTCCTCGCTACCCGTCTTCTTCAGGGCATAGCCCCAGGCGGCGAGGTAGGTGTAGCGGCCGTTGCCCGAGGTCTTCGGATTGGGCACGATCACCTTGACGCCGGGCTTGGCGAGATCGTCCCAGTCCTTGATGCCCTTCGGGTTGCCCTTGCGCACGAGGAAGATCGAGGTCGTGGTGTAGGGCGAGGCGCCGTTGGGAAACTTCTCGCGCCAGTTGGCGGCGACGAGACCGCCGGTCTTGACCAGGAAGTCGACGTCGGTCGACTGGTTGAAGGTGACGACGTCGGCCTCGAGACCGTTCGCCACCGCCTGCGCCTGTTTGGTCGAGCCGGCGTGCGACTGGTTGATCGTGGGCGTCTCGCCCGTCTTCTTCTTCCAGTCGGCGATGAAGGCGTCGTTGACGTCCTTGTAGAGCTCGCGCGAGACGTCATAGGAGGCGTTGATGATAGTGGGATCGGCCGCGCGCGCGGGCGAGCTCGCGAGGGCGAGCGCGAGTATGCCCAAAGACGCGAGCTTCAGGCCCGTCCGCGACGAGATGCGATCAATCAACATGAGAGACATGAGAGATACCTTCCCAGGTTCGTGGGCAGTGACCCGGCCGCGAACACGGTGCGGCCAAGGCGATGCGGTCAGGAGGGCTTCTTCGCGTGCTTCTTGAGGTGCGCCGCGTGAGCGTGCTTGTGCTTTGTGTGTTTGTGCTTGGCATGCGCGTACTTGACCGGTTTCTTGGCGTGGGCATGCTCCACGGGCTTCTTGGCGTGCGCGTGCTTCGCATGCTTGTGCTTTACATGGTGCTCCAAGTCGAAGGCTGACGCGGCTTGCCCGCCGGCAAACGCCAGTGCGGACGCAAGAATTACGGCTTTGAACAACGAATTCATAGTTCCCCCCAAACGCAGTGCTGAGATCTTGACGCGTGACGGGCCGTTTCTAAGCGGCTCGCCAGAGCCCGCGAACCAAGAAGAATTGCTGAGCTTATTAACCGTGCGCGCCCCGGCCATGAGGCCGTTTGGACGGCCGGGCTTTTTGCTGCCCCGATGCGCGGGCATCCTCGCCGGCGCTAGCGGGAGCGAGAGGACGCGATGACAATCTGGACGAGTGCGGCGCGCGCGATGGGCGGCCTGCTGACAGGGGCGCTGCTGTTTGCGGGGCTTGCGCGGTGGGACCATGCGTTCGCGGCTCCCGGTTGCGCAAAGCCACCAGCCTCACCCCTCGTCGTTGATGTGCGGCGGACGGGGGCGAAGGGCGACGGCCGCACCGACGACACCGCCGCGCTGCAGGCTGCATTCGACAAGGTGGGTGGAACGGGCGGCACCGTCCTCGTGCCGGACGGCACCTACATGGTCGATGCGGTCAGCAACGAGCGTCGCCTGAAGATCCGTAAGGACACGACGCTGAAGCTCTCGCCCGGCGCCGTCATCAAAGCGATTCCCAACGGCGCGCTGAACTATTCCCTGCTCACGATCGCCAACGTGGCGAATGTCACCGTCTCCGGCGGGACGCTCGAGGGTGACCGCGCGCAGCACACCGACAAGGCGGGTGAATGGGGCATGGGCCTCATGATCGGCGAGGGCGCAAAGAACGTCACCGTCAGCGGGGTGACGTCGAAAGAAATGTGGGGCGATGGCTTCTATGTCGCCACCGCACAGAACGTAACCTTCTGTTCGGTCGTCTCCGATCACAACCGCCGGCAGGGGCTGTCGGTCATCGAGGTCGATCAGCTCGAGGTCGTAAGCTCGGTCTTCAGCAACACGCAAGGTACGCGCCCCGGCGCCGGGATCGATTTCGAGCCGGACAACGTCCAGCAGCGGATCTCGAACGTCCGCGTCCATAACTCGAAGTTTCTCAACAACAAGGGGCCCGGCATCCTGGTTGCCGGCAAGAAAGGGGTTTCCCTCATCTCCAAGCTCGAGATCACCGAGAACCTCTTCGTCGGCGCGGTGCCGCTCAAGATCGAATATTCGCCCGAGGTGCTGCAGTCGCAGATCTGCCGCAACCGCCAGATGGTGCGTCAGGCGGTCGATGCAGGCCTCTCGACCTACCAGGAGCCCAAAGAGGTTCTCGTCATCCAGCACGAGTGCGGCGACAGCGGCCTGCAAGTGCGCCGTTGACAGTTGCGGCCGAGACGCCCGTAGCCGGGCCTTTTCCTCGGTGACTGCGCTTCAGGGATGCGGACTCGCAGTGATGATCCACGCCGTCGCCCCCAAGATCAAAAGCGCGGCGGTCATCTCGCCCTTGATCGACTGGCGTAGCTTGCGCGATCCAACCGCGTAGTTGGTTTCGAGCAGCGGGGTCAGACGCAGCTTGTTCCATGCAGCGAGCGCGAGCAGGACCGCGACGAGCAACAGCTTGCACCCGAACCGCTGCTGGTAGTCGCTGGCGGGGTCGAACTCGGCGCCCGTGAGCGCGAGCAGAAGCAAGGCGCCCGCAACGACGAGCGCCAGCACGATCCACGCGGCGCGGCGACCGAACGCCGCGATGGTGGCCGCCGCAAGCTCGGGTGGCGCGCGTCCGAGCACGACGAGCAACGGATAGAGCGCGCCGATCCACCAACAGATCGCCGCCAGGTGAACGATCAAGAGCGCCACCAACACCGGCTCATTGGCCACATTGAGCGTGTGCCCCTCGAGCGCGAACGATGCGATCAATGTAGCCGCGGCAGCGAGGGCAACGCCACGCCGCAGCAGGTTGGCCGCCAGCAGCGCTGCAGCTGCGATCATGCGCACGGCTGCCGCTTTGCCGAAGCCGGTCGCGAACGCCATCCAGCGGACGTCTGGCGCAAAGGCCGCCGACCAATCGCCCTCCGTCGCCGCGAGCTGAAACGTGACGTAGCGCAGCGGCTCGACCATCAGGATCAGCCAGCACCCGATTAGGATTTGCCGCTTGAGCGGGCGTTCGATGGCGAGAGCCGCATCCGGGAAGCTCAAAGCAAAGATCACACCGCCCGCGCCGGCGATGCTTCCGACATAAACGAGCGCGCGGAGGATGATCGCAAGACGATCGGGATCCATCACTTGGCCGGCGGTTGGCCCGTTACAACCGTGAACGCAATGGCCCCCTTCATGACGTGGCCATCCTCGCCAACCGCCGTCCACGACAGGTGGTAGGCGCCCGGCGCAAGCGCGCCGATGCCGAGCTTGAGGACCGCGGCGAACGCCTTCGGCAGCTCGCCCTTGAGCGCGACGTCATGCTCGGCCGCATCGCGCACATGCAGCGCGGTCACCCGCAGCGGCGCGGAAAAATCGAGTTCGATCTCGGAGAGGCTGGCGGCAACCGTGCCGCCGTCCTTGGGCGTGCTCGATGTCAGCTTCGCGTGCGCCAGCGCGGCGAAAGGCGCTGCCATCGCAAAGAGGACGGAGAGACCCGCGGCAGTCAGATTTTTCGACGAGGTGCGCATCAGCCCAATCTATGCATACCGCAGCGCTGTGGGCGAGCCGATTGCCCGCACGTTCAGGGGGCCGCGCCTGTGGCACGTACGCCATACCTCTCGCAAGGCGCACAAGCATCGGAAAATCGAGATGCGACGGTGGGTTGGGGCACCCCGGCGCCTCTTCCTGAAGCCGTTCTAATGTGCCAGCCTATAACTTGACTCCTCTAGTCAATAATGTGAATTCTGACTAATTAAGTATTGTTTGGCGTCTGGGGGCAGTCATGAGTTCAGTTCGCGTACCGCGCACGTTGCGCGGGAGTTTTCACGTTCAGTCCGAGTCCGGCACAACCAACTCCACCACAAATCGCAAAGACGTTTCGAAGCTCGGGCTCTTCACGGCGGCCTGTGTCGCCGCCTCGAGCCCTGCGAGCATAGCGCTCGCGCAGAACGCGGGGACCGCGACCACGCTCCCCCCGCTCAACGTCGAGGCGCAGGCCGCCAAGAAGAAGTCGGTCGCGGCGCCCGCAAAGAAATCCTCAGGGACGCAGGCTGCCAAGCCCGCCCCCGCGCCGGTGACACCGGTCAAGACACCCGACCAGAAGGCGGCCGATCCTTACGCTAACCCGAACGCCCCCTATGAGGTGGAGCGGTCCGCCTCTGGCAAGCTCACCGAACCCTTGGTGAATACTCCCAGAACGGTCACGGCGATCCCGAAGGAAGTCATCGAGGAGAAACAAGCCCGCGACCTGCGCGACCTGGCCCGGAGCACGCCCGGCCTGACGATCGGATCGGCCGAGGGTGGCAACGCTTTCGGAGCTTTCGCCATTCGAGGCTTCAAAGCCGACAACGACATCTTCGTCGACGGCATCCGCAATCCCGGCAGCGTCATTCCGGACGTGTTTTCCGTCGAGCAGGTGGAAATCTACAAGGGTCCGAGCGGCGGCATTGCGGGTCGCAGCACGATCGGCGGCGCGGTCAACCTCATCACCAAGGAGCCCAGTCTCACCGACGACTTCGTCATTGTGACAACGACCGTCGGCACGGATAAGACCTTCCGCTCGACGCTCGATGCGAACGAGAAGGTCACGTCGGACTTCGCGGTGCGCGCCAACCTCATGTACGACCAGCACGACGTTGCCGGGCGCGACATCACCGACAGTGAGCGTTGGGGCGGCCTGCTGTCGGCAACGGCAAGAGTGACCGACGACGTGAAGGTCACGCTCGACTATTACCACTATCGCAACGACGCGATTCCCGACTGGGGCGTCCCGATCGGCGTCAATCCGGGCGGCGTTGGACTCCCTGGCGACAATCATTTGCCGGTGACCGAGCTCGGCGCCCCGCGGGATATGTGGGTCGGCATGGCGAACCTCGACTTCTACAAGGAGCAGGCCGACATCGGCACAGCGACGGTCGTCGCCAAGCTGACTGACGGCGCGACACTGACCAACAAGACACGCATCGGGAAAAGTCGCGTCAACTACGTTGCCACGTCGATGGAGGGCTACCCCCTCGATGTCCACCATCCCAATCGGGATCAACCCGCGGAGCTGTACGCCAACCAGACCGAGCTGAACCTCAAGTTCACGACCGGAGCATTCCATCATGACGTGGTCGCGGGCCTGGAGCTCAGCCGCGAGGAAATTCACCGCAGCGGCTACCTCCTCACTCCGGGCAACGGAGCGACCCTTGCAATCCGTGGGACCTTTCGGCCATTCCCTCCAAATCCCTACGGCATGACCGACCAAATTGTGCTGGAGGGCAAGGTCTACGACGCAACGATCGACACGATTGCCGGCTACGTAGAAGACACGGTCCATCTATCAAAGGAGTGGATCGTGAACGCCGGCGTTCGCGTCGATGACTTCTCGCGTGACCAGGTCGGCGGCCCGGGCACGGCGACGACCACCGCTGCCGCGCTAACGAACATCGCCACCAACACCGCCAAGGTTCAGGACGATCTCCTGAGCTGGCACACCGGTATCGTTTACAAACCCATCCCGATCACCAGCATCTACGCGGCCTACGCGACCGCCGAAGCTCCGGTCGGAAGCGAGCTCGATGCCACCGGCGCGCAATACAACGGTCTCAGCTCAACACTCGTTAACGTGCCTCCACAGGAAGCGCGCAGCGTCGAGGTCGGCAACAAGTGGGAGCTTTTCAACAAGCGGCTCTTGGCGACCGCGGCGATCTTCCAGACCGACGTCGATCACGCGAGAACGAACGACGCTGTAACAGCGACGGACCCGACCAATGCTTTCAAAGGCAAGTATCGAGTGCGCGGAATCGAGCTGAGCGCTGCGGGAAACATCACTAAGGCATGGAGCGTATTCGGCGGCTTGACGCTGCTCGACACCGAGGTGCTCGCATCCAGCAATGCGCAGGACATCGGCCGGAGATTGGCCAATATCCCGCTGACCCAGTTCTCGCTGCTGTCGAAGTACCAGCTGACCGACGATCTGGCGGTGGGAGGGACGGCGACCTACGGGGGTGAAATCTACGGGGGCCACTTGGCAGCCAACGCCGGGAACCTCCATACCGTCGACTGGTGGCGCTTCGACGCGTTCGCCGAGTACGATCTGACGAAAAATATCGAGATCGAGCTGTCGGGGCTCAATCTCACCAACGAGCTCTATTACGACGCGTTATATCAGGCGAATCCCACCTCGTTTGCCTTCGTGGCTCCCGGCCGCGCGGGTTACGCGACCGTGAAGTTCAAATACTGAGGCGGTCGCCCGTTCCGGTGGATCCGGGACGGGCCGTTTACGCTACCATCAGCTGGAAGTGCCGATCCGGCTGCGGTAGCTAACTCACCTCCGATCGCAGAACGCGATCGGGGGTGATTTCTGTATGAGGTGTTCGTGCTGATCTGTATTCCCCAGGTCCTTTCCGCCGAGCAGGTGGCCTTCTGCCGGAAGGTCATGGACGAAGCGGAGTGGACCGATGGCAAGGTGACGGCCGGCCCGCAGTCGGGCTCGGTCAAGAACAACCTGCAGCTTCCGGAGAGCTCGCCCGCCGCCGAGCAGCTGGGCGAGATCGTCCTCGAAGCGGTCTCACAGAGCCCGCTCTTCATCTCGGCGGCGCTACCGCACACGATCTTCCCCCCGCTGTTCAACCGCTACGGGGAAGGCAACTACTTCGGCACGCACGTCGACAGCGCCATCCGCAGGATTCCCAACACGCCGATCAGGATACGCACCGACCTGTCCTGCACGCTCTTTTTGTCGGAGCCGGACGAGTACGACGGCGGCGAGCTTGCGGTTGAGGACAACTACGGTGCCCACGAGGTGAAGCTGCCGGCAGGCGATATGGTGCTCTATCCTTCGACGAGCCTGCACCACGTGAAGCCGGTGACGCGCGGCGCCCGCATCGCGTCCTTTTTCTGGCTGCAGAGCATGATCCGCGAGGACAGCGCGCGCACGCTGCTGTTCGAGCTCGATCAGGCGATCCAGGAATTGACCGCCGAGCGCGGGCATAAGGACGCGATCAACGTGCGGCTGACGGGCATCTACCACAATCTTATTCGCCAATGGGCGGAAGCGTGACGTTTTGCCCATCGCCGCTGCAACGCGAATAGTCCAAATCCATTGCTTACTTTTATTTTCCAGATGGGGCAGATTGTTCCCGTGACGAATGCAGCACGAGCATGGGTCTTAGGCTGCGCTCTCTTGAGCGCGGCAATGGGCCTGCCTGCGCTCTGCGCCGCTCAGGACGCGACGGCGCCCGGCGCAACACCCCAGACACCACCGCTGGCGCCCCAGGTTGCACCCACACCACATCCAGCGGCCGCCTCCCCGATCCAGCCGGCTCCAGCCGTCGTGCCGGGTCCCGGCGCCGGCAGCTCAGCCCAGCGCCGCGGCAACTGGAAATATCGCGGCCTCCCACCTCCCCCACGACCTGTCGCCGTGGAACATGTTCCTCTCGGCCGACATCGTCGTGAAGGGGGTCATGATCGGGCTAGCGCTCGCCTCGGTGCTCACCTGGTCCGCATGGCTGGCGAAAAGCTTCGAGCTCGTCAGGGCAAAGCACGCATTGCGTCGCGCACTCAGGATCGTCGGCGCGCAGAACTCGCTGCGTGAGTCGCAGGCAGCCCTCAACGCTCGCCGCGGCGTATTGCCGGCGCTGCTCGAAGCGGCATCGTTCGAGTTGCGCCGCTCAGCCGACATTCACGACAAGCAAAGCATCAAGGAGCGCGTCGGCTCGCGGCTGGAGCGCCTAGAGGCTGCCGCCGGCCGCGACATGGGCTGGGGCACGGGCCTGCTCGCGACCATTGGCGCCACCGCACCCTTCGTAGGCCTCTTCGGCACCGTGTGGGGCATCATGAATAGCTTCATCGGCATCTCGAAGGCGCAGACAACGAACCTAGCCGTCGTTGCGCCGGGAATTGCGGAGGCGTTGCTGGCGACTGCGCTCGGCCTCGTCACAGCCATTCCGGCGGTGATCTTCTACAACCGCCTCGCCCGCTCGATCGCCGATTACAAGGCGCTCGTCGCCGATAGCTCGGCTGAGGTCGCGCGCCAGGTCTCGCGCGATCTCGACCGCCGCTCGACGCACGACATTCACACCGCGCAGGCTGCCGAGTAGCTCCGATGCAGGGCCTCCGCCACCAGGACGCAGACGACCTGCCGGAGCACCACGAGATCAACGTCACGCCGTTCATCGACGTGATGCTCGTGTTGCTCATCATCTTCATGGTTGCCGCGCCCCTATCGACAGTCGATGTCGCCGTCGAGCTGCCGGTCTCCACGGCAAGGCCGCAGCCGCGGCCCGACAAGCCGCTGTTCCTGACGGTCAAGGCCGACCTCTCGCTCGCGATCGGCGAGGACGCGGTGCCGCGCATGCAGGTCGGCGATGCCTTGGACCGCGCAACGAACTCGGATCGGCTGAAGCGGGTGTTCCTGCGCGCCGACAAGACGGTCCCCTACGGCGAGCTGATGCGCGTGATGAACCTCCTGCGCGCGGCCGGCTACCTCAAGGTTGCCCTGGTCGGGCTCGAGGGAACGGAGGTGCAGAGCGCACCTGGCGCGCCCGCCGATGCAGCGAGCCCCGCTGCTCCGGCGGCCCCAACCCCGGCACCGCCCGCAACGCCATGACCTACGCGCTCGATATGATCGCGCAGCAGCGCGCGCGAGCGATCCGTTGGACACTGACCACAGTTATTGTGCTCTCCGCACACGTGGGCGCCGGCGCCTACGCGCTCATGCGCAATACCGAGGATCTCATCGAGGAGGATAGCGGCTCGCCGGTCATGATGGAGTTGGCGCCGCTCGCCGTTGCCTCCCCCGTTGACAGCCCCGACGTCGCGCACGGTCCGCTGCAAGAGGAGGCACCGACTACGCCCCCCGCCACCGAGAAGGTGCCCGAGAAGACGTTCGTCGATATCCCGCCGGTCGAGCAGGCGCCACTCGCGCCCGAGCCCGAGGTCGTGCTGCCCAAGCCCGATCCCATTCAGGACAAGAAGGTCGACGAGGAGAAGACGGCCGCGGAGGTCGCGCCGCAGGAGCAGAAAGCGGTTGATCCGACTGTCGGTGCGCCGCTGACCACCGCGCCGCCGCGCGTCGAGGCCCCGCCTGCGCCTCCCGCGACCGCAAACGCGGCAGGGACCGCGGCAAAGCCGGCGACGGTGCCGCTCTCCTGGCAAAAGCAACTGATGTCGCACTTGAACCGCTTCAAGCGCTATCCGGACGCGGCGCGCGCGCGCGGCCTACGCGGCGTCACGAACGTGGCCTTTACAATCGACCGCAGTGGACGCGTGATGTCAGCCCAGGTGGCACAAGGCTCAGGCTCGATGCTTCTCGACGAGGAGGCCGTGGCGATCATCCAGCGCTCGAGCCCGATGCCCGCGCCGCCGCTCGACACGCCGGGCGAGACCTTCGATCTCGTCCTGCCGATCCAGTTCCAGATTCACTGAAGACGCACACTCGCGGCGGCGGCTCAGGTCCGGCGGATGAGCCCGACGAGCAGGAGCAGGATCAGCGAGCCGAGAAGTGCGGCCACGATATTGCCGCCCATCGATTCGGTATGAGATGCCCAGCGCGGCGCCAGAAGGCCGGCGATGCCGGCGCCGAGGATGCCGATCACGATGTTGCCGATGAGGCCGTAGCCGTAGCCCTTGACGAGGACGCCGGCGAGCCAGCCGGCGATGGCGCCGATGACGATCCAGGCGATCCACGACTGTGATGCGAGCATTTCTTCCCTCCACGGGTCTGACCCGGCGCGCCGCGCCAAAGCTCGTTGAGAATGCAACTGCATTCTTACGAGTTCTTTACTGGGTCTGAGTTGTAGCGACGCCGCGAGGCGCCGGCAACCGCCCCCACTAGGAAACGGACTTTGCCGCGGCCGGTTCGGCGGCAGCCGGCTCCGCTCGGACGACGAGTTTCAGAACCGTCTCGAGAGTGTCGGCCTCTGCCGCCGGCTTGTCCCAGCGGATGCGGTGAATGCGCGGAAAGCGCATGGCGACGCCCGACTTGTGCCGCGTCGACTTGAACACCGCGTCGAACGCCACCTCCAGCACGAGCCTGGGCTCGACCGCGCGCACAGGTCCGAACTGCTCAGTCGTATGTGTGCGCACGAAGCGATCGAGGCGCTTCAGCTCCTCGTCCGTGAAGCCCGAGTAGGCCTTGCCCACCGGCACCAGCTCCTGTCCCTCGCCGCTCTCGGCCTCGCGCCAGACGCCGAAGGTGTAATCCGAATAGTAGGACGACCGCTTGCCCGAGCCGCGCTGCGCGTACATCAGCACGCAGTCGAGCGTCAGCGCGGCGCGCTTCCACTTCCACCAGTGGCCCTTGGGACGGCCCGCGATGTAGGGGCTTGCCTTGTGCTTCAGCATGAGCCCCTCGATGCCTGCCTCCCGCGTTCCGGCCCAGATCGCCTCGAGCTCGTCGAAGCTCGCGAAGGTGACGAGGTCGCTCAAGTCTGACAGCCGCGGCCGTACCTGCTTGAACCATGCTTCGAGCCGCGCGCGCCGATCCGCATACGAGAGCTGGCGTAGATCGTCCTCGCCGTCGAACAGGAGATCGTAGAGCCGCACGAAGGCCGGATGCTCCTTCATCATGCGTGGCGTGACGGTTTTGCGGTTCAAGCGCTGCTGCAGGTCATTGAACGGCGCGGTCTCGCCGTTGCGCACGACGAGAAGCTCGCCGTCGAGCACCGCGCGCGTCTGCCGGTAGGCCGACACGATCTCGGGAAACGCGCCTGAGATGTCGTCGCCGGAGCGCGAGAAGATGCGCGCGTCCTCGCCGTTGGCCGCGATCTGCACGCGCACGCCGTCCCATTTCCATTCGGCCGCGATGTCGTGCGGCACGAGCCCCGGCCAGTCGCCCTCCTCGATCGGATTGGCGAGCATGAGCGGGCGGAAGATGAGCTTACCCTCGTCGCTCGGCCGCTCGCCTTTGCCTTCGAGCCAGGCGAAGAGCTCCGTGTAGGGCGGGGCCAGCGCGTGCCACACCTCCTCGATCTCGGCAACGTCGCGGCCACTCATCTCGGCGAGCGCAATCTTGGCGAGCCGCGCGGAGACGCCGACGCGAGGCGCGCCTCCGAGCAGCTTCAGCAGCGCCCAGCGTCCGCGCGCATCGAGGCGGTCGAGAAAATCCGCCATCACCGGAGCCAGCGCATTGCGCCCCCGCTCCGCAACCGTCGAGACGACCTCGTTGAGCGACGGAGCGGGCGCTCTCACGGCCGGCTCCGGCCACAGCAGCGAGACTGTCTCTGCCGTGTCGCCCACGTAGTCGCGCGACATCTGGTAGAGCACGGGGTCGATCCTGAGCGCCATCAACTCGCCGAGCGCACGCCGCAAGGGCAGCGAGGCAAAGAGCCCGTCGGTCAGCGCCCCGAGCGCATAGCCGCGGTCGGGATCGGGCGCGGCGCGGAAATATTCGACCAGCAGCGCAAGCTTGCCGTTGCGCGCGGGCGTGGTCGTCAGCCGGTCGAGAACGTCGGCAAAGCGCTCCACGACGCCCTACTCCGCCTCGTCCTCGAAGCCCACGAGGGCAAGCGCACGCGCTTTGCGCCCCATGAGCCCGAGCTGATAGACGAGCGCGTCCTCGCGCCCGTGCGTGACCCAGACCTCCTCCGCGCCCGTCGCCACGATGGTATCGAGCAGCTCCGGCCAGTCGGCATGGTCGGAGATGACGAGGGGCAGCTCGACGCCGGCCTGGCGTATGCGCCCGCGGATGCGCATCCACCCGGAGGCGAACGAGGTCACGGGATCGTTGAAGCGGCGCGACCAGCGGTCGTCGACGGCCGACGGCGGGCACAGCACGAGTGCGCCGGCGTAGTCTTTGCTCTTGCTGGATTTCGTGCTGCGGGCCGCGGGGTCGATGTGGCCGATCTCGCCGAGGTCGACGCCGAGGCGTTGGTACAGCTTCGTCAGCTCGACGAGCGCGCCATGCAGATAGACGGGGCCATCATAGCCGGCCTGCCGGCATAGCTTGATCAACCTCTGGCATTTACCGAGGCCGTAGACGCCGACGAGGTGCGTGCGCTCGGGGTTGGCCGCCATCGAGTTGAGCAGGCGCCTGACCTCGCCATCGGCCGGCTCGTGCCGGAATACGGGCAGCGCGAATGTCGCCTCCGTCACGAACACGTCGCAGGGCACGAGCTCGAAGGGCGCGCAGGTCGGGTCCGGCTGGCGCTTGTAGTCGCCGGAGACGACGGCGCGCGCACCATTGTGCTCGAGCACGACCTGAGCCGAGCCGAGGATGTGGCCGGCCGGCGCGAGGCGGATGTCAACGCCGCCGATGCGTTTCGTTGTCCCGGCGTCGAAGGCTTCGAAGGAGCGCGCACCTTCGGGACCCATGCGCACCTTCATGACCTCGATGGTCTCCGGCGTCGCCAGCACGGCTTGGTGTCCCGGTCGCGCATGGTCGCTGTGGCCGTGCGTGATAATGGCGCGGGAAACCGCCCGCGAGGGGTCGATGTAGAAGTCGCCCGGCTCGCAGTAGAGCCCTTTCTCGGTCGGATAGAGCCAGCGTTCGACGCCCGCCGCAGCCATGCAAATCTCCGGGAGTTGCCCCACCGAATATGGGGGTTGGCGGTGCTGTCCGCCAGGGAACTAGCGCTCGACTTGAGAGTTGGCGGTGTGCTGGGGGCAATGCAATTTCATGAGGTCCCTCATGCGCCGTTTATACGCCCCTCTGACAACCTCTCTCGCCTGCAGCGCGCTCGCCCTACTCACTGTCGCCGTGCCAGGCCAAAGCCTGGCGCAAGGCTCGCATTCGAGCAGCTCGACGAGCCTCGGCGCACCGCGCAGCAGCTCGTCCTCGACGCTGTCGCGCGCGACCGTGGCGCCGAGTGCAGCGATGCCCACGACGCAAACGACGGCCCCGAGCCAGACGACGGCGCCGGGCGCCAACTTCGGCTCGTCGTTCCCAGGCAGCAATTCCGCACAGACCGGGATGCCCCCACCGAACCTGCCCAATCCCGGCGCGCAAGACCTAGCAACGTCGCCGGATCCGGGTTTGGGCACGACGTCGGGAGGCGCTGCGAGCCCCGGCATGACCACGACAACGGGTGTCCCGACAGCCGCACCGGGAACGATGACCACAGTCACCGGCACGGGTACCAGTACCACCCCATCCGGCGTCCCGGGCACAGAGACGGTGACGGGCAGCGGCGCGACGTCGGCCACTATTCCCAACTCGACGTCCGCCACCATCTTGGACCCGACGGCTACGCGTGACACGACGGCCTCGTCGGGACCGAATGCCCGCGCCCCGGTGCCGATCGAGACCTCGGGCGGAAGCGCCAGTCCGACGATGGGTGCCAATGGCAAGGACATGCCCGAATGCATGTCGGCATGGGATAACAAGACCCACATCAGCAAGGTGCGCTGGCACGAGATCTGTCAGCGCACGCTTAACGATCCCGCGCATCTGTAAGGCCCAGTGGAACCGGAGGCTCGCCGCAACGTTTTATCGGCGAGCCCCGCGTCGGGGCACTTTCAATGCCAGATCAATCGAAGGAGCGTGACATGAGCAGCACGACCGACAAGGCCAAAGGCTATGCCAACGAAGCCGCCGGAAAGATCAAGCAGGGCGTCGGCAAGGCCGTCGGCAACGACCGTCTCGAGGCGGAAGGCGCCGCGCAGGAAGTGAAGGGCAACGTCCAGGTCGGCATCGGCAAGGTCAAGGACGCGGCGAAAGACGGGGCCAAGGCCATCGACAACGCGCTGAATAAGTAGACGTTCGCGTACGAACGTCGACAAGAAAAGCCGGTCCCTCGGGGCCGGCTTTTTATCTTGCGCTAGACGTTGCGGCCCAGCAGGTCTGCGAAATAGCGGCTGAGCAGACGGCCCCGCGGATCCCATGCGCGCCGCGCGCGCGCAAACTCGTCCCAGCGCGCACCAAAGGCTTTGCGCACCTGCGCCGGCGTCAGGTGTTTCGTCTGATTGAACAGCGGATGCCCGTCGTGCTCGCTCGCGAAAGCGTTGAAGGCCTTGAGGAACGCGTCCCACCCCGGGCCTGCGGTCGATGCAGGATCGATGCTCATGGCATCCGCATCGTGCGAATAGGACAGCAGCGCATTCTGGTCCTTCACGAGGCGATAGCCCACGGCGGGAAGATCGCAGCGAAAGCCGGTCGTCTCCGCATATTCGTGGCAGAACCGCACGTAGGCCTCGAGCACGTCGAAGAAACGGTCCTCATCGAACGACCACATGGAGAACACGAAGCTGAAGCGTCCGGGCTTGTCCCGGTGCCGGATGATCTGCCCTTGCGGCCGCGTGCGCTTGCCACGCACGGTGAGGCACGTTGCCCGCGTGAGCGCGCGGTCGTAGAGCCCGCGTAGCGTCGTCGCCGTTTTGGCATTGGGCGAGACGCGCGTGATGAAGAGCGTGCACATCGGGCCGAGCGTGCGCCAGAAGGCATTGCGCAGCCACCAGCCGCCGGACGACGTGGGCGCGACGCCCGGCAGCTCGCGGCGAAGCTCGACCATGACGCGGTCGAGGAAGGGATAGAAGTACATCATCAGCGCGTAGTTCTGCGCCACCAGCTCCGGGACCGCCGCGCGGAAGCCCCCGAACGTGTAGACGCGGTGCTCGGCGGAGATGGCCGTCAGCGGCTTTGTCTGCAGCGTCACCTCGACGACCACGCCGATGAGCCCGTAGCTCGAGCGCAGGAGGCGCATCTCCTCGGGGGTGTCGGCTTGCGTGTAAGTCGCGATGCTGCCGTCGGGCAGCACGACCTTGACGCCCGATACGAACGAGCTGACCTGCCCCCAATGCGACGTGCCGATGAGCGAGCTGTCCTTGGTCGCGGCGCAGGCGACCGCACCGAGCGTGACGTTGCCGATCTCGGTGTTGATGTGGAATTGCTTGCCGCAACGCGCGAGCTCCAGGGCGACATCGATGTAGAGGGCGCCGGCTTCCGCGGTGACGAAATCGTCGCCGATCTCGAGGATGCGCGTCATACCCGTCATGTCGAGCATGGTGCCGCCGTCGTCGGCCGAGCAGGGCGCCGGCGAGTGCAGCTTGCCCACCGCGCGCACGGGCGAGGGGTAGCGCAGCGCGTCGGTCACGACGCGGACGACGTCATCGATGGTCTGCGGCTTCACGACCGCGACGGGCCTGTAGGTGACGCCACCTTCCCAGTTGGTGATTTCAGTCGCTGCGAATGCAGATGGGGATGCGGCGATGCGATCCCGCGGCTTCTCGGCGATCAACGCCGGCGGGCCCGCGTACTTAAGCAGCGACGCGAGTTGCGGCCCGAAAAACACGTGCGAGAACAACTTCATTACGCATTACTCGGGCTCATTTCGCGAGCCCGCCCGTTTGCCCTTCCCCGCTGCTCAAGCTACCGCGCTTCGCCCTCGATCCGATTTACAGCGCGCCGCTCCTTGGTTGGATGCTTAACTGAGCTCCCTCATCTGTCCCGCGCCGGAACCTTATGTTGCCTATCCCTTTATCCGCTGCCCGATCACGATCAGGCGCGCGACCCGCTCGGCGGCATCCTGCAAGTACTGGCGCGACTTCTTGATCGCGGTCTCGAGCGGCATGGCATTCGGCGTCGCCGACTCGAGCCCGTCGATGCCGTGGGCGAACACGCCGCCCGCGTCGTCGGAGAGGCCGCCGCCGATGGCGACCACCGGCACGCCGTGCTTGCGTGCGGCCGCCGCAACGCCCGACGGCGTCTTGCCGAAGGCCGTCTGAAAGTCGACGCGGCCTTCGCCGGTGATGGCGAGGTCGGCGCCCTGCATGTGCTCCTCGAGCTTCGTTGCTGCGACGACCAGTTCGACGCCGCGTTTCAGCGTGGCGTTGGTGAATGCCATGAGCCCCGCGGCAATGCCGCCGCCGGCGCCGGCGCCCGGCCGATCGGCCACGTCTATGCCGGTCGAGCGCTTCACGATGTGGGCGAAATGCGCGAGGTTCTTGTCGAGCTGCTCGACCATCTCTGGCGTGGCGCCCTTCTGCGGCCCGTAGACGCGCGAGGCGCCCTTCTCTCCACAGAGGGGATTGGTCACGTCGCAAGCGACGCTGATGCGCACGCGGGCGAGCCCCGGGTTGATCTGGGAGAGATCGAGCGCCTCGACCCTGCCAAGGTCCCCGCCGGCTATGCGGGTGTTAACTGGCGCGCCGCCGAAGTTCAGGAAGCGCACGCCGAGTGCCTGCGCCAGCCCGGCGCCCGCATCGTTGGTGGCGGAGCCGCCGATGCCGAGGATGATCTCCTCGACGCCGCGGGCGATGGCGTCGGCGATGAGCTCGCCCGTGCCGTAGGTCGTCGCGAACAGCGGGTTGCGTTTGTCCTTCGGCACGAGCGGGAGGCCCGACGCTTCCGCCATCTCGATGACCGCGGTGCGGCCGCCGCCGAGGAGCCCATAGGAGGCCTGCACGCGGTCGCCGAGCGGCGCCGTCACCTCCGTCTTCACGATCGTTCCGCCGGTCGCATCGACCAGCGACTGAACCGTCCCCTCCCCGCCGTCGGCCATCGGCACTTTCACGTATACGGCGTCGGGCCAGACGCGCTTGAGACCGGTCTCGAGCTCGCTCGCGACCTCCAGCGACGTCAGGTTCTCTTTGAAGGAATCGGGGGCAATGACAATTTTCATCGGGCGCTTCTTCTCGAACGCTGGGCTCGTGTCACGAAAGAGCTAGTTTGCACCAAATTCGAGGAGAAGGCCGCACTCTGTCGCGGCGCCGCGCTTTTGCCCCGCGGGACGGTTGCATCCCGGACGCAGCCTCTAGCAGACGCGGGTTAAGGAACGGGCCCGTCCCCGGCAAAGCCACGCCGGCGGAGCAATCGAGGCGTCAGGCCCCGAGATCCTGGATCGCCTCGGACTCGACAATGTGCGCGCCCGGATCGCTCCTCTCCGCACAGGCGAGCATGGCACCGGCGACCGTCCGGGTACGGACCGACCGGTAGCGCTTCAAGGGGCCGACCATCAGCGGGTTGACCACGGCGAGTGCGCGTTTGCCCACTTCTTCCGCGAGACGGAACTCCTCTCGCTCGCCGTCGAGCAGCGAGGGGCGCAGGATATAGGTCGACCGCACTGCCGCCCGGGCGACGCCCTCCTCCATCTCACCCTTGGTGCGGAGATAAATGCTCCTAGCGCGCGCGTCGGCACCGACGGAGCTGATGGCGACGAAGGTTGCGGCGCCGTTGGCCGCGGCCCAGCGGGCGAGCGCTACGGGAATGTCGCGATCAACCTTCTGGAAGGCCGCCGTGGAGCCCGCCTTGTTCTGGGTTGTCCCGACGCAGCAGAAGACCGCGGCGGCTTCGGCAGGGGGGAAAGACGAGAGCTCGGCGAAGTCGACGATCCATTCTTCGACCTTCGGGAGGTTCGCAAATCGCGTCGGCCGTCGGTGCAGGATTAGGAGCTTGTCATAGGAGGCCGACGAGACAACGAGCGGCACGAGCTCGCGTCCGATCGAGCCGGTGGCCCCGACGATCACCGCGGTTTTCTTTGACATGAGCTCGCTCGTCCTTCAATGCACCAGCCGCGGGCAACCTAGTCGGCGGCACGGCGTGCGTCCACGTCTCGCCCCCCTGGTTGCCCTCTGGCGGTGCAGGTGCGGCTAATATTCGGTTGGCGTATTGGCCCGGCGACCACGACATAGGAATTGCACATGACGAGTTTTACGGTCCGACGCGACAAGCGCTACCGCGCCACCATCAAGCTCGGCCTACTCGAGCAATTGGCGGGGAACGGCATGATCGTCGACGCGTTGCAGGAGGCCGGCTTCACGGACGTGAGCGTCGAGGGCTCGGGGCCAACGCGGCTCGCCGAGGCCACTTGGCCGCTCGATGACGCGAGCGCACCGCTTCCCGCGCAGGTCGTCTCGGTGTCGGAGGTGGACGAGGCCTGAGCTTCCGCGCGTGGCACCTCGCCCCGCTTTCTAGCTCGTGCTGACGAAGCTCCAGTACTGCCGCAGGGTGAGACCGACGACGTAGACGGCGGCGATCGCAAGCACGGCCTTGGCCCAGCCGTTCGCGGGGAACCCGCCTGCAACAGCCGCGATGGCCGCTGCCGCCCAGGCAACCGTGATCGCCAGCGTCACCAGCCGCAGCCTAACGACGCGCAACGGATGCACCCAGTGCATCGGCACGAATGTCAGCGCCACGCACGCGAGGACGACCACGCAAGCGACCCACTGCGGCGCCGCGAACGCGAACAGGTAGAAGGCCACGAGGTTCCACACGGCGGGAAAGCCGATGAAACTGTAGTCGTCGCCTTTACTGGCCAGATCGGAGAAATGATAGAGCGAGGAGAGAAGGATCGCGGCGGCGAGCGTAGGCGCGGCTGCATCACCGAAAAAGCCCGCGCGCAATAGGGCCACGGCCGGCACGAACACGTAGGTCACGTAGTCGACGACGAGGTCGAGCCGCTCGCCGCTGAAGCGCGGTAGACGTTCCTCCACCTGCGCAAGGCGCGCAAAAGTGCCGTCGATGCCGTCGATGATGAGTGCCAAGCCCAGCCAGCCGAACATGCGCTCCCAGGCGGCGTCGAACACGGCGAGCGCTGCAAAGAGCCCGCACACGGCACCGAGCGCGGTGAAGAGGTGTACGCCCGCGGCTGCGAGCCGCACGAAACGTATCTTGGCCACGGGTTCCAGCGCCGGTCTGAGAAGGGCTGCTCACGCGTTACGCGCGCAAGCTTACGCGAACCCCGCGGTGAGCCAACGACAAAACCGTTCGGCGGCTCGCCCAAAGACGTGCGCGGACGTGCGCGGCGTTGCCGACGAGGGGGCTTACAAGGGAGAAGGAGCCGAGGCTCAGAAGCGGTGCTTGACCGAGCCGTGGATCGTCAGATCCTCGTCGGGGTTATTGGGCAGGGCCTCAGGTGTCCCGGCAGGCTTGGTGTCGGCAGCTCCATAGAGCAGCTCGAGGCCAAAATCCATCTTGGGCAGCACGCCGAGCTTGCCGAGGCCCGGAATGCGAATCTCGGTGCCGGTGTCGGGTTTGGCGGCCGTTTCGCCGGAGAGATCGAGAGGCTTTCCGTCGGCCGGCGGCTGAGCCTCGGGGGCCGGTTGCTCAGCCTGGGCGGGCGGGGTCGTGGCGCCTGTCGTTTGCTCCTGGAACGCGTAGACGCGCGGGCCGGCGAGCAATGCCAGCGCCAACGTCACCCCGATGGCGAACCCGTTCCGCATCTCAATTAACCCCGCAGTGCAATCCGCTGCATTTGCCCTACGCAAAATTGCTGGCTCGAACCCATGATGACAAGGATGTTTTAGGCACAGTTAAGGGCGAGTATACGTTTGTCCCAGCAGTGTGATGGATACGCCATGTTGCAGGGCAGCAACAACGAAATTCAAACGACAATAGGGCGCCAAGTCTCCCCGAAATCCACATAAAAGAGCCACCCCTTTCGGGGTGGCTCCTTCGCGTCCGGGGTAAGTGGGAGTGGAGTAGAGTAGTTCAGAACTTGATCATCGCGCCGGCCTGGACGAGGTCCAAGTTGTCGACGTCGATCTTGGTGGCGATGCCGTTGGCCGTATTGACCGCATCGAACTTGGCGTCGACGTGCGAGTAGATCAGGTAGAGATCCATCGCAGCCGACTCGATGTTCTGCACGACGCCGCCGCCCCAGGTGTTGATCTCAGAACCGCTCGTATAATAGGTGCCGGCGGGAAGCGGCAGGCGCCGACGACGGCTGCCGTGATAGGTCGCACTGCGGGTGCCGTTGTTGTCGACGACGATAGGTGCCGAAGATCGTGGTGGTGCCGAGCGGGTGCCACTTCTTCTCGATGCCGGGCTGGATGTACCACACGCGTCATCCGATCGACCTGCGGGTTCGGACCGAGGCCGGGGCTACGCCGTTGCGAAGCGATTCTCATCATGCTTCTGGCCATACGCGCCGTAGACGTAAAGGCCGGTCGGCTTGTGCATGATCGTCGCCGACCCGCCGTACTCCTTACAGTGCGGCCTGCCCCGTTGACGACGCCGTTGGTGCCAATGCAATGGCCGGAACCCGGACCTGCCGTCTTGTCCGTGTACTCGGCGTAGCCGATGCGGCCCGCGACCTTGAAGTCGCCGATCTCGCCCTTGTAGATAGCCGGCAACATCCCAAAGGTCGTCCTCGCCCCACGCGGTGACGGCGGAGAAGCCGTGGAAGTCCGGTGTCTCGTAGCGCACGATGTCAGGACGCTCGCCGTTGCCCGGAGTATTCGTGGCGCCGGAGCGACAGCGTGTTGGCCGAACGTCAGCGTGCTGCAGCGGACCGCCGACTCACGCGCAGGAAGAAGCCGGCCGACGCCGATCGTCGGCATTGATTCTGCGTCGGCGAACAGGCGCGTGTTGGTGAAGTCGGCGTCGTCGAGCAGGTGATACGTCGCCGAGCCCTTCGCGACCGACCTCGAATTTGCCGTAGGTCTTGCTCTTGAGGTACCAGGCGCTCTTGCGGACGTCGAGGATGCCGACGGTGGTGCCGACGGCGCCGCCTTCGTCATCGCTCTGGTTGTAGCCGCTCGATTTGGTGTCGCGGATGCCGAGCTCGATCACGTAGCCGGCTGACCAATCCTTGTCGATCTTGGCTTCGCCGACGAACCGGAAGCGCGAACGCTCCTGGTCGTTGTTGCCGACGTAGACGTTGTTCTCGGTGCCGTCATTCCAGTACAGCACCTGCTCGTTGACCCAGCCCGAAACCGTGAGGCTGACCTTGCGGTTGCCCTTGCGGGCCGTCGTGGCCTCGAGCTCGGCCACGCGCTCTTCGAGATCGGCGCAGCAGTCGCCGCCGAGATCGGCCGCTTTCGCCGATACGCTCCCGCTAAGCACAAATCCAACTGTTCCGAGAATGGTCGCCCATCCCGCGGATTTCCCTACTCCCCCGAACATACGCAACTCCTACGAAGTACGCCTCAACTTGGCCTTCGATCGACGCAACAGGTACGCGACCACGCCGCTCAGCCGTTCCGCCGCACACACACGCTGTGGCGAGAAGCCTTGCTGAAGCCAGGACTACCGGATTGATTCGGCGTCGGTAAACGCTGAAAACAAGTATGACAGTTTGTGACATGGCCGGCGTGGTGCTGCTGCCACGAGTTCTTTGATATTGCAGAAGAAAATAGTTATAGCTGGGGATGGAATGCCCTACCGGAGCTGTCATGAAAAATGAAGTTCAATACGAAGTTGTGGTCGTCGGAGCCGGTCCGGCGGGGCTGGCGGCTGCACTCGGCATCGCGCGGCAGGGCATCAGAGTGGCGGTTGTGGCCCCCAAAGCCGGATCTGCCGACACCCGCACGGCGGCGCTTTTCACCGGCTCGCTCAGCCTCTTGCGCAGCCTCGGCGCTTGGGAGGACTGCCGCGCCGCGGCCGAGCCTATTCTCGCGATTCGCATCGTCGACGACATGGGCTCGCTGCTGCGCGCACCAGAGGTTGTATTCACCGCCGCCGAGGTCGGGCTCGACGCTCTCGGCTGCAACATCCCCAACGTGATCCTCACGCAGGCATTGCGCCGGCAGGCCGCCGAGAGCGACGCGATCACGGTTTTCGAATCCGCCGCCGACACGCTCGACATCGGACCCGCGGCGGCCGAGCTGCGTCTCGCGGATGGCACGCGTCTGAGCACGCGCCTTGTCGTCGGCGCCGACGGCCGCAAGTCGCTGTGCCGGTCCGCCGCGGGCATCAAAACGCGCGAGTGGACCTACGAGCAGAGCGCGCTCACCTGCACGTTCGTGCATCAGCGGCCGCACGACGGCATATCGACGGAGTTCCATCGCCCCGCCGGTCCACTGACCGTCGTCCCTTCGCCCGGCAACACCTCGAGCCTCGTTTGGGTCGATCGTCCCGCAATCGCGCGACGCCTCGCAGCGCTCGACGACGCCGCTTTTCGCGCGGGGCTCGAGGCGCGCCTCCAGGGTCTGCTCGGGCCCATCGGCGAGATCGGGCCGCGCGGCGTCTTCCCGCTGTCGGGTCTCGTGGCGGCAGAGGCCGCGCGCAATCGCGTTGCCCTCGTTGGCGAGGCAGCACATGTCGTTCCTCCCATCGGCGCACAAGGTCTCAACCTCGGCCTGCGCGATGCGGCCCTGATCGCTGACTGCGTAGGAGACGCCGTGCAGCTGGGCGGCGATGTCGGAGCGCCGCAGACGCTCGAAGCCTACGTACGCGCCCGCCGGCTCGACATCGCGACGCGCGCCTGGTCGATCGACCTGCTCAACCGCAGCCTTCTCTCCGGGTATTTGCCCGTTCAACTGCTGCGCGGGCTCGGGCTGCACGCGCTCAAGACCATCGGCCCCTTGCGCCGCCTCGCCATCCGCGAAGGCCTCGCCCCCTCCTATGTCTCGCCGCGACTGATGCGCGGGGGCGCGGAAGCCTTAGGCGCTTGACGCCGACCGCTCCCGCTTGGCATCTCCAAGGTCGATCAACGAGAGACCTGAGCCGCATGGCCCCCAGCCCACGACTGCAAGATCTGCAATGGCGCATTGAGTATGGGGTGCTGCGCACCGTCGCCGCCTTTTTCCGCTCGCTGCCGCTCAATCTTGCGACCAACGCGTCCGCGTTCTGCTGGCGGCGGCTCGCGCCGCTCATCAACCCCAAGCGCCACAGGCGCGCGCTCGACAACCTCGCGATCGCGTTTCCCGAGAAGAGCGACGAGGAGCGGCACGAGATCGCATTGAAGCATTGGGAGAACCTCGGCCGCGTCATGGTGGAGACCATGCGCATCGACCGCTTCCTCGCCGAGCCCGAGCGCGTCGACATCGTCAGCCAGAACATCTTCTCCCGCTACAAGGACAAGCTCGGCGCCGCCGTCGGCGTGAGCTTGCACATGGGCAACTGGGAGCTGGCGATTCTGCCCTTCACGTGGGCCGGCGCCAACCCCGCCGCGGTCTACCGCTCGGTGACCAACCCTTACGTCGACCGTTACCTGCGCGCCCAGCGCAAGGATCTCTATCCCGACGGGCTGTTCGGGCGCGGCAATGTCGGCGAGCACGGCGATGACCAGAAAACCGCGCGCGCCATCATGGACTTCGTGCGCCGCGGCGGCCGGCTCGGCCTCGTGTGCGATCTCTACGACCGCACCGGCATGCCCGTTCCCTTCTTCGGCAAAGATGCCAAGACGCAAGCCATCGGCGCCATGATCGCGCGCCGCGTCGGCGCGCGCATCTGGCTGTCGCGGGTCAAGCGCATCGGCACGTCGAGCCGCTTCCAGATCGAGCTCAAGGAATTGCGCGTGCCGCGCACGGCCAATCAGGCCGAGGACATCCGCTGGACCATGACCCATATGCAGGAGCAGTTCGAGGCATGGATCCGCGACGCTCCGGAGCAATGGATGTGGAGCAACCGGCGCTGGAGCTGAGGCGACGGGATGAGCGGCTCTGCACCGGCAGATTGCAGGTAATGTCGTGCGTGCCCGTGCAGATGTCGTAGGGCGTGCGGCCGTTGCAAAAGCGTCATGAGCTGGGTGGGGAGCAATCGTATCACACCCTGGCTGGGCATCTCGCTCCTTGTTAGGATTGTTTCTCGCGAGAGTCACTCGGGCACGGCTTCCTCGCCGAACACGGGCGCGCCAATGGATATGATCCTCACGATGACGGACGTTCACCCGCGCGACCGCCTCGCGTACTGGTACGACGTCGCGTGCAAGTGCTTCGTCGACCATGAATGTGAGATCGCAAGCCCGTCGGCGCTCAGCGTGACGCTGCACAACACGGAGCTGGGCGAGATCGGCTTCTCGACGATCGAAAGCTCGGGACTGCAGAGCGTTCGACGGACTCCCCTTAACATCGCGAACAGCGAGGACGACGTCTTCTTGTTTTCCCTGCAGCTTTCCGGCACCAGCACGATACGACAGGACGGTCGCGAGGCCGTCCTGCAGCCGGGCGACTTCGCTCTCATCGACACCCAACGGCCCTATTCGGCCCACCCCGGGAAAGCGCAGGAGCTCGTCCTCAAGATCCCGCACCGTGCGTTGAAGGCGCGGCTGCCGGCAAGCTCGGATCTGACGGCACGCACGGTGCGCCATGCCGCCGGCATCGGCGGATTGCTGTCGGGGTATCTTTCAATGCTGCCTAACCACATCGACGCCTTGCAGCCGGCTGCCAAGAACCAGGTGGGGGAGCAGGTGCTGGATCAGATCGCTCTCGCGCTGGCGGCTGATACGGGCGAGGACAGGCCGGCCCTGTCGTCGGGGCGCGCCGTTGCGCTCCTGCACGTGCGCATGGCGATCGAGAGCCATTTGAGCGACCCCGCGCTCGATCCGGCCATGGCCGCAGCCTTGGCCGGCATCAGCGTGCGCTATGCCAACAACCTTCTGTCGGAGCAGGGCACCTCGCTCGAGCGCTTGATCGTATCGCGGCGCCTCGAGCGCTGCCGCCGGGCGCTGGAGGATCCCGCGCAAGCGCACCGTACCATCAGCGAGATCGCTTATGCCTGGGGTTTCTCCGATCCATCGCACTTCAACCGCCGCTTCAAGGCCGAGAACGGCTGCGCGCCGCGCGACTACCGCCAGCGTTTCCGGTCCTGACCTCGTGGCCGCGGGCTGCAGAGTTATCACCAGCCAATGTAGGCTAGTGGCGGGGCGATATTGACATACGTCGCGACATGAACCCTCCCTCTTGCACCAGGACGCGGAAGGGGGAGGCAGCTCGTGAGCGACCCAACCGAGACGGTGCCGTCGCGCGTGCGGGCTTCATGGCGGAAGCTGCGCAGAGCGGGCGTTCACACTGCAAGGTCGTGGCGATCATCACAGAGGGCGAGGCCCGGGGGCATAGCGCGACACCTGCTGCCCATCGGCGCCACCGCGAGCGCGTTTTTCCTGATCGCGCTTCTCTATCTCGGCTACGACCTCGCCAAGGGAAGGCTGTCGCCGTGCGAAGCGATCTTCCGGGAGACCTCGCTCGGCCTCAAGACGAAGATCAGCTTCCTCAAGACGGAAGGCGAACTGGAAATCGGTCGCGAGCAGCTGACCGATCTCGACGAGCGCGCGCAGATGACGGCGCTCAACCTCAAGACTTGCTGCACCGTGCTGGACGCCGGCCGCCTCGATCCCGAGCAGTTCCTGCAGTGCAAGGGCAGCGCGCGCGCTTACGAGGCGAGCCTGTCGGACATCGCGAACCTCGTGCGCCAGGCCGTCAAGGAGGGCCTCACCACGAGCTCCATCGCGGCGAGCGCCGCGCCTCCGCCCGTGCCGGCGAGCCTCAAGCAGAAGATCGACGCGGAGGTCGGGAGCGCCCAACAGGTCTCGCGCGACTTCAATCACGCGGTCGTCGCCGTGCGCCACGAACAGGCGCTCGCCACGCTCGCGACGACAGTGCCGCAAAGCGTGCCGATCGAGGCGCAGGAGCGCGAACCCAACGACGACGCGCTCGCCACCAACGAGATCAAGCTCGGGACGTGGATCACGGCGTCGATCGGCGCCGGCAATGACGCCGACTACTTCGCGTTCACCTCGCCGGAGACCCACCGCGATTGGCTGCGCATCGAGTTGCAGAACCGCTCCACGACGCTCGAGCCGCGGCTCGAGCTGTTCGACGCGGAGAAGGCCAGCCTCGGCTCGGCCTATAAGTCGACGCCGGGCGCCGATATCACGTATGCCTTCGTCGCCGAGCCCGCAACGCGCTACGTCGTGCGCGCGAGCAACACCTATGGCTCGAGCACGGGCGTGTACCTAATGCGCGTCGTCGCGACCAAATCCTACGATGCGCTGGAGCCCAACGACGACATCTTGCACGCCAGACCCATCGCCATCGCGGCGCCCGTCGTTGCCAACATCATGGACAAGAGCGACCTCGACTTCTTCGCCATTACCGCGGGCAAGCCGGAGGCGACGCTGGTCGCCAGCGTGAAGAACGGTTCGATCACGCTGCAGCCGGAGATCGCGCTCTACGGCGCCAACAAGACGCTGCTCGGCACCCAAGCCAACACGACACCCGGAGGCGATACGAGCTATTCGTTCAAGGTCGCGCCGAACGCGACCTATTACCTGCGTGTGCGCGACGTCTACGGCAGCGCCGCAGGTGACTATACGCTGACTGTCGCCGAGGGGCCTCCAGGTGACCGATGAGACGCGAGTGATTGGGAGGGGAGCGCGGATGGCGATGGCGGCCGCTGCGGTGGTTGCCTTCGCGTTCGCCGCACGCGCAGAGCCGGATGCGCCGCAGAACGGCAAGCTCGGCGCCCGGATCGGCGGCAAGTGCACCTACGTAGAGCACCCGGGAACCTGCACCATCGTCAGCATCGAGAAGACACCGGACTCGATCGCGCAGGCTTCGCTCGACGGTGGCCCGGGCTACGAAGGCCTGACGGTGGTGTTCACTTTCGCAGGTGCCGCCTCAGGCGATGACAGGCTCGTGCGTCAAGCGCTCGAAGGCAAACACGAGCTGCGCCTGATGAACAGTTGGTATCCCGGGCCGCGCTTCCTCGAGCGCTACGGCATCGCCGCGGGCAACTCGCTTGCCTGCACGCTCAACGTCATTTCGCAGGGCACGTGCACGCCCACGGTCTTCGATTTTCAAGGCATCGACCGCGCCGATTATTTCGAGACCGAGCACTAGACGGGAACCCTAGGGCGAGCCCCTATTTGCTCGCTGCAATCATAGCATCGGAAGCCACATAAATACCTGAAAACGCAATATTTTTATTGGGCGCGGAGACCTTACGAAATGGTATGGCGGACGCCAGCTCCTGGCAATGATCGCGGCGCAGGGTGCGCGCCGGGTGGATCAAAAAATGCCACCCGGACAGCAAATGGAGAGTTCCATATGTCGAAGAAGATTGTGAGCACCGCCATCCTCGCCGGCCTCCTGTTCGGCCTCGCCGCTCCTATCGCCCAGGCCAAGAGCGCCCCCAAGACGAAAGCGGAGTGCGAGAAGCTGGCGAACATGAAGTGGGACGATGCCAGCTCTAAGTGCGTCAAGAAGTAAGCACGTCCTACAGCGGCGGGTCTTCGGACCTGCCGCCTCTCCAAGCTGGCCGCACGTACTTGTGGTCGTTCAAGCTAGACATCACACCTTCGCTTGAAGGTGCTCTCAAAACGGGGAGTCAAACTATGAAGCGTCTCGTTCCTCTGTCGCTCCTGAGCGGCGTTGTGTTCATGTGCCTCGGCGCCGCCGCCGGTCATGCCGCGGTGTCGGGCTCCGGCCTCACCGTGTCGCATCCGACTGCCGTGGTGCAGGCGCATTGGCGCCATCACCGCTGCTGGTGGAGCCACCACCACCGTCACTGCCGCTACTGGTGAGTCCTACCGAAGTTTAAGTCGCTACCCGTTCATCCGAAACGAACTGATGCAGCCGCCACAAGCGCGCTGCATCTTTTTTTGTGCCACCCGTTGCCGGCTCGCGCTCACTCCTTCGGGAAGATCACGTTTATGCGCAAGCCGGGCTTGTTGTCGTGCAGCTCCAAGCTGGCCCCATGCAGGTCGGCGATCGCCGCCACCATGCTCAGCCCGAGGCCGCTGCCAGGAGTGGAGCGCGCGCGTTCCAAGCGATAGAGCCGCCGGAAGACGTTGCCGCGCTCATCGGTCGGGATGCCCGGCCCCGTGTCCCACACGACCGCCACGTACCTCCCCACCTGGTTCAAGAGGCTCACCCCGATGCGGATGCCCTTCGGCGAGTGGCGGATGGCGTTCTCGATAAGGTTGGCAAAAAGCTGCGTCAGCAGCTCGCGGTCGCCCCGGATCCGCCCCTTCAGGCTCGTCGGCACCGCGCTCTCGAGGCTGTCGCCCGCTTCCTCGACGACGGGCTCGTAGATGTCGGCAACCTCCGCGAGAACGGAGCCGAGATCGACATCGCAGAAGCGCGCCTTGCGGGCGCCCGCCTCGAGCTGCGTGATGCGCAGCAGCGCCTCGAACGTCTCGACGATGGAGTCCAGCTCTTCCAGCGACTCCTCCACGCGGCCGCGAAACTCCTTGGGGTCGCCCTTTGCGCTCAGCGCCTCCTCCAGCCGCCGGCGCAGACGCCCGATCGGCTTCTTCAAGTCGTGGGCGATGTCGGAGGAGGCCTGGTTGACGCTCTCGATCAGCTTCTGCAGGTGCGCGAGCGTGGCGTTGATCTGCGCCGCGACCTTGTCGAGGTCATCGCCCGATCCCGTCAGCGGCACGCGGTTGGCGATGTCGCCGTGGCTCACCTTGGACAGGGTCGTTGCAAACACGTCGATCTTCTGCTGTGCGCGGCGCGCCAGATACGTCGCCGAACCGATGGCGAGCAACACCGTCGTCAGGAGGCCCCAGCTCAGGCCGTGCAGCAGGATGCGCTGCACCTCGCGGATCTCCCGATCGCTTTGGCCAACCAGCAGGTATCCGTTGGAGACGGGTTTCCAAATCGCATAGAAGCGGTCGTCGGGATCGCCCTTGCTCGCGACCAACGGCAACCAGGCGCGATCGAGGATATCCCAGCCGGCGAACACCTTGACGTTCTGCACGTTGCCGGCCTGGAAAGCGCCGTCCTCGCGCCGCAAGAGAAAGATGCTGTCGAAATCGCGCACGGACTTGGCTTCATCCGCGACGACGACCGCGAGCGCATCGAAGCCGTGCTCGGCATCGATCGTGAGCAGGGTGTCGCTCGTCTCCTCGACGCGCTTGCGGATGTGGCTCTCGAGCTCGGCCCCCAGCGTCAGATAGAGGACCGCGACGAGAGCGACGACGGTCAACGCGAACAGCAATGTGAAGGCCCCCGCGAGGCGGACGGGGGTACGCTTCAGGAGGTCACGACTGATCATGCATTGTGTAGCCGCTGCCGCGCACAGTGTGGATCAGCTCGCGGCCGTACGGCCGGTCGATCTTGGTACGCAGCCGCGAGATGTGCGTCTCGACTACGCTGGTCTTCGGCTCGAAATGGAAGCTCCACACCCGCTCGAGCAGCATCGTGCGCGTCAGCACGCGGCCCTTGTTACGCATCAACACCTCGAGCAGGCGGAACTCGCGCGGTTGCAGGTCAATCACATCCGTGCCGCGCGTCACCTTGCGCGCGATGAGGTCCATCTCAAGGTCGCCGACGCGCAGGATGGTCTCCGCGTCGCGCAAGTGCGGGCGCCGGGCGAGCGCGTTTACGCGCGCCATGAGCTCGGAGAAGGCAAACGGCTTGACGAGGTAGTCGTCGCCGCCGACGTTGAGGCCGTCGACACGGTCATCGACGCCGCCGAGCGAGGTGAGAAAGATCACCGGGACCTTGTGGCCGACCGCGCGCAACGCGCGCACCAGCGAGAGGCCGTCGAGCCCCGGGAGCATGCGGTCGATGACAAGGATGTCATAGACCTCGTCCATGGCCTGGGTGAGCCCGTCGCGGCCGTCCGCAACCGTCTCGGCGGAGTGCCCTTCCTCCGCGAACCCATTGGACACGTAAGCGGCGGTCTCGGCGTCGTCCTCGACGACAAGTATGCGCATCGGCTTAAGCCTTCCCTGGGACTGCGTATATTTAGGCAGCGTGGGTTTGCGAGGCAATTTCCAAGTTATTACAGAACCGTAAGGGAAGCGATTGTGACACGAAACCCCGCCGGCCGCCGCCGAAGAGACGCTATTTTCGTCCCCGCCATGGCCTGCCCTCAGCGCCGCGGGCCGAAGCGGGTTTGCCGCCGGAACGCTTCCAGTTTCTTCCTCAGTCAACGGATTGTGCCGTCTCGGTCAAGCGCGGGAAACCGAACTTGCGTTCAATGAGTTATCGAACCCGCACGGGAACTGACCAACCCAGCCGAGGCCGTGCCGTGCCGGCGGTCGGTCATCGGGCTTTGGAAAATGAGCTTTAAACGGGGATCCATGCAGCGCGAAACCCAACTCGAACGATCGCCCCTTCATCTGTTGCACCGTGTGCATCAGCGCGCGACCGAGCTGTTCCAGCAGAAGATGGCCGGCATCGACATCACCGCGCGGCAGTACGTGGTGCTGGTGACGGTGGCGCAGAACGACGGCGCAAGCCAACAGGACATCATCGACAACACCGGCATCGACCGCTCGACCGTCTCGCAGATCATGCAGACCATGATCCGCAAGGGGCTGTTGAAGCGGAAGCGCACGAAGGAGGACGCGCGCGCCTACGCGATTACGGTCACCGACCAGGGCCGCGATATCCTCAAGGCGTCGGAGGCGATCGTCGAAGGCGTCAACGAAGCGCTCATCGCCGCGCTGCCGACCACACGCGCCAAGACGTTCATCGACAATCTGCGCTCCATCATCTCCGAGCGCGAGCGGCCCAGTACCTGATAGCAGCGGGGTTTTTGGGGCCGCCCGCGCGGGCGCCATCCTATGTGCCGTAGGCGTTGACTCCCGTCGGGCGCGCCATAAAGTGCGCTGCACCGCAACATGGGAGCCCACCGATGGCCGCGACGCGCACGCCCGCGAAGTTCTATTCCCCCCTCGCCATCGGCGCTCCCGAGCCCTACCGGACCCTTCCGATCCGCATCGAGCGCATGATTCACTTCGTGCCGCCGCACAACGAGAAGATCAGGGCCAAAATCAAGGACATCGCGGGCCAGGTCGACGTCATCCTCGGCAACCTCGAGGACGCCATCCCCGCCGACCAGAAGGAGGCAGCGCGCAAAGGCTTCATCGCCATGTCGAGCGCCACCGATTTCGGCTCGACCGGTCTGTGGACGCGCATCAATTGCCTCAATAGCCCGTGGGTGCTCGACGACGTCACGGAGCTGGTGGCAGCCGTGGGCAACAAGCTCGACGTGATCATGCTGCCGAAGGTGGAGGGGCCGTGGGACATCCACTACCTCGACCAGCTCCTGGCCCAGCTCGAAGCCAAGCACACGGTCAAGAAGCCAATCCTCATCCACGCCATTCTCGAGACGGCGGAAGGGGTCAACAACGTGGAGGCGATCGCTGCCGCCTCCCCGCGCATGCACGGAATGAGCCTGGGGCCGGCCGACCTTGCAGCCTCGCGCGGCATGAAGACGACCCGCGTCGGCGGCGGGCACCCCGACTATGGCGTCCTTGCCGACGCGACCGGCGACAGCGGCTCGAAGCGGCCATTCTTCCAGCAGGACCTCTGGCACTACACCGTCGGCAAGATGGTCGATGCCTGCCTCGCCTACGGCTTGAAGCCGTTCTATGGCCCGTTCGGCGATTTCTCCGATCCGGCGGCCTGCGAGGCGCAGTTCCGCAACGCATTCCTGCAGGGGTGCCTGGGTGCGTGGTCGCTGCATCCGACCCAGATCGATATCGCCAAGCGCGTATTCTCGCCCGACGAGAAGGAGGTCGCCTTCGCCAAGCGCATCATCGAGGCCATGCCCGACGGCACCGGCGCGGTGATGATCGACGGCAAGATGCAGGACGACGCCACCTGGAAGCAGGCCAAGGTCATCGTCGACCTCGCCCGGCTGGTGGCTGCAAAGGACCCCGAGCGGGCGGCGGCCTACGGGCTCTAGCTCCGGCGGCTCCGCCAGGGTGCATCTGCCACCGCCGGCTTCGCCTCCCTAGCAACCCCACGAATTGGAATTCGTCCAAGGAACGGCGGTTGCGGGCCTTAGCAATAAGAAGTGCGGCAGGAAGGCCGCAGTTCCAACCCTCAGTTTGTCCTAGCCAATTGACAGTCGCCGCGACCTACCTTGGAATGGGACTCAGGGGGCGACGTCGGAGTGCGGCACGAGCCATGAAGCACGGGGTGCACTCAGCCATGGGCACGATCATGGGAACAATGCGCGAGGCGAAGTTCTCGGTGGGGCAGGTTGTCCGTCACCGATTCTATCCGTTCCGCGGCGTGGTCTTCGACATCGACCCGGAGTTCGACAACACCGAGGAGTGGTGGCTCGCGATCCCCGAGGACATCCGCCCTCACAAGAACCAGCCCTACTATCACCTGCTCGCGGAAAACGCGGAGACCGAATATATCGCCTACGTCTCGGAGCAGAACCTGCTCGCAGACGAGACCGGCAAGCCGCTGCGCCATCCGCAGGTGTCGGAGCTTTTTGCCGAGGACGAGAACGGCGGCTACAAGGCGCTCTATCTGCAGGCGCACTGACTGCAGGCATTGAGCGACCCCGGCGAGCTGGGCCCGAGCTGAAATGCAAAGACCGCCCGGCGTTGTCGCCGAGCGGTCACTTTCGTTTCGGCTTTGTGCCGCGAGCTATTTCTTCGCGGACGGCGCCGGGGCCGGGGCCGCGGGAGCGGTCGCTCCCGGAGGCGGCGGCGGCAGGTTCTTCATCTCGTCGGCCTTGGCCTTGTTGGCGAGATCGATCTGGCGCTGGCGGATCTGCTCCATCAGCTTGCGGCGGTTCTCCGAGTATTCCTTGCTGTCGACCGGCTTGCCCGTCAGCGCATCGCCGAAGCCGTTGAGTGGCACCGGCACCGTGAACTGGCGTCCGTTGGTCCAGATGGCGAGCACGGCCATGCCGGCGTTGCCCTTCAACAAGTCGCTGACCTCTTTCGTCGCCTCGGTCTCGGCGGTGCAGCCGATCGGCAGGCAGTGCGAGAACTTGAGGTCGACCGTCTTGAGGTCCTTGAGCTCGATCGTCTCGTTCTTGGCGGCCTTCGCCCACTGGTCCGCGCTATAGACTGCGAGCTTCACGCCGCCGGGAATGACGACGCCGAGCGGAACCATGACGGCGAGCACCTGCTTGGGTGCGCCCTCGATCTCCTGCAATCCGACGGAGACAATGAGCTGGCCGGTGTTGCTCTCGATCGCCTCGAACATGGTCGAGCAGAGCTGCTTATCCTCGGTCGCGGGCTTGGCGTCCTTAGCGGGGGGCGGCGCGCCTTCCTTGGGCTTAGCGTTGATCGTGATCTTGTCGCAGAGCTTGACCCACTGCGTGGACTTCTTGGCATCCTTGGCGTCCTTGCCGGCATCCTTGGCGGCCGGAGCGGCACCAGGAGCAGCAGGCGCGGCGCCGGGAGCGGCGGGCGCGGGCGCCTTATCCTGCGCGGAAGCCGGCAGGCCGGCGATCATCAGTGCGAACCCTGCCGCGGTGCAGAGCGCCGCAACGCGCTGGAACCGCCAAACTGCATATGTCATGGAATACATTAACCTCTCTCCGAGAGCTGGACTTAACCAGCTCAGCCCCACCGCTTGGCGCGCGTGCGTTGGCGCGCCTGTCAGATGCCCGTTGGCATCATCGACGGGGCAGTAAGGCTGGGATTGCGGCAATCCCGTGGCCAGTAGATTCCGCATTCGGCAATCGAGAAAACCGTCTGAAGCATCGTGGCAAAGGCGCAACGCGCGCTCGGCCACGGCTTGCCGGGCGGGGCGTGCCCGGTTGCCGCTAACCTGTGATAAAGACGACCGGTTTTGCATAGACCGTCGGCCCCAACCGGCCGGATGCCTGAAATTCCCGGAGCCCGCATGCTGCGCTTGGCGATTGCCGCTGCCGCCTTGTTTTTAATCGCGGCGACCGCGTTGCAGGCCGAGCCGGCGCACGGCATCGCGCTCTACGGCACCCCGAAGGAACCGCCCGGCTTCACGCACTTCCCCTACGTCAACGCAGACGCGCCCAAGGGCGGTCGCCTCACGATGAGCGCCTATGGCTCCTTCGACAGCACCAATCCGCTGATCGTTCGCGGCGTGGCCGCCAACGGCATCCGCGACTTCGTCATCGAGAGCCTCATGGCGCGCGGACTCGACGAGCCGTTCACGCTCTACGGCCTCATCGCCGAGACGGTCGAGCTGCCGGAGGACCGCGGCTCCATCACCTTCCACCTCAATCCCAAGGCGCGCTTCTCCGACGGGAAGCCGATCACCGCCGACGACGTGCTGTTCTCGTTCAACCTGCTCAAGGAGAAAGGGCGACCGAACCATCGCACCTACTTCGCCAAGGTCGTGAAGAGCGAGCGGCTGTCCGATCGCGACGTGCGCTTCACCTTCGAGAGCGGCGGCGACCGCGAGATTCCGCTCATCCTCGGGCTGCTGCCGGTGCTGCCGAAGCACCTCATCAATCCCGATACCTATGAGGATACGAGCCTCGAGGCGCCCATCGGCTCGGGCCCTTACCGCGTCGGCAAGATCGATCCCGGCCGCTCCATCACGTTCGAGCGCGACCCCAACTACTGGGGCAAGGATCTCCCCGTGAACCGCGGACGCTTCAACTTCGATCAGATTCGCTTCGACTACTTCCGCGAAGGCTCGGTGATGTTCGAAGCCTTCAAGACCGGCCAGGTCGACCTGTGGGCGGAGGACGATCCGCGCCGCTGGGCCAACGGTTACGACTTCCCGGCGGTGAAAGACGGCCGCGTCGTCAAGCGCGCCTTCGACATCGGGCTCCCCGCCGGCATGACGGCGCTCGTCTTCAACACGCGGCGCAAGGTGTTCGCCGATGCGCGCGTGCGCGAGGCGCTGATCTATCTGTTCGACTTCGAATGGATCAACCGCACGCTCTACGCCGGCCTCTACAGCCGCACGCAGAGCTATTTCGAGCGCTCGATCCTCGCCTCCGACGGGCGCCCCGCCGATGCCCGAGAGCGTGAGCTGCTCAGCCCCTACCCGAGCGCCGTGAAATCGGCGATCATGGACGGCACCTACCGCTTCCCCGCGACCGACGGCAGTGGCCGCAACCGCCAGAACCAGGAGCAGGCCTTTCGGCTCCTGAAGGAGGCGGGATACACGCTGAAGGACGGCAAGCTCATCGGTGCGGACGGCAACCAGCTCTCCTTCGAGATCCTCGCCGCCTCGACCTCGCAGGAGGCCCTGCTCCTGAGCTTCGCGCGCGACGTGGAGCGCCTCGGTATAGAGGTGAAGCTGCGCGTCGTCGACGGCGCGCAGTATCAGGCGCGGTTGACGAACTACGACTACGACATGATCCAGAACACGTGGCCGTCGTCGCTGTCGCCCGGCAACGAGCAGCTGTTCCGCTGGTCGACGGCCGCGGCGACGACACCCGGCACCTACAATTTCGCCGGTGTCGAGAACCCCGCGGCCGACGCCATGATCGGCGCCATGCTCTCGGCGGCGACCGAGGACGGCTTCGTCTCCTCGGTGCGCGCGCTCGACCGCGTGCTGCTGTCGGGAGACTACGTCATCCCGCTGTTCTATACGCCCAAGCAGTGGGTCGCGTACTGGACGCGGCTGAAGCAGCCGGATACCACGCCGCTGTTTGGCTATAACGTCGAAAGCTGGTGGTCGGCAGAGGCGAAATGATCGACGCCGCCGAGACGCTTCCCTCGCGCTTCAACATGGCTGCTTACAGCATCGGCCGCGCCGCCGCGGCGCGTGGCGGTGAGCCGGCCCTGATCGTCGTCGACGATGCGCAAGGCCGCGCGGCCGGCCGAGGTGTGGACGTTTGCGCAGCTCGAGGACGCGGTGTTGCGCATCGCCGGCGGCTTAAAGGATGCGGGGCTCGCGCCCGGCGCGCGCATACTCATCCGGCTCGACAATACGAGCGCCTATGCGCTGCTGTTCTTCGGGGCCATCGCGGGCGGTTTCGTGCCGCTGCCGACGTCGGCCCAGCTCACCGAGCCCGAGGTGCGCTTTCTTCTGGAGGACAGCGGTGCGCAAGCGATCGCCGTCGGAGGCAAGCTCGGCATCGGCGCGGCTCCCGCGGGCGTGCGCGTGTTCGAGGCCGAAGAGATTGCGCGCATGATCGCGCGGGGGCCGCGCGCGCCCTTCGCCGACACGGCCGCCGACGATCCAGCGTTCCTCATTTACACCTCCGGCACGACGGCGCAGCCTAAGGGCGTGCTGCACGCGCAGCGCTCTGCCTGGGGGCGCCGACCCATGTATCAAGGCTGGTACGGCATCGGCGCGAGCGACCGCATGCTGCACGCGGGCGCCTTCAACTGGACCTTCACACTCGGCACCGGGCTCACCGATCCGTGGGCCAACGGCGCGACCGCAATCATCTACACGGGCGAAAAGGACCCGGCCGTGTGGCCGCGGCTGATCGCGAGCACCGGCGCGACGCTGTTTGCCGCGGTGCCGGGCCTCTACCGCCAGATCCTGAAATACAGCGATCTCACGCGTGGCGCGTTGGGGGTGCTCCGGCACGGCCTCATGGCAGGAGAAGCGCCGCCGCCCGGCCTGTTCGAGGAGTGGGAGGGACGCACGGGGCGGCCGCTCTACGAGGCGCTCGGCATGAGCGAGATTTCGACCTACGTTTCGTCGGGCCCGGGCGTGCCGCGCAAAGCGAGCGCCGTCGGCAAGGCGCAGCCCGGGCGCTGCGTCGTCGTGCTGCCACTCGAGGGCGGCGCCGAGCCGCTGCCGCCGGGAAGCGACGGCCTGCTTGCCGTGCACCGCTCCGATCCTGGCCTTATGCTTGGCTATTGGAACCGGCTCGATGAGGAGGCACAGGTTTATCGCGGCGAGTGGTTCATCGGTGGCGATCTCGCGGCGATCGACGCCGACGGCTACGTGTATCATCGCGGTCGCGCCAACGACCTGATGAAGGCGCTCGGCTACCGCGTCTCGCCGCTCGAGGTGGAGGCGGCGCTGCTGGAGCATCCGGTCGTCGCTGAGGTCGCGTGCGCGGAGGTGCGCGTGCGCGCCGACGTGAGCGTCATCGGCGCCTTCATCGTGGCGAAGGACGGCGTGACACCCGATGCAGCCGAGATCGAGCGCTTCGCGGCCGAGCGGCTCGCCGCCTACAAGCGCCCGCGCGCGATCGTGTTCGTCGAGGCCCTGCCGCGCACCGCCAACGGTAAGCTCATGCGCTCCGCGCTGAAGCTGCCCTAGCCCCTTGCACTCGTCCACAATGGAAGCGATAGCCGACGCGTGGTCTTTCCGACGCGGCGGCCGCAATGGGCCATAAGCAGACACTCGGTTAGGAGGAAACGGCGACGGCGAGCCAGTTTGGCGTTTACGTATGATCTACCGCCGCCCATCAGCGGCATACTCATAGATGTCTTCTTCCTGGGCGTTGTGGATGCGCACCAGCGCCTCGATCGATTCGATCGCTCGCTGAGCGTCGCGCACGAGGTACTTGTCGGCATCCTCGGCCCGTAAGCCATAGGCGAGCCGCGCCAACAGCCGCGCCAAGTGCAGAATTTCGCGATGGGCGCGGCTC
The DNA here is from genome assembly GCA_963817485.1 of uncultured Alphaproteobacteria bacterium. Taxonomy (GTDB): domain Bacteria; phylum Pseudomonadota; class Alphaproteobacteria; order Rhizobiales; family Hyphomicrobiaceae; genus Hyphomicrobium_A. Next base: position 14,535 of record CAWFOR010000016.1, on the reverse strand, counting down.
ATGGCCGACAGGCCGTGGCTATCGGCAAGCGCCTTCATCAAGCGCGGGTAGATGATGGTCTCGTCCTCGCGCTCATGCGCAACGACGCTCTCGTCCACTATACGGTGGGCGCGGGCGATCAGCTCCACAGCCTGCTGGCCGCTGGCGTCGTCGAGCGCATCTGAAATAGACCTCAATTGGTCGAGCTCGATCTCGAGCAGCCGGTGCTCATGGCCAAGCTCGCGCGCAAATCTGTCGGGCAGAAGATGCCTCTTGAAGTGCCATCCCGGACCGAGGGCGCGCAGGGCATTGAGTATGACGGCGACATCGACCGCTTCCTGCAAGAGCGCACCGGCCACCGGCGTGAGCCAGCCGAACGCTGCGAACCCCATGGCAATACCCGACAACGTCATGCCGGCAACGATGCTCTCCACCGCGATGCTGCGGGCACGGCGCGCGATGGCGAGAGCCTCCGAGACGCGATCGAGACGGTCGACAACGATCACCACGTCGGCAGCCTCCGAAGAGGCGCTCGCACCGCGCGCACCCAATGCGACACCCACATCGGCTGCAGCGAGCGCCGGCGCATCGTTGATGCCGTCGCCCACCATCAGGGTTGGGTGCAGGCGGCGTTCCATGGCAACGGCATCCACCTTGTCGGAAGGGACGCGATCGGACAGCACCGCATCGAGATCGAGCGCGGCGCCGATCGTCTCGGCGGCATCGGCGCGGTCACCCGTCACCATGACGATGCGCTCGACGCCGGCGGCACGGAGCGATTGAACGGCGCGAGGGGTCTCCTTGCGCAGCTCGTCCGCCAGCAGCAATGCGCCCACGACGCGGCCATCGCGGCAGACGAAGACGCTCAGCGCCGAGCGCCAGGACGCTCGTCGCAAGGCGCGCACCGCCCAATCGGCGGGCTTATGGGCGCCGAAGACCAGTTGATGGGAGCCAACCCGCACGTGCTGACCACCGACCATACCTTCGAGGCCCGACCCCATAACCTCGTGCACTTGCTCGGGCACTTGCAGAGTGAAACCGCGGCTGGCGGCGGCGGCTACGATGGCGGCAGCCACAACGTGCTGCGAAGCCTGCTCCAGCGAGCCGGCCAAGCGGAGGACCTCATCGGCGCTCTCTCCCGGCGCCGTTTCAACAGCAATCAGGCGCGCGCCGCCGACGGTGAGGGTTCCGGTCTTGTCGAACAGCACCGTGTGCGTGCGCGCGAGAGCATCGAGGGCAGCGCCGCCTTTCACGATGATGCCGCGCTTTGCGGCGCAGGAGACGCCGGCAATGAAGGCGACCGGGGCAGCGAGGATAAGCGGACACGGAGTAGCAACCACCAATACGGAAAGCGCCCGAACGGGATCTCCGGAAACAAGCCAAGCAAGTCCGGCCACGATAAGGGTCGCGGGCAGCAAGAGCAGTGCGTAACGGTCCGCCAGACGTATGAAGGGGGCCTTGGCCGTTTGAGCTGCCCCGACGAGGCGGACGATCCCGGCGTACGTGCTTTCCTCGGCGGTGGCAGTGGCCCGCAGCTCGCACGTATCGCCGGCGTTGACCGTGCCGCTGCGGACGCTCTCCCCCTTCTGCCGCGTGACGGGGATGGGCTCGCCGGTGAGCGCAGATTCGTCGAACACCGAGCCTGTGGACGTTATCATTCCGTCGACCGGAATGATCTCACCGGCGCGTACGAGAATGGCATCGCCGATCTTTACCTTCGCGATGTCAACGTCGTCGATGGCCTGCCCAAGGCGCCGGTGCGCTACTCTCGGTGCGCGATCGACGAGGGCCTTCAGGCTGCGCTCGGCGCGGGCGACGGCGTAATCCTCGAGCACCGTCCCGCCCGTGTACATGATGGCGACAACGATGCCGGCGAGCGGTTGGCCGAGCGCGAGTGCGGCGCTCATGGCCAAGAGGGCGATGACGTCAACGCCGAGCCGCCCAGCCGCCAGGTCGCGCGCAATCGAGAGAGCGAGCGCAACGGCTACCGGAAGGGTGGCCGCGGCCCAAATCGCGTGCGCAGCATCGGGATGGCCAATCGCCGCGGCGCCCGCCCCCGCGGCCAGACCGATCAAGGAGACGAAGATGAGGAGGCGCCGAACGAGACGTTCGCTGATCATGCCGTTTTTCCGTTGGCTACCAGGACCCCGGCGCAACCGGAACCGAGCCCAGTAAGTGACGGCAAGAGACGTTTAACCATCGCCACCACGCCCGCAGTGATCTTCGTCAAGTAGGCTACGCTGTTGGTCATCGGCTTAAACGGCTTCGCCCTGCGCACCTGGGCGTGGTGCCCGAGCTCGGCGGCCTTATCGCTGCGACCCTGCTCGCCAACATGTTCACGGGGCCGATCATCGTGTTGGCCGCGTAGGTAGGCACGGCCGAGGGTGCGGCGCCGAAGACAGCCATGAATTGGGCGTCGGCGCCGCAGGCGCCGGTGACGTGAGCTGCGCCGCCCTTGATCCGCGGCCGATAACAAGATCGGGCCGTCGGCGATTACGTGCCCTTGGGCCTTTCGTCGCGCGACGCGAGCCACTGTTCGGCTTCTTGAAGTGAGAACGAGTATTCGTGGCCGGGAACGCCTGACGCCATCCTTCCACCCGACGCAAGATCGACGATGGAGAAGCGCTGTTGGCCCTTGCCCACCTTGTCGAGTTCGAAAGCCCTTGCGCTCAGCGAGGCGCTGGACGCTCTTTTCGTGTGCACCGGTCATGGCGCATTCGCTCGTGTTGCGGTGAACCCAGCATGGACTGTGAACGCGCGCCGGTACGCCTTAGCGTGCACGGTTGCTAAAAGCGTCCCTAGCACTGGCGGGGCACCGCACGCGAACCGCGCGGGATGTTAGCGCTGAGCGCGAGCAGTTGCTATGGCCATCGGAGTTCTTGGAAGGTGGGGAAGGAGGGCGGAATTTGCCGTCAGTCGGCCTGCACGCGGCTGTCGAAAAACTTGATTGCGATGAGGGTGAGCCGCTCCTGGTCCGTGTCTCCCTGATCGACGGCCCGCATGATGCGTTTTGCGAGCTGCTCACGGGCTTGCTCCTGCGAAAGTGAGCCCGCAAGGTTCCCTGCGAGGACCGCGGTCCACGCAGCGTCGAACGCCGAGGTCATCGCCGCGAGCGTTTGGGGATCATAGGACTGGTTGGAGAACAGCATTACGTCGACGGCGCGCTGAAGCTGGCGCAATTCGCCCACGTCATCGGACGCACCGATAGGGCGAAGGTCGTCATGGGGGAAATCTCCTGATGTTTGCGGGCCTTCTAGGAGGACAGGCTTACAGGCATATGACAGGCCAACGGGCCAAAGGTCGCTGACGTCGGGAATTTCAGTCAAAGTACGCCGGTGACGTTGCGAAAGCTCCGCTGATCAAAGCTTCGCGGCGCAAAGCCCAAAGTGCCGTACGGCTGTTCATTTTGAAGAAGGGCGAAGGACAATTAACAGAGCGCGGGAAAAGTTGCACGACCGACTTGGTGGGAGTTTGACGAGTGATGTCTAGGGTGCGTCGGGCGGCCGGCGCGAGAGGATCTTGCGCCCGGTGAACATCGCCGAAGTAATGCTGCCGCCTTCGTGAATCTCAGTCGTTACGACGCCGATCAGATGCAGAACAATCAAGACAGCCAGCGCATAGAACCCCGTTTCGTGCACCTCAACGAATGGCCGGCGGAACGCACGCATTGAATCGTAGGAGGCTTGGTCGATCAGCTCCTTGGCGCCGGGAACAATGTTCGCAGGGTCGATCCCAGGAGCGGCTACCCAAGTCGCGAACCAATGCCCGAAGGGCGGCCAGAATAGGTCCGTGCCCGCGATGACAAGACCCGTGACCGCCTGAACGAGCAGGAGGAGGAAGAGCAGGGATACGCCGATGCGCGCGAGCGGATTGTGCCCGACGTACTGCTGCGGCTCGCCCGAAAGGAACGAAGCGGTATAGGCCCGCAGTGCCGCCAAGTAGCCAGCGCCGGCAGGTACGATCGCCCGCCATCTCGCGTACCGGCCGCCGAAAAAGGCCCACGCAAAGCGCCACAGCAAGTTGAGCGCCATCACATACCCAAATGACGCATGCACGCTCTTGAGCGTCACCTTCCCCGATGCGGAGAGCCCGAGGGCATTATCGAAGAGGATTATGAGGCCGGTGCCGATCAGTCCGACGACTGCGAGCGCGTTGATCCAATGAAACCAGCGCGTAGCAGCATCCCACGCCATGTATTCTTTGTACTCGGTCATCGAAGGCCTCCGGCGCGTTGGTGCGATTGGCCCATCATCCTCGTACAGTGGTCCCGTCAAGCCTTTGACGTAGCTCAAGCCGGCATGTCCCATCCAAAGAGATTGGCTGCCGATGGCGTGGGGCCCGCCCGGCGCTTCCGCAGAGAGAGGTTCGGAATGCTCAGCAACCGCGAGACGACGGCGCTTTACAAGCATTTGTCAGCACACCCGATGGACCCCGAAATTGCGAAGCTCATCGCCGATGCGCTTGATGATGTTCGCAGCGAACCGGACTTGTGGAGCGATTTTGAGCGGCAGGCCGTGCGCTCGCTTGCAACGACATTGCGAGCAACGATCGAGGGTATGTTCGAAGATTTCTATTTCGGCCCCGAGAAGGCACGAACGCCGAAGATGGCGCGTATGTGCTCGGACGTCGGTTCACTTTGGCGGGTCCATTGGACTGAGATCGCCGAACGCCTCTATGCCGACGGCGGCTTCACTCTTGAGCCACCAGAATAACGTCACCGCACAGACCCGACGAGCTCACGGATATTGTATGGGAAAGAGGGCACGGATTTTGGGTGGCGGTGAGGTTGCGCGTGCCTTTGTTGGGCCGCGGGCTGCGGTGCTGTTCTGGTTTGGTTGTTACGGTGAGGGGACGGAGGTCACGTGATGGTCGTGTGCTTCGCGCGGAGCGCTGGCCAGTCGGAGAACGCGAGGACGTAGAGTGCAATCAGATTGATGAGCGGCAGCACCATCAGCAGACTGAACCAGCCCGAATATCCCGCCTTCGAGAACAGCTGCCAAAAGGGGACGATGATGACGGCGGCAAGGATGAGCAGATGCAGGGGGCCAAGGCCATAGCCGTGAATCGAAACATACTGATCGTACATCATCGCAGTTCTCCGGTTTCATTCGTACAGACGCGATCATAGTCCCGCGAGGGGGCAATGCGAAGGGCGATACGCGGGACCGACTTGTGCGCCAGTCGTGGACGCCGAAAGCGGCGATCACGAGTGAAAAATTTCTTGAACTATGCGTGACGGGAGCGAAGGGAACAGGGCGGTCGCGAAGGCAACGATGAGCAGTACGGCGACGACATCTAGTTTGAGCGTCTCCATCCAACGCTTACCGTGATCGGTTGCGGCGGCCTTTGTCCCCTCGCCCCCGACTGTCCGCTGCGCAAGCCAATCCTGCGCTTCAAAGATCCCGTTGATAACGCGCGTCGTAAGGATGCCGCTCGCACAGCCGGTGCAGAAACTCAGCACGAGCAAGGCCAATGGATCGTAAGTGCCTGGCTGTGAAGGATCGTCGCTCGGGAGCCCCAATGCAACGCTTGCGACAAGCAGCGCAAATGCTGAACCGACGAGCAGCGCAGCGCGAAGCTTCGACGCGTGAGCTGGCGTCGCGAGAGCGCGGCTTCGTTGGTAGGTAAAATACTCGAGGTAGGGGATGACAATCAGATTTGCGATGGGAATGATCATAAAGAAAGCAGAGTACGGCGAGCGCAGTCGCACGCCGTTCAAGACGTTGATGTTTCGGATCGCCCGAAAGAAGAAGACGATGATCGCCACGATCAGTGCGTAAAGACTGATGATGAAAATGACGGTAAGCGGCATCATGATCTGCGGCGCGAGAAAGCTCGTGTCCCAATCGTTCTTCCGGAGGTGCTCGAGGAAGGGCTTTCCAACGACCGATGTCATCACCAGCGCGTTGAGGATTGGCGAGGCTGTTCGGAGCGACTTGAACTGAGCCTGCTTGAAGTCGAGCGTCTTGCGGCGGAGGATGGGCGGCCCGCTCACGAGCAAGAGGACAACGCCGAGCGCTAACAGCCATAGCGGCAGGAAGTTGACGATGATTGTCGTCAATGAAGCGTTCGTCATCAAAGCGCCCTGCCCCGGAATGCGGGCAAGATAGCACGCAGAGACGCGTTCGGACGCCTAGAGTTCTTGGAAGGTGGGGGGATTGCGGACCGTCGCTTGCTTGGTGAGGATGGTGCCGTCGAGCGCGAGGCAGGAAAGCGTTTAGGTGGTTGCTGCGATGAGGGGTTCCCGCTTTGCCGGGCGAAGCGGGCATCTTCGCGAGCGCCCTCTCCACGGCTTGGCCGTAGGGCGGCGCGCAGACCTACCCACGATCGGGGTTGCGATCACACCGCACTCGAACGGCGCAGCCTGAAGAAGGCGTAGAAATAACTGAGCCAGAGGACGATGGAGAGGCCGTAGAAGATGATGGCTCGCACCGACCAAAACGCCCAGGAGCCGGCGGGGCGGATGGCGATCACGTTGGGGTACAAAGAGAAGAGGGTGGAGCGCCACCGATTCCACATGAGCGTCATTTCCGTGTTGCGATCCTGCGCGGTCTTGGCGTCGTTAAAGACGCGCTCGCTGTTGCGCTTCAACCACCACCAGGAATCATCGTTGATCAGCTCGAGCCCCCTGTCGGACCGGTTTCGCATGTAGATGTATTCGATGTCGCTCGTATTGCCGCGGGAGTCGGGATCGCTGCGGCGCACTTCCGTTCCCGTGATGACGCCGGTTGTCCACGTTGGACGTGCGTATTCCCATCCAAACCAGAGGGGGATACCCACCACGAGCGCAGCGATGGCCAGAACGGGACTTCGCCTGCGCCACAAGATAAAGGCGAGCACGAGAACTGCGAGCAGGACGATGTAACCGATCGACAGCCAAGCCTGGAGCATGGCTCAAACCTCACCGTGGATGAGACTCGAAGCGGTCGAGCCGCCGCACCTTTCCGATGACGTCCACACCAATACGCTCGAGAAGTCGCATGGTCACACCCCTTCTGACAAGGTGCGGGCATGAGCGATGAGGATGCAGATTAGAACGCCCTGGGCCCATCATCCGCCTTTTTCGGAGGCACTTGGCCTGTATCTCCCTGCGGAGCGTAGCGCAGCCTGGTAGCGCACTTGCTTCGGGATCCGGAAATCAACCGGTTCCCCCTCCCCAAAACCTTGCTAGGCGGTCGATATCCTAAGCCGATCATCTTTGATCGTTGCGAACCGGCGATCGTTGGGGGAAGGTCATAGCTCGATCAAATAAGTCGTGCCGAAGCCCGACGCATAGTCGACCAGCGCGATGACAACCGGTACAATCTCAAAGACTGCGAGTTGCTTGGGATTCTCGGGAACAAACCGTTTCGATTGCGGGAGCAGGCGAAAGAGCTTCAAAGCCAGCTCCTGTGCCTTCTGCTTCTCGCCAATCCTCGTGGCGAGGCCTGACAGGGACAGCGCACGAAGCTTGTAGAAGTTTTCCGGCTCGCTTGCGATCGCCACCGACACCTTGCTGTTGATTTTGATGTTCCCGGCCTTCTGCGATGCCCCATCGGTCGCGAAATACAAATTGAAGCCGTCATGGATATAGTTGACGGTCGTAGCTTGCGGAAAGCCGTCAGAGCGGATGGTCGCGAGCGTCATCATGTGGTGACGCTGCAAAACGTCGAGAACCTTGGCTCTCAGCGCTTCATCCATCCGACTGCTCCTGATCGCGCAGCACAGCTTATCAATTGCCCAAAGCTGCTACGTACTGGCGGTCATTGTTTTCATGTGGACGCGTGGCGTGGTGAGGATCGGCGCATAGACCAGCACAAAGAGGGCGAAAGCGGCCACCCACGCCACCCCGGCGACGCCGAGAACGGCCGTGTAGTGCTGAGGCGCCAGCAGCGGGCCGACGACGCGTAGCGCAGCCGCGAGCGGCAGCAGCAGATACGCTGCCACGATCGGGCGAGAAGCGACGAGCGGGCGCCCGGTATGTCCAAGCGATGCTCGGCTCATCACGGCCATGATCATGGTCCCGATCGCACCCGTGCCGAAGGCATGCGAGGCGATCGCAGTAGAGACATGTCCAGTGAAGCTAGCGGCGGCGCTCAAAGCGAGCCCAACTACAATCCAAGCGTACGCTAGATGAAGCACCCAAACGATCGGCTCTTTGCGCGTTGCAAAGCCGCGCCAGAGCGCGAGCCGTGCGCCGTTGAAGGCGGCGGCCATCAGTGCCGCAGTTCCTCTTAGCGCGTCCGGGGCGCCCACGGTTTCGAGGAGAACGAAGACAACGATTGAGATAATCGACGCCGCGTCGAGCCACGCGAAGCGCTGCGGCATTTGACCTGACACACCGTTGAGGTGCAGCCAATTGTGGGTGAAGGCCGGTATGATCCGGCCTCCTATGATGGCGATCATGATGACCACCAGAAGCACACCGATTCGGTTGGCGGCCAAGGGATCGACGGCGAGAAAGCCAAATGTGGTCAAGTGGAAGACGACATTACAGAGTGTCAGCGCCACGACAATGACGAGGAAAACAAAATTGCGCAGGGCAGGCTTCTCCAACAATTGCCCGGCAGCACATGCGCCGAGCGCGGGCAGGAACGCAACGTCGATAGCGGCGACGAGCGCATAGGGCAGCATGCCGGAAACGCCCATGACTATTCGGCCAGAGAGCCAAACCGCGAAGAGCAGCACCAGCGGCGTTCCCGAGAGCGGCAGAGTGCCTGTCCAGTTGGGCACAGCGGTCAGGAGAAATCCTGCCACCGCAGCTGCCGCAAATCCGTACACCATCTCATGGCCATGCCAGGCAAAGGGGGAGCCGGCGACGGGTAGCCAGTCCTGCAAGCCGACTGCAGCTGTCGTGACGATCCAGATGAACCACAGGCTCATGACGAGTGCCGCGTAGACCGCGGCAGCGAGGAAGAAGGGCCGGAAGCCGTAAGAAAACAACGCGTCCAGACTCGGTCGCGCGTTAGGCGCTGCAGTGGAATCGGCGAGGAAGACGCGTGAGACGGTCATAACTTCACATTCTAGACCTTGCCAGCGAGAGGCTCTTGACCGCGGTTAATCCCATCACGCGCCTCAGAACCCTTCCTCGCCGCGGTCTTGCGACTGCACAAATCGGACGAGAAGATCCACGTCGACAATCGAAACGTGTTCACGCTCGACGCTGACACCAAGCGGTCTCAGCTTGCCCAATGCGCGCGACAGGCTCTCAGGCTTCATCCCAAGGCGGCTCGCGATGAGCGCCTTCTCGTAGGGAAGCTCGACGGTGCATGGCCCCTCGCGTGCGGGACAGAGTCGGATCAAAAAATCGGCAATGCGCTGCGGCGCCGATAGCAGCTTGATCTGCTCGATTTGCTCGACAAGGGCCTTGAGATGATACGAAGCCGATGCCAGCATCGAGAGCGCGAGGTCCGGCTGCTCGCGGATGCGCCGGCGCAGCAGCTCTCCGTCGATACTTAAGAGGCGCGCCGTCGTAGCTACTTCGGCACTCACCGGGTAACGTCCACCGAGGAATATGGCCGCTTCTGCGAAGGTCTCGCCGCGGCGAAAAACGCCAACGACTGCTTCGCTCCCCTCTGGCGTGACTCGGAAAAGCTTTACCCAACCATCGAGTACGACGAAGAACGAGGTCGCGGGCTCTCCTTGCTGAAAAAGCAACGTGCCCTTCTCGTAGACGTGTGCCGATTGATTGCCGACGAGGGACTGCGCAACGTCTTGCGGCATCGCACCAAACAGCGGGGTCGAGCGCACGATCTGCCAGTCATGTTGATCCAAGGCGCTACACTCCACGTAACTCACGCTCGCACGCTGCAGCGGCTGCGGCCGAAGCTATTTCAATAAAGAGCCATCTCATCTTCGCCCAAGAAACAACCCGTCCTACGTCGGATCGCGGCGAATGCAGGACTGCGGGCGAGGAAGTTGTCGCAGCGGCACAGCGCAGACGGTTGACCTCGGTTAAGGCAGTTCACTCCCCGATGAGCAAGCTTGATCGTGGCCAATTGCCTGACGCGCCCTTCAGTCATGGTGAAATGGCCATTCGAAACAAGTGGGAGGACACGGGTGTTCTCTGCCCCAGGCCAACGGCGGGCAGGACCGATGTCGCCAGGGTACGGCGGACTGCTCGTACTGGCGTGCATATTCTTGTTATTGACGACGGCGGTCGATGCGACCGGTTTTGGTACCTACACGGCAGAGGTCAAGCCGGCCGACGTGTTTCCCGGCGCGGACCGCTTTGGTCCGGCTGAGGGCTCTCCAACCGCCGCAGCAGCTTACAAGAACGGCAAGATCGCGGGCTACGTCTTCGAGACCAGCGACACCGGCTACTCGGGAAACCGATCAAGATTCTTGCTGGGCTCGACGTCGCGGGGACGATCACGGGCGCAAAGGTCACGGAGCATCACGAGCCCATCCTTCTCATCGGCATTCCTCAGGAGAGACTGTTCGAATTCGTCGCCCGCTACGTGGGCCGCAACGTCGTCGAGATGACGAGGCGGGAGCAAAAGAGCGACGTCGACATGATCAGCGGCGCGACCGTGACGGCGGTCGTGATAAACGACGGGCTTCCTCGCCAGGCGCTTGCTGTTGCCAAGTCGCGCGGCATAGCCGGATTTCCAGCGCCGGTCGCGGCCGATCAGTCGCCGGTATCGGGTTCCAAGGCCCGTTCTTGCCGATACTCCGTTCGAACCTGCCGACTGGGCCGCGCTGCTCGGCGACGGCTCTGTGCGGCGACTCCACATTCCGAACGCCGAAGCCGATGCGCGCCTTCAAGAAGATCGGGGTCGGCAGCCCCGAGCCCTACGCGAAAGCCGGCGTGCCGGAGGAGAACTTCATCGATCTCTATCTGGCTCTTTTCAACGTCGAGACGATCGGGCGCTCCCTGCTCGGCCCTCAAGACTATGCGGCCGCTGCATCATGGCTGCGGCCGCGGCAGGCCGCCATCGTCGTTGCCGCAAACGGCGACTACAGCTTCCGCGGCTCCGGCTTTGTGCGCGGCGGCATCTTCGACCGGCTGCAGCTCGTTCAGAACGATGCGACGATCCTCGTTCAAGGACAAGGACTACCGCAAGCTCGACCGTCTCGGCGCACAGGGGGCGCCGGAGTTCCAGGAGATCGCTCTCTTCCAGCGTGCCGGAGACGGCGAATTTCGACCCGACGCTGCCCTTTCGCCTCGAGCTGCTCGCGCAGCGTCCCATTGGCCCGATCAAGAAGGCATTCACGAGCTTTTCGCTCCCCTATGAGCTGCCCGTCCGCTTCTTGAGCACGCAAGAGGCGCCGGTGCCGATTGCTGCGCCGACCGGACCGGCGTCGCCAGAGTGCCACCGTCCGCCCCGGCCCTTTGGGTGAGGATCTGGCAGTCCCACGCGCTCGACGTGGCGGTGCTGACGCTCTCGCTGACGATACTGACGCTGATCTTCTTCTTCCAGGATTGGCTCGTGAAGCATCCCGTTCTCTTCGGACGGCTGCGCACCGGCTTTCTGCTCTACAGCGTCCTTTGGCTCGGTCTCTACGCCAAGGCTCAGCTCTCGGTGGTCAACGTCTTCACGTTCGCCAATGCCGTCTTCACTGGGTTCCGCTGGGAGAACTTTCTGCTGGAGCCCCTCATCTTCATGCTGTGGTGCTCGGCCGCCGTCTCGCTCCTGTTCTGGGGGCGCGGAGCCTACTGCGGTTGGCTCTGCCCGTTCGGGGCGCTCCAGGAAATTCTGAATCACGCCGCGCGCCGCCTCGGTATCCGGCAGGTAAGCGTGCCGTTCTACCTGCATGAGCGGCTGTGGGCCCTAAAATATATCCTTTTTCTCTCCCTCTTCGGCGTCTCGCTCGGAAACATGGCATTTGCCGAGCAGCTCGCCGAGATCGAGCCGTTCAAGACGGTGGTGCTCCTGCGCTTCCTGCGCGAGTGGCCCTTCGTGATCTTCGCCTTGGGCCTTCTCACCGCCGGACTTTTCATCGAGCGTTTCTACTGCCGCTACCTCTGCGTTCTCGGCGCCGCGCTCGCGATCCCCGGCCGCGGACGCATGTTCAACTGGCTGAAACGCAGGAAGCAGTGCGGCTACGAGTGCCAGCTCTGCGCCAAGAACTGCATGGTCCAGGCCATCCATCCTCTGGGCGAGATCAATCCCAACGAATGCCTCTACTGCATGCACTGCCAGGTCATTTACTGGGATGACCATGTCTGTCCGCCCCTCGTCCTCAAACGCGAAGGAAGAGGCAAAAAATCCCAAGGGCCGAAGCCCCGAGTGCCGGCTTCAGAGCCGGGGACCACCAATCCCCTTCGAACATTCGCAAGTACGTCAGATGCCAAGGAGAAAACCTATGTCGAAGTCTAAGGAAAGCGGCGTCAACAGACGCGAATTGCTGGGAACAGGCTTCACCGCCGCGACCGTGGCCGGCACCGCCGGGACTGATCAGCGGAGGCACGGTCGGTCTCGTCGTTTCTGGGGCACCGGCACGGGCCGATGACTTCGAAGCGGAGGAAAGGAAGACTTTGGTCCCGCCCGGGAAACTCGACGAGTACTACGGCTTTTGGTCGGGGCGGGCACTCGGGTGAGGTGCGCGTCATTGGCCTCCCCTCGATGCGCGAGCTGATGCGCATCCCCGTGTTCAATCGCTGCAGCGCCACGGGTTGGGGCCTCACCAACGAGAGCCTCAACATCATGACGGAGAACCTCACGCCGCAGTCCAAGGCCTACCTCGCCTCAACCGGACAGAAGACCTACTTCAACGGCGACCTGCATCATCCTCGGCCATCCTACACGGACGGCGCCTATGACGGCCGCTATCTCTTCGTCAACGACAAGGCCAACACGCGTCTCGCCCGCATCCGGCTCGACGTGATGAAATGCGACAAGATCATTCAGGTACCCAATGCGCATTCCGTCCATGGACTTCGGCTGCAGCGCTATCCGCGCACAGGCTACGTGTTCTGCAACGGGGAGAACCGCGCGCCGGTACCTAACGTGGGCAAGCTGCTCGACGAGCCGAAGAAGTGGGTCTCGGTGTTCACCGCCGTTGACGGCGACACGATGACCGTCGCCTGGCAGGTGATCGTCTCTCGGCAACCTCGACAACAACGATGCCGACTACAAGGGCAAGTATGTCGCTTCGACCTGCTACAACGCCGAGGAGGGCACCACGGTCGCGGAGATGACGGCCTTCGACAAGGACCACATCGTGGTCTTCAGCCTCGCGGCCATCGAGAAGGCGATCAAGGACGGCAAGTACGAGGAGACCAACGGCGTCAAGGTGCTCGACGGACGCAAGACCTCGAATCTTGGGATCACGCAATACATCCCCGTAGCCAACAGCCCGCACGGCTGCAATGCCGCGCCCGACGGCAAGCATCTCGTCATCAACGGCAAACTGTCGCCGACGGTCACGATCTTTGCTTGGGACAAGTTCGACGATGTGTTCGCTGGAAAGATCAAGGGCGAGGATGCAATCGTCGGCAATCTTGAGGTGGGGCTCGGCCCGCTCCACACGACATTCGACGGCAAGGGCAACTGCTACACCTCGCTGTTCCTGGACAGCCAGGTCGTGAAGTGGAACCTCGACGAGGCGATCCGCGCCTACAAGGGCGAGAAAGGTCAATCCGATCAAGCAGAAGATCGACGTCCACTATCAGATCGGACACATCAACGCGACCCATGGCGAGACCAAGGAAGCCGACGGAAAGTGGGCGGTCGCTCTCTGCAAGTTCTCCAAGGATCGCTTCCTAAATGTCGGCCCGCTGAAGCCGGAGAACGATCAGCTCATCGACATTTCCGGTGACAAGATGGTGCTCGTGCACGACGGTCCGGCATTCTCGGAGCCTCATGACGCAACGATCATGCATGCCTCAAAGCTCAATCCCCTCGAGATCTGGAAGCGTGACGACCCGTTTTTCGAGTTCGCGCGGCAATGGGCGAAGAAGGATGGGGTGACGCTGGAGGCCGACAACAAAGTCATTCGCGACGGCAACAAGGTGCGTGTCTACATGACGTCGTCGGCGCCGGCCTTCGGCTTGAGTTAGTTCAAGGTCAGAAAGGGCGATGAGGTGACTGTGTTTGTCACCAATGTCGATGACGTTGTCGATCTTACCCACGGCTTCACTATCGTCGACTACGGCATCGCGATGGAAGTCGCGCCGCAGGCGACGGCGTCGGTCTCGTTCACCGCCAACAATCCGGGCGTTCACTACTATTACTGCCAGTGGTTCTGCCACGCACTCCACATGGAGATGAGCGGCCAGATGCTGGTCGAAGAGGCAGGAGCGTGAGCCTCGTGTCCATTGGTCGGAGAGCGATTACCGGTGCGGCCTGCAGCCTGGTCGCACTGGTGGCGGCTCCTGCGCTCGCCACCGATGTCACCATCGTCCCTGGGCCCTCCCACCTCATTGAGGCGGTGGCCCAGGCCAGCGCCTGGCGACCGGCTTCTGCTCCAGAAGGGCGTTCATGCCGGACCAATCGTCATCGACAAAGCGCTCGCGATTGAAGGCGAGGAGGGAGCCGTAGTCGATGCGGGCGTCTCGGGCACGGTCCTCAAGATCGTCTCGTCGGGCGTCTCAGTGCGTGGCCTCACGATCAGAGGCTCCGGCAAGCGAGG
>CAWFOR010000015.1:0-7303 GCA_963817485.1 uncultured Alphaproteobacteria bacterium | reverse complement strand
GCCATTGGTCTAGAAGCTCTGCGCTGATCATCGTGGAGCCGAAGGAGTTGACCGCGGTAGCCCACGAGTTTGCTCCCTCGGCAACGACCGCGTTCGAGATGCTCCTCGGCAATCGCTGAAGGCCACCCGTTACAGCTGATTGTGACTGATCCCGGTGAGCCACTTCTCGAGCCGCCGCACGAGCTCATGCGTCGTTGCGATATCGGCATCGGTTCGCCAGCGCTCGAAGCTCTCGCAGAAATCTTCGACCGCTTGTTTGATGAGCTCGTCCATCACAAACCGCAGCATCACGCGTCTCGATCTCTGTGAAGCCCCAGCACAGATCGCCTCCGCCTGACCCAGCCAAAGCTCGCAAAAGCCCTCGTCGCCGCTGCCAAGTTCCACCGAGGGCCATTCCGTCTCCAAGGCGCCTATCTCGGCCCGTTTCCGTTGAACCAAACGCATCCCTCGAACTCGATGATCGTGGTTGGAGGCTGGCTCGCTGCATCTCGGCTGGTCATTCGCCTTCGCCCTTCAAGTAGCTGGCCTCGAGGGATGAGATCGCCGCGTCGCCGTTTCCTGACGCGCCTGCGTGTAGTGACTGAGCGTGATCCCGGCGTTCGCGTGGCCGGCGAGCTTGGCGACGAGACCGACCTCAACGCCGTTCGCCTGCAACGCCGAGATAAAGCCGTGGCGCGCACTGTGGGGCGTGACGACCGGCAGCCCGAGCCGCATCAGCGCCGGACGGAAGTATCGCGCCCGCCAGTTCCAATAGGTGAGGCAGCCACCCTGCGGTCCAGGAAAAACCCGATGCAATTCCCGATTGTGGCGCGGACAGATCGAGCGCCAAGCCTCCAGCATCTCGCGCAGCATCGGGGCCAGCGGGATCTCGCGCGCTCCGGAGGCCGTCTTCGTCGTCTCGGATAGCTCGCCGTTGCGCTCCTGCATGCGGCGGATCGTGACGACGCCCTTCTCGAGATCGATGTCCTCCCAGAGCACGCCCAACTGCTCCGATGGTCGCGTGCCGGTCAGGAACGGCCACGCGTAGTAGACCCCGCGCGCCTTATCCTCGCGTGCCGCCTTGAGCAGGACGCCCACCTGAACCGGGGTGAGAAGGGTTCGCTTCGGCTTGCGCCCTGCCGCGCCCGAGCTTGGACGGCATGGGTGGCGGCCGGACCGAGAAATCCTCCGCCGCCAAGGACAGGGCAGCACGAAGGAGCGTCTTGGACATGTTGGCTGAGCGCGATCCGACCTCCGCCAGAAGCGTTCGATGCCAGCGTCGGATATCGCCGGTGGTCAGGTCGCACACTTTGATGGCCCCCAGCGCCTCGACGAAGTAGGTGCCGTCGGGTTTCGATCCCTCTTCCCGATAGGACTTGCGCTCTCCCGGGGTGCCGACGAGAAGCGGACCGATGATGCAGTTGGTCGAGATCTGGCGGTAGGTCTTCCAAGTCGAGGCCTTCACCTCCGTCCGTCGGTTCTCCAGCCAGTGCTCGACCGCGCCACCGACCGTCATCTGGCTGCGGGATTCGGAATAGCTGTTGGTTGCAATCGCCGCGAGTATGGAATCCCGCCTTGCAATTGCCTCCCGCTGCGACCGGAAGAAGAGCTGCCGTCGCTTGCCGGTCCGAGGGTCATTGAAGTTCAGCACGTAGCGAGGTTGGAGAGATCACCGCCCCACAGGTCAGCGTGCGTTTGCGATCCCTCTTGGAGATGGATGTTCGAATGGTCATGGTCCCTCCGCGTATTCATCCGCTAACGGACGAAAACACGGGCGAGGTAACCGAGACAATTATTCAGGGAAGGCGGCGAGGAGACCGTCGCTGCATCCACGCTTGCAACCACGAGGGCTTGGAAGGGATGAAGAGTGGCCGTCACGCGGGGCTCGAGAACGCGCTGAACACATGCTCTAGAAGCAAGTGCGGGCGGCCTGGCGTCCGCTCGCAGGTGAGAAGCCGACCTTCTCGGCTAGTCCCGGCCGCTTCCGCTTCTGACCCAATGCGGACCCGGGTATTTGTCCATCGGGAGAACATGACGCCCCGAGGCCGGGGCGACTTCTTTCCAAAGGTGGACTACGATTGAGGCGTGCGCGCGCGTCTTATTTCCCGTGGCAGACGCGCGCTGACTTCGCGCATGGTTCTTAGCAACACAGAGCACAGTCTTCGGAGTGGCCACATGAAAAATTACCTGGCGGTATTCCTTGGCAAACCTAAAGCGATGGAGAAATGGAGGGCGATGCCGGAGGCGAAGCGCAAGCAGAAGGAACAGGCCGGTATCGAGGCATGGCACAAGTGGGTCGCAGACCACAAAGACGCGATCGTGGAGATGGGTTCGCCGCTCGGCAAAACAAAGCGCGTCGACAAGGAAGGGGTATCTGACACGCGCAACGAATTGGGGGCGTGGACGGTCGTAAAGGCAAAGTCGCAGCAAGATGCTGCGAAGCTATTCCTCAAACATCCGCATTTCATGATCTTCCCCGGCGATCGGGTCGAAGTGATGGAGTGCTTAGCAATTCCTGGAATGTAACCCCGAGGCGCGGAGTCAGGTAGTTGCGCGGAGAAACTCCTGCCGCGTGATCGCGCTGTCGCGGAACACACCCAGCATGCGGCTCGTGACGAGGTCGGTGCCGGGCTTCATGATACCGCGCGCCGTCATGCAGAAATGCTCGGCCTTGAGCACGACACCGACACCCTGCGGCCGCAGCACCGTGTCGATCGCGTTGGCGATCTGCGCCGTCATCTTCTCCTGGATCTGCAGGCGCTTGGCGTACGCTTCGACGATGCGCGCGAGCTTGGAGATGCCGACCACGCGCCCGTTGGGGATGTAGGCGATCCACGCGCGCCCGATGATCGGGGCCATGTGATGCTCGCAATGGCTCTCGAAACGAATGCCGCGCAAAACGATCATCTCATCGTAGCCCTCGGTCTCCTCGAAGGTCTTAGACAGGATCGCTTCGGGGTCCTCGGCGTAGCCTTTGAAGTATTCCTCGTAGGCGCGCGCCATGCGCTGCGGCGTCTCGATCAATCCATCGCGGTCGGGATTGTCGCCGGTCCAACGGATGATGGTGCGGAAGGCCGCTTCGACCTCGGAGCGGCACGGTCTGCCGGGGCCCTCCGGCGGAAAGCAATTCAGGTACCGGTGTGCCAGGCGGTCACTTTGCGTCGACATGGATGCTCCCCGTCATGCCAGGATGAAATTTGCAGTAGTAGGCAAACGTGCCGGCGCTCGTGAGCGCCAGCTGAGCCGTCTTGCCGGCGGCAATGGCGACATCCCACGCGCCGCCTTTGTCCGTCGCCGTGTGATCGACGAAGTCACCATTCACCCACTCGATGGTGTCACCTACCTTTGCGGTGACGGCGGACGGAGAGAATGCGAGGTCGTTGATCGCGACCCGCACGATCTCGCCGGCCACGGATGTACCGGTCAGCAGGACGTACATAAGCCCGGCGACGGCGAGTCGATGCTGCATCGCGCGCATCTGATTCACCGCTAGCGAAACTGGCCGGCAAGATGCTCGGCGTGTTGTTCGTGGCCCTGGAAAATCTTGAGGCCGGTCTCGAGCAGGCTCTTCAGTTCGCCGTTCTGGGAAGACGGTATGAGCGTCTTTGCCAGCGCGTCATTGACGGTCTTGTGGTAGGCGACCTCGTTGTCCACGTAGGCCTTATCGAAGGCAGCACCTGAAAGTTTCGCGAACTCGGCCCGCTTCGCATCGGCGTCCTTGACGAGACCCTTGCTGGTATCGTTGTCCTCGGGCGTTACGTTAAGCTTCTTGACCAGCGCAAGCGCCTTATCATTCACGGCCGTGTGGTCTTTCACCATGTCGTTCGCGAAGGCGCGAACGTTCTCGTCCTTCGATTTTTCGAGCGCCTGCTGCGCGGCTTTGATGTCGAGGTCGCCGGCAGTGTAGGCGATGTGCGCGATTTGTGGATCTGTCGGCTTGCCAGCGGCGCAAACCAACGCCGGAACGAGAGAAAGAATGGCTGCTAGTCCAAGGATCGATGAATAACGCATATCAACCTCCCATGATGCGCCGCCGCCGGTGTGGCCCGACTAGGCTGCATGAAAGGTTGGATGCCGCGTCTCGTTAGAGGTTCCCGCCTTTTTGAAGATTGAGCCGTTCAATGACGGCGTTGGTGACCCTGTCGCACCGCTTCCCGGCGAAGGGAAACAGGTCCCCGAAGCGCGGTCCGATATGTTCGGCCAAGGCTTCCTTGAGCAACCGTCTGGCGCGATGCAGCCGCGTTTTGACGGTTTCCGGCTGCAGATCGAAAGCTGCCGCAGTCTCCTCCACGCTCATGTCTTCGATAACCCGGGCGATAAGGACAGTGCGAAACTCGCACGGAAGCGCGTCGATCGCGCGCTCCACGAGTTGACAGAGCTGCTGTTGCGCCATGGCTCGCTCCGGATCGATCGTTGATTGCGATGCAGGGAAGGGAATGACCTCGGCGCCCCGTCGTTCGGCATCCTTGTCGACGTCGGAAACCGGTACATCGGTGCGTCGACGCAACCGTTGGAGTGCCTCGTTGAGCACGATGCGGGTAAGCCATGTGGAAAGGCTCGAACTCGCCGCGGAAATCGGCAAGCGCCGAGAAAGCGCGAAGGTAAGCCTCCTGCAGCACATCCTCTGCCTCGCTATCGTCTCGCACCACGCCCCGCGCCACCCGGTAGAGACGACGGTTGTACCGTTGCATCAACGCGCGTGCGGCCGCCCCGTCTTTTCGCAAAACGAGGCGAACTAAGTCGGCGTCGGATGCGGTTTCTACCGCGACAGTCCGGAACTCCGGCATGAGCTGCTCCTAAGAACGCAAGACCAATCGAGATTGGATACAGGATTTAGGAAAAGGTTCCCGAGTTTACGGTAGGCGACGGAGCGCGCGGGGGCCTCCGCTCAGCAAGTCCTCTGCCTCGCCTGCCATGCGCTGCAGCACCTTGCCCGCTGGCTCGATCGAGTTGA
The DNA here is from genome assembly GCA_963817485.1 of uncultured Alphaproteobacteria bacterium. Classification (GTDB taxonomy): domain Bacteria; phylum Pseudomonadota; class Alphaproteobacteria; order Rhizobiales; family Hyphomicrobiaceae; genus Hyphomicrobium_A. The sequence goes on along the minus strand of CAWFOR010000015.1, from coordinate 2,370 downwards.
TCAACCCGACCACCTCGCCAATAAATGTGTTGCTGCCATCCGGATCACCGTCGAGCCAGGCTTGCCGGTATTTGGCGGCCTCGGCGTCGGCAATAGCAAGCAACTCGTCTTCGCGACCATGCCAGCGCTCGGTAAAGGCGTTTCTCAGGACGCGGGCGGTATAGCGCTGCGGCCAAGCAAGCTTGCGCGCGAGATCCATCACGCTTGAGCGGATGGTATCGTCGCCGCAAGCCACAAGGGCCGCCGAGTGCATTCGCGGGCTGACCTCGGCCTCCTGCGCCGCCCAAAAGCGTGATCCCACGACGACGCCATCGGCGCCGAGCATCAGCGCGGCGGCAAGCCCGCGCCCATCAGCGATGCCACCCGCTGCGCAGAGCAGCGTGTCCGGCGATCTGGCGGCAATCAGATCGGCAACCTCGGGAACGAGGGTGAACGTGGATCGTCGCTCACCGTGTCCGCCCGCTTCCGATCCCTGGGCGACGATCACATCCGCGCCGCAGCCGATTGCGTGCTCGGCATCACGCCGCGTCTGCACCTGGCACATGACAAGGCTGCCGGCTCGTTTTATGGGGTCGACGAACGGCTTCGGATCGCCGAATGAGAGGAATATCGCGCGCGGACGGTGTGTCAGCACCTGATCGAGCAGGTGGGGCTTTTGGCTCAGCGACCATGTGATGAAGCCGCAGCCGACGCGGGCACGTCCGGCGGCGCGGAACTGCTCCGCCAACCAATCCGCGTCGCCGTAGCCGCCGCCAATGAGCCCCAGGCCGCCAGCGGCGGAGATTGCGGAGGCTAATTTGCCGCCGGCGGCAAACGCCATCGGTGCCGAGACAATCGGATAATCGATCCTCAGCCTTCGTGTCAGCGCCGTCACTAAGCTCATCCGAGCCCTCGGAAGTGAACCGCTGCAATCTATGCGTTGCTTTTATGCAATTGCCACAGTTTTAGTCAGCGTCGGACCTCGACCACCCTTCTCAATCTCTCCAAACTGCCGTTATTTTAGGCAGGCTCGTCCGCTGACCACGACGAGCCACCCGGCCCGGATGAAGGTTGCCCAACCGCCATCCGGGCCGTCTTTTGTTCGGAATGGCTGCGCCAACAATGGGGCACCTGGAGAGGCGGGATGAAGCAGGGGCCGGAGGTCTTTTTCCTCCTGATGGGCGCGATCCTCGTATTTGCGATGCATGGGGGCTTCGCATTCCTCGAGACGGGCACGGTTCGCCATAAGAACCAGGTCAACGCGCTCGTAAAGATCCTGGTCGACTTCGCGGTGTCGACGATCGCCTACTTTGTGATCGGCTACACAGTGGCCTACGGCGTCAGCTTCTATTCGAGCGCGGCCGCGATCTCAGGCGGCACGCCCGGCTTCGAGGGCCAGGGCTACACCCTCGTGCGCTTCTTCTTCCTTTGCACCTTCGCGGCCGCAGTGCCGGCGATCGTCTCGGGCGGCATTGCCGAGCGCGCCAAGTTCACGCCGCAGGCCATAGCAACCGCAACCCTGGTGGCGGTCTGCTACCCCTTGCTTGAGGGCATCTACTGGAACAAGAACTTCGGACTGCAGGAGTACTTCTTCAAAGATCTGCTGGGCGCCGAGTTCAAGGATTTCGCCGGGTCAGTTGTCGTCCACGCCTTTGGCGGCTGGGTAGCCCTTGGCGCCGTCTTGTGTCTCGGGCCTAGGCTTGGACGTTACGACGAACGGGGAATGGCCACGCCGCCGTCGTCGATCCCCTGGTTGGCGATGGGATCTTGGCTGCTGTGCATCGGCTGGTTTGGCTTTAACGTGATGAGCGCGCAGAGGCTCGAGGCGGTGTCGGGCCTCGTCGCCATCAACTCGCTGATGGCCATGTGCGGCGGCATCGTAGTTGCGCTGATCGTCGGCGACAACGATCCAGGCTTCGTGCACAACGGCGCGCTCGCCGGATTGGTCGCAGTGTGCGCCGGCTCCGACGTAATGCATCCCCTTGGAGCGCTCGTAGTCGGCGGCGTCGCTGGCGCGATCTTTGTGCAGATGTTCCAGATCTCGACTAACAAGTGGAAGATCGACGATGTGCTGGGCGTGTGGGCACTGCATGGCCTGTGTGGCCTATGGGGCGGAGTCGCATGCGGCATCTTTGGGCTGGAGGTGCTGGGCGGCCTCGGCGGCGTGACGTTCGCCGCGCAGCTTGTCGGCTCGCTGGCGGGCGCCGCCTTTGGCTTCGCGGCTGGAATCATTGTTTACGGCACGCTCAAACTTACCGTTGGTATCCGGCTCACGCCCGAAGAGGAACGTCGCGGCGCCGATCTTTCAATTCACAATATCGGGGCCAATCCGGAGGCCGAGCTTCACGCTTGAGGCTGAGACGTTGATTGCACCGCCCGCGTCCGCTTGTG
>CAWFOR010000014.1:0-38064 GCA_963817485.1 uncultured Alphaproteobacteria bacterium | reverse complement strand
TCGTTGTCTTCGGAGCCTGTCAAGTTTGACCGGCTCAAGGAGACGTGTCGCCGAGTTGCTCTTTGACAATTGAATTGAAGGAAGGGAAACGCAGGCGGCGGAGTCCTGGCGGATCTGGCGGCGTCACGCGAGTGGCGTTTAGGATCATAGAGAGACTCTGGCGATACTGCGTTTCAAAGCCATCACCAAAATGCAACGCATTCGGGGCAACTCGGGTGTGGTGCGTTGAGTGTGAAGGTGCCCGTTACGCAGATATCCTTGAAGTTAATCTTCAAGCCAAACCAGTATTGAACTTTCAATCTGAGAGTTTGATCCTGGCTCAGAACGAACGCTGGCGGCAGGCCTAACACATGCAAGTCGAACGCTGTAGCAATACAGAGTGGCAGACGGGTGAGTAACGCGTGGGAACCTTCCCAGTGGTACGGAATAGCTCAGGGAAACTTGAGGTAATACCGTATAAGCCCCTAGGGGGAAAGATTTATCGCCATTGGATGGGCCCGCGTCGGATTAGCTAGTTGGTGAGGTAATGGCTCACCAAGGCGACGATCCGTAGCTGGTCTGAGAGAATGACCAGCCACACTGGGACTGAGACACGGCCCAGACTCCTACGGGAGGCAGCAGTGGGGAATATTGGACAATGGGCGCAAGCCTGATCCAGCCATGCCGCGTGAGTGACGAAGGTCTTAGGATTGTAAAGCTCTTTTGGCGGGGACGATAATGACGGTACCCGCAGAATAAGTCCCGGCTAACTTCGTGCCAGCAGCCGCGGTAATACGAAGGGGGCTAGCGTTGTTCGGAATTACTGGGCGTAAAGCGCACGTAGGCGGATTTGTAAGTCAGGGGTGAAATCCCGGGGCTCAACCTCGGAACTGCCTTTGATACTGCAAGTCTCGAGTCCGATAGAGGTGGGTGGAATTCCTAGTGTAGAGGTGAAATTCGTAGATATTAGGAAGAACACCAGTGGCGAAGGCGGCCCACTGGATCGGTACTGACGCTGAGGTGCGAAAGCGTGGGGAGCAAACAGGATTAGATACCCTGGTAGTCCACGCCGTAAACGATGGATGCTAGCCGTCGGCAAGCTTGCTTGTCGGTGGCGCAGCTAACGCATTAAGCATCCCGCCTGGGGAGTACGGCCGCAAGGTTAAAACTCAAAGGAATTGACGGGGGCCCGCACAAGCGGTGGAGCATGTGGTTTAATTCGACGCAACGCGAAGAACCTTACCAGCTCTTGACATGTCCGGACGGTTTCCAGAGATGGATTCCTCCCAGCAATAGGCCGGAACACAGGTGCTGCATGGCTGTCGTCAGCTCGTGTCGTGAGATGTTGGGTTAAGTCCCGCAACGAGCGCAACCCTCGCCATTAGTTGCCATCATTTAGTTGGGCACTCTAGTGGGACTGCCGGTGATAAGCCGGAGGAAGGTGGGGATGACGTCAAGTCATCATGGCCCTTACGGGCTGGGCTACACACGTGCTACAATGGCGGTGACAATGGGCAGCAACTCAGCAATGGGAAGCTAATCTCAAAAAGCCGTCTCAGTTCGGATTGGGCTCTGCAACTCGAGCCCATGAAGTCGGAATCGCTAGTAATCGCGGATCAGCATGCCGCGGTGAATACGTTCCCGGGCCTTGTACACACCGCCCGTCACACCATGGGAGTTGGCTTTACCCGAAGACGGTGCGCTAACCGCAAGGAGGCAGCCGGCCACGGTAAGGTCAGCGACTGGGGTGAAGTCGTAACAAGGTAGCCGTAGGGGAACCTGCGGCTGGATCACCTCCTTTCTAAGGATGAGCACTCAACGGTTCGGATCTCACTCCGGCCGTTCGAGCTCTCACTTGGACAATGCAGACCGAGCTTCGGCTCGATCCGCTTGAAATACTAGCGCGGGACACCGCCGTCTTCGTTTCTCTTTCTTCGCATGGATGCACGGCTTCGGGCCTGTAGCTCAGTTGGTTAGAGCGCGCGCTTGATAAGCGTGAGGTCGGAAGTTCAAATCTTCCCAGGCCCACCACATCCGTTGTGATGGGCCTGGGGTGGATAGCGATTTCCGCTGCTATGCTGTGCGCCGTCCGGTTTCGGGGCCATAGCTCAGTTGGGAGAGCGCTAGCTTTGCAAGCTTGAGGTCGTCGGTTCGATCCCGTCTGGCTCCACCAACTATCCATGCGAAGATCATCCGTTCCGTCCATGCTAACCGAGAGCACGGTTTCCGCCGCGCGACATGGCGCGGCGGAATTCTTGACATCGTAAAGAGGGGATATGCCTGAGCGCCGGCGTAAACGCTGGCGCATCCCAAGAGCATTGGTCGCGCAAGCGATCGATGTGGAGGGGCTCGAGAGCTGCGCGCAAGCAAGCGCTTCAGGGTTGGGTTTATCCTGATGACTTCTGGTCTTTCTGTGCAATGCGCACCGACTGCCGAATGTTCGCCTCGCCAATGCCGCTTCTCTCCGAGGCGGCGCGAGGCGGGAGCAACACGGTGAGCATTGCTAATGAGAGCGATCAAGTGACCTAAGGGCATCTGGTGGATGCCTTGGCGGTAAGAGGCGAAGAAGGACGTGGTACGCTGCGATAAGCTACGGGTAGGTGCGAACAACCGTTGATCCGTAGATTTCCGAATGGGGAAACCCACCTTCGATGACTGGAATTGCGAGCGCGGGCTGCAAGGTTCGGGTTCGGATTTCCGGTTATCAAATGAAGGTATCTAACCCTGAATACATAGGGGTTTAGAAGCAAACCCAGGGAACTGAAACATCTAAGTACCTGGAGGAAAGGACATCAACCGAGACTCCGCTAGTAGTGGCGAGCGAACGCGGACTAGGCCAGTGCTTCAATGAGGACAACTGGAACCATCTGGAAAGTTGGGCCATAGCGGGTGACAGCCCCGTACAGGTAATGCCGAGCTGAAGCCTCGAGTAGGGCGGGACACGTGAAATCCTGCCTGAACATGGGGGGACCACCCTCCAAGCCTAAGTACTCCTTACCGACCGATAGCGCACCAGTACCGTGAGGGAAAGGTGAAAAGCACCCCGACAAGGGGAGTGAAATAGAACCTGAAACCGGATGCCTACAAACAGTCGGAGCCCGCAAGGGTGACGGCGTACCTTTTGTATAATGGGTCTGCGACTTAGTCTGACGAGCAAGCTTAAGGCGATAGCTGTAGGCGAAGCGAAAGCGAGTCTGAACAGGGCGTTCAGTTCGTCGGATTAGACCCGAAACCAGTCGATCTTGCCATGACCAGGTTGAAAGCAGGGTAACACCTGCTGGAGGACCGAACCGGTGTCTGTTGAAAAAGCCTCGGATGAGTTGTGGCAAGGGGTGAAAGGCCAATCAAGGCTGGAAATAGCTGGTTCTCCGCGAAATCTATTTAGGTAGAGCCTCGAGTGAATACCCCAGGGGGTAGAGCACTGGATGGGCTAGGGGCCCCCACAGGGTTACCAAACCTAACCAAACTCCGAATACCTGGGAGTACTACTCGGGAGACACACGGCGGGTGCTAACGTCCGTCGTGAAAAGGGAAACAACCCTGACCGACAGCTAAGGTCCTAAAGTCACGGCTAAGTGTGGAAGGATGTGGGAATCCCATAACAACCAGGAGGTTGGCTTAGAAGCAGCCATCCTTTAAAGAAAGCGTAACAGCTCACTGGTCTAATTAAGGGTTTCTGCGCCGAAAATGTATCGGGGCTAAAGCCGTGCACCGAAGCTTAGGATGCATCATTTCTTCGGAAGTGATGCGTGGTAGCGGAGCGTTCCGTAAGCCTGCGAAGGGCGACCCGTGAGGGCGCCTGGAGGTATCGGAAGTGCGAATGCAGACATGAGTAACGACAGGAGTGTGAGAAACACTCCCGCCGAAAGTCCAAGGGTTCCTGCGTAAAGCTAATCTGCGCAGGGTTAGCCGGCCCCTAAGGCGAGGGCGAAAGCCGTAGTCGATGGGAACCACGTTAATATTCGTGGGCCAGTGGGTGAGTGACGGATGCTGTAAGTTGTTTGGGCTTATCGGATTGCCCGGGCAGCGAAGGTGTTCCAGGAAATAGCCCCCACATAGACCGTACCCGAAACCGACACAGGTGGACTGGTAGAGAATACCAAGGCGCTTGAGCGAAGTGTGCTGAAGGAACTCGGCAAATTACCTGCGTAACTTCGGGATAAGCAGGCCATCCGTTTGGGCAACCAGGCGGGTGGGGCACAGACCAGGGGGTGGCGACTGTTTAGCAAAAACACAGGGCTATGCTAAGTCCAACGACGACGTATATGGCCTGACGCCTGCCCGGTGCTGGAAGGTTAAGAGGAGAAGTGCAAGCTTTGAATCGAAGCCCCAGTAAACGGCGGCCGTAACTATAACGGTCCTAAGGTAGCGAAATTCCTTGTCGGGTAAGTTCCGACCTGCACGAATGGCGTAACGACTTCCCCACTGTCTCCAGCACATCCTCAGTGAAATTGAATTCCCCGTGAAGATGCGGGGTTCCTGCGGTTAGACGGAAAGACCCCGTGCACCTTTACTGTAACTTTGCACTGGCAATCGTGTTTGCATGTGTAGGATAGGTGGTAGGCTTTGAAGCAGGGGCGCCAGCTCTTGTGGAGCCGCAATGTGAAATACCACCCTTATGAACATGGTTGTCTAACCGCGAGCCGTCATCCGGCTCCGGGACAGCGCATGGTGGGCAGTTTGACTGGGGCGGTCGCCTCCTAAATGGTAACGGAGGCGTGCGAAGGTGGGCTCAGGTTGGTCGGAAATCAACCGTCGAGTGCAATGGCATAAGCCCGCCTGACTGCGAGACTGACGAGTCGAGCAGAGTCGAAAGACGGCCATAGTGATCCGGTGGTTCTGTGTGGAAGGGCCATCGCTCAACGGATAAAAGGTACGCCGGGGATAACAGGCTGATGATTCCCAAGAGTCCATATCGACGGAATCGTTTGGCACCTCGATGTCGGCTCATCTCATCCTGGGGCTGGAGCAGGTCCCAAGGGTATGGCTGTTCGCCATTTAAAGAGGTACGTGAGCTGGGTTCAGAACGTCGCGAGACAGTTCGGTCCCTATCTGCCGTAGGTGTCGGAGAATTGAGAGGAGCTGCCCCTAGTACGAGAGGACCGGGGTGGACGTACCTCTGGTGGACCTGTTGTCGCGCCAGCGGCACAGCAGGGTAGCTATGTACGGACGGGATAACCGCTGAAGGCATCTAAGCGGGAAACCCACCTCAAAACGAGTTCTCCCTCGAGAGTCGTGGAAGACCACCACGTTGATAGGCCGGGTGTGGAAGTGCAGCAATGCATGTAGCTTACCGGTACTAATAGCTCGATCGACTTGATCGCTCTCATTAAGCAATGCTCATCGTAATGCCCTTGCGGCAGGAGCGCGCGAAACGCGCGCTGGCCGCTGTGGCAGGGCGGCGTTTGCGCTTCGGATCTTCGGGATCCGGATGCGCTGCGTGCGTCGCCTCGATGGGCGTAGGAACACAGAAAGACCAACAGAAGTCGTCTCACTTCTCCGCCGACCTGGTGGCTATGGCGGAGTGGCTGCACCCGATCCCATCCCGAACTCGGCCGTGAAACGCTCCAGCGCCAATGGTACTGCGTCTTAAGACGTGGGAGAGTAGGTCGTTGCCAGGTCTGCCGAGCAGTGAGACGCCTTATGTAAAGCGAGGGCTTAGGCCCGTCGCATGAAGTCAATCAGCCGCGCGTTGCGATCGCACGCTGCGGATCCCCTCTTTCAATGATCACGAACGAAAACACCGCCTCAGGCTCTGCCTGAGGCGGTGTTTTCGTTTGTGGACCGTCGACGTTCAGGGGAACCAGCCCTTCATCGCCGCGTATAGGCGCAAGATGCCGAGGGCGCGATTGCGCACGGCGATGCCGAGTTGTGTTTTCGGCACGAGGATCGAGGCAATCAGCGACAGGTTCCTCTGCTTCGGCCTGACGAGCTTGCCGTGCTGCGCTTGGTACCGGCGAAATGCCGCGTCGAGATCGGCCGAGCTTTCCGCCAGCGCGGTCGCGAGCGTGTACGCGCCGGCGATGGCGAGCGTCGACCCGTCGCCGAACAGCGACACGCAGGATGATGCATCGCCCAGGAGCGCGATCCGGCCGCGCGTCCAGGTCGCCAATTGCACCTTGCTTACGGAGTCGAAGTACAAGTCGCTCGTCGCGCGCACCGCCTTGAGGATCTCCGGCACCTTCCACCCGATGCCGGCAAAGGTCGTCTCGAGGATGCGCTTGTGCTGGTCGTCGTCAGCGGGATCGAAGTCGCGCATCTCTGGATGCCAGAAAATCAACAGAGCCAGCGGGTTGTCCCGCGACGGATGCAATGCAACGCATTTGCCGGGTGCGTTGAGCATGACCATCTCGCGGCCGGGATCGATGCTTCGCGGCAGCGGCAAGGTCGCGACGTAAAGCCCGGCGTGGTGCACGAAGCTCGATTCAGGACCGAACGCCAGGCGCCGCACGTTCGAATGCAGCCCATCCGCGCCGATGACCAAGTCGAAGCGGCGCGCAGGAGAACGCTCGAACGCAGCGTCCACACCCTCTCCGTCATCCTTCAGAGACGCGATGGAATCTCCGAAGATGAACTCGGCGTCGTCCCGGCATGCGCTATGCAGGATGGTCGCGAGGTCGCCGCGCGGGAGCTCGATGTCCTGGGGCGCGATCGATCGGCGCAGAGCCTCCAGGTCGACATGCGCGGAGCGCCGTCCCTCCCGATCGAGAAAGCTCAAGCCCGAAATATGCGTGCTTGCTTCCCGCAGTCGCGGCACGATGCCCATGCGTTCCGCGATTTCGGCCGCGGGTCCACGGACATCGACAGGCGCGCCACTCGAACGAAGCGCGCCGCTGCGCTCGACGACGGTCGCGGCATGCCCGTACCGCGCCAACCAATAGGCGAGTGTGCAGCCCGCGATCCCCGCTCCCGAGATCAAGACGTTCAGGCGGCGTGTGGGCGGCTTCCGTACGGTCAATCGACACCCCCGGCGTCCGAGCGCACCGCCGCTAGCCGGCTTTACGCCCGGCTCTGAGCATCTTCACCAGCCGCCGCGTGCGCGCCCACGCGATCGTGTGCGCAATCTGACCCCGAACAGGCCGCCCGTGAAGTTCCGCCGCAGCACGTAGTAGCGGAAGAACAGGATCGGGTACTCGAACGGCAGCCGCAACAGGATCTCGCGGCGCGACTTCTTCAGCTCCTTTGCCTGCAGGTCCGTGTAGCTCTCGAGCTTTTTCCTGACGTGGTCGAGCGAGCGCCACGAGTAGTGCAGGGCGACGCCGTCGAGCTGCCCGACGGGATAGTCGCCGGTGTCGACCGTGTCATGCACGCGGCTCTGCCGAAAGCGCACGCGCCGGCGGTCATAAAGGCGCACGTAGTTGTGATAGTCCGCCCATAGTCGCGGCCGCGCGTGCCCCGGATAGACCGTCACCTGGCGGAAGCGGTAGGCCGGCAGCAGCCCCGCCGGCGAATGCATGAGCGCGGCGATCTCGCGCGCGAGCTCGGGCGTCACCACCTCGTCGGCGTCGAGGTTCAAGATCCAGTCGTGGCTCGCGCAGTCCTCGGCGAAGCGCTTCTGCGGGCCGTAGCCGTCCCAGGCGTGGAACGTCACCTTGGCCCCGAGCGCCTCCGCCTTCGCCACCGTGTCATCGGTCGATCCCGAAATCGACGACGACGACCTCGTCCACGATGTCGCGCGCGGCGCGGATGCAGCGCTCGATGCGATCGCCCTCGTTGTGGGAGATGATGCAGCAGGAGAGCCCCATCAGCTCGAGCCCCCCGTGAAGCGCTCCCACCGCTTTGCAATCGAGCGTTTCAGGCGCGCGAGCGGCGTCTTGGCGCGCTTGGGCTGGAACGGATCCTCGGCATGACGCTCGTCCCCGATGTGGTCGGCGAGGCTCGGGATCAGCATGGCGATGCGCAAGCCCCGCCCCTTGGCGAATTGGCTCAGGCCCTCTTCGGTCTTGAAGTGCTCGTAGGGGCCGTGCTCGCGCCAGAACGCGAGCCGCCCCACCGACGGATTGAACGAATAGGAGAACCACTTGGGGTGCGCGTCGAGGTCCCAGACCCAGTAGTCGATGCTCTCGTGGGTCGTCTTGCGGGCGCTGGCTGCAAAGCGCTTGTCGAAGCGGTAGGCGATGCAGACGACGGAGACGTCGGGCCGGGCATCGAGGAAGCGCACGACCTTGTCGAGGTCGACGCCGCCTGTGAACTTCCAGTCATCCTCCAAATGCACGACGTAGGGCGTCTGCACGGAGGCATAAAGCCCGTCGATGGAGCGCATCTGGCCCCGCCTCGGGTCGTTCACGCGCATGTCCACCTTCGGGACCTTGGCGGCGAAGTTTGCGGCCGCATCCGCGTCGCCGGCATCGTCGGCGACGACGATGCGGTCGACGTCGAAGTGATCGAGGAACGAGGCGATTGTCTCCGCGAGCAGGTCGAAGCGGCCGCAGCTCGTCAGCACGACCGTCAACTTGCCGGGATCGATCCTGTAGCGCCGCGTCATGGTCCCTCGGTTTGCGCGCCCAAGCTCACGCGGCGCGCGAGTTAGCCCCTAACGGCCGAGCGCCAAGAGCGCAAGCACCGCGAGGCTCAACGCGCCGATCCACAGCGCGACCCGGCCCCACCGTGTGCGGCGCGCCTCCTCGCGCGCAAGCTGCCGCACCGTTTCCTCGTCGAGCCGGAACCCGCCTTTTGCCATCTCGTTCAGCGCCACCGCCGTCTGCTGGCCCTGCGTCAGCAGCGCCGGCAGGTTGGCCAACGCCTTGCCGATCTCGGAAGCACCTTCGCCGACATCGCGCAGGCGTCCCATAGGCCCAAGGTTGTCCTCGATCCACTGACGCGCGACCGGCTCGGCCGCGGTCCACATGTTGAGGCTGGGGTCGAGGCCGCGCGCCACGCCCTCGACCACGACCATCGTCTTTTGCAAGAGGATCAGCTCAGGGCGCGTCTGCATGTCGAACACTTCGGTGTAGGCGAAGAGCTGGCCCAGCAGATCGGCCATGGAAATCTCTTCGGCCGTGCGCCCGTGGATCGGCTCTCCGATCGCCCTCAGCGCCTGCGCGAACACCTCGACCGGATGGTGCGGCGGCACGTAGCCGGCCCAGAAGTGCACCTCGGCTGCGCGCATGTAGTCGCGCGTGATGAGCCCGTGCAGGATCTCGGCGAGAAAGCGGCGCTCCTTGGCGCCGAGCCGCCCCATGATGCCGAAGTCGACGGCGACCACGCGGCCGCTGGCGTCGACGAACAGGTTGCCCTGGTGCATGTCGGCGTGGAAGAAGCCGTCGCGCATGGCGTGCTTGAGGAAAGCGCGCATGACCGCGAGGCCGAGCGCCTTGCGATCGAAGCCGGCGGCGTCGAGCCGCGCGACGTCGGCGATGGGGATGCCGTCGATCCACTCGACCGTCAGCACGCGGCGCGCCGTGCGCTTCCAGTCGACCTCGGGGACGCGGAAGTCGGCATCGGCCTTGATGTTCTCGGCCATCTCGGAGATGGCGGCGGCCTCGAGCCGCAAGTCCATCTCGATCTCGGTGGTGTGGCGCAGGTTGTCGACGACGGCAACCGGCTTCAAGCGCCGCGAGGGCGGATGAAAGCGCTCGATCTGGCGCGCGGCGAAGTAGTAGCTGTCGAGGTCGCGGCGGAAGCTGCTTCTCGATGCCGGGGCGAAGGATCTTCACGGCGACGGTGCGCCGGCCGTTGTCGTCGTCGACGACGGCCTTGTGCACCTGGGCGATGGAGGCGGCTGCGACCGGCGGCCCGAACTCCACGAAGTGATCCTCGAGCTTGCCGCCGAGGGCCTGCTCGACCGCCTTGCGCGCTTCCGTTTGCGGGAATGGCGGCAACCGGTCCTGCAAGTGTGCCAGGTCCCGTGCGAGCTCTGGGCCGATCACGTCGGCGCGCGTTGCAAGGAACTGTCCGAGCTTGATGTAGCTGGGGCCGAGGCTTGTCAGGGCGGCGGCGACGCGCGTCTCCGGCGGCTCACCGGCATGAAAGGGCGCTGCAACCATGCGGATCGGCAGCGTGGCGAGGCGGGCGAGGCGCAGCCCCAAGGGCACGGGGACGCCCTTGGGCACGAACCGGACACCATGCTGGGCAAGGATAGTACCGGCCCTCGCAAGGCGCAGGCTGTTGGTTAGCGCTCCGGCCATGGGCTGGGATGGGTCCTCGTCGCTGCGGAGGCCCAAGTCGGGCCCGCAAATCGCGCATGCGCGGCAGAATGCGCGGACGGTGGCCGCGGTCAAGGACAAGCTCGGCCGAGAGTTTCCGGGGGTTTGGTGTGCGTATCGCCCGGGGGCGCCGATCGTGGACAATCAGAAGCTGATTTTTAGCGTATTTTAGTGGATCATTTAGCCACTCGGGGCCCGGCGTGGTTAGTCGCCTCGCTCCGAGGACGGTAGCTTTTCGATCCCGGCCCGTTGCCAGGAGAAGCCCTGGTGACTAGCGTTGGCGACGATGGCCTCGTGACCCCTCGGCGGAGGCACCGGCTATGACGGCAATTCTGATCGTCGATGATCATCCGCTCTTTGTGGAAGCGCTCAAGCTCGTCATCCACGGCGCGTTCCCGCAGGCATCCGTCTCCGAAGCAACGTCGATCGATTCCGCCCGCACCATCCTCGACAAGGGCGATCCCTTCGATCTCGTGCTGCTCGACCTGTCGATGCCGGGCACGCGTGGCCTCGACGGGCTCATCGAGCTGCGCTCCCGCCACCCCAAGCTGCCGATCGTCGTCGTCTCCGCGCTGGAGGATGCGCGCATCATTCACGAGGTGATGACCTGCGGGGCGGCTGGCTTCATATCCAAATCGACGCGCGGCTCCGATCTCGGACTAGCCATCCAGTCGGTCATGGACGGCGTCGTTGTGCTCCCGAAAGGCTACCAGCCGCCGCGCCCCGATGCGCCGGGCGGCGGCATCTCAGACCTGACCGCGCGGCTCGCGACGCTCACGCCGCAACAGGTGCGCGTGCTGCAGATGCTGCGCCAGGGATCTGCTCAACAAGCAGATCGCTTTCGACCTCGGTGTGGGCGAGACGACGGTCAAGGCGCACGTCTCGGAGATCCTGCGCAAGTTGCGCGTTTCCTCGCGCACGCAGGCGGTGATCGAGGCTTCCAAGATCGATTTCGATTCGATTGTCGCGCACGCTCCGCGGGGGCCAAGCAGCTAACGCTCAGTCACCGAGCGCGGCAGCCAGCGGCCGCACGAGGTGGTGCATGAGCGCGCGCAGCTCGGCCGGCTTCACCGGCTTCAAGAGCAGCTCGCAGCCACCCGCGCGTACCTTGTCGGCGACAGTGGGAGAATGGTCCGCCGTGATGATGACGGCCGGCAGTTCTGGATCGGCGACCGCGGCCCGCACCCGCTCGATGGCAGCAACGCCGCAGGCGCCGCGATCGAGATGGTAGTCGGCGAGCACGATGTCGGGAGGCGCGCCGGCGGCGATGAAGCGATCGAGCTCGGCCGGATCGCGCACCAGCACGACCTTGCACGTCCAGCGCTGGAGCAGAGACTGCATGGCCTCCAACACGGCCTCGTCATTGTCGATCACGAGCACCTTGGCGCCATTCAATCCGTAGGTTGCATTGCATGACACCGGCGGGGTGCGCTCCGCGGTGCTGTCGACGGTCCCGGCAAACGGCGCCGTGATCGAGAAGCGCGTGCCGTGGCCCATGCGCGAGCACAAGCCCAGGGGATGGTCGAGCGTTTCCGCCATGCGCCGCACGATCGACAGCCCGAGACCGAATCCGCCGATCGACAGCCGGTCCGGGATCGGCCCGCGCTGGAACTCGTCGAAGATCATGACCTGGTCGGCGGTGGCGATGCCGGGGCCCGTGTCCCAAACCTCGATGCGCACGAGCGGGCCGCGGCGGCGCGCTGCGAGCTTGATGCCGCCGCGCTCGGTGTACTGGACAGCGTTGGTCAGCAAGTTCTGCAGGATGCGGCGCAGCATCAGCGGATCGGAGACGACCGCGACGTCTGTGCGGCGCCAGGTGAGCGCGAGGTTCTTGAGGCGCGCCAGGGGTTCGATGCCCAGCGTGAGCGAGGCGAATAGCTCGTCGAGCGGAACGGGGCGCAGGGTGGGAACGATGGCGCCAGCCTCGAGCTTGGAGATGTCGAGGATCGACTTCAGCAGATCCTCGATGGTCGTCAGCGCGTGCTCCACGCGGTCGGCGAGGCGCCGCTGATCGGGCGTCGAGCTGGGGTCGGTCAGCGCGCTGACCGAGAGGCGCGCAGCGTGCAGCGGCTGCAACAGGTCGTGGCCGACGGCGGTGAAGAAGCGCGTCTTGAAGCGGTTGGCGCGCTCCGACGTATCCCGCGCCGTCGTCAGCTCGTCGTTGGTGCGCTCGAGCCGCGAAAGGGCAGTCTTGAGCTCATCGGTGCGCACCCGCACCTGGCCTTCGAGCGTGATGGCGGTCTGGAACAGCGAGAACGCGTTGGCCTGCTGGTCCATCGATTTCTCGACGCGCTGCATGAGCGCGGCGTTGATCTTGGTCAGCTTGGCGAGTTGGCGCTCGGTCTCCTCGGCCTCCGAGCCGGCGCGCGATGCATCGAGCGGAGGCTTCATCGCAAGCTTCCCGTAATCCGCTGCCCGAAGGCGATGCCCGTCAAGGTCTGGTTCAAGTGCATGGCGTTGAACTGCTCGCCGTAGGTCTGGAAGCCGGCTACCGAATATTCCCGATAAAGCTCGCTCATTTGATGACGAATCTGGCGCGTCTCCGCGTCAAGGCGGCGCAGGATGCAGTCGAAGCCGACGACGAGGTCGATGCCGCCGAGCTTGGCGTCGAGCTCCTCCAGCATGCTGGCGGTGGAGCGCAGCATGTCCTGCGGTCGCGCCACCGTGAAGACTAGACCTTCGTCTATGGCACAAAAGAACGAGAGACTGCCGTCTGGGTTCATGTTGCGGATCGAGCGGCAGTAGTAGTCGCCGCCGATCTTCACGACGAGGGGATAGGACGCAAAGCTGAAGGGACCGAGATCGTCGGGCAGAAGCCCGATAGCGGAAGCGTATTCGCGCGCCGCCGGCTCGGCGTTGAGCTCGTAGACGATGCGGTTCTCCGCGTCGGCGGCGGTGACGACGAGCTTGATCGGAGTGGGCTCGAAGTTCTGCGTCTTGAACACGCAGAAGGAGAACTCGCTCTCGATCATCATCAGGATCGCTGCGCGCTCGGCCACCCGGCCGCCGTGCAGGAGCTGCGTGCGCTGGAACGAGAGGCCGTCGCCGGCGGAGCCGCCGACGAGCTGGATGTCGTCGAGAGCCCAGTTGATTGCGGCGACGACCGTCTCCTCGGCGTTGGAGAGGCCGTCGACGAGGAGAAGCGCGAACACGTTGTCCTTCAGGATGCGGTCGGGCTCGACGCTCAGTTGCGCTTTGAGCCGTCGGGCGGCCTGCGTCGCGCGCTCGACGCCGAGGCGCCCGATGTCGAGGATGAGCTCGCTGTGGACCTTGAAGCCGCGGCGGGGAAAGGCGATGGCGAGCATGCCGCCTTGCATCATGCCGGTGGGCCCGATCTCGCCGGCCGTCGTGCAGCCGGAGACCGGCACGCCGGGAAAGGCCTCTGCGAGCGCATGATTGAGGGTGGCCGCGTCGTGATCGACGGCGAAGAAGACGATGATGTGCTGGAAGTCGGCGCCGCCGAGTCCGGCTTTCAGCTCAGCGACGGCGTCGCACGTCGAGGCCAGCGCACTCGCAGCGACGCGAATTCCGCACGCATTCGGCGGCCGATTTGCCCGCGCCACGACCGTTTCCTCAGCTTCTGAGGCGCTTCGATCCCGCCCGGGGACCGAGGCCCTTCTGCTCTATGTGCGATACGCTGCCACAGGCGCCCCGGCTCGGCAAATACTCGGCAAATATTTGCCGGCGAAGGGTGAGCGCCCTCCGCCGGCCCATAAGACAGAATTAGACGAGTTTTCCGACGAGGTTCAGCCCGACAGGAGCGGATCGTTCGGCAAAAGGGCGCGGGAGAAGCGCATGCCGGCCGTGGAATCCTTGCACCAGGCCACAACGCCGGTGAAGCGGCGACCGCTCGGCAGCTCGACGAGCAGGAGGGTCTTCGGCGTGAGCACGGGCACGCGCTCGAGGCCGAAGCCGCCGGGCGATACATCGCGGACGAAAGCCGGCACGGTCGTGCGATTGTAGGTGATGGTGCACGGCTGGCAGATCGTGCGCCGCGCCGCCAAGCGCTTCTGGGGCAGATCGGGGAGGGCGATCTTGCCGTTGGCGTCGAGGCAGGGCGAGCCGCCGCGCGTCACGATCTGCAGTACCCCCATGATAGCCTTGGAGTTGCTCGTGTACTGGGCCGGCAGCCGTCCGAGGTAGCCGTGCAACTGGCGGGTGGCGGCGAGGGCGTCGTCGCAGACGCGCTGCCAGGCATTGCTCAGCGTAAGCAGATGCAACGCAGAGGCGCGTTCATCACCGAGCTTGTTGGCGTCGCTGAAATACTGGTCGAGCGCGACGCGCGCCGGTCCGAGGTCGTCGAAGAATCCGACGATGACTGCGACCGTTTCCGGGTCGAGGTCGGCTTCGAGCATGTGATTGCGCAAGACGGAGATCAGTGCCGGCTCGGACGGCACGTAGGGGCTTGAGCTCCCTCTCGCTCCGCTCGGTGTCGTGCCGCCTGAAGGCGTTGACGGCACTCGCGATGGTGGCCGCGAGCAGGGCCGCCGCGTGTGTCTCGCACACGAGCGCCTCGAGGATCGGCATGCTGGATTCCGCGACCTTGGGCTCGCTGGCCACCTCGCCGTGCAGGTCACGCGCGGCGGTTGGGTCGAGCTTCGGATGAACGGATTTGCCAAACGCTTGCACGAGTACCCCGGATTAAGCCGATCTACGGGAGACCCTAACGAGGCAAGCTCTAACAGTACGTTATCCGGGTCGATACACATCGGCGGGACGAAGTAACTGCGCGTGCCCGCGCTCGACGCCCATAGAGCGGAGGCGAGCGCTTTCGGCAGCTGGCAAGGACATGGTGAGCGCTTCGTTAAGCCTATCGCGTCGAGACGATGATGTCGGTGTCGGTATCCATCTCGTCGCTGCGCGCATTGTCGGTGACGATGACCTGGGCGCCGGTCCAAACGAGCTCCGCCATGCGCTCGCGCAGTCCCTCCGGCATCTCGACCCGATCGAGCGCGGCAGCCGCCGTATCGCCCTGGGGCGCCGGCGGGGCCGCGGCCGGCTCATCTTTCTTGTCGTTCTTCGAGCGCTTGCGCGGCGTTTCGTCGGCGGCCGTTGCGCCCGACGGCACGGAGATGACCGACCACTTCACCTTTCCGTCGGCATCGGCGTTGGTGGCGACGAAGAGATGCGTGCCGATGGGCCGATCCGGATCCTTGAAGGTGATCGGGGCCTCGAAGACCTCTTTCCAGTCCTGACGAATGAAGACGCGGCCTTCCTTCTTGCTGAACAGGATCGAGACGGGCTCGAGGCGACGGTCGGCTTCCTTGACCGTTTCGGCAGCAAGCTCGCCGATCGCGACCGCATTCTTCCAGGCTTGAACGGTGGCGAAGGCTGCCGGCGTCTTCTCGGCCTCGCGACTCTGCGCCTCGTTGAGCGCCGTGCGCGCGTGATCGATTTCGGCCAGCGCGGCGGTGCGAGCGCTCGCTGCCGCGGCAACGGCGGCGGCCGCCGTGGCCTCGGTTGCCGCATCGGCGGCTGGAGCGGGCTGCGTTGCGATCGGTGCGGCGCCGGGCTGGGCCTGAACCGCCTGGGTCGTGGCCGGCGCGGCAGAGGCCGCGACGGTGGCCGAGGCTTGCGCATCGAGCGCGGCAAGCTTTGCTTCCGCGGCCTTGAGGTCCGCTTCCGCCTTATTGACGTCGTCGACGGCCTGGCGCGCCTCGGCTCCTGCGGTCTGAGCCGCGGCTAGGGCATCCTTGGCAGCTTGGTCGGCTGCTGCCTTGCTCGCCTGCGCCCGCGTTTTCAGCGCCTTCGCATATTCGATGGGGTTGAGCAGCTTCGCCGCATCCGCGGCCGTAGCTCCGGTATCGGTGGCAGGCGTCGTAGCGTTGACCGCTACCGGCGACGTGTCGCCGATGCTTGCCACTTTCACCGGTGACGGAAGCGCCGCTTGCTGGCTGCCGGGGAGCACCGCCGGGGCCGGTTGCATCTTGGCGAACGGGCAGCGCGTCGCTCGTGATCTCGGAGGGAATCGTCTCGCGCCGGGCGACGACGACGCGGTTGCCGATCTGCGTCATACCCCACAACTGCTGGGCGAAGGAGTCGGGCAGCCGAATGCAGCCGTGCGAGGCCGGGTAGCCCGGCACGACGCCCGTGTGCATGGCCACGCCCGACCAGGTGATCCGCTGCATGAACGGCATCGGTGCGCCGCTGTAGATATTCGAGTGGTGCCAGCGCTCCTTGCCGATGATGCTGAAGAGACCGATCGGAGTCGGATGGCCCGGCATGCCGGTCGAGATGCGCGACTGCGCGATGCGGCCCGTCGCGTCGTAGACGGTGACGTGCTGGTCGGCGAGCGAGATGACGGCGTAGACGGCGCCCTGCGGGGCGTTCTTCTTCGCCTCCTCCTTCTTGTCTTTTTTCGCGGCCGTCTTGTCGGCGCCTTGATCGTCCGACGCGGGCCCCCGGCTGCGCTGCACCGGTCGGCGCTTGTAGCGCTGCTGCGACTGGTAGCCGAAAACGTTGCCGAAGCCGTCCTGGGCGGTTGCTGGCGCGGCCGATCCGAGCAGGCCGGCGGCGATGAACGTGGCGATTAGGCCACCGCCGAGGGCCGCAATCAGCCGCGTCGGCGTGCCAGTATATTGGTCGGTGCGCACGATCCCCTGAGCTCCCGAATCTCGTTGTTCCGCAATGCGATCCTATATAGCGCAGGGGTTGAATTCGTGCGCGGACGAAGTGCAGGCGTGGCCCTAATCCGCTTGGGGTGTTGCTTCGGAGTCTCCTTACGCTCGCAGTCGCATTAACCTTTGAAAATGGACCTTCTAGGGCGTTGGCGCGGCAAGCCGGGCGTCGCTTTCGCGTACGGGGGAAACCGCTATTGCGCCCGCTCGCGACCGGCCCCATGTGCAGGGCCATGACCCCATCCGAAACGCCCTACTCCTCGGCCGCCGCCGTTGCCGTGCCCGCGCCGCGCCTCTCCCTGTCGAAGGTCGAGTTCATTGCGCTCATCGCGCTGATGATGGCGCTGACTGCCATGTCGATCGACCTCATGCTGCCGGCGTTGCCCGCGATCGGCGAGGCGATGGGCGTCGCCGACCCCAACGACCGCCAGATCGTCATCATCAGCTATGTGATCGGCTTTGCGCTTGGACAGCTCGGCTACGGGCGCCTCTCCGACCAGTACGGCCGCAAGCCCGTGCTCATGTCGGGGCTCGCGCTCTTCGTCTTGGGCTCGCTCGCAGCTTCGCTCGCCTCGACCTTTCCTGTCCTGCTCGCCGCCCGCACGCTGCAGGGGCTCGGCGCCGCCGCTCCGCGCGTCATCGCCATCGCGATCGTGCGCGATCTCTATGTCGGGCGACAGATGGCCCGCGTGATGTCGTTCGCCATGACCGTGTTCATCATCATTCCGGTGCTTGCGCCCTCGATCGGCCAGGGCCTGCTCGCGGTCGGCACCTGGCGTTGGAGCTTCGATGCCCTGTTGGTCGTCGGCCTCGTGACCGCGGCGTGGACGGCGTTACGCTTGCCCGAGACGCACAGCGAAGGTGCCGACGGCGAGCCGCTTGGCCTCGGCGCGGCCTTGAAGCTGGCCCTGCAGACGCCACAGACGATTGGCTACGCGCTCGCGGCCGGCTTCCTGTTCGGATGCCTCATGAGCTACGTCAGCAGCGCGCAGCAGGTGTTTGTCGATGTCTTTCATCTCGGCAAGGGCTTCCCCCTGGCGTTTGGAGCGGTTGCGTCGCTGATGGCGATCGCTTCCGTCACCAACGCCAACCTGGTCGAGCGGCTCGGCATGCGCCGTCTGTCGCATACCGCGCTTACGGGCTTTGCCGTGCTGTCGATCCTGCTCACCGGCGCCGCGGCCGCGGGCATCGCGACGCTGCCCCTGTTCCTTGCGGGCATGGGCGGGCTTTTCTTCCTGTTCGGGCTCATTGCGCCGAACTTCAATGCGCTCGCCATGGAGCCGCAGGGCCACAACGCCGGCCTCGCCTCGTCGATCATCGGTTTCGTGACGACCGGAGCGGGCGCAGTGTGCGGCGGCCTTGTCGGCCACCAGTTCGACGGCACCGTGCTGCCGCTGACGCTGGGCTTCACGGGTCTGAGCCTCGCGGCCTTAGCGGTGGTCCTCTGGGTCGAAGGACCGACGGGGCTCTATCACCCCTCGAAACGCTGAAAAATCCCAAGCCGATACTCGTCGCGGGCGTGGGACAGCAGCTTTCGCCTGAGCTATAAGCCGCGAGGATTGCGAGGGAGAATTCCTGCACGTGGCCACCCCGATCAAATCGCTTCCCATACGCACCGCGGAACGTCGGCAACGGCCCCGGCACCCCGGGCGCGTGCGGCGGCTTCTGTCGAATTTGAGCGGCCTTCCAGCAGGGCTGCTGGATCACCTCGAGAACGTCGCGGCGAACCTGCAGAAGGGCGTCAACACGCTACGCTTCGAGACCTTCTGGCGCGACCGCGTTCATGCCGATCCGCGCACCATCATCGTCCCGACCTTCAGCAAGGCGACCCCCAAGCACTCGATCTGGAACGTCGCGATCCAGTGGATCGATGCGGCGGGCCCCGCGGGCACCATGCTCGAGTTCGGCACCAACAATGGCGGCTCGCTCCACTATTTTGCGAGCCGGCTGCCGGCAACGATGAAGTTCGTCGGCTTCGACTGTTTCGAGGGCATTCCGGAAGCGTGGGACGGGCTGCCCGCCAGCTCCATCAAGGGTTACGGGATGCCGGCCGAGCTATGGTCCGACGATCCCGCGCTGAAAGAGCAGGTGCTGGCGGAGTTCCGGAGGACGGGCAAGTTTCCCCCTCCCCCGCAGCCGAACGTGCGCATCGAGGAAGGGCTCTTCAGCGAGGCGCTCACCCGCTACCTGAAGGACGGCTGGCCGAGCGATCTGCGCCTCGTGCACATGGATGCAGACATCTACATCTCGACCCGCCCCGTGCTCGACACGCTTCTGGGGCCGCTGCGCTACCGCTATCTCGTCCTCTTCGACGAGTTCTACTCGGTGAACCACGAGTTTCGCGCCTGGCGCGAATTCACATCGCTGTTCCACGTCGAGGATTGGCGCGTCGTGGCCGCAAGCGAGGATGGGGCGCAGGTGCTGATCGAGGTGAATTGCGCTGCCGAGCCCGGGCGCGCCGCCTGAGCGCTCCATCGCCGTTGGCTTCGTAACTGATTGCTTCCACGAAATATTTCTGGATCTGCGGGGAGAATATGACCTCTTCCCGCAAATTGCCTGGCAATCATCCCTGTGGATGAGGGGCAGATATGCAACAACCGAGGGCAAAACGCAGGACTTCCAAAACCTCCCCTTGCGAGCCAATCCCGGCTGAAACAATGTAGCGCTACGTTATAACACTTGTGGTTCCGTGGGGAGTGATGCGTATGCGTAGGGTTCCGCTCGAAGAGACGAGCTGAGGGGGTTCCGGGGACCGGATCAGGGACCGGGCTCCAGCACCAGCCAAACGATACCGAAAACTCAAAAAACGACGGCCACATCCGTTCGATGGGGGAAGGAATGTTTTGTCTCGCGTACAGGCCTAACCGCCGTGTGAATCCGCGTGTTGCACTGCCGATCGCCACATCGTTGGCGTTGTTGCTGTCGATGGCGGCCTCGCCTCAGGCGATGGCGACGTGCGTTGTGAGCGCAACCGGTGCACAATCGCGACTGTACCGATGTCACGACCATTCCATTCGACAACATCATCAACTTCTCAGCCGGCACGTCCGCAGCTGACGGAACACGATTCCGTTAACGGTCGCCGCAGATCGGTGCGCGTCACGACGGCGAACCGACGTGACGAACAACCATCATCGTCTCCGGCTACATCATCGCTAACGCGACAATGCCAGTACAGCGTCTACGGCTGAAGGGCCAGACGGCTACGGACATCGACGTCATCGGAGCTCGAGAACCAAGTCGGCGGCGTCAATCTCCGCCAGCCACAACGGGCCTCGGCGTGGTCGCGGGCCTCGGTATCCTCGAGGACGACGCCGAGAAGTGGACCATCGAGAACAAGGCACCATCAGCGTCATGCGCGGGCCGATCACCGCAATCACGGTCAATAGCACCACCGCGTGCCATCACGGCAAGCGACGGCTTCGGCAACACGCGGCAAGCCGTGTAGCGGCTGGCATCTGCAACCACGAAGAGGAAGTGAGAGACCACAACATCTTGAAGTCGAAAATGACGGTGTGATCCAGGCCACCGGACAGTTTGCCGCCGGCGATCTTCACGCGCTCGAACTCGTTCGAGCTCGATCAACGAAGGCAAGATCATTGCCTACGAGACGCAGCCGGCAGCTCGCCATCCCGACCACAGGGACACCGCGGCGGCCACGTCACCTGGACGGCGTGGCTCCTGAGAGCATGCCGGACTGCACGACGCGACCAGCTGCGCTACCCAGCACCGACGGCGTCTGCACGGGTCACGAGAACCGGCGTACGGCTAGTCGTATACCGACAACCAGGGCGCCATCTCGGCAACGTCGTCATCACCGGCTCCAACGGCCTGCGGTCCTCGGCCTCGCGCGTGCACCAACGGCGATCCCGTCACGCTCAACGGCACCAACGCCGACGGCTCGGTCACGACCCGTTCCGGGGTCTCGCCGAACGCCGCGACAGCACCATCACGAATAAGGCGACGATCACCGGCAATATTCTACCTACGGCGCCGGGCAACGCACACGCTCCAGCAACTGCAGGAACGATCACCGGCAATATCGACGTCGATCAGCGTCGCGGCACCAACTATCTCGACCGAACAACTACGGCGACACCCTAGCGCGCCAGATCAATCCGGCGCCGTATAGCGTCTTCCTCGCCGGCCAGACGGGCTTCGGTGGCGACGACGACGATGACGAGGGCGGCGACAATAAGTTCGGCTCAACTCCGCCGACCGTTTACACGTCGGACCCGGGCCTGACCTACAATGCAGCCCTGCAGAACGCATCGGCAAGCTGCTCGCCGACAACCCGGACCATCACTTCACGTTCGACAACTCCGGCCCGATGCTCGGCGACGTGAAGGTCCTGACCAACGACATCATCGTGACGGGCTACACGCCAACCCCGCACACGGTTGACCTGCTGCCGCACATCACCGGATCGGGCATTGGCTCGTCCTTCGACGCACCGTCGCTGGAGAGCGGCTTTATCAGCGGTCACCTGTTCATCGGCAGCGGCACGATGACGGGCTGGACCGTCACCGAGGGCGCGAGCACGATCTCGCCCGACGGCGCAGGCGGCACGACCAAGACCACGATCACTCCGGTCATCGACCACGTTGTCCACACCGGCGAATGGTTCATGGTCGCTACGTTCCTCGACCAGATCACGGCGGGCCGCAGGTCGATACCGTCAGCTTCCGAAGTCGAGGACTCTGCCTGGTCGACTGGTTGTGGGCTACAACGCGCCACAACTCCCTCGTGATCGGCTCAACGGTGAAAAACGCCAACACCATCAATGGCCTCTCGCAGCCGGGCATCAACACGATCAACAGCCTGCTGTCCACCGACGGCACCAACGCCGGAGTCAATGCTTTGGCGGCCGGCGTTGAGAGCCTCACGCAACGACGGCGATGTCCGCAAGGCTGGCGAGCAGCTGGCGCCGGAGACCAACTTCGCCACCCAGCAGGCCGCGATCACCCTGGCCTTCCTGACCGGCCAGTACATCGACGAGCGCCTGTTCGGCGTGGGCGCCACGGGTCCGAGCGCGGCAGGCTTTGGTCCCCCATCTGGCCTCGGCGCCAGCAACATCGCGCCTCCACCCTACGCGCTGGGTATGTCGGGATCGTCCGATGGCCGCATGAGCCTCGGCGCGGCGGACGAGGACACCGCCTACTGGGACGTGCCTTCGTTCAATCCCAACCTCGCCAACTACGGGGTGTGGGGCCACGCCTTCGGCGCCGGCCTGAAGCAGGACCCCATCGCCGGCGTGAGCGGCTACAGCACCCGCATCTACGGCGCACTCGTCGGCGTGGACAACTGGGTGAGCCCGTTCTTCCGCCTCGGCATCGCCGGCGGCTGGGGACACACCGGCATCGACGGCCGGGACGACACCATCGCCAACGAGACCAGCGTCAGCAGCTACATGGGCCTCGCCTATGGCGCCTTCAAAGGCTCGGGCTGGTATCTGTCGGGCCGCGGCGGCTTCGCCTGGCACAACTACGACACCACCCGCGTGCTGAATGCCGGCGGACTGAGCGACACGGCGGGCGCCAGCCACAATGGTCGCCAATACATCGGCGCCCTCGAGCTCGGACTGCCGATGCACGCCGGCGCGGCGACGTTCACGCCGGTCGCCCAGATCAACTACACCCATCTCAATCAGGATGGGTACACCGAGGCGAGCAACGGCGGCATGGGCTTGACCATCTCCGACCAGGAGACGAACTCGCTGCAATCGGGCCTGGGCGTCAAAGGTGCGGTCAAGGTCGCGCCGCAGGCGCTGCTGGAAGGCCGGGCCATCTGGCTGCACGAGTTCGACGACACCCAGCAGCAAGTGACCGCCGCGTTCGCCAGCGTCCCGTCCTTCGCGGCCGCCGGACCCGGCGTGGGTCGGGATACGGCCAACCTCGGCGTCGGCCTCCTGGCCTTCACCGGAACGGGCACCACGTTCCAGATCAACTACGACGCGCTGCTGCGCGAGGACTTCATCGGCCACACCGGCTCGGCCAAGCTGAAGTTCGACTTCTGAAGCAAAGAAGCTCCGCGACCACCGGGGCTCAGGGCGGGGGGAAACCCCCGCCCCTTTGTTTTCCGAATGCTCACATCAGTCGCGGGACGACCTTCCCTTCGTGCGCTTCTCCGCGTGCCCAAATTGTCCGACAATGTTGATGCAGTGTCGCATTTGCCAATTTTATAAAGCTTGGGATGCGGCATAGACAAGCAACGACAATTTCCTGGTTATCGACTAGTATTCGTCGCCTAATTCCGAAAGCCAGCAATCCGGAATTTGGGACCAATACGGAATGTCTTTGCGCGTTTTGGTTTGCGGCGGCCGAATGTACGCCAATCGCAACCGAATCTTCGAAGTGCTCAGTGCACTGCATCGCGAGCGAGGGATCGAGGTCATCCTGCACGGAGCCGCCAGCGGTGCGGATCTCCTGTCGGTTGCGTGGGCGGATAAAAACGGCCTGCCGGCTATCGGCTTTCCAGCCAATTGGGCAAAGGACGGAAAGCTCGCGGTGCAAAGGCGCAACCAAAAGATAATCTCCGAGGGGCACCCGCATTTGCTCGTCGCCTTTCCGGGCGGCAATGGGACCGCCGAGATGATCCGCTTTGCGAAGTCGGAGCGCCTCGAAATCATCGAGGTCGCCGGGTCGATAAGCAGCGGCTGAGCACAACCGGTCGGAGCAAAAGCGCGGCAAATGCTGCCGCCGGACCGCGGCGTTTGCTGCAAACCTCGCTTCAACCGCACGTTAAGCCAGCTGGGCGAAGCTTGCCGCTTGCCCCCAGCCCGGAAATCGGGCGAAAAACGTGGCAGGGACCGGGGAGGATCGCGCGTGAACAAGCTGTTGCCGTTTGCCGTGATGGCCGTGCTGTCAACCGCGGCCGCGCGCGCCGAGGACGCCCCTCAGACTGCGCCCCCGGCCTTGCCCGTGGCCGCGGCCCCCGCCACACCCCCTGCGACGGCCCCAGGGACGCCCCCTGTTGCGACGGCCCCAGCGAAGTCCGATGAGAAGCCCGCAAGCTGTGACGACGCGCTCGGCGTCTCCCGCGTGGCCGAGGTCGACACCACGGGCGGCGCGCTATTCGGGGATCAGTACCCGCCTACGACGCTGCTGCAGAAGGGCGAGGTGGTCCTGACCTTCGACGACGGGCCGCACCCGACCTACACCAAGGAAATCCTGGCAGCACTCGCCGCGCAGTGTACGAAGGCGACGTTCTTCAACGTCGGCGAGATGGTGAAGCAGTTCCCCGACATCGCCAAGCAGGTGCAGGCCGAGGGCCATACCATCGGCACGCACACCTGGTCGCATCCCAACCTCGGCTCGCTCTCGCTGGACCGCGCAAAGGCACAGATCGAGAGCACCATCACCGCCGAGAACGCCATCCTTCCCAACGGTGTGGCACCCTTCTTCCGCTTTCCCTACCTGAGCGACCCCAAGCAGGTGCGCGCGTATCTTGCTTCCCGCAATATCGCGGTGTTCTCGACCGACGTCGATTCGTTCGATTGGCGGACGAAGGCGCCCGACAAGATCGTGGACAACGTGCTCAAGGGTCTCACCAAGGTCGACCGCGGCATCATCCTGTTCCACGACATCCACGAGCAGACCGTAAAGGCGCTGCCGACGGTGCTGAAGGAGCTCAAGTCGCACGGCTTCAAGGTGGTGCATCTGGTGCCGAAGTCGCACGTCGAAGTGATCGCGCAGGCCGAGCCGCCGAAGGCCGAGGCCTCGCACGGCGGCACGCATCACCGCGCGCACTACGTCAAGCGCCGCCGCTACGCCAAGCGCTGACGCCTGGGGGCGCGCTGGATCTGGCGCGGCGGGAGCGGCCCATTTCCGTCGCCTTGCTCCGCCATTTGTAAATCACGAACAAACGGCATTCGGTGTCCCATGGCTGCTCCCCTCATCGAAAACGTCTCCGACACCGCATTCTGGGTGGCGCATCACCGCGCTCTCGAGGGCGAGCGGGCGGATGCGCTGTTCCGTGATCCGCTTGCAGGAGTGCTTGCGGGCGACCATGGGCGTCTGATCGCGGGGACGATGCCGCAGCCGGCCATGACGACGTGGGCCGTCGTCATCCGCACCTGCATCATCGATGACTTCATCCGCGAGGCAATCGCCCAAGGGGCGGACACGATCCTCAACCTCGGCGCCGGGCTCGACACGCGACCCTATCGTATGGAGCTTCCTGCCTCGCTCACTTGGATCGAGGCGGACTACCCCGGCATGATTGCGTTCAAGGAGAGCCGGCTGGCGGGCGAGGCGCCACGCTGCAAACTGACGCGGCTGAAGCTTGATCTCGCGGATGCATCCGCACGCCGGCAGATGCTGGCCGGCGTCGAGGCGAGCGCCAAGAAGATGCTGGTGCTCACCGAAGGCGTCATCCCCTATCTGACCGAGGAGGACGTCGGCGCGCTCGCAGACGATCTGCGCGCGCTCAAGTCGGCGCGCTGGTGGGTCGTCGACTATTTCTCCCCGCAGGTGCTGCGGATGCGGGCGCGACGCCTGAAGCACAAGATGCAGAATGCGCCGTTCAAGTTCACGCCCGGGGACTGGCGCGGCTTCTTTAAGGCGCACGGCTGGCGTTGCGCCGAGATGCGGTATCTCGCGGGGGAAGCCGAGCGGTTGAAGCGTGAGATGCCGCTGCCGCTGATCGCGAAGGCGTACCTGAGCGTGCGCCAGCTGTTCCTGCCGCGCGAGCGGCGGGAAGCGTACCGCAAGTTCGCGGGATATGCGTTGCTCGAGCCGCGCTGACCTAGCCGATGCCCATGAGGCCCACGATCGAGGCTACGAGCGCGATCACCACGAGCCCGAGGCAAAACCAGGAGACCGCCTCCAGCCCGTCCGCCTCGCCGTCGCGATAATCCTGCACGCGTCACCCCTGCTTGTTGTGCAGCTAACGGTGCGCGTAAAGGTGATCCGTCGCCACGCTGATAAGGCGGCGAGCCGGCTTACACGAACCTTACTTTTTGCGTGCGCCGCCTTTTCGGGCGACGACCTCGCCATCCTCTTTCCTGAATGCGCCGATGTCGGGATTGGGCAGGATCTCGAGCACGATTTCCGACGGGCGACACAGCCTCGTGCCACGCTCGGTAACGACGATCGGCCGGTTGATGAGGATCGGATGCGCGATCATGAAGTCGATGAGCTCGTCGTCGCTCCACTTGTCCTCGTCGAGGCCGAGCTCCTTGTACGGCGTGCCCTTCTCGCGCAGGAGCGCGCGCGGCCCGATCCCCATCGCGCGAATGAGCTTTGCAAGCTCCTGCCGCGAGGGCGGGGACGTCAGGTATTCGATGACGCGCGGCTCCACGCCGCTCTGCCGGATCATGGCGAGCGTGTTGCGCGAGGTTCCGCATGCGGGGTTGTGGTAGATGGTGACGGCCATGCATGACGCTCCGGGTACAGGACTTGCCGTCACCAATGTCATCCGGAAGGCGTGGCTATGGCCAGTCGGGAATCAACTTCTGCATTGACGAGACGAAGTCGCCCTTCGTCTCGGGTGGGATCGGCGGTGGTGCCGAGCCGGTCGAATTCGCGGGCGAGGAATCCGGCTGGCGGAGCTGACCCTCGGCGACCGTAACGGTACCCGGAGCCTGACCGGCAGGGAAGGGGACCGGGATGCGCGAGCCGTCGCTGGGATCGGCTGCTACCACCCTTTCTCCGGCGGCGAGCCCGGCTTCGCGGTAGGCGCCGGTACGGTTTCTCAGGGCTTCCTTGAGATGAGCCTTCGACAACCCGTTCTTGAACGACATCGCCTTGGTCAAATCCGTGATGGCCTGACCCGGCTTGCCGAGCTCGCGGTACGCAAGGCCGCGGTAATAGAACGCTTCGGCGAATTGTTGTTGCGAGAGCTCGCCCTGAAACAGCGCATCGCTCAGCGTTTCGACCGCGGCTTCGATTGCGCCCTCCTGGTAGGAGTTGATGCCGGCTTCGAGCGACCTCACAGCTCCCGAGCCAGATAGAACGCCTGGCTCCCCGAAGCTTTCGGAGCTGGTGCATAGCGCAAGAGCGAGGAGCGCACCTGCAACGAAGGGCAGCGTCAAACGGCGGGGCAGGCCTTTCATGCGTTTCATCGAGCCCGATGGACGATGCCGCATTTGCACACGGTGGCAGTGATTCGCCAACGCGGTTTCCACCGCAAAACTGCCGATTCGCTACGGTCGTTCGCTCGCGTCCGGGGAGCATTGGCAACTGGCCCGACGCCGCGGTCCTAGGGCGTCAGCTGCATTTTGATTCGCTCTGCGCCAAGGCGAAATACGGATGGCCCAGTTCTTGAGTATTCGGTTGGGCTGGCTCCGGCTGGCGGAGCTATTGCGTCGAATGTCTGAGATCGAACATTTCAGACAGGAGCGGTGGAAGCTTTTGCGCGCCAATCCCTGGTCTCGCACAACCTAGGACTACGACCATGGCGATCAACGCAAACGACATCGCGCCGGGCAAATGCTACGCGACCAAAGGCAGCGAGAAATACACGGTGGTCGCGATAAACCGCGGCATCGTCACCTTTCAAAGCTGGACCACCGACGCCAGCAAGCTATCGCTGCGTACCAATGCAGGCGTCAAAGCCTTTGCCGACGCCGTGCTCAAAGAAATCCCGTGCCCGCTGAAGGCGTGATCGGATTTGCGATCGCCGCGCGGACTTCCCCAAGGCGTTGAGCCGTCGATCCGCGCCGGCTAGCCGCCTCCGGCATACCTTCGGACTGTGCCGGGTACAGAAATTGCATCTGCAGATTAGGTGCCCTGCCGAGATGCCCAATGGGGAGGATATGCAGTGACAGAAGACGCCCTACGCCCCGTCATTGTGGCTAAGAAGACAGAAGAGGCCCACAACATTGTCTCGTTTGAGCTGGTAGACCCCAACGGCGCGGAGCTTCCTGCGTTCTCCGCAGGATCGCACGTCGACGTGACCATCCCCGGCGGCTTCGTGCGCCAATACTCGCTGTGCAACAGCTCATCGGAGCGCAATCGCTACGTCATCGGCGTGTGGAAGGACGCCAACAGCCGGGGTGGGTCCAAGGCGCTGCATCTGCAGGTGAATGCCGGCGACACCTTGCAAGTCGGTCCGCCGCGCAACCGGTTCCGCGTTCCCCGCAACACCAAGCGTGCCCTGCTGCTGGCCCGCGGCGTCGGCGTGACGCCGATGCTGAGCATCGCCGACCATCTGAAGTCGCGCCAGATTCCCTTCGAGCTGCACTACGTCTATGCCCTGATGTCTCCGGATTCGTTTCTTGGGATGATCAAGGAATCGAGCTTTGCGGAGAACACCAAGTTCTATCTCGAGGCGCGCGAGCACAACCAGCTGCTCAATCCGGCAGAGGTGCTCGCAGCTCAGCCCGAGGATACGCAGCTCTTCATCTGCGGCGCCGACTGGTGGCAAGACCCGATCATCAAGATGGCGGCGGAAAAGGGCTGGGCCGAGCAGCGCATCCACGTGGAACGCTTCACGGCGAAAGCGGCCGCCGCCGTTCTCGACAAAGTGTTCGACGTGAAGATCGCGAGCACCGGGGCCGTTTTCAAAATCCCCGGCGACAAGACCGTCTCGGCCTTCCTGGAAGAGAAGGGCGTGAAGATCCCCACCTCCTGCGAGCAAGGCATGTGCGGGACCTGCAAGGTGAAGGTCCTGGAGGGAGAGGTGGACCACCGCGACAAGCGCCTGTCTCCGGAGCAGAAGGCCCAGGGCCTGTTCCTCGCCTGTGTCTCTCGCGCCAAGGGTGATCTGCTGGTGTTGGACTTGTGAGGAGGCGCGCACGACCTGTGGCCCACGTCGGGAGAACCACGCCATGACGTCGCCGAGCAACGAAACCAAGGCGGGTACCGTGTTCGCCTATCGTAAGCGCGACCGATCCGGCGATCGGCGGTCTGCCCAAGTCAATCGCCGGTGATCATGGTCTCCGGGGCGCCCTCGGAATCGTCGAGATTGAGCCCGTCCTCCTCGGCCAGCTCGATCCCGGTGAGGCACACATCGCCGTCATCGATCACCAGCGTGACCGGCGTCAGGTGCTTGCCTTGGCTAGCGCCGCTGAAGCAATGGCCCGTGTCCATATCGAACTGGGAACGGCACTTTCCGCAGGTGAGGAAATTGCCTTCGTCATCCATGTCCACCGGCGAGGCATCATGCGGGCAGGCATTCTCGAAGCCGTAGAAGTTCTTGCTTTTGCGCGTGACAAGGATCGGCCAGGGCTTGCTGGTCCCGTTCTCGTCCGGCCGCGCCAGCACGAAGCCTCGAGCCCCGCCGTCGTCGACCTCGTAGGTGGAGCATATCGCAAACAGCTCGTTCATCTGGCGCACCTATCCGAACATGCAGGCCGCTCCCGACGGACGGAAGCGGACACTCCATAACGCGAGGTTTGTTGAGCGCAAGATGTGTGCCATCCAGAATTGTCGGGTCTCCGACAATCCTGCGATGGCTGCGTCGCCGTAGGCTCCGGCAGGCGGTGCTGCGGCTCTAGGCGATGGCCTTGATATCGACGAACGCGATCTCGGGATTTTGTTCCTGGGTATAGGACAAGCTGAACACCGACGCGGCGAGGTACACGTAGTCTCCCTCCGAATCGGTGGCGATGGAGGACCTGTATTTCTCGACAAAGCGCGTCAAGGCGCCGGGCGTTTGGGATGTGATCCAGCGGAGGATCTCGCAGGGCGCGGCATCAAACCCGATCTGCAGTCCGTACTCGTGCGTGAGGCGCTCGCCGAGCACGTCCAGCTGCAGGGCGCCGATGACGCCCACGATGGGCTGCGAGCCGTCGAGCGGACTGAAGAGCTGGACGACGCCCTCTTCGGCCATCTCCGCAAGCGCCTCTTTCAGCTTCTTGGCCCGGATCGCATCCTCCAGCCGTATGCGGCGCAGGATTTCGGGCGCGAAGCTCGGGATGCCGAGAAACCGGATGTCCTCGCCCTCGGTCAGCGCGTCGCCGATCCGCAGCGTGCCGCGGTTGGGGATGCCGACGACGTCGCCGGCGTAAGCCTCCTCCACGAGCGATCGGTCCTGCGCGAAGAAGAACTGCGGGGTTTGCAGCGCCATCACCTTTCCGGTGCGCACGTGCTTTGCCTTCATGCCGCGCGTCAGGCGGCCCGAGCAGACGCGCATGAACGCAATGCGATCGCGATGATTGGGGTCCATGTTCGCCTGGATCTTGAAGATGATCCCGGTCATCTCCGGCTCGGTAGCAACCACGGTCCGCGTCACGGCCTTGCGATTTAGCGGCGGGGGCGCGAAAGACACCAGCGCATCGAGGAGATCGCGCACGCCGAAATTCTTGAGCGCGCTGCCGAAGTAGACGGGCGACAGCGTTCCTTCGCGAAAGGCCTTCATATCGAAGCGCCCGCAGGCGTCGTGCACGAGGTGGAGCTCGTCGCGCCAGTGCTGCAACTTGTCCGCCTCGATGAGCTGTTCGAAGACCGGATCGTCCGGGCCCGACACGGGCAGACCGTCGGGGTTCCCCTCCAGGCGACGAACGCGCGGCTGGAGGAAATCGTAGGTCCCGCGGAACTCCTTGCCCTTGCCGATCGGCCAAACCATGGGCGCGGTGTCAAGCGCGAGCACCTTTTCGATCTCGTCGAGCAGCTCCAGCGGCTCGCGGCTCTCGCGGTCCATCTTGTTGATGAAGGTGATGATAGGGATGTCGCGGAGCCGGCAGACCTCGAACAGCTTGCGGGTGCGCGCCTCGATGCCCTTGGCCGCGTCGATGACCATGATCGCCGAGTCGACGGCCGTCAGCGTGCGATAGGTATGGTCGGAGAAATCCTCGTGACCCGGCGTGTCGAGCAGGTTCAGGACGGCATCCTCGTACTCGAACGTCATCACCGAGGTCGCAACCGAAATCCCGCGCGCGCGCTCGATGGCCATCCAGTCGGAGCGCGTGCTGCGCTTGTCTTTCTTTGCCTTGACCTGCCCGGCGAGCTGAATGGCGCCGCCGAACAGCAGGAGCTTCTCGGTCAGCGTCGTCTTGCCGGCGTCGGGATGCGAGATGATGGCGAACGTGCGCCGGCGCCGGATCTGGCGGACCAGCTCGTCGTCGGCTATGCCAGCGCCGCCGCTCGCTTGCTCGTTTGGCACTATCGCTTCGGTGGCCAGGGTTTTGGGGTCCATGCACGCGTGCTCTGTTGGGAAGGGGCGGCCATTAGCATCCTTCGCGAGCCTCGTCGATCTTTGCAGGCCAAAAGCAGATTTATGCCCTCGATTTGGCCCATTGCCCGGCGCACGGGAGGGAGTATGACGCGGCGCCATCGACACGCTAAAAGGCGGCTGGCATAGGAGCGCAGCATGGACAAGATCAACCAGCGCATCGCGGAGGAGCTCGGCGTTGCCCCGGGCCAGGTGGCGGCGGCCGTGGAGCTCTTGGGTGAGGGCTCGACGGTTCCCTTCATCGCCCGCTACCGCAAGGAGAAGACGGGCGGCCTCGATGACACGCAGCTGCGCAAGCTCGAGGAGCGGCTCGGCTACCTGCGGGAGCTGGAGGATCGCCGCGCGCTGGTCCTGAAGACGATCGACGGCCTCGGCAAGCTCACGCCCGAGCTCGCCCGCTCCATCAACGGCGCGGCGACCAAGGTCGAGCTGGAGGATCTTTACGCCCCGTTCAAGCCGAAGCGGCGGACCAAGGCGCAGATCGCGCGCGAAGCGGGGCTCGAGCCGCTGAGCGAAGCGCTGCTCAAGAACCCCTCGCTCGATCCCGAGACGGAAGCCGCGAAGTTCATCGATGCCGGCAAAGGCGTCGCCGACGCCAAAGCCGCCCTGGAAGGCGCCCGCCACATCCTCATCGAGCGCATCGCCGAGACGCCCGCGCTGGTTGGCGGCCTGCGCGAATGGCTGTGGACCGAGGGCGACCTGAAATCCGCCGTGCGCAAGGGCAAGAACGAGGAAGGCGCGAAGTTCTCGGACTATTTCGAGTTCGGCCAGCGCATCAAGGACATGCCGTCGCATCGCGCGCTCGCCATGCTGCGCGGCATGAACGAGGGTATCCTCTCCCTCGATCTCGACGTTGCGCACGAGGCGGGCAAGCCGCATCCGGCCGAGGCGCGCATCAAGTCGACCTTCGGCATCGCCGATCGTGGGCGCCCTGCGGATGCGTGGCTCGGCGAGACCGTGCGCATCGCGTGGAAGGACAAGCTGGCCGGGTCGCTGCACTCCGGTCTGCTGACGCGGCTAAAGGAGCGCGCGGACGCCGAGGCGATCGGCGTGTTCTCCAACAACCTGAAGGATCTGCTGCTCGCGGCGCCGGCCGGCCCGCGCACGACCATGGGCCTCGATCCCGGCATCCGCACCGGCGTCAAGGTCGCCGTCGTCGACCAGACCGGCAAGGTCGTCGCCACGACGACGATCTACCCGCACGAGCCCAAGCGCGATTGGCAGGGCTCGCTCGCCACGCTTGCCGCGCTGTGCATGAAGCACAAGGTCGACATCATCAGCGTCGGCAACGGCACGGCCGGGCGCGAGACCGACAAGCTCGTCGCCGAGCTGATGGCCAAGATGCCGGAGCTCAAGCTGACCAAGGCGATGGTGTCGGAGGCCGGCGCGTCGGTCTATTCGGCTTCCGAGCTGGCGGCCAAGGAGTTTCCCGATCTCGACGTCAGCCTGCGCGGCGCGGTGTCGATCGCGCGGCGGCTGCAGGATCCGCTCGCCGAGCTCGTCAAGATCGAGCCCAAGGCCATCGGCGTCGGGCAATATCAGCACGACGTCGACCAGAGCGGTCTCGCGCGCTCGCTCGATGCCGTGGTCGAGGATTGCGTCAACTCGGTCGGCGTCGACGTCAACACGGCCTCGGTGCCGCTGCTGGCGCACGTGTCGGGCCTCAATCAGACGCTTGCCTCCAACATCGTCGCCTTCCGCGACGAGAACGGCGCCTTCAAGACGCGCGTCGCCTTGAAGAAGGTGCCGCGCCTCGGCGCCAAGGCGTTCGAGCAGGCGGCGGGCTTCCTGCGCATCATGAACGGCAAGAACCCGCTCGATGCCTCCGCCGTGCATCCCGAGGCCTACGCGGTGGTCGAGAAGATCGCCGAGGCGACCAAGCGGCCGCTCAAATCGATCATCGGCGACAGGGCATTCCTCAAGTCGCTGAAGCCGGCGGACTTCGCCGACGCGGCGTTCGGCATCCCCACCGTGACCGACATCCTGGCCGAGCTGGAGAAGCCCGGGCGCGACCCGCGGCCCGAGTTCAAGACCGCGACATTCCAGGAGGGCATCGACAAGATCGCGGACCTGAAGCCCGGCATGCAGCTCGAGGGCGTCGTGACGAACGTTGCGGCGTTCGGCGCCTTCGTCGACGTCGGCGTGCACCAGGACGGGCTCGTGCACGTCTCGGAGCTGTCCGACCGCTTCGTCAAGGACCCGCGCGAGGTCGTGAAGGCCGGCGACGTGGTCAAGGTGCGTGTGAAGGACGTCGACGTGGCGAGGAAGCGCATCGCGCTGACGATGAAGTCGGGCGCGATCGACACTTCGGGCGGCGCCAGGGCTCGATCGCCCGAGTCCGCGCCGATGCAGCGCAGCAGCGCGTCGCCTCCCCGTCAAACGTCAGAGCCGCCGGTCGAAAACGCACTCGCGGCCGCCCTGCGCCGCGCGCAAGAACGAAAATAGCGCGGGAAGCGCGGGAGCTGCTTCGTAAACGGGACCCGGCTTCGCCCCTGGTCGGCGCGGATGGCCAGGAAATCGTAGGCCAAACCTCGATTGCGGGCTATTGGTCTCCCAACTGACGGGGTCGCGACATATCTCGCTTTCGGTCATACGAATTGAGTTTTGGACCAGAGGAGCTTGCGGTGCTCCAGCTGGCTTACGAGGACGCCTGCCGCAAGCTGGGCCTCGATCCAGCGCCGGCCGATCCCGAGGAGTGGAGGAGCGTGCGCGACGCGCTGGCCAATGCCGTCATCAACGCGGCGAAATTTGGCGAGCGCGACCAGGGCGCCTTAAGCGCGTTCGCTATAGCCTTCGGGATGCGCAACTGGCACCTGTCCAAGCGGTAGCTCGCAGAGCAAAGGTCACGCGAGTGGATCGCGACCTCGGCACCCGAGCTGGTGTTCAGCTCGACGTAAGCGACAGCTGGTATCGGTGCGTGCTTGTCCCGCGGGTTTGCTCCCTTGTCGGGCGATTGTGCTCCAACTAAGCCCGGTCGTGGCCCTACCCGGGACCGGGCTTTTTGGTGTCTGATGCGATATTCAGTGAACGTATGGAGGTGGGAGGCGTTGTGCACCCATGCCTGTTCCCTCTGAGTCGCTGCAGGTCGGACGCTGTTATCGGACAGCGAAGGCGGAGGTCTTCATGATCGTCTCCTTCGACGGCAGCCGCGTGATCTATGTCGTCGAACGCAACGGCATGTATCCGACCTGGAACAAGGCAGCGTGGCGCGTGATGTCGAGAGTGGACTTCGCTCAGCATGTTGATCGCGAAGTTCTCTGTCGATGACAGCCGCTGCTAATGCGCAGCATCATCGGCGGCAAGATGACGGCGAGCGCACGAAGTGCTCGGCATGTGGCTCGCCCGACGCACGCGCAACCGGCCGAAGCAGGGTGCAGTCCGTGACCGAGCCATCCGGCTCCGCTCGCCTCGCCGACCTAATTAGCCCCAACACGCTGCTTATGCCGCGCTTATAAACCGCTGCCGCGGACCTCCTCGAATTCTTATGCGCGAAGCGCCATTTTAGCGATGCCCGGAGGCCGCGCCATGAATGCTGAACCCTATCAGGACGACGCCTTTCCTCACGACGAGCCGGATGAAGATTCGGTGGTCTCGCGCCGCCCTGGCCAAAGTGCATTCTACCTGGTCGTGTCGATGCTGCTCGCGTTCTTTGTCGTGTGGGGCCTGGAGGTCGTCGTTCGTGGGCGTCCCTCGATGGAGGAATGCGCAACCGTCACGGATGGCAACGAACGTCTCGCTTGTTACGACAAATTCTCCGGACGCACGCCCACCCAGCCGGCCAAGGGCGCAATCGCCCCGTTGCTTCAGTAACAAGCTGCTGAACAGGGAAACCCATTGCCCAATGAATATTGGCCGCAAGGCTTTGAAAGGAGATGGTCCAATGGCTCTTGCACGCGATCCGCTGCCTGAATCTGCCTTCCAACCCCGGCGAGTCCCCGACCGCGACGACGACGGTAGTGGCAGGCTCTCCGTCATGATGGTGGTTTTCGTAGCCTTGCTGGCCGCAGCGTTTGTTTGCGCCACGCTTAAGGCTGGCGTGCAGAACGATCCGGCGACACCAACAGAGCCGGTTTCGACAAACTCTGCACCATGACCTCTACCGCTCCGCATCAGTGAGCGCTGCCAGACGCCGCGTCTAATGCGCAGCATCGCGGCGGCGGGGAGCGCCAACTCGCGCAAAATCGGTGCGACCGGAGTGTACCCCAGGGGAGATCATGGCTCTGCGTGAGCAGTGGCGGCAGGAGCGATGGTCAGGACTCACACTTCTTCACGAGCCTTGGTGTGCGCACCTGGGCTTGTCCTCGTTCGAACTCAGGCAGGCCGTGTTGAAGGATCTCCATCCAATCACACCGCATATCGTCGAGCGCCAGCAGCATCTCAAGCTTGCCAAGGCCCTCGACGATGTCGCCTTCCCCCATCGCACGTACCAAATCGAGCGCAGCCTCTTCCGCTTCGCTCACGGCCCGGTCCGCAATGGATGGTTTGCTAGTGGGCACAGTTGCCACCTAAGAGTGTTGGAACGCTTTTGCGAAACGCCAGCAACTTGCCAAAGCCGGACTTCGAGCTGTGCTTGTCCTGCTCAAGCAGCTCCTGCCAGTCACATCGCAACACGTCGAGTGCTGGGCCAATCTCGGGATTGAAGGTGGGATCGAGGCGGCCATCGCCGCCGTCTCCAAGGGCGAATATCAGGGCACTTGCGGCTTCCTCTGCCTCTGTCCCCGTAAGGCCCTCGTTGTCGTTGTCCGCCACAAATGTCCAGCCATGGAACTTAGCTGGCCGTTGATGGGGTGCTATTGGATGGGTATGCATGATTGGGCTTCCCCACGGCTTATTCGATGCAGCGTCCCCATGGTCGCTCAATTCAAGCCATGCGCCAGCGCGGCGGCTCCTTGGCGTGAAGGAACCTCTTTTTCGAAGTCCGCAAGTTGATATTTCGGTGCACTGACGGCCTTGGCAGCCCGGCCTGATGACTGACAACGAGCGACCACGCCGTACACGCCAAAACCTCGTCGCGCTCGCGATTTTGGTAATCATCGTGCTCGCGGTTCATCCGCAACGTGGCGATCATGGAGTGCGTAACGGGGGCCGTCAGGACTGCGTTGAGCGGATCGTCGCCGCACCGTCCCAGTAACACTGCCTGCCGCCGCCCTAATGCGCAGCATCATCGGCGGCGCAAAGCGCCAACTCGCAAAATCGGTGCGACCGGAGTGTACCCAGGCGAGATCGTGGTTGTGAGGAGCGGCGGCACGAGAGATGGCTAGGAACCGGATTTCTTCACGAGCTTAGGTGCACGCGCCTGGGGGAGTCCTTTTTCGAGCTCGGGCAAGCCGTGTTGAAGGACCTCCATCCAATCACACCGCATATCGTCGAGCACCTGCAGCATCTCAAGCTTGCCAAGGCCCTCGACGATGTCGCCCTCCCCCATCGCGCGCACCAGATCTAGTGCTGCCTGCTCCGCCTCTTTTTCAGACATGCGGCCGCCGGGTACAGCAGTCAAATTCGGAGCGTCTGGCCCTTCCGTGGTCATAAGTACCCAATCGCGCGACTTGCGAACGGGTTCCACGATGTCATCCCGTTCGAGCATCTTCCGCATTTTATCGTGAAGAAACCCTACTTCGAGCGACTTTGTGTTGATCAATCTCTGTGCGGACGTTTATTGCGTGCCGGATGCCCGGCACCCCCAGGCCTGACAGTCTCGCCAAATTCGATCCGTCATGAGCGAAAGGTGATCGAGCGCAGGATTAAGTGGTACCGGAGGCTGATCGGGTAAGCGGATTGACCCGTGCGGCTGTTTCACCGACGCAGGCAAAAAAGCTGCCGGCTCAAGCGGCAAGAGCGTTCAACGCGATAGCCCGCAGTCGGTCTGGATCGCGCCCGCCGTCAGCGACGGCAGCTCGCACAGCTGTTAGTCCAGATCGATGCCCTGCAAGGGAAAATCCTCCGCGGTGCGCTCGGGCTCAGGCTCGTAGGAGCCGAGGTTGGCCTTGCGGATTTGAGGCGATTTATCAAGGTACCACCAGCGGAGGGTAGTCAGGCCCACGAACAAGGTGGCGGTAAACAGCCACGTGAGAAAGACAACAGCGATCATAGTGGTTTCCTTGTAGCGGCGTCCGCTTCGACAACCGTTGCCGACGCACGCGCTGTTTCAGTGGATCAACTTGAAGGGACGGCCCCGTCACCGGGCAGTGTGATCTGTCTTAAATGTTCGCCAACGAAATCAGCTATGTATTAACGCATATTGAATCTGATCTTCCACGGGCTCAGGCACCATTACGATGCCGCATGCGAGAAACCGTCGCGCGCAGCGCCCTACGGGCCTAGCGGCGTCGCTGGCGGCCGGGCGCGGGCGCTCAAGCGCGGAGGCGGCCGGAGCATCGCTGCCCCGACCGCTTCACCCCGCTTTAAATTCGTCAGAGTGCTTTAAATTCGTCAAGTCCTGGCTCAGCAGTCGAGGGCACGGACGGCTACAGCGTTCAGGGCCGCCCGTGTCAGCCGCGCCGGAACACGTTCGCCCTCGCTAACAGCCATCATGATTTGAAAAGCCATAGCCGTGCGCAGCGCTCGGCCAGCCATGTCATCCTCGCAGTAACGTTGCTGCTCACTCCACGCCGCATCGAGCGCGACGTACATCAGCTGGAGTAATTCGGGGCTGTACGACTGGTCGGGAAAATTCATGTGCTGATCCCCATGCCTACAGGCGGGAGCGCACGCATCTCTCAGCCTTCGGCGCCTACGCAACGCGTGCCGAAAGTCGGCTCAGTATGCTGCAGCAAGGCCAATTCGGCACTGATCGAGATCAGGATGCCGGCGGTTCTTGAAGTGTTCACGGGATTCCGGTGTCACCACGTGCGGCGGTCTCTCCGAGAGACAACGGAGGAATCCTTATCGTCTCCCGGAGAGTTGGGGAGGCATCGTGTATCTGTACCGCCCTCACGGCCCCGCTGCCGCCTGGAGACGTTACTCCAGCGAATTTTGCTACGGGTGACTCTTGGGTTAGCTGAGTTGGCTCTTTATCGAGGCGGGTTCGGTGCGTTTCAATCTTGCGCATCCAGGTAGCCCCCTTGGAGCCAGCGAGCTTCTTGAGCCTCTTGAGATCGTGGATATGAACTGCGCCCTCCCGCAGGGTGAGCAAGTTCTGCTCGCGGAGCTGGCGCAATACGCGGTTGACATGAATGGCGGTGAGCCCCAACGCGTCAGCTAGAACGAAC
>CAWFOR010000013.1:0-224795 GCA_963817485.1 uncultured Alphaproteobacteria bacterium | reverse complement strand
AAGGTGACGCCCGAGATTTTAAGTCCGTTCTTTCTGATTTGCCGCCCAACCGCTCAAAGCTAAGAGACGCGTGCGCTGGAAGTACGTGCAGCGGCTCGCAAGGCTCGCGAGCTAGCGCTGCCAGCTATGTCCGTCGTCAACATCAACAAGCAGATCACAATTATTTCCGGCCTCTTCGATTGGCTCATCGGGCACTACGATGAAGTCAGTGCAAACCCATTCGCTAAGGCTACAATCGCCGTACGGTCTTTGGCTCGCGAGGAGCGAGACCCTTTCACCACCAGCGAACTGGATGCGATTTTCACCGCGCCTATTTTTATCGGCTGCGACTCGGAGGATCGTTGGAAAGTTCCGGGGAAGACTAAACTGCGCAGTAGCGGAAGTTTTGGGTGCCACTGCTGGGCCTGTACACGGGAGCGCGACTAAATGAGCTGTGCAAGCTGCGGGTAACGGACACTCGAAGTGAGGATGGACTCCAGTACATCGACATCAACACGGAGAGGCATGACGACCGTTCAGTCGATCCCGGCGTAAAGACATCTGCCTCGTCCCGCCGAGTCCTGTGCACGACGATCTGAATCGCTTCGGCTTTTCAGCTTTCGTGGATACTCGCAGGAGGGCGGGTTGTCAACAACTTTTCCCCGAACTCAAACCAGACGCGTACGGCAAGTTATCCGATGGCTTCGGAAAGCATTTTGCGCGCTTCTTGAAATCCATCGGCATCAAACGCGACAAAATAGATTTCCACTCCTTCAGACATACGTGGACCGACGCTTGTCGCAATTCGCGGATGTCCCTTGAAGTGATCTACGCTTTGAAGGGGGAGGCGCTCCAGGGAACGCTTGCTCGCTATGGTCACGGCAAAACGGATATCGAAATTCTGAACGAAGGAATGCAGAAGCTGCACTTCAAAGGACTTGATCTGTCTCACTTGGCGGCGCGAGACACAGCTCCTACGCGAGCATCCCCATCGCCCTGAGCGCAAGTTCGACCTCCGCGGGCTTCGAGTTGACTGCTGAAATGGCGCCCCGGTAGGGGACGGGGTCGCTCAACACAATAAGCCATTGATATCATGTAATTTAATACGACTGCTACTGCTACGCACAGTAGCAGATCGCGGTGGCTAGTTTCCATTCCGACCAACGGAATTTGGGGAGCTGGTTCCGGATCAGATCGCAGCATGCGCAGCAATGCCTAGCCGGACTTGCACGTATTGGCGAAGTAGGGCCAAGCACTCTGTGTTATGCGGCGACGGCAGCAGCCGAGCACGCAGGGCGGTAGTGCCGATCGCGTGATTTCGCCGAAACCTGGGCACTTCTAATTTTTGTGCTCAACTTCATCCCCAACATTGGCTCCATCGTCGGAGTCGCGTTCCCGGCGCTGCTTGCTCTCGTACAGTTCGAAACGCTCGGTC
The DNA here is from genome assembly GCA_963817485.1 of uncultured Alphaproteobacteria bacterium. Lineage (GTDB taxonomy): Bacteria > Pseudomonadota > Alphaproteobacteria > Rhizobiales > Hyphomicrobiaceae > Hyphomicrobium_A. The sequence goes on along the minus strand of CAWFOR010000013.1, from coordinate 223,381 downwards.
CCTTTGTCATTCTTGTCCTCAGCCTGACCGCGATACAGCGTTTGACCCAAATGTATGGACCGGCTGCTGATCGCAAGTGAGTTCGGCGCAGGCTTCGGAATCGCTGATATGTATCCGGCGTGTTGATCGGCTCGCGGGCCGTGGCTTCGATGGGAATACGCGCGCGCCTTTGGTCTCATTAGCGGACAGGTCGCCAGGCGACCATTCGGGTCATCAGACTCTGAGCGCGCTCATTGATCCGTTCCATGCTGCTGTTCTCAATCGCGAACTCCGCTGGTGGTCGGGCGATTAGATCGCCACGACTTCAACTCGATGGGCATCGAAGGCAGTGTGGTGCCTCAGCACACTCCAGGCGATAGGCGCGAGCTTATTGGCGAGCGCCGTCGCTAGCTTGTTGCGATGTAGGCGTGGCTGCGCAGCCTTCAGCCATGCGCCAAAGCTGAACCGCTCCCAGGTCTGCGGACGCATGAGGATGACGTTGGCTGCCTGGATGAAGAGCGTGCGCAGGTATCTGCTGCCGCGCTTGGAGATGCGCCCGAGGATCGACTTGCCACCGGTGCTGTACTGCCGGGGCACGAGACCCAGCCACGCGCCAAAGTCACGGCCGCGCTCGAAGGCCTCGCCGGTGCCTATCGCCGCGACCATGGCCGTGGAGATGATCGGCCCAATGCCAGGGACGCTCATCAAGCGCTTGCAGTTCGCCTCCTGGTGGCTGATCTGCTCGATCTCATTGGTGAGCGTCTCAATGCGCTCGTCGAGCCACAGCCAGTCCTCGTAGAGGCCAACGATGAGGTCGCTCATGCGCGGCGACAGCTCGTCGGCGCGGTTCTCCAGAATGGCGAAGAGCGATCGTCGCAGAGAGTTGGCGCCCGTGCGTACGGCAATCCCATGCTCGATAAGGAAGGCGCGGATCTGATTGATCGTCGCCGTACGGCGCGACACCAACCGGGCGCGCACGCGATGCAGCGCCTGCAGGTCGAGCTGATCCTGCGTCTTCTTCCGCACGACACGCAGGTTCGGGCGCAGAGCCGCCTCGGCGAAGCGTTCTGGACGAGCATTGGGTTCTTATAGGGATCTCCAGATTGGACACCCTTTTCAACCAACATCCGCACGATCGCCCTTGCATCATCTTCTGCTGAACGTGCCACAGCGGTCCTCCATGCTCAGCGCAAAGCCCCGCGACGGCCCTATCTCAGTCGGCCTTTGGGACTTTTAGGCATCACCGCCACCGGCCTTGCTAATGGCTGCCTTGACGTAGGTTCTCAGATCGCCGCCGGCTGCCTTATCAAGCGCGTCTCTCGTGATCCCATCCTGCGCAGCGTCCTTGACACACTCAGCCACGGTATCATCGAGCTCGTCCGGTGCACGAGCTTCCGCGTAGATGTAGGACTTCCTCCAATCTGTCAGGAACTCCTGCGCCGTCCTGGCCATGTCTTTTGTCCTCGTGCTTTGCGCTAAGCTAGCTGAACTTGAGGGCCGGGCGAATACGAGTCGAGCCATGTGAATTTCAAACTGAGACAGTACTCATGGCGAAGAGACGAAGCGCAGCGTAGACGGGTAGTGCACATGCTGTTTTACGATTAAAATGTGAGTAGGAAGCACGAGGCGTAAGAGGTTCATGTGCGGCATTGCGGGAATAATCGACCTTACCGGCCGGCGCCAGCCCGATCCCGCCGTTCTGCAGGCCATGGCGCAGTCGCTGTGGCACCGCGGGCCTGACGACGACGGCTTCCTGATCCGCCCGGGCTTCGGCTTCGCCAATCGGCGCCTCTCCATCGTCGGCCTCGGCGACGGGCGCCAGCCGATCTTCAACGAGGATAGCTCGGTCGCAGTCGTCTTCAACGGCGAGCTGTTCGACTACCCCGAGCGCAAGGCCGAGCTGCAGGCCAAGGGCCACGTCTTCCGAACCCACACCGACACCGAACTGATCGTGCACCTCTACGAGGAGCACGGCGAGGGCGTATTCACGGAGCTGAAGGGCCAATTCGCGCTGGCGCTGATCGACTTCTCGAAGCGCACGATCTTTCTCGCCCGCGATCGCGTCGGCATCTGCCCGCTGCACTGGTCGCAGCAGGGCGACTGGTTCTACTTCGGCTCCGAGATCAAGGCGCTACTGGCCTCGGGCGGCGTTCCCGCCGCATGCGACCCGCGCGGGCTCGACCACATCTTCACGTTTTACGCCATGGGCGCGCGCCGCACGATGTTTCAGGGCGTGCAGTCGGTGCTGCCCGGCCACTATCTCAAGATCGCCTTCCGCCGCGACGGAAAGCGCACCGAGGTGAGCGAGCACCGCTACTGGGACTTCGACTTCCCCGACGCGGGCGAAGAGGACGATCCCTCGGATGAATCCCGGCTCATCGACGAGTTCGAGGCCACGTTCCGGCGCGCGGTTGAGATCCGGCTCCGCGCCGACGTGCCGGTCGTCGGCTACTTAAGCGGCGGCGTCGATTCCGCCTATGTCGTCGCCACCGCCTCGCGCCTGCGCGAGAACGCCATCCCGACCTTCACCATCCAGGTGCCGGGCAAGAGCTTCGACGAGACGCAGCAGGCGCTCGCCACTGCGCGCCACGTCGGCAGCCGCCAAACGATTCTGACGAGCGACAGCAAGGTCATCTCCGATACATACGCTAAGCTCATCGCGTCCGCTGACTGCCCCGTAACCGATACGTCCTGCGCTGCGCTCTGGTGCCTATCGCGAGAGGTGCACGACCAGGGTTACAAGGTCGCGCTCACGGGCGAGGGCTCGGACGAGGCCTTCGGCGGCTACGTGTGGTTCAAGGTGCGCAACACCACCTACTGGATGGACCGCGTCATTCCTGGCGCCAGCGACGGCTTCGGTCGCATCATCCGCCGCTTGCTGCCGCCGTTCACGAGCCTCAAGGGCTTGAAGCGCATCGATGCTACCGTCGGGCGCGCGCACGCGCAGGCCGTGCTCTACCATCTCGTCTCGAACGCGCGCGACCGCTATTTCAGCGGCGACCTCAAGGCCCGCATCGGCGCGCACACGCCCTACGAGGACGTTCCGCTCGATCTCGAACGCATGCGCCGCTGGTCGCCGCTCAACCAGTCGCTCTACTACGGCTACAAGATCCACCTCGCCGGCCTGCTCCTGAACTACAAGGGCGACCGCGTGGCGATGGCGAACAGCGTGGAAACCCGCTACCCCTACCTCGACGAGGACGTCATCGCCTTCGTGTCGCGGCTCGCCCCGCGCTGGAAGCTGCGCGGCCTGCGCGACAAGTATCTCTTGCGCCACGCGGCGGCGCGCGTGCTGCCGAAGGAGGCGGCGTTCCGGCGCAAGACGATGTTCCGTGCGCCGCTCGCCGAGACGTTCCTCGCCAACGCGGCGCCGTTCGTGCGCCAGTTGATGAGCCCGGAAGCGTTGCGCAAGACCGGTTACTTCGACCTCGACACGGTCGGGCGCGACTATGCCCTCATCGCCGCGGGCCAGGCCTCGAAGGTCGGCGTGTTCAAGCGGCTGGGCTTGAGCGGCGTCGTGGCGACGCAGCTCTGGCACCACCTCTACATAAGCGGCGGATTGTGCGAGTTGCCGAACCAGTCGCCGCGGCCTCAGGTCGAGCGCCCCTCGATGCCGCCGGCGGCGGCCTAACGCCTCATCTCTCGGGGCGCTCACGGCCGAGGCCGACCAAGGCGATATGGCAGCAGCGGTGCATGAAAGGAATTTCAACATGCGATCCGGCGAGAAGGTCATTGTTGTCACGGGAGCGGCCAGCGGCATCGGACAGGAATTATGCCGGTTGTTTGCTCGTCGTGGAGCCAGAATTGGTCTGCTCGACCGCGAGCAAAGCAAACTCGACGCCTTCGCGGATGAGCTTTGCCAGGCCGGCGTGCCCTGCGCGGCCGCTGCCGTGGATGTCCGCCAGCGCGAGCAGGTGCAAGCTGCCGTTCGGGAGATCGTCGGCGCCCTTGGGCCGGTTGATATTGTGATCCCATGTGCTGGAATCTGCCGTGCCTCGACGGTCGACGACCTGAAGGTCTCCGAACTGGAGGAAATCGTGCGGACCAATTTTCTGGGCATGGTCTACATGATCGAGGCGGTCCTCCCCTCAATGCTGGAGCGCAAGCGCGGCCAGATCGTCGGTATCTCAAGCATGGCTGCCGTGCGCGGCATCTCGTTTGAACCGGCCTATTCAGCAAGCAAAGCCGCGGTGGCGGTTTACTTGGAAAGCCTTCGCTCCGAGCTCCGCCCCCGGGGGATCACCGTCACGACCGTATTCCCGGGCTATGTGCAGACTCCCTTGCTCGACGAGATCAATGGCTTGATGGGAGCGGATATGTCGAGTGGGAAAGCCTTCACGCCTATCGCCGCCGCTGCGAAGATCGCGAGAGCCATCGAGCGCGGCCACTCCTACGCATATTTTCCGCGGGCGCTCGGATTAAGCGTCCGCCTAAGCCGGCTCATGCCACCTCGTTTGTATGACCGGGTCATGGGACGCATGTTCAACCGGTTTCCCATTTCCCGTGGAGTGGGTCCGGTGCTGAACCAAGACAGAACCTAATGGCGAACCGCCCGCGGGCCGACGAGGTCCTCGGCGATCATCCAGTCGATGCATTCCTTGAACATGGTTTCGATCGACGTGGGCCGATAGTCGAGTTCGCGGATTGCCTTGTCGCTTCGGCAGATGATATTCGCACTCAGGAACGCAGCCGATTCCGGGGAGATCATTGGCTCGTTAGCGGTGACCAAGGATAGCCAATCAAACGCGCGGCCAGCCAAGCGCAATCCGAACGGCCGGCCGACCCATGTATTGGTTGGTTGGCCGAGCAATTTGCCCACCATCTGCACAATCTCGGCATAGGAAGCTTGGGGCCCGCCCAGAAGATAGTTGTGCCCAGTGCGTCCCTTCTCGGTTGCCGCAAGATGCGCGCGCACAACCGCCCCGACATCGCAATAGCAGGCGCTTCCCGGTGGAATCAGCAGCAGTTGGCGGTTCGCCGCCCGGCGGATGAACTGTGACCACGAGCTCCAGTCGTAACGGCCAATGACATTGGCGGGGTTCAGCAAGACCGCATCCAATCCCTGAGCAATCCCCTTTGACACTTCCTCCTCCGCCGTGGCCTTGGAGTGCTGGTAATTGAAGCTGCCCTTTCCGAGTTTTGGCGCGGTCTCGTCGAAGGGTTCGGTTGGAATGCCGTAGACACCACTCGACGATGTATGAATAAATTTTTTGCTTCGCTTGGCGAGCGCCGTCGCTACCATGTTGTGCGTGCCTTCCACATTGGTTCGCCATTGCCGTTGCTTGTGGCCCGACCATTGGCTGGTGTCGCCAGCGACGTGGAAAACGGCATCCAAATTTTCGGGCATGGCACGCTCAAGCGAGCTCGCGTCCTCGATCGCCCCCTCCACCAGGCGGACGGGATATTTTTGTAGCTGCGTCAGCCGGGAGTCGGGTCGATGCAGCGCGGTCACGTCCCAGCCGGATTGGGTGAGGTGCTCGACGAGGTTGAGACCGATAAAGCCCGTGCCACCCGTGACAAAAGCGGTCTTGTTCGGCATGCTTACGTCCTCTTATTTCACGCAGAGCCCTTCATGCTGCAGACGGATGAACGACGCCATGGGACCGTCCCAACGAATGGTTCCGTTCGCAATGTTAGTCGGCGGATCGAACGGTGGCGAGCCGGTAGTGCTCGGACGAAGGTTCGGCCATCCGTCGATTGACTCGCTCGCATGATATTTCTAAACCAGGCCGTCCGACCCCCGCGGGGGACCAGCCAACATGCTTTCTATAGTGACCCGCACGCATGTCGCGGGATTGTCTGGTCGAGAGATCACGGATTTTCTTTCGGCCTGTGGTGATGAAGCCTTCAGGCGCTGGTGGCCCGGCACGCATTTCCATCTTCACACCGTCAAGGGAACGCCGGGGAGCGTCGGCAGCGTCGTCTTTATGGACGAGCTGGTCGGCAACCGGCGCGTTAAGATGAGGTGCGAGCTGGTCACTCTTCTGCCGGGAAGCAAACTCGTCTGGCAACTTAGAAGACTGCTGTTCCGACTGCCGGTGAAGCTGGTCCTCCAACTTAACGATGACAACACGGGCGTCGAGATCGAGCAATCGATCGAGGCCGGCTTTTTAGGATTCGCCAGCTTTCTCGACCCAGTGTTCCGGCTCTTTTTTCCGCCGAGCTTTGCTGCTGCCAAGGACGAGCATGTTCGAGCCGAATTCCCAAAATTGAGGGACTTCCTTCGTCAAGAATACCGCCAAACTTGAACGCGAAGAACGAACCAACAAGCGGACTGCAGGGCGATGGCTTGTTAGAGTTAGCAGCGTATGGCTGCTGACGTGAACAACTCGACTGAAACCGTCCGAATGTCCGTTAATGGCCCATCGCAGACGTTGGGACGACGCCTCAGCATTCGTCCGCTAAGCGAGGTGAAGCGGACGTGCGGCGGACATGCTCGGATCTTCCGCGTCTGACCCAAAGCGGACTCTCGCATTGTCGCCGACCCTGGCAGCAGGGGGTCCGCTATCGCGCGCACAGCGGTTGTGATCGGCACTGCGAGAGATGGTAATGTCACCCGATAGCAAGGACGTTTTCGTCCGTATCAATGCGGTTGAACGCACCAATGTCCTACCAAACTATGACCTCTAAGCGGTGGACGACGAGTGCGAATTTGCCGACCTCATTCGAGGCATAGCGTGGTGAGCGCCGTAGAGGCTAATGGTCAAGGGCCACAATGCGCGCTACCGAGTTGGCATGCATGCACAGTTGAGTCCGCTCTGGCTGACATCGGCGCCTCATTCAACGGATTGTCAGCGGCAGACGCCGCAGCTCGTCTTCAGCGCTTCGGTCTCAATTCACTCGCCTTCGCAACTGGCAGGGGTCCCCTCCAGCGCCTTCTGACCCAGCTCGCAAATCCACTAATTTACGTGCTGTTGGGCTCGGCACTCGTCAGCGCTTTGTTGGGTCACGCTGTTGATACCGCCGTGATTCTAGCCGTCGTTCTGATCAATGCCGCCATTGGCTTTGTGCAAGAAGGGCGCGCAGAGAAGGCGCTTGAAGCGATACGCCGCATGGTCAGCCCAATGGCTTCCGTCTTGCGCGACGGTCGGCGTGTGACCGTCGATGCCGCCGCCGTCGTTCCGGGCGACATAATGCTGCTTGAGGCCGGCGACCGCATCGCTGCAGACGTTCGCCTGATCAAGTCGCGAAATCTTTTCATCGACGAATCCATACTCACGGGAGAATCAGCCGCAGTAGAGAAAGCGATCGACCCGGTCGCGGAAAACGTCCCGCTGGGAGACCGTCGTTCGATGGCGTATTCCGGCACCCTCGTGACGGCAGGGCAGGGCGCTGGTCTGGTGGTAGCGACCGGAGCGGTTGCAGAACTTGGCCGCATCAGCGCCCTCCTTGGACGCGTGCAGGAGCTCGAAACGCCGCTGGTCCGGCAGATGAACAGCTTCGCGCGTCAGGTCACCCTAGTTATCCTAGGCTTTTCCGCTGTGGTGTTTGCATTCGCCGTGCTGGTGCGCGGTTACGCGCTTGCAGAGGCATTCATGGTCGTGGTGGGCATGGCGGTAGCCGCGATCCCCGAGGGTCTTCCTGCAGTGACTACCATCACGCTTGCGATCGGCGTTCAGCGTATGGCAGCGCGCAAAGCGATTATCCGGCGTCTGCCTGCCGTCGAGACGCTGGGATCAGTCTCTACCATCTGCTCGGACAAGACTGGAACGTTCACGAAGAACGAGATGACAGCCACCAAGGTCGTCGTGGCCAATCGCGCCTACAATGTGGGCGGCGTTGGTTATGCTCCAAGGGGCGGCTTCACCCTAGAGGGCCGTGACATTGATCCGGAAAGCGACGCCGACCTGATGCGCCTCACTCGCTCCGCACTGCTCTGCAACGACGCCTCGCTGCGGCAAGGGGAGAAGGGCTGGGTGGTCGAGGGTGACCCCATGGAAGGGGCGCTCGTCGCACTTGGGCTCAAAGCGGGTTACGATGCCGAGACCCTCCATAGGCAGCTACCGCGGCTCGACGAGATCCCATTTGATGCCGCGCACCGTTACATGGCGACGCTCCATCACGCCCACGACGGCACGGCCTTCGTCTGCGTCAAGGGAGCGCCCGAGCACGTCCTTGATATGTGCGAGTCCCAGCTCTCCCACGCCGGTGAAGCCCCTCTCGACAATGCCTATTGGCTTTTGGCCATCGACCGACTCGCCCGTGAGGGATACCGCGTGCTCGCGATCGCCTCAAAACCGATGCCGCTCGAGACGCGCGAGCTGGAGTTCGCGAATGTCGGTGACGACCTCACGCTTGAAGGTTTGATCGGATTGATCGACCCACCGCGTGAAGAGGCGATTACCGCCGTTGCGGAGTGTAAGAAGGCCGGTATCGGCGTGAAGATGATCACTGGTGATCATGCCGCCACCGCGACCGCTATCGCAGCGCAACTTGGTCTGGACGTGCGCAAGCCCACTGTTACGGGTCAGGGCATCGATCGCCTGGATGACGTGGCCTTGCGCCTACTTGTTGCCGATACGAATGTCTTTGCCCGCACCAGCCCCGAGCACAAGCTCCGCATTGTCGAAGCGCTTCAAGCTGACGGCGCCGTAGTCGCGATGACGGGCGACGGGGTCAACGATGCTCCAGCCCTAAAGCGGGCGGATGTCGGTGTTGCCATGGGCCGAAAGGGCACCGAGGCTGCCAAGGAGGCGGCCGAAATGGTGCTTGCCGACGACAACTTTGCCTCGATCGTCGCCGCTGTTCGCGAAGGACGGGCTGTCTACGACAATCTCATCAAAGTGATCGGCTGGACACTACCGACGAGCGGTGGTGAGACGCTCGTCATCATCCTTGCGATACTTGTTGGCCTGACGTTGCCGGTCACGCCAGTGCAAATCCTTTGGATCAACATGGTCAGCGCCGTGGGGCTGGGACTTGTGCTGGCATTCGAGCCTGCCGAGCGCGACATCATGCAACGGCCACCTCGCGCGCCCGATGCGCCGCTACTCTCGGGATTCCTGATGTGGCGCATCATCATAGTTTCCGCCTTGTTCGCCGCTGGCGCGTTCGGGATCTTTGCCTGGGCCGAACGCCGAGTTCTCTCGCTTGAGGAAGCCCGCACCATGGTCGTTAACACCATCGTCGTGATGGAGATCTTCTACCTTTTCAGCGTTCGTTACCTGCGCTCGGCGTCCTTCACGTGGCGCGGGGTCCTTGGCACGCCAGCAGTATTGATAGGCGTAGGTGGCGTCATCGCGCTGCAACTCGGGCTCACGTATCTTCCATTGATGAACCGGCTTTTCGAAACCCGTCCAGTAGCTTTGGTCGACGGACTTGTCATTATCGGGATTGGCGTGGCCCTATTTGCAATACTCGAGATCGAGAAGCGCATGCAGCGCGCCGTGGCGGGCATTCTGGGAGTGCAGGGTACTCTTTGATATTCCGGCTGAGGTTTAGGGACCGACCCGAAAATCGATCGCGCCACCAGGGAATGCGGTCCGCGGGCGCATGGTGATCATTGCGATGGCTGTGGGGTCCCCTATCCCTGCAGCCGCGCTATGACGCGCTTGAGCTTCTCGCTCACTTGGAGGGCCGCGTCTTTGAGGCGTGGATTATCGATCGCCTGCATCGAGGCAACGGGATCGATCGCGGCCACTTCGACGCGACCGTCGGCAAGCTCCTGCACAACCACATTGCAGGGCAACATGGTGCCGATCTTGTCTTCCAACTGCAGCGCCTCGTGGGCGAGCTTGGGATTGCAGGCGCCGAGGATCCGATACTTGCGGAACGCTACGCCGATCTTCTCGTGGAGCGTCTTTTGCACGTCGATCTCGGTGATGATGCCGAAAGTTTCCTCTTTCAGCGCCGCCACCGTGCGGGCAATGGCATCATCGAATGATACCGCCAACGTCGTGTTGAAATAGTACGCCATTATCACCTGCCCGCGATGTCCTGTTTCCGCTTCATGTATTCGTCGCGATCGATCTCCCCGCGGGCATCAAGAATATCGCGGGCGCTCCGCGCTGGCTTGTCGCCACTGCCGGCTTTCTCACTAAGCCAACCGATCATGGCGACGATTACGGCTACGACGAGCCAGACGAACATCCACAGAGGCCCGAACCACATTCCGCCGCCTCCCCACGACCCAGTCATGCATGAGGCGTAACCCCCAGCCAAAGACCATCAGAACACAAATACCTGCGCAGGCGCTCGTGCCCTGATTTGTGTCAATGCAGCAAGCTTCGCGCACCGATATCCGTCAAGCTTCACAGATTTCGGAGGCGCGCCATGAGACGAATTCCTATCTTCGCGCTTTTTGCGCTCATTAGCCTGCTTTCGATGTCCGCAGTCGGCGTCGCCCAGCAATCCGATACCGATCAGAGCCGACAGCCCGGTATGGGAATGATGGGTCCTGGGATGATGGGCTATGGCGGTATGGGTCCCGGCATGATGGGTGACGGCACGGGCCCAGGTATGATGGGGCGGAATGGAATGATGACCCCTGGGATGATGGGCCCTGGGATGATGATGGGCTACGGGCCAGCGATGGAAGGCCAGCTTGCGTATGTGAAGGCCGAACTCGGCATCACCGACGCGCAGAAGGACGCCTGGGATGCCTATGCCAATGCAATCAAGTCTCGCGCGACAACCATGCAGAGCATGCACACCGCGATGGTCCAGGCCATGCAGACCGGGAGCGCGCTGGAGCGCATGGAGGCGCGTACCAACGCTATGCAGACAATGGTCGAGAGCATGAAAACGATCAAGCCGGCGACGGAGGCGCTCTACAAGGTTCTGACCGATGAGCAAAAGAAGAAGGCTGATCTGCTGCTCGGTAACGGCTGCTGCATGATGTAACACATCCGCCCAGGCTTGGGTTGTTGCTATGAAATGGCGAAACGAGCTGCGCGGGCCTTTAAGCGGCGATTCTCCGTAAACGCCTTAAGTTCGAGGATGATTGACGTGCAAGATTTCATCCAAATCGCTCGAACAGTGCCACCCGAGCGCGCCTCTCTTCGGCTGATAGTTAGCCTTGTCGCGTTGGCGATTGCGGGACCAGCCCAGAGCAAGACGGGATCTAGTGGCGACCTCGCCGGGTCATGGAGTGGTGGCGGCTGGGTGTCATTTGCATCGGGCACCAAGGAGAGGGCCCGTTGTCGCGCCCGCTACAGTCGGGCCGGTGGCAACAGCTATCAGCTTAGCGCCACATGCGCGACCGCCTCCGGCACGGCCTCTCAAACAGCAACCGTCTACCAGGTTAGCCCAAATCGCTTTCGAGGCAGCTTCCACAACGTCGAATACAATGTTTCGGGGACGATCCGCATTGTGGTCCAGGGCAGCAGCCAGAGCGTAACCCTCGCTGGCGATAACGGTTCGGCATCACTAAACCTCAGCCGCCGCTAAGTCGCAAAAGAGTCGTCCCCTTTCTTCAAGAAAGTAACAAGGTTGATGCACGTCAAGGCATTGAGTTCCCGCCGTGCGATGTTGGCCGTGTGTCGTGCCAAGAGTGACATGAGGCTGAAAATGCAAGCTACAGAGATCCAAGAGCATGCTCGCAAGCTGATGGAAGCTCACGGTGCCCGCGCGGTCGTGGAAGCGGCGCAAAAGGCGGTTGCATTCGAGAACAGCGCCGACGTGGCGCAGGCTCGCGTCTGGCGACAAATTGAAGCCGCCCTGAAGCAGATGCAGGGACCGCACCAGACCTGAGGGTTTCGCTGTGCAAATCCGGGTTCGTCGACGATACGACTGTTTCAACCCGCTCATCGAGAGCCAATTGGTACGGGAGGTATCCTAATGCCCAGACTTCTTTCTGCACTCGCAATTGCCGCCTTCATGGTCATGGTCGGCGCGCCAGCTCAGGCCGTTCCGGCGCCTACCTTGCTCAACTCACCGAGTGCCGGACAGACCACCGTCGAAAAGGCCCACTGGCGCCATCGCCATCATCGGTGCTGGTGGCGGCACGGTCACCGTCACTGCCGCTGGTGGTGAACGCGAGAGCGACCGCTAGATAAGCAAAGCCCGACCTCGCGGCCGGGCTTTGTGCATAAGAGCATCACGGGGCATTGGCATGTCACCCATATTTTGGAGGTATTCCAGCAGCAAAACATTGGCGCAACGCGCGCTCGTATTGGCACTCCTGGCAGGAATTGTTGCCGGCAGCATCAAATGCAGCAGTTGGGCTCTGGCGGCGACAGCTGCAGTCTTCGCTAACTTGACCAAGGATCAGACCAAGAGCGGCACAATCTTCCAGGATTGCCCGGTCTGCCCGCAGATGGTCGTTATCCCCGCAGGCCGCTTCATGATGGGATCGCCGGAAACCGATGAAGACGCCCGCGACAATGAACGGCCTCAGCGCGAGGTCACCATCGCAAGGCCTTTCGCGGTGTCGAGGTTTGAGGTGACGTTTGCGGAATGGAATGCCTGCGTCGATGCTGGCGGATGCGTGCATCGCCCAAACGATGCGGGATGGGGGCAGGGCTCGCGGCCCGTGATGAACGTATCGTGGGAGGATATCACCGAGCAGTACCTGCCGTGGCTGCGCAGGGTAACAGGCCAGGCGTATCGGCTATTGACCGAGGCAGAATGGGAGTACGCCGCGCGCGCAGGAACGATGACCGCCTACTCATGGGGTGAGGATCTCGGCGAGAACAACGCCAACTGCTCCGACTGCAAGAGTCAGTGGGACAACGAGCAAACCGCGCCTGCAGGCTCCTTCAAGCCCAACAATTTCGGCCTCTACGACATGCACGGCAATGTCTGGGAATGGGTGCAGGATTGCTATAATGACAAAGCGTACGCGACAGCCCCCACAGATGGTTCCGCTGTACCCGACGAGCCTAATTGCGATCACGTTCTTCGTGGTGGTTCCTGGATGGGCAATCCGAGGAGCATGCGCGCGGCATTCCGTAACTCCATCTTTCCTGAGTACCGGTTGAGCGGCTACGGTTTCCGTGTTGCACGCGCTCTCCAGATGCCAGAATGAATTGGCTCGTCCCACTTCAATCTGCTACTTGGCGGCCCTCCCTGCCGCTGGTGGTAGCGTGCAGCGACAGCTGAAAAAGCGAAGCCCGGCCTCGCGGTCGGGCTTGCTCCCGCCTCGGCTACTTCTTCACGCACGCCTTAGTTGCGTCGTCCCATTTCATATCTTTCATTTTCTCGCAGTCGGCCTTTGTCGTTGGCGCCGCTGGTTCAGCAGCAAACGCGGGAGCTGCGATCGCCAGCAGAAGACCGGTCACAATCGCGGTGTTGAGAAGTTTGACTGACATGTTGAACTTTCCTCCGTCGCATTGGGGCACCTCTGGTGCCCAATTCAAAACATACACCTTGTTCGTGGCGCTCCAGTGGTCTCTGCCAGCTACGGTTTGATCTACGTCAAGGTTTTCCTGCGGTTTCGACCGAAAATGCACGGAAGTTCGAGTGGAGCCGCCACAGATGACCGAGTACAGAGAATATGTGGCTTGGGACGCGCCCACGCGTTGGTTCCATTGGATCAACGCGCTCGCTGTCGTTGGGCTGATCGGCACTGGCCTGGTGATCCTCTTCGACAATGCGCTTGGGCTATCGGCGGCCGGGAAAGTGACGCTCAAGAGCGTGCATGCGACGTTCGGATATGTGATGGCGCTCAACCTGCTGTGGCGCTTTGCCTGGGCCTTTTTTGGCGGCCGGTACGCAAGATGGCGGGCGATCGTACCTGCCGGCGCCGGCTACTTGGGGACGCTGCGGGCCTATACCGCTTCGTTCCTTTCGGGCGAGCCGCAGCAGTACGTGGGGCACAATCCGCTCGCGCGCATCGGCGTATCCCTGCTCTTCCTCCTCCTGCTCGTTCAGGCGGTCACGGGTCTTGTCATCGCGGGCACGGACCTATTCTGGCCGCCCTTCGGGCATTGGTTCGCGACTTGGGTAGCCGCTCCTGGGATCGACCCTGCGAACATTGTTCCCGGCGCCAAGGAGCTGATCGACCAAGCCTCCTACGATTCAATGCGTGCGTTCCGCCGGCCATTCGTTGAGGTGCACGAAACGGGGTTCTACGCGCTGGCTGTCCTGATTGTTCTGCATCTGATCGGCGTCGTAACGACCGAGATTCACGAAGGCGGCAGCATCACCTCGGCGATGTTCACCGGGCGCAAGATCCTCTCGCGCCGGCCGCCCGATGCGCCCTAGGCAGCAACCAATTCTGCGAGGGATCGCACCAGCCTCACTTTTGCTGAATACTCTCGAGGTAGTGCGTGAGTTCGAGGACGCGTACGTGTGCCGGCGGGAAGCCCGCACTTTGTTCGTGGCTGCGCATGCGTTCCGAAAAGAGCGGCATCTGCGTCGTCTCGTGCCCAGGCACCGGCTTGTCACCAGAGATGATGTCAAACACGCGCCAGAACGGAAACTCGCCGCTGGTTGATTTGGCGATCATCGTAAGGTCCTTTGGCGGCTTCATGAGCTTGGCTGAGAGCTCTCCCTTTCCGGTGCCATCCGGACCATGGCAAGCAACGCAATTCTCCTGATACTCTTGCCGTCCGTCGTTGAAGACCGCGGAGCGCATCCTTGCCTCTTCGGCTGAGACTTGTGCAAGAAGCGGGGAGAGCAGAAAAGCAAGTGCGGCGAAACCTATCCTAGCCTCGAAGTTCTTGTGAGCCATGGAGCCCTCTTAATTGGTGACCACGTCCTCCAACCGCCTCGCACGCGAAGCGCACATCTTCAACTTGGAGATTCCGGTTGCAGATTTCTATGGCTGTTCCTCCAATACGGAACCAAAACCGCGAGGTTGATCTGTCTGCGCACGACGTAGGCGCTGGCTGCTGCAGCCGCTAGGACCGCAACCGCAGCAAGAACGAAGGTTATGACGCGGCTCGAGCCGTCGAAGCGCATCTACGGCATGCCCCCCAGCCGACGACCGAAGCCGGCATCCACGCGGCATGGCGCGGCGACCTCTACGTCGTGCAGCCTACTACGAGCTCGGCTGGGGCGGCTTCTGGTTTTGGGACCCGGCCGAGAACGCGTTGATCACTACGTCCCGCGGCCCCGAGCGCGAGAGGCTCTCGTTGATGCGATAGAGTGTCTCACGATCCCGTTCCACGGGCCTCCGCCGTCTTGGAGAATTCGGGTAGCTCGAGCCTCACGCACAGTCCGCCGAGCTGGGATCGGCCCAGCTTGATCTTGCCTCCGTAGAGCTGGACGAGATCCCTGACAATGGGCAGTCCGAGGCCGGACCCGCCGGAGCGGTCGCCCCACTGGCCGCCGACCCTGAAAACAACGTCCCATGCCTCGGGTGGCAGGCCGGGACCATCGTCTTCGATGGCGACCGCGACGAAGCCGGGCGGCGCCTGCTCACTGATGCCCACGAGCACCCGGCTCTTGGCATGCTTGCAGGCGTTGTCGACGAGATTGGCCAGCATCTCACTCAGATCCTGCGTTTCACTAGCGACCATGGTCCCGGCAGGAACTTGATTTTTGATCTGCAGGCCGCGTTCGACATGCAGTCGCGAAAGCGCGCGCACGACGGAATCGACCACATCCGCGAGCGATGAAGCTGTGCCCGGCTTCGCCCGTGATGCCGCAGCGCGTGCGCGCGCGATCTGGTAGTCGATCTGGCTTTGCATGCGCCGGCATTGATCGTAGATGATGGCCGCCGAATGCTGCTCGCCCTTTTGCTCGAGCTGGCGTGCCTCATCGACGAGTATTGCGAGCGGTGTCTTCAGGCCGTGCGCGATATTCCCTGCCTGTGCCCGTGCGCGCAGAATTTGTTCGCCCGAAGCAGACAAGAGATTGTTGAGATCGTCGATGAGCGGCTGCACCTCCTCGGGAAACTTGCCGCTCAAGCGGGGCGCGGCGCTGCTGCGCACCTTGGCTAGCGAGGCGCGTAGGTGAGCGAAGGGGGCCATGGCGTAGAGCAGCAGCAGTACTGCGGCGCCTATCATCGACAGCGCGAATCCACCGAGCGACCAAAACAGCACCTTGTTGAACTTCTGCAGCTCGTCATCGAGGTAACGCTTGGCAGTGCCGATGATGATGCGCAACGGCTCACCCGAGGTGTCGAGCCAGCGAAGCCTCTCGGCGATCAGCAGTTCTCCCGTCGGCCCGGCAATGCTGTGCGTGTGGACCTGCGCGTCGGCGCCCCCGTCAGCCGGCACCCTAAGCATGGGACCTTCGAGAGACGTCGAGCGCGCCAGGAGCTTTCCGCCCTTCTGAATCTCCCAATAGAACCCCGAAAGCGGGGCGATGTAGCGCGGATCGCTGAGCGGACGCTGCAGCTGGAACTGGCCGTCGGCGTTGAACTCCATCAGCCCCTGTAACTCGTCGAGGTGCACGTGGAGCTCATCGTAGAACTGCTCGACGAGGAATTCCCTGAACACGGCCGATAAGAGGACGCCGGCCACGACAACGCCGACCGCGACCCACGTTGCGGCGACGATGATCAGTCGCGCCCTGAGACTGCGCATCGCTAGCGTGCCTCAGTCCATGCGATAGCCGAGGCCGCGCACGGTCGTGATGATGTCGCGACCGAGCTTGCGCCGCAGGCGGCTGATGTAGACCTCGATGGTGTTGGATTCGGCACTCTCCTCCAGCGCATAGAGATGTTCCATCAGTTCGTTTTGAGAGATGACGCGCCCGCAACGGTGCATGAAGTACGTGAGCATGCGCAGCTCCGACGCGGTGAGATCGACGGCCGTGCCGCCAGCGGTTGCCTTGCCGGCCACGGTATCAAGGGTGATGTCCTTGTGGACCAGCATCGGGTTCGCCGTGCCCGACTTGCGGCGAATGAGCGCGCGCAGCCGCGCCACGACCTCTGGAATGTGGAACGGCTTGGTGATGTAGTCGTCGGCGCCGGCGTTGAGGCCCTCGACCTTTTCCGTCCAAGTGCCGTGCGCGGTGAGAATGAGAACCGGCATGTCGCGCTTTTCCGCGCGCCACTTCCGCAGGACCGCCAAGCCTTGCATGTTGGGGAGGCCAAGGTCGAGGATGGTCGCATCGAACTGATCGTGTGCGCCCATCTCGTAACCGTCCTCGCCGTTTCGCGCCCGGTCGACGACGAAGCCTTCCGGCCGCAGTCCGGTGGCGAGCCGTCCGGCAATGTCGTCGTCGTCCTCGACCAACAGAATGCGAATGTCGCGCCTCCAGAGAGCTCGCTTCCACGGGCCCCATTTAGGTCCCCGTCCTGAATTCCACCTGAAAAGCAAGATGCCACAGAAAGCACGGGCTATCGGTTACCGCGCCCAACCGCTTTTCAGGTTGGTTTCAGGTGGGCATGCGACCGCCGTAGCCGAACGAGAGGTTACGGCGCATGCCTTTAATCAAGTGTCTCGCTGGGACAGTCGCATTCTTTGCCTGGGTGGCGGCCCTGCAGTCGGCGCTGGGCGCGGAAATCGCCATCTCCCAAGCCCAGATCGACCGCCTTGAGATCAGGCTTGAGGAGGCGCGCCCGGCGACGGAGGAGGCGATCGCGCTTTTGCCGGCCACTATCATCCCCCCGATGAACACCCGCATTGCGGTGACGGCGCCTTTTGCGGGCACAGTGGTGTCGGTCGAGGTGCTGCCCGGCGAAATCGTCGAGCAGGGACGCACGCTGATGACGGTTGCCAGCCGCGAGTTGGTCGAGACCCTGTCGCAACTGCGTCAGGCGGAAGCCAGTCTCGCCGCCGCCGCCGCCGTTGCGGAACGCTATCGCGGCCTTGCCGAGAAGAATATCTCCTCCCCCACGCGAGCGGCGGAAGCCGAAGCCCAGCGGGCCGGCCAGCAGGCCACCGTCGATGAGCACCGCCGCCTAGTCTCGCTGGGAGGCATCAAAACTAATCCCGACGGCAGCTACACAGTGACTGCGCAGCGCGCCGGACGCGTCGTCGAGGCGAACGTCGCTCCCGGCGCGAGCATCGAAGCAATGGCTCCGGCTATCGTGCTCGATACCAGTGTTGAGCTGTGGGTCGAAGCGCAACTGCCGGCCTCGCTGATCGGCAAGGTGCGCCCCGGCGATACCATTCGCTTGGACAATGGCACCACGGGCAAAGTCCTATCGGTTGGTCACACGCTCGATCCGAAGACCCGGTCGGCAAGACTAACCGGCACCATACCGGCCTCTGCCGGGCTGGTACCCGGGCAGATGGTGACGCTCAGCGTTTACCGCGAGGCCGCGGTCAGCGGTCTCGACGTTCCGGCACAAGCCGTTGTTTGGCTGCGCGGCGCGCCGACCGTGTTCGTGCGCACGAAAGCCGGCTTCTCTGTTCTGCCTATCACGCTGAAGGGCAAAACTCTGGCTTCGGCGACCATCGAAGGAGCGCTCGTCGCAGGACAGAAAGTTGCGATCTCGGGTCTCGCGCAGCTCGAGAACATGGTCGGTGCGGAGTAGGCCATGCTGCGCAAGATCGTCGAATTCTCGCTCACTCAACGGGCCTTCGTGCTGCTCTGCTCGCTGCTCGTCGCCACGGCGGGCGTCTATGCTTTCCTGCGCATCCCAATCGATGCCTTCCCGGACATCTCGTCGGTTCAGGTGAAGATCATCATGAAGGCGCCGGGGATGACGCCCGAGGAGGTCGAAACCCGTGTCATCGCGCCGATCGAACTCGAGCTGCTCGGCATTCCGCGCCAAACAATCCTGCGCTCCTCGGCGAAGTATGCGATCGCCGACGTCACTATCGACTTCGAGGACGGAACCGACATCTATTGGGCGCGCCAACAGGTGACCGAACGGCTGGCTGGCGCCGTGGATGCGCTGCCATCGAGCGTTTCCGGCGGTCTTGCACCCATTTCCACGCCGCTATCCGACGTCTTCATGTTCACCATCGAAGGCGGCAACCTCTCGCTGGAGGAGCGGCGCAGCCTGCTCGACTGGACCATTCGCCCGGCGCTGCGCACTATTCCCGGCGTAGCCGACGTCAACGCTCTCGGCGGGCTGGTGCGCACGTTCGAGGTGGTGCCGGACAACGCCGAGCTGGCGGCCTCCGGGTTGAGCATCGCCGACATCAAAGAAGCGATCGCGGCCACGAATCGCAACGACGGAGCCGGGCGCCTGTCAGATGGCGAGAAGGCACTCGTCGTACGCTCTGAAGGCGCCATCCGAACGCCCGACGACCTGAAGCAGATCGTGCTCAAGTCGGAGGGTGGAAAGGTTCTACGCCTGCAGGATGTGGCGACCGTGGGTATCGGCAATCTCACCCGCTATGGAGCCGTTACCAAGGATGGCGCCGGCGAGGCGGTGGAGGGGCTTGTCCTTTCGCTGCGCGGCGCAGATGCCAGCGCCATTGTGAAGAGCGTGCGCGAGCGCCTGGAGATGCTCAAGCCCGGGCTGCCGGAAGGCGTGAGGCTGCAGACCTTCTACGACCGCTCGGACCTCATTCAGCGCGCCGTCCATACGGTGACCAAAGCGCTCATCGAGGCGACAGCGCTCGTGATCGTTCTGCTCCTCATCTTTCTTGGCAACCTCCGTGCCTCCCTCGTCGTGGCAGTCACCCTGCCGATGTCGGCGCTCGTCACGTTCATGATGATGAAGCTGTTTGGAATGTCGGCGAACCTGATGAGCCTGGGGGGCCTCGCCATCGCCATCGGGCTCATCGTCGACGCGGCGGTGGTCGTCGTCGAGAACACCGTCGAGCGCCTCGATCACCATGCTGGCGACAGCCGCATCCCGCTCCTGCATCAGGTGTACCAGGCGGCGGCCGAGGTCGTCGTGCCTGTCGCTTCGGGCATACTGATCATCTGCTTAGTGTTCCTGCCGCTACTGTCGCTGCAGGGGCTCGAGGGCAAGCTGTTCGGGCCGGTCGCCATCACCATCGTGCTGGCGCTCTCGGCGTCGCTGCTGCTGTCCCTCACTCTGATCCCCACCTTGTCGTCGCTCGTTCTGCGCGGCAGCGCACACAAGAGCCCGCTTCTAATGCGGGTGCTCGAGGCCGGCTACCGACCGCTGCTGCGCTTCTGCCTAGCACATCCGTTGCCGGTCTACCTCGCTGCGGCAGGCGGCGCGGCGGCGATGGTCTTTGCCTATCTCGCCGTCGGCAAGACATTCATGCCGACCTTGGACGAGGGCTCCGTCATCATGCAGACGACCAAGCTTCCCTCCATCAACCTCGAGGAAAGCGTAGCGACCGACCAGCGCATCCAACGCGTCCTCCTCGAAAAGGTGCCGGAGGTTGACCATGTCATCGCGCGTGTTGGCTCCGATGAGCTGGGGCTCGACCCGATGAGCCCCAACGACACCGACGCGTTCCTCGTGCTCAAGCCCAAGGACCAGTGGCGCGTACCCGACAAGGAGTGGCTGCTGCAGCAGTTGCGCGACGCCATGGCCGAGCTCCCCGGCGTCGAGTTCGCCTTCACGCAGCCGATTGAGATGCGCACCTCCGAGATGCTTACCGGGGCGCGTGGCGATCTGGCGGTAAGGATATTCGGACCCGACTTGAAGGAGCTCGCCGCTCTCGCCGGACGCATCCAGGCGGCGATTGCCGGGGTCAAAGGCGCCTCAGAGGTGTTCACGGCCTCCAACGACACCGTCGACTATCTGCAGATCGACATGGACCGTATGACCGCGGGGCGGACGGGGCTCACCGTTACGCGCATAGAGGACGAGCTGCGCGCGCTGCTGGAAGGGACTTCGGCCGGTATCGTTGCCGAGGCGCAGAAGCGCACCAACATAGTCATCCGCGGCCCCGAGACGCTGCGCAAGGCGCCCGAGCTGTTCATGCAAAGCCGTCTCGCGGCCGGCGATGGCGGGCTGGTGCGCATCGGCGATGTTGCGCGATCTGCGGCGCACGGCGGGCCTGGTGAAGGTCGACCGCGAGAATGCGTCGCGCTTTGCCATCGTGCAGGCCTACGTGTCGGGCCGCGACCTAGTAGGGTTCGTCGAGGACGCCCAAAAGGCGGTGGCGGCGGCAGTGCCGCTGCCGTCCGGGTATCGCTTGGTGTGGGGTGGCGAGTTCGAAAATCAGCAGCGCGCCGCGGCGCGGCTCGCCATCGTCGTGCCCATCGCGCTCGGGATCATCTTTCTTGTCCTCTTTGCCACCCTGCGCTCGCTGCGTCAGGCCGGCTTGATCCTCGCCAACGTTCCGTTCGCCCTCGTCGGTGGCATCCTCGCCCTTTGGGTCTCGGGCGAGTACCTGTCCGTGCCGGCGTCGGTCGGCTTCATAGCGCTACTCGGCATCGCCGTTCTCAACGGCCTCGTCCTCGTCAGCTACTTCAACCAACTGTTGGCCAGCGGCATGCCGGCCGATCAGGTGGTGGTCGAGGGTTCCCTGCGCCGGCTGCGGCCCGTGCTCATGACGGCGAGCATCGCCGCATTCGGGCTGGTCCCGCTGCTGTATGCGAGCGGCCCTGGCTCCGAGATCCAGAAGCCACTCGCCATCGTGGTGATCGGCGGTCTCGTTACCTCGACCGCGCTCACTCTCATTCTACTGCCCATCCTATTTCGCCGCTTCGGCGTCGCGACGCGAACGACGCACGATCAAACACGGAGCCTCGCATGGACCAATTCCTTTGCAAGCTGACGCTGGTCTACCCGCCGGCGGCGGAGGATCACATCGTCGAGCTGCTGCTCAATGCCGAGCCGCCGCTGAAGGGCTTCACCACATGGAAGGCGGAGGGCCACGGGCACGACTTCGGCAAGGCGAGTATTCGCGAGCGCGTGCGCGGACGCGTGGTGCGGGGCGTTCTGGCCCTGATCCTTCCCAGAGCACGTTTGACATCCCTTCTCGACGACATTCGCACTAAAGCGGGCATCGCAAACCTTGCGTATTGGGTCGAGCCCGTCGAGGCCTTTGGCCGTCTTGCACACATCGATGCAACTCCAACGACAGCTCCTGCCAATCGGGCAGCGGCCCTGACGGCGAGCGCATGATCGAAGATCTTTCACTCATTCTCATGCTCACCCGCTGCACCCTCCTCATCGCCGGGGTCTGTGCCCTGGCTCAGTGGGCAGCGCGACAGCCTGACGCTCAGTCCGAACTCGTCGGCAGGCTGACCCTGCAAGAAAACAAGCGCGCCGAGGAACAGCTCGGCATTCGCCATCCCTAGCGCGCGACGGATCAACGCAAAGCCAAATCAACGGAAAGATGAGTAAGAAATGCGCACTGATCGGTGCCTCTTGGAGATCGCGCTCGCCATAGGATCGGCTGCGGTATCAGTATTTCCTGTCGATGCGGTCCCAGCTATGGGGCGGCCTGCTGCAGACCATGCAACCCCTGTGGGCAGGGCCAGCCTGCTTCAGCTTGTTGATGCGCGAAACTATCGGCATTGCCACAACAGGCCGCGGCGGATGTTCACTTGTCACGTGAAGGAGCCGCTCAGGTAAATCCCGCGGGTGGCCCCACATTTGACTGGACTTCCTGCGAAGCGCCGCCCGCCCCCGGAAAAGATCGAGAATGAAATTGCGTGCCATACGATGCTCCACAATTTCCTCCTGCCAGCCCTGCGACGTTTCTAGCGACCTAAGGCGCACATTCGACTGGACTTCTAGCGCACGGGAAGCATTGCTGGGGCTGTCGGCTGGCGGGTGCAAACGGCCGGCAAAAGTAAGGGCTCGCCTCGCGGTTCGCGGGGCTTTGGGCAGTGCGAGCGCTGGCGTCCTGCCGGCGCCCAGGATGGAGACGCCCTCATGGCTCGCACCCCGAAGACAAAATCCAAAGCTGTCACACCCGCAAAGTCCGCGCCGCCCGCGCCAGCGTGGCGACCAGGCTCGAAAGCCGCCGCCGTCATCTCGCTTCTGAAGGCTAAACGCGGCACAACAATCCCCGAAATGATGGAAGCCACTGGATGGCAGTCGCACTCGGTGCGCGGCTTTCTCGCTGGGAGTTTGCGCAAGCGGCACGGCCTTGATGTGATGTCGGAAAAGCGGGACGGCGAGGACCGCCGCTATCGTCTGAGCTGAGCCCTTCGGTGACAGGCGAAAGGGAGCTAAGCCAGGCGCTTCGTGCGCTGGAAGCGGCGTCACGAGAAGAGCTCATTAGGCAGTGGCGAAGGTTCTACAAGTCGGAACCGCTGCGCTACGCCAGCTGCGAGTTCCTCGTTCGCGCGATCTCCTACGCCATGCAGGAGCAGGAGTTTGGTAGCCTTCGGGCACCAACGCGCCGCGAGTTGCTTGCGATTGCCAAGGGCGAGCCCGCGTCCGCGCAGACCTCACGGATCAGGATCAAGCCCGGGGACTCGGCTGCTGCGCGAGTGGCACGGCACGACGCATGACGTGCTAGTGACGGACCAGGGGTTCGTCTGGGACGGGAGCAACGTATCGCAGCCTCTCTGCGATCGCCTTCGCGATTACCGCTGCCAAGTGGAACGGCCATCGGTTCTTCGGCCTGGTCAAAGGTCGCGGAGGAGCCAATGGCTGAGCGCAAGCATCTCCGGTGCGCCATCTATACGCGCAAGTCGACCGAGGAGGGCCTCGAGCAGGATTTCAACTCGCTCGATGCGCAGCGGGAGGCTTGCGCAGCCTACATCATGAGCCAGAAGCACGAAGGCTGGACTGAGTTGCCGGCGAGATATGACGACGGCGGGTTCTCCGGCGGCAACATGCAGCGGCCGGGTCTCGTTCGGCTGCTGGACGATATCCGTGCAAAGCGCGTCGATGTGATCGTTGTCTACAAAGTCGATCGCCTGACGCGCTCGCTCGCCGACTTCGCCAAGATCGTCGACGTGCTAGATGCTCAAGGCGTCTCGTTCGTGGCCGTCACCCAGCAGTTCAACACCACGACCTCCATGGGGCGGCTGACGCTGAACGTGCTCTTGTCGTTCGCCCAGTTCGAGCGCGAGATCGCGGGCGAGCGCATCCGCGACAAGATCAAGGCTTCGCGGCAGAAGGGCATGTGGATGGGTGGCAGTGTGCCGCTTGGCTATGAGGTCAAGAACCGCGCGCTGGTCGTCAACGAGACTGAGGCCAAGAAGGTGCGGCTGATCTTCCGGCGCTACGTCGAACTCGGCTCGGTCAACGCGCTTGCGGATGACCTCGACAGGAGAAAGATCCGCTCACACCGGCGCATCACGCAGGAGGGCAGAACCATCGGCGGCCGGCCGATCACGCGCGGCAATCTGTATCTCATCCTGCAGAACCAAGTTTACCTTGGGATGGTGGTCCACAAGGGCACGGCCTATCCGGGGCTGCATCGGCCGATCATCGAGCGCGAGGCCTGGGACCGCGTTCAGGAAGAGCTCGCAAAGAACCGGGTTGATCACCGCAAGCAGATGCGAGCTCGGGTGCCGAGCCTCCTGACGGGGCTCGTATTCGATGGGGCAGGTGAACGGCTGACACCCTCGCACTCGAACAGGGGTGGGCTGCGATACCGCTACTACATCTCGAAGTCGCTGGTGCGCGGCCGGCCACGCGCGGATGAGCAGGGTAAGCGATGGCGTATTCCGGCAGCCGAGATCGAGAATGCCGTGTTGGTTGCCTTGGGTTCATTTTTAGACGAGCAGAGCGCGTTGGTCTCAATCCTGTCGCTGCGCCGATTGCCGCCGGCACAAACCGCCAGCGTCCTCAAGACAGCAACGGCCCTGTCGCGTTCGCTGTCACAAGACCATGCCGGTCAGCTGCGCTCCAAACTTCAATCAATTCTCTCGCGCATTGAGATCGGAGATACAACACTCACGCTCACCGTGGCACTGGGACGGCTGCGTGAGGCCCTCAAGCTGCCGGTGCATTCTCCCGACGAACCAACTACTCACGTGATCGTGGTGCCCGTGCGCATCACGAAGCGAGGGATCGAGCAGAAGCTGATTGTCGGGGGCGGCGTCATGGTGCCGGTTCCAAGAGACGAGCCTTTAGTGAAAGCGGTGGCGCGAGCCTATTCGTGGTTCGAAGACATCCGCATGCGGCGCGTCAGCGATTTGTCGGAACTTGCCATCCGCGAGCAGCTCACTCGGTCGTATGTGCAGGCACATCTGCCATTGGCCTTCCTCGCGCCGAGTATCATCGGTGCCATCCTCGAAGGGCGGCAGCCGGCCGACCTGAGCTTGAAGCAGCTGATGTATCGGACGGACCTCGCCGTCAGCTGGACTACTCAGCGACAGCAGCTGGGCATTGAGACCTGAATTTGCGGCGATCAGTGTGAACGACCGGCGCTTAGGCACCTAAAGGGCGAGGCAATTCTCGCTTGCCGGCGCCCGTTCCGGTTCGTAGGCGCGGCCCCAACACTGCCAGCCCGTTTTTGGCCTTCGGAGACTCGGTGGCAATTGGGCGCGTGAAACCGGCTGCCAGAGACCGAGGTCTGGGAGGGGTCGGATGCGCAATGGCTGTAACGCGCGGGAACTGCGCGCTTTCTTCCGCGGCTTCGCTCAGGAGCTTGGAAACCGGCAAGAGCACGTGACTTGTTGGCTGGGGGACTAGGATTCGAACCTAGACAGGCAGAGTCAGAGTTTGCAGTCCTACCATTAGACGATCCCCCAATGCCGGGATCGCGGCTCGCTCGGCGGCCGGTTGCGCGCATATAACAGCTGGCCCCCGCCCTAGCAACCCGCCACTCGCATTCACCCGCCAGCCGCCCCCAAAAGCTCCGGCCGGTACTCGAAATGCATCGTGTCGTAGTGGTGCCATTTGCCGCCCCAGATGAACCCGTGCTTCTCGAAGATGCGCACGATCTCCATGGGGATCGCGTTCTTGTAGGCGTAGGCGCCGTCCTTGCCGGGCCCGGTGTTGCGCCAATAATCCGAATGCTTCAGCGCGATGTCGATGGCGATGCCTTGGCCATGCGCGGAGACGCGGGTGGTGCCGGCGATGACGCGACAATTGTAGGTGCCGGCCGAAGGAAAGAGATACACGTCGAACTCCGCCGGCAGCTCGTCGAGCTCGCGGCTCACGGCATCGAGCGCCTTCGCCGCGCCATTGATCTTGCTGAAGGGTAGCTTTTGGCCCGTCTTCTTCGGCAGCCAGATAACGGTTGCGAGGTTCTTCTCGACCTCACCCTTGCGGCAGTCGCCGTAGACCTTGTTGAAGAATGCCTCGTTGCGCGCCCGCCCTGGGTCGACGTCCTTCGCCGGCGGCGCCGCGAGGTCACCCGCGGGATAGGGCACGGCGAGCATGTCCTCGATATCGGGGTGATCGAGCCACTCGGCGAAGGGCTTCGCGCCCTTGCCATCATCGAGGGGCATGCGGGTGCCGTCGCGCCAGACGAGGACGCCGCCCTCGATGCGCTCGAGCTCACCAGGGTAGGCGGCGAGCAGCCGCTTGCCCGCGTCCTCCGGCAGCTCGCCCGCTGCGGCTCGCGTCGCGAGTAGCAGCACAGCCAGAAGAAGGTATGTCGCGCGCATGCGGCGGCGGTCTCCTGTTCGTTGATCCAGCGGGCACTCGCAAAGGTCTAGCGGCGACACCAAATCGATCGTCCGAAGGCCTCTGGACCATAGGGTAAGCATGCTTCGCTGTGGATAAGCAGCGAGCCGGATTGCAGGGACGGCGCGCTTCTCAGCGTCTTGCTGCCTAGATGCTAGGCACGTGCCAGGCTTTACGTGGCGGCGTTTGCTGATAGAGTGACATTTAAGTGTCTTCCAGGAGACGCCTGATGACTAAGGTCCCTCCAGTGTTCGGGGACCCGATGCCAGGCGCTGGAGTTTAAGCCTTGCAGGGCTACCCTGACGACGGCGGCGCGACGGACGCGCCCGACGCCAGCACCGCGGCCGAGGGGATTGCCCCGGCCTCTGAGCCCGTCTCCCATTTCGGTCCCGCATACGCGCAACGCAACGGCAGCGGCCACGCCGCGCCCTACGATCAGGCGCCCGCCCGCATCGAGGCGCGCGCCGATGCGGGCGATCGCGACACCGTCTATGGCGCCCTCGACCTCGGCACCAACAACTGCCGCCTGCTACTGGCGCGTCCTTCGCGCCGGGGCTTCCGCGTTGTCGACGCGTTCTCGCGCATCATCCGGCTGGGCGAGGGCGTGGGGCAAACGGGGCAACTGTCGCCTGCCGCCATGACACGCACGCACGAGGCGCTGAAAGTCTGCGCCGCCAAGCTCGACCGCGCCAAAGTGCGCCGCTCCCGCCTTGTCGCCACCGAAGCCTGCCGCATCGCCGCCAACAGTGCCGAGTTCCTGGCAGAGGTGCACGATCGCCTCGGCCTCGAAATCGAGATCTTGACCCCCGAGGCCGAGGCGCGCCTCGCCGTGTCGGGCTCCGCCGCGCTCATCGACCCGAGCTGCGATTACGTGCTCGTCTTCGACATCGGCGGCGGCTCGTCCGAGTTGATCCTGCTCGATCTCTCCCGCCGCAACTGGCGTCGCGAGCGCCGTACCGACCGGGCGGATGCGCAGAACTTCATGGTCGCATGGACCTCGCTGCCGATCGGCGTCGTCACGCTGGCCGAGCGCTTTGGCGGCCGCCACGTGGCACCCGACGACTTCGAGGGCATGGTCGCAGAGACCACGCGCATGCTCGAGCCGTTCGAGGTCGAGCATCAGCTGGCAAAGTGTCTCGCCGGCAAGCGCGTGCACATGCTCGGCACCTCGGGCACCGTGACGACGATCGCCGGCGTCCATCTGGGTCTCCCACGCTACGACCGCAACCGCGTCGACGGCTGTTGGCTTAATCTGCGCGACGTGCGCGCCGTCACCTACGATCTCCTCGGCCGCTCTTACGAGCAGCGCATCGCGGAGCCCTGCATCGGCCGCGACCGCGCCGACCTCGTGCTCGCCGGCTGCGCCATCCTCGAGGCGGTTCTGCGCCTGTGGCCGTGCGAGCGCCTCCGAGTTGCCGACCGCGGTTTGCGCGAGGGCATTCTGACGACGCTCATGGCCGAGGATGGCGTATTGCGTACCGCGCGCCGCCGTCGCGGACGGCGCTCATAATCCGATGTCAAAGCGCGCAGGCGGGAGCAAAGGCGGGGGCAAAAGCGGCTCCCAAAAGAGCGGCTCGAAGAAGAGCGGCCAGAAAACGAGCGGCCAGAAAACGACCGGACCGGGCGGCGGCGATCGCCAGATGCACGTTCGCCTCAAGACCGCGCGCCGGCACACCGCCTCCTCGCAGCGCTGGCTGCAGCGGCAGCTCAACGATCCGTATGTGGCCGCCGCGAAGCGCGAAGGGTTCCGCTCGCGCGCGGCCTACAAGCTCGCCGAGATCGACGATAAGCACCGGCTCCTGAAGCCGGGCTCTCGCGTCGTTGATCTCGGCGCCGCGCCCGGCGGCTGGAGCCAGATCGCGGCGGAGCGCACGCAGGCCGTCGCCGGCAAGGGGCAGGTCGTCGCCATTGACATCAACCCGATGGAGCCGCTCCACGGTGTTGAGGTCGTGCACTTGGACTTCACCGCGGAGGGCGCCGAGGATCGCCTGAAGGCGCTTCTGCGCGGGGGCGGCGCCGACGTTGTCCTCTCCGACATGGCCGCGCCCACGACCGGCCACACGCGCACCGACCACATCCGTATCATGGCGCTGGCGGAGGCCGCCGCCTACTTCGCCTGCGACGTGCTCGCGCCCGGCGGCGCCTTCCTTTCCAAGGTGCTGCAGGGGGGCACCGAGCGCGAGCTGCTCGATCTCTTGAAGCGCTCGTTTGCGACCGTACGCCACCTGAAGCCGCCGGCGTCGCGCTCGGACTCGGCTGAGCTCTACGTGCTGGCGACGGGCTTTCGCGGGAAGTAGCAATGCTGGAGTCTCGCCTTTACATCGGCCTTGTCCCGCCTATCTGCGCCTCGCCAGCCTCCGCGCCGCGCTGTTCCGTAGGGAACAAATGCATCTCACCCGAAATGCTATCGCCCCCGCTCCAACCGCAGCACATGGGGGACACCAAAATGACCGACCGAGGCAAGAGCTACGACCGCTTGGCTAAGCTCTACGACACCGCGGCGCATCTCTACAGCGGGGGCCAGATCCGTGCGCTCAAGGCTGCGCAGATCGGCGAGCTGCAACCTGGTCAGCGGATCCTGTACGCCGGCGTCGGCGATGGCGAGGATGCGGTGCTCGCCGCCAACCGCCAGGTGACTCTAACGCTGCTCGATCTCTCGCAGGGGATGCTCGAGCGCGCGGCGGCCAAGTTTCAAGCCGTCGATGCCGAGGGCTGCATCGAGGTGGTCTGCTCCGACGTGCTGCGCCACGAGCGCCCGGGTCACTACGACATCGTGGTCGCCAACTTCTTCCTCAACGTCTTCACCGAGCCGATGATGGAGGCCGTGCTCGCCCGCCTGGCAACCATGCTCAAACCGGGCGGCAGACTTTTGATCGGTGATTTCTCGTATCCGCGCGGGTGGATCACGACGCGTGCGATGCAACGCGCCTACTACTATGTCTCGATGTTCAGCTTCTGGCTGCTGGGCGGCACGCCGCTGCATCCGATCTATGACTACCCGCAGTATTTTGACGCCGCCAACCTGCGCTCAGCCGGCAGCCAGCGCTTCAAGGTGAGCGCCCTTTTCCCCGTCTCCTTCGAGACGATCACGGCGGTGAAGATGTGAGGTGCCACCCCGAGGCCTACGCCGCTGGCGGAGCGCGCATGGCGATGAACGTCAATGAGTGACAGAGGCCGCGCGGGGCTTGCGTGTGCTGGAGGCTTTCGGTCGCCTCGCGCTTGAACCGTTCTTGGGCGCCTTGGAGCGGGACCGCGCCTTCGGCTCCGTACGAGATGATCGCTCCTTCGCAGGCCCCATCTCCGGGTCGGCATCGAGCAGGACATCGATGTCGAGCGTCGAGCGGCGTCCGATATCGTTCCCGTGCACCGCGAGAAACTCTTCCGCGCAGCGGCGCCCCTCGTCACGCAGCATCGTGAGGAATTCCCACTCGCCGTTGAGCTTGGAGGAGTAACCGAGGTCCAGCATAAGCGGGCTCGCGATGCGGTGGATGCGCATGTCGGCCCACCGCGCGCCCTCGCAATCGCCCGGGTTGCTCACCTGCCGCAGCACCGCGATCATGCGCAGCTCTTTCAACAGCGGCGCATTGAACGAAACCTCGTTGAGGCGATCGAAAATCTCGCGTGCCGAGCGCGGCGTGCCCGGCCGCTCGACCGGATTGACCTGCACCAAGATGGTATCGCTCGAGATACAGTCGCGCACGAGCGGCGTAATGGTCGGATTTCCGGAGTAGCCGCCGTCCCAATAGGCTTCGTTGTCGATCTCGATGGCCTGGAACAGCATCGGCAGGCAGGCCGAGGCGAGCAGAACATCCGGCGTCAGCTCGGCATTGCGGAAAACGCGCCCGCACCCGGTGCGCACGTTGGTGGCCGTGATGAACAGGCGGATGGGCGCGGCGGCGAGCTGCGTAAAATCGATGCTCTCGGCCAGGATGTCGCGCAGCGGGTTGGTGCCCGGCGCATTGAAGGAGTAGGGCGAGAGCATGCGCGAGGTGAGATCGTAGGCGATGAAAGCCGGTGACGTATCGAGCGTCCAGCGGCCGAGCATGATGTCGAGCGGCGTGCGGCGAAAGGGGCTGAACTGCGCGGCCCAGGCGACGCGGCGCCAGAACTCCTCCAGCGCCGCCTTGGCTCCGACCGCGCCGCCGGCAATGTAACCGCTCGCGAGCACGGCGGCATTCATTGCGCCAGCCGAGGTGCCGGAGATGCCCTCGATTTCCAGGTCGCCCTCCTCGAGCAGCCGGTCGAGCACGCCCCAAGTGAAGGCGCCGTGCGCGCCCCCGCCCTGGAGGGCAAGATCGATCAGCCGCGAATGGCCATTGCGCTTTTTCGGCGTGCGCGAGGACGATGTTGGCATCGGGTCTCCAAGACCGCGTGGGCGCCCCCGCACGACAAGTCGTGCCGTCTCACGGGGCCTCGATTGGACCGCTACTTCGCCGGCTTGCCCGTCATCTCGGGCACCTGCTTGGTCATCGTGCTCGTTGCCGGCAGCTTACCTTCATCGCCCATGCGCTTGGGCGGCGTGGCGCCCGGCGCAGTGCTCGGCGCGGTGCCGTCGCCGGCGCCTTGGGCCGAGGTGCCGTCGTCCGGGCCTGTCATGTCGGGGACCGCATCGCTCATGGTGTGGGTGGGCGGAAGCTTGCCCTCATCCCCCAGCGACTTCGTGGGGCCCTTGGTGACCGGGCGATCCTCCGCGAAGGCGGGCACGAGCGTGATGGAGGCCGCGAGCGCGGCCAACGCAGCAATGGTGAGCATGTGTCTCATGGGTCCACTCCCTGGCTTGGCGCTGGTATGGAGCGTCACGCAGTAGACCGGCCCCCGTTGCCGAAGCGTTGCGCGCAAGGCTCGCATTCGCGGCGATTGCGGCGCGTTATCGGCGCGGCTGGAACCACGCGGCCGGCGTGCGAGTTGTTAGCACGCGATTAACCCTGTGCCCCGGCCGCCCTGCCAACCGCGAGTCCCCCAACTATGAAGCCGCTGCTGCAGACCCCGCTGTTCAGAATCGGAACCGCCGCCATGGCCACCGCGGCTGCCGGCGTGATGGCCCTCTTTATCTATGCGCTCAACGCCCCGACCCAGCCGGAGCTGCAGGCTTCAACGAGCTGGACGTCGACGGTGAGCGCAGCCGAGGCAAGCGCACCTTTTGTGCCGATCCAGGTGAGCGCTGCTATCGGTAAGCGCTAAACGACAACAGCCGGAGCCTCTCGGCTCCGGCTGAAGAGTTCGCAGGCAACGGCGTCAGGCGCCGGTCGCGTCTTTCACGCACTTGGTCGTGAAGCTCGTCTCGGCGGCGCCATGCAGGTTCTTTGCCTTGGCGTCGGCATCGCACTTGGCCTTGGCGTCCTTCTCGCACTTGGTGGTGAAGCTCGTCTCGGCCGCGCCGTGCAGCTTCTTGGCTTCCGCCTGCGCCTTGCAGGTGTCCGCCGCGGCCGCGCCCGCCACGAGGCAGGTCGCAGCCATTGCCAACAGCAGTCTCTTCATAGCATTTTCTCCAAGCGTTGCTCTTCCCCGCAAAAATCTTGGCGCCCGCGATTGGGCCCCACAAGGGCGTCCCTGCATACAAATCCGTAAGCAAGGCTAAGGAAGCGTTCGTGGTACCGTCAGCATGCGACGCTTCTCGCCCGTGGAAACTGCTATCGCGCTTCTGCTAAAATGCTTGCGCGACATCCGGCATAAGAAACGTGCGTGAGGACGAGGGGCAGGAACCTAGGAAAGGGCGATGCCATGAGCTGGAGCGATACCCTCAAAGGCGCGGTTGGAAATCTCGTCGGCGAAGCGGAACAAGCGGCGCTGCCGGGGCTCATGAAAAAGGTGATGGGCGAAGAGGGCCTGCAGTCGATCCTCGCCAAGCTGCAGAGCGCGGGCTTGGCCGCGCAGGTGCAGTCCTGGCTCGACAAGAACAAGGACAACCTGCCGATCACGGCGGACCAAATCCGCAAGGCGCTGGGCGATGAGCACGTGCAGCAGATCGCCAAGTCGCTCGGCATCCCCATGGACAAGGTGCTCGAGGTGATGGCGAAGTTCCTGCCCGCGGCCGTGAACGCGGCGGGACCGGCCGTGGCGCCGCCGTCCGACGGCAAGCCGTCGATCTCGGCTTAAGCGCCGCCAATTGAGGCACGGCTGATTCTCTGGCTGCGGGGCTCAGGCGCCGGGCGGGTGGTGACGTTTGCCCCGCGTCGTCACGTCCGGTGGACGGCTCTGCGCGTCCCTTCCCACGCGGGGGCCACGGTGGTATAGGGCTGCCGACATCGTTCCCGCCGGGCTCGAGAACATGTCGCCCGGCTCCATTGGTGACAAGGAGACCGCGCAAGCATGGCCCAAGGCCCGCCCACCCTGGATTCCGGCGTCGCACTGACCTTTGACGACGTCCTCCTCGTGCCGGCTGCCTCGGAGATCCTCCCCAGCCAGGCCGACGTCTCAACCCGCGTCACGCGCTCGATCTCGCTCAACATCCCCGTCATCTCTTCCGCCATGGACACGGTGACGGAGGCGCGCCTCGCCATCGCCATGGCGCAGGAAGGCGGCGTGGGCGTCATCCACCGCAACCTCGCTCCCGAGGAGCAGGCGCGCCAGGTCGCGCTCGTCAAGAAATACGAATCGGGGATCGTGCTGAACCCGGTGACCATTCACCCCGCCGCATCCCTGCGCGAGGCCCTGGCCCTCATGGCCGAGCACTCGATCTCGGGCCTGCCGGTGCTCGAGACGCCGAGGAACGGCTCCGACAAGGGGCGTCTCGTCGGCATCCTGACCAACCGCGACGTGCGCTTCGCAACGAACCTCGAGCAGCCCGTCTCCGAGCTGATGACCAAGGAGAGGCTCATCACGGTGAAGCGGTCGGTCGCGCAGGAGGATGCCAAGCGGCTCCTGCACAAGCATCGCATCGAGAAGCTGCTCGTTGTCGACGACGAGAACCGCTGTATCGGCCTCATCACGGTCAAGGACATTGAGAAGGCGCAGAAGCACCCGCATGCGTCGAAGGACGCCGAGGGGCGCCTGCGCGTCGCTGCGGCGACGACGGTGGGCGAGGAGGGCATCAGGCGCACCGAGCTGCTGATGGCGGCCGGCTGCGACCTCATCGTGGTCGACACCGCGCACGGGCATTCGATCCGCGTGCTGGAGGCGGTGCGACGCATAAAGACATTGTCGAACCGCGTGCAGGTCATCGCCGGCAACGTGGCGACCGCCGAAGGCACCAAGGCGCTGATCGACGCGGGCGCGGACGCGGTGAAGGTCGGCATCGGTCCGGGCTCGATCTGCACGACGCGCATCGTGGCCGGTGTCGGCGTGCCGCAGCTCACCGCCGTCATGGACTGCGCCAAGGAAGCCTCAAAGCACGGCGTCCCCATCATCTCCGACGGCGGCATCAAGTATTCGGGCGATGTCGTGAAGGCGCTGGCCGCTGGCGCAAGCTGCGTGATGATCGGCTCGCTGCTCGCCGGCACCGACGAAGCGCCGGGCGAGACCTATTTCTACCAGGGGCGCACCTACAAGGCCTACCGCGGCATGGGCTCAATCGGCGCCATGGCGCGCGGCTCGGCCGACCGCTACTTCCAGCAGGAGGTGAAGGACACCCTCAAGCTGGTGCCGGAAGGGATCGAGGGGCAGGTGCCCTACAAGGGCCCGACCGAGGGCGTGCTGCACCAGCTCGTCGGCGGCCTGCGCGCCGGCATGGGCTACCTCGGCGCCAAGGATCTGCCCGACCTGCAGGAAAGGGCGCGGTTCATCCGCGTCTCCCCAGCGGCGATCCACGAGAGCCACGCGCACGGCGTGCTGATCACGCGCGAGAGCCCGAACTATCCCGGCAACGTTTAGCGGCGTCGGGGCAAGTGCGATCGGCTCGTACCATCCCATCTGCAATACGACCTGCGCCAGAATGATGCGGTAAGGTTGAGCGCCTGGCGCTAATCCAACGAGGTCGAACCCATGTCCGTGACGAGCTTGCTGCTGCCAGTGTTCCTGCAGGTAGCACTGACTTTCGCCCTGGCGGCGTGGATGGCGAAGGAGCGCGGCAGCGCCCTGAGCTCGGGAACGGTTACGCCGCGTGACATCTCGCTGCGCCAGCCCAACTGGCCCTCGCGCGCGACCCAAGTCGCCAACTGCTTCCACAACCAGCTCGAGCTGCCCATGCTCTTCTATGTGCTGGTGGCCTTCATCCTCATCACGCGCACAAACGATATCCTCTTCGTGCTGCTCGCCTGGGCCTTCGTCGCCGCACGTTACGCGCACGCCTACGTCCACACCGGCTCCAACGACCTCGACCTCCGCTCCAAGGCGATGTTTGTCGGCGGCGTCATACTCATCGTCATGTGGGTAATCTTTGCCGTGCGCATCCTGAGCGTGGGGGCCTGAGGAGCGTGCGCACAGGCGCGAGGCTCAAGGCTGCCGCCGAGGTGCTCGAGGACATCCTGCAGCGCCACCGCCCGGCGGCCATGGCGCTGGCCGATTGGGGCAAGGCTCACCGCTTCGCCGGGTCCGGCGACCGCTCCGCCATTGGAACTCTCGTTTATGACGCCCTGAGGCGTAAGAGCTCCATTGCCGCGCAGATGGGGGCGGATACCCCGCGCGCGCTCGCGCTGGGGGCAGCGCCGCGCGCCTTCGGCATGACGGCGGCCGAGGTGGGGGCGACAGCCGACGGCTCGGAGCACGCGCTCTCCCCGCTCACCGAGGAGGAGACGGCGCGGCTCGGCGCTGCGCTGCCGGCCGATACGCCTGCCGCGATCGCCGGCGACATCCCCGACTGGCTGCTGCCGTCGTTTGAGCGCGCGTTCGGGGCGGCTGCGGCCGAGGAAGGAGCGGGCCTGAGCGCGCGCGCGCCCGTCGATCTCAGGGTCAACACGCTGAAGGCGACGCGCGAGAAGGTCTTGAAGGCGCTCGAGCGCAACAAAGCCGTTGCGACGCCGCTGTCGCCGCAGGGCGTGCGCATCCCCGCGCCCGAGGGGGCGGCACGCAGCCCGGCCCTGGAAGCCGAGACCGCGCACGGCAAGGGCTGGTTTGAGGTGCAGGACGAGGGTTCGCAGGTGGCGGCCCTGCTCGCCGGTGCCGCGCCGCGCCAGCAGATCCTCGATCTGTGCGCGGGCGCGGGCGGCAAGACGCTGGCGCTGGCCGCCGGCATGCAGAACACGGGCCAGATCTATGCCTACGACGCCGACAAACGACAGCTCCGCCCGATCTTTGAGCGCCTGAAGCGAGCGGGCGTGCGCAATGTCCAGGTCATGGAGGCGGGCGACGAGGCCGCACTCGCGGCTCTGGGTGCACGATTCGATCTCGTGCTGGTCGACGCGCCGTGCACGGGCTCGGGCACCTGGCGGCGCAAGCCCGATTCGAAGTGGCGGCTGAAGCCCGCCAACATCCCCGAGCGCCAGGCGGAGCAGCAGGGGGTTCTGGCCCTGGGCGCGGGTCTGGTTAAGCCCGGCGGAGCGCTCGTTTACGTCACTTGCTCGGTCCTGCCGGAGGAAAACGGGGATCAGGTCGCAGCCTTCCTCGCCAAGCACCCCGACTTTACTGTCGTCCCGTATGCCGAGTTGTGGCGTGCGCGCCTCGGCACCGAGCCGCCGCGCTCTGCCGACGGTAAGGAAGACACGCTGCAGCTCACTCCGCTCCGGCACGGCACCGACGGCTTCTTCGTCGCGCTCATGCGGCGGGGCGATGCGTAACCGTTGTGCGCGGAAATAGGTCGTGACAATGGGACGGCGGAAAATTGCAAGTTACCTCTTGCAATGTCGCAATTCACAAATAAGTTCGCGGACTATTGAGGCCAGTGGGGCCTGTGAAGTTAGACCGGCCGACCGCCGGCGCGCGGGGTGTGCGACCCGAGCTGCCATAGCGCGGCCTTTGAGGACATCTGTCCATCATGGCAGCTCCTGCCAAGGCGAAACGGCCTAAGCGCCCGTCGCCGCGCTCGTGTCTCGGTCCGGTCTCTGACCTCGAGGCGCATCTCCCCGCCGAATGGTGGCGCAAGCTCTTCAACGCTCTCTACGTCAAGACCGACGGCGACGTCGTCGAGAACGTCGAGAACACGCGCCGCGACGTCGACTTCATCGTGAGCGCCGCCGCGGTGCAGCCTTACAGCCAGATCCTCGATCTGTGCTGCGGCCAGGGGCGCCACTGCCTCGAGCTCGCACGCCGCGGCTTCAAGAACGTCACCGGCGTCGACCGCTCCCGCTATCTCGTCCGTCTCGCCAAGAAGCGCGCGCAGTCGGAACGGCTGCAGGTCGTGTTCAAGGAAGGCGACGCGCGCAACCCGCGGCTGCCGGAGAACAGCTTCGACTGCGTTGCCGTCATGGGCAACTCGTTCGGATACTTCTCCAACAAGCAGGACGACGAGAAGGTGCTGATCGCGGTCGGCAAGATCCTGCGTCCCTCCGGCCAGCTCGTGCTCGACATCACCGACGGCGCCTACATGGCCGACCACTTCGAGCGCCGCTCGTGGGAGTGGATCGACGAGCACCATTTTGTTTGCCGCGAGCGCTCGCTCTCGGGCGACCGCGAGCGCCTCATCTCGCGCGAGGTGATCGTGCACGACGAGCTGGGCGTGATCGCCGACCAGTTCTACGCAGAGCGCCTCTATACCCGTGAAATCGATCGCCAAGCTCCTGGAGCAGACGGGCTTCCGCAACGTCCGCCACCACGGCAACGCCGAGGCGCTGTCGGACCGCGACCAGGATCTGGGCATGATGGCGCGCCGCATTCTCCTGTCGGCTGACGGGCCGCAGCTCATCCGCAAACCCAAGGGCAAGGTGCAGCAGCTCGAGGTCACCGTGCTCATGGGCGATCCGCGCCTGCCCGACGCGGTGAAGCGCGGCGGTACGTTCAACCCCGAGGACATGGAGACCATCCGGCGCCTGAAGGACGCGTTGTCGGAGCTGCCGGGCTATAAATTCCGCTACCTCGACAACCACGGCACGCTCGACCGCGACCTTTCGGAGCTGCGCACGGACCTCGTGTTCAACCTGTGCGACGAAGGCTTCAACAACGATCCCTTCAAGGAGCTGCACGTCCCGGCCATGCTGGAGGCGCTGGAGATTCCCTACACGGGTGCGGGTCCATCCGGGCTTGCGGCCTGCTACGACAAGGGGCTCGTCCGCGCCGTCGCCATGACGCTCGACGTCCCGGTGCCGCTCGAGACGCACGTGCGCCCCGGCGATCAGGGCGCGACGCTGCCGTCCGTGTTCCCGGCGCTGCTGAAGCCGAACTACGGCGACAGCTCGCAGGGCATCACCAAGGACGCCGTAGTCAAGAACGAGAAGGGGCTGCTCGACTATCTCGAGCGCTTGCGCGTCGCGTTCCCCAAGCGCCCGATCCTGGTGCAGGAATATCTGACGGGCGCCGAATACTCGGTGACGCTCGTCGGCAATCCCGACCAGGGCCTGCGCGCGCTGCCGATCCTCGAGGTCGACTTCTCGCGGCTCGACCAGAAGCTGCCGAAGATTCTCGGCTATGAATCGAAATGGGAGCCCGACAGCGCCTACTGGACGCAGATCCGCTACCAGGAAGCCGAACTCTCCGAGATCCAGCAGCAGCAGATGATCGAGCACTCCGCGCGCCTGTTCGAGCGCCTCGGCTGCCGCGATTACGCGCGCTTCGATTTCCGCGCAGACGCCAAGGGCGAGATCAAGCTCCTGGAGGTCAATCCCAATCCGGGCTGGTGCTGGGACGGTAAGTGCAACCTCATGGCCGGGTTCCAGGGCATGCGGTACTCCGAGCTGCTGGGCCAGATCCTCGCTGCCGCGGTCGAGCGGCTCGGGATCGTGGCCAAGCCCGCGCAATCCTCGGCTCCGCAGGTCGAGGCGGCGCAGTGAAGCGCGACTGGGCGCTTCTTGTTTTCGTCGCGCTCGTTGCACTCGCAGGCTACTCCGGCATGCGCCACCTGCCGGGGCCTTTCTACGAGGCGCTGACGAAGCCCGAGTGGACGCCGCCCAACTGGCTGTTCCCGCCGGTGTGGGGCGTCCTCTACCTCATGATCGCGGTCGCGGGCTGGATCGTCTGGCGCGCGCAAGGGCTGGGGCCGGCCTTTTGGGTCTGGCTAGTGGCGCTGGCGCTCAACGCTGCGTGGTCGTGGATCATGTTCGGCCAGAAAGAGATCACGCACGCGCTTTACGACATCGTGGCCCTGTGGCTGGCGATCGTGCTGTTCATACGGCTTGCCTGGCCGGTGCGCCGGACCGCGGCCCTGCTGTTCGTGCCGTATTTCCTGTGGGTGACGCTGGCGGTGGCGCTCAATTTCGAGATCTGGCGCCTCAACAGCTAGCGGACGCGGGTTGAGCCGGGCTGTCGCGCTGCTAGCATAGCGCGGAGGCCAGATGATTCTCTCCATGCACCGCACGACCGCCTTTGCCGGATCGCAGGCAACGGCGACCTGCGCCGATTGCGGCACGCCCGCCGGCGGCAACTTCTGCTCGAGCTGCGGTGCGGATCTGCGTGCAGACGCTCCAAGCATTCTCGGGTCCGCGCGGCGCACCTTCCCGGTGGTCTATCTGCAACTCCTGCGCTCGCCCATCCTGCGGACAGTGGCGCTCGCTGAGGACAAGACTTACCGGGAGCACCTGTCGTTCCTGCTGACGGCGATCGGCATCTTCTGCCTGCTGTTCCTGCCGACGCTGTTTGCCGCTGCTGCCGCCGCCGGGCCGGAAGCCCACGTCAGCGAGGGCATGCAGACGCTGATGAAGGTGCTGTCGCAGGCGGGCGTGTACGTCGGCGCGACGATCACCTTCCTGCTGGCGTTCGGGCTCTTCCGCTACTTCTCGCGCGAGCCGCGCAGCCTGCAGGCTTACTTCAAGCTCTACTGCCTGGCGTTCGGCCTGGTGATGCCGATGTATGCGGCCTACGAGTTCATCACGCGCCATATGCTGGGCGTCACCGGCATGTCGTCGCTGAACGGGCCGATGACTGCAGCGCAATGGGCTACGCCGTCGACCATCCTCGCGGTCGTGCTGGCGCTGCTTTTGTGGGCCTACTTCATCGCGATCCACCGACGCTTCTGGCGCCTGCCGCTATGGAAGGCCGGCGTCCTCTACGTCGTTGCGGCGACCGCATCCTATCAGCTCACTTTCTGGCTGATGTACGCCGTCGGCTATGGCGTCGCGAAGGCACTCATCACGTCGGGTGTGCTGCAGACCTGAGGGACCGCAGGCCTCAGGCGGCGATCGCCGCGAGGTCGGCCTCGACGGTCCACGCGCCCGGCCTGACGACGGCGGTCCCATGCTCGTCGAGCAGCGCTTCGAATTCGGCTCGCGGGATTTCGCGGAAGCCCATGGCCTCGATGACCGGCGTATGCTGCTTGCCGTCGTTCACGAGGAAGCCCCACTTCGCCAGATGATGGTTCAACGTGGCAAAGCCCATCTTGGAGGTGTTGCTCTCGCGGCTGAACTGCGACTCGGTGAAGAAAATGCGCCCGACCGCGATGCCGTAGCCGCCGCCGACGAGACGGCCGTCCTCGGTCCACACCTCGAAGGAATGCGCATGCCCCTGCCGATGCAGCTCCGAATAGACCTGCATAATCTTCGGCGTGATCCAGGTGAGCCCGGGTGGGCGACCCTTGCGCCGGCCGGCGCAGGCCTTGATGACCTCGTCGAAGGCCTTGTCGAAGGTGACCCGGTAAGCCGTTTTCTTCATGTCGCGGCGCAGCCGCTTGCCGATGTGCTGTTCATCGAGGAACAGCACCATGCGGTCCTTGCGCGTCCACCATTTGAGCGGGCCGAAATGCGCCCACGGGAAGAACCCCAGGCGCGCCGCCGCCATGACCGTCTCGGGTGAGAAATCGCGGCACACGCCCGCAAAAGTGTCGGGCCGCGGGTAGGTTCTGTCCCGATCGGGGACGCGTGTGCCGCCGCGGGCCATGTCGGCCGCGGTCAAGGCCAGCAAATGGGGCAGGTCGCGGGCGCGCTTGGGATGGCAGGCGTAGGCGGCTCCCAGCATCCAGCGGCGCATCCTGCCGGAGGCCGATTCGCGGAAGCGCTCGGCCTGCGGGTCCGGCTCCGCGGAGCGTGCTAGCGTGATTTGCAAGGGCTTCAGCGACATCTCGACGTTGGCCAACGGCGTGACTCCCAAGTTCCCGTGGTCGCCGCTATAAGCGGGCCTGAATGCAGGGGTCCCGAGAGAAAGGCTGCGCAGGCTGCCGCCTCTGGGTTACGAAACTGCGAACGACAAAATCTAAGCAGTAGAATCCAAGTTGCGTGCCAGCTCGCCCCTCCCGCCTCACCGCAACGGGAAGCCATTAACCTTATGACCGACAACGTCCTCATCATCGACTTCGGCAGCCAGGTGACGCAGCTTATCGCGCGGCGCGTGCGCGAAGCCGGCGTCTATTCCGAGATCGTGCCGTTCGACAAGGCCGAAGCCGCGATCGCGCGCTTGGCTCCGAAGGCGCTGATCCTGTCGGGCGGCCCCGCTTCCGTTACAACTGCCGGCTCGCCGCGCGCGCCGCAGGCGATCTTTCAGAGCGGCTTGCCGATCCTCTCGATCTGCTATGGCCAGCAGACCACCGCCGTGCAGCTCGGCGGCACCGTGGAGGGTGGGCACGCGGCCGAGTTCGGCCGCGCCGAGGTCGAAATCCGCGAGAAGAGCGCTCTCTTTGACGGCGTCTGGGAGGTCGGCAAGCGCTACCCAGTTTGGATGAGCCACGGCGACCGCGTCACGCGGCTGCCGGAGGGCTTCACCGTCAAGGCAGTGAGCGAGAACGCGCCGTTCGCCATCGCCAGCGATGAATCGCGCCGCATCTATACGACCATGTTCCACCCGGAGGTGGTGCACACGCCCGATGGCGCCAAGCTGCTCGCCAACTTCGTGCACAAGATCGCGCGCCTTCCCGGCGACTGGACCATGGCGCATTTCCGTTCGAGCGAGATTGCGAAGATCCGCGCGCAGGTCGGGAGCGCACGCGTCATCTCCGGGCTGTCGGGAGGTGTCGATAGCGCCGTCGCCTCGGTTTTGATCCACGAGGCGATCGGCGACCAGCTCACCTGCATCTTCGTCGACCACGGGCTGTTGCGCCTAAACGAGGCGGAGGAGGTCGTGCGGCTCTTCCGCGAGCACTACAACATCCCGCTCGTGCACGTCGATGCGAAGAAGCTCTTCCTCGATGCGCTCGCCGGCGTCACCGACCCGGAAGTGAAGCGCAAGACCATCGGCGCGCTGTTCATTGACGTGTTCGAGGCCGAGGCGAGGAAGCTCGGCGGCGCGCAGTTCCTCGCGCAAGGCACCCTCTACCCCGACGTGATCGAGAGCGTGTCCTCGACCGGCGGCCCGTCGGTGACGATCAAGTCGCACCACAACGTCGGCGGCCTGCCCGAGCGTATGAACCTCAAGCTGGTCGAGCCGCTGCGCGAGCTGTTCAAGGACGAGGTGCGCGCGCTCGGCCGCGAGTTGGGTCTGCCCGAGAGCTTCGTGAAGCGGCATCCGTTCCCGGGGCCTGGGCTCGCCATCCGCATTCCCGGCGAGGTGACGGAGGAGCGGCTCGCGATCCTGCGCCAGGCTGACGCGATCTATCTCGACGAGATCCGCAAGGCGGGGCTCTACGATGCCATCTGGCAGGCGTTTGCGGTGCTGCTGCCGGTGCGCACCGTCGGGGTGATGGGGGATGCGCGCACCTACGACTACGTGTGCGGGCTGCGCGCTGTCACGTCGACGGACGGCATGACGGCCGACTACTACGATTTCTCGCACGCGTTTCTGGGCGCGACGGCGACGCGCATCATCAACGAGGTGAAGGGCATCAACCGCGTCGTCTACGACATCACCTCCAAGCCGCCCGGCACGATCGAGTGGGAGTAGGCTAGCTCGCCGTGGCGAGCTAGCCGGGCGTAGACCTATGTGACGGCCTTAGTCGCCAAAACGATCTCGCCCGTGTCCAATAGCGACTTCAGGTTCGACTGGATCTTCGGCCTGCCACCGCCCCCGCGATCACGACGCACGGGCTTCCTTTTTGTAGTCCTTGTCGTACCACGGTGCCCAGAGCACGCGGTTCGTCTCCAGATAGCTCTTGAGGCTCGACAGCACGAGCGGCCAGCCGTTGCTGATGGCGGGGAACACCTTGCTGTCCTCGGCGAAGTCGTCGTGGGTGACGGTGAGCTTGACCTGATCGCGCTGCTGTTCGAGCTCGAAGACCACGCGCGAGGGCTTTTCGCTGCCGTTGAACGGCTCATGCATGGAGTGGAAGGTGTAGGAGAGCCGCCGCGGCGGATCGTTTTCCAGAATCTTGCCTTGCACGATCAGTTTGCCTTCGCGACGGAATTCGATTGGCGAGCCGACCTTCCAGTTGGAGGTGGCGGCATTGCCGAACCAGAATTTGGCGGTGGTTTCGGCCGAGGTCAGCGCCTTGAACACCTTGTCCGGCGTCGAAGCGATGTAGGTGACGTAGACGAAAGCGGGCTTGCTCATCTCTTCTCTCCTGCCTGGTTACTGCGACTCCAATGCCTTCTTCATGTCGCTCAGCGCCTGAAGGCGATGGCGCTCGAACTTTCCGATCCAGC
The DNA here is from genome assembly GCA_963817485.1 of uncultured Alphaproteobacteria bacterium. Lineage (GTDB taxonomy): Bacteria > Pseudomonadota > Alphaproteobacteria > Rhizobiales > Hyphomicrobiaceae > Hyphomicrobium_A. Next base: position 180,733 of record CAWFOR010000013.1, on the reverse strand, counting down.
GCTCGGCGATGTCGTTGATGGGCACGGGGTTGATGAAATGCAGCTTCTCGCGGCCCTTGCGCTTGGTGGCGACGAGGTTGGCTTCTTCCAGGATGCCCAGATGCTTCGTCACGGCCTGACGCGTCATAGCCAACCCTTCGCACAACTCACCCAGCGTCTGGCCGTTCTCGGCGTGGAGCCTGTCCAGGAGCTCGCGGCGGCTCTTATCGGCCAGGGCCCGGAAAACGGCGTCGTCCTTCATGCTCCCAATATGCAACTAAATGGTTGCCTGTCAAGAGAGGACGTAACGAGGGTGGGGACGCGCGCGTATGTGCCGCGAATACGTCGCGCACTCACGGGGAAGCCCCAATGAAATTCATCGTCGACTTTCTGATCAACAGGCCGGAGCGGCTCTCCGCCTGGTTTGCTTGGCTACCGCCCCTCTTCGCCCGCATCGTCGTCGGCTGGGTGTTTCTGTGGAGCGGCTGGGGCAAGCTCAATGCGCTCGACCGCATCACGCAGAATTTCGTCGAATGGGGCATCCCCTTCCCGCACATCATGACCCCCTTCGTCTCGGGCGTTGAGTTCTTCGGCGGGCTCTTGCTGCTGCTCGGGCTTTTCACCCGCGTCGCCGCGGTGCCGCTCGTCATCACGATGATCGTGGCAATCCTGAGCGCCAAGTTGGGCGACGTAGATTCGCTGGAGACGCTGCTCGGCTTCGAAGAGGTCTCCTACATGGCGCTGTTCGGCTGGTTGGCGGTCGCAGGGCCCGGTCCGATTTCGCTCGACTGGCTGCTGCAGCGTTGGCGCGAGCAGCAAGCCTAGCACCGCCGCGCTCGTCCTCCCGGCAAAAAAGAGCCCCGCGTTTTGCGCGGGGCCCAAGGCTCGGGGAGGAAGCGTGGGGAGGAAGCAACTCGAATTCCGGGGAGAGCGTCTCGTGCTCTCGATGGGGAGACATTGCCACCTGCGCTCCGGCGCGGCTGTTCCGCCCGGAACAGGGCAAGGAAAAGTCAAAGCCGCTCATCACATTTTTTGCGGAGTCGCGCGCGTCTCAGAAACGAAAATGCCCCCCAGCCGCGAGGCTGAGGGGCAAGTCTCCGGCCGGGTCCGGGGGGACGGGGGACGGAGGTTATCCGGCCGGGAGAGAAACACCTGATGGAAGGCTGTCGTCCGATCTCCCTGTGCTGAGTTGATCTACGATGTGACGTTAGCGGTGTGTCGGCAGGCTTGCTGTTCCGCAGGGAACACTCACTCGCCGAGCATCTCTCCGATCATTTCCACGCGCTCCTGCATCTGCTCCTGCGCGGCTTCCATCTTCTCCTGCTGCGCCTCCATGCGCGCCTCCATCATCTCGCTGGGGTCCATGCCCTCGCCACCCTGGGCCATTGCGGCACGAGCCGCGGCGGCCTGCTGCGCGCGAGCGGCTGCAGCAGCCTCAGCCTGGGCCGCTGCCTTCGCAGCTTCCGCGTCGGCGGCGGGCGTGAGCGATTTCCTCGGCGCCTCTGCAGGTGCGGCGGCCTGAGGGGCGGCCTGCGCGGCATCGGGGATGACGTTCGATGTCGGCGTGCCGACGCTGAAGTCGTCAGAGGCGGAAAGCGGATCGGATTCATTTAGCGCGTTGGAGACGGGGGCGCTGAGGGAAGAGTTGGCTTGCGCGCCGACCGACCCGCCGAGCACGGCGAGAAGGGCGGCGGCGGCGAGAATTGCGGTGCGCAGGTGCATGTGCGTGGCTCCATCTGCAAGCGTGTTGAAGACGCGCCGCGCTCATCGCAGCGCGTCTTCTCTGACAGAGGTCCCGTTCCAGGTTCGGCCGCTGTCGAGAGGATTGGTAGCGGGCGCGGGTTCCCGCCGCTGTCACCCAGGGAACAGGGGAGGGCGACTAGCCGCGCAGCACATTCCTTTCGCCGCCGTTGATAGCGGTGCTGCAGAGGCGGCCGACGGGCCGCCATCTTCAACGGTGCGGTAACTCTGTCGCCATTCCCGCTCCGCCCGTGCCCTCACCGTTACAATTCTCTGCAAGCGAAAAACTCGACCTCAACAAAATTGGCGTAACTCTCTGGTTCGATCGAGGAGCTCGTGATGCGTACGCTGCTTGAAGTTTAGCGTCATTGCAACAGTGCCAATGATGTTTGCGGGATTTCTCGCTTGCCACGTCCAAGCGATGACCTTGACCGGAGCCGTAAACATTCCCGCTCCGGCGCAAAATTACTCACCGATTGAAAAGGTAGCCTGCAACGGCACGTGGGGTCCGCATTGCGGACCCGGGTCGCACTGGGTTTGCCGCCCCAATGGCAACTGCGCATGTGCAGCGTGCCTCGGCAACGGTAACGCCTGGTATGGCTATGGCGCCGGTTGGCGGCGCCACTTCTGGCACCGCGGCTGGTACCACCGTGGTTGGAATCACCGCGGCTGGCACGGCCACTTCTGGCACCACGGCGGGCATCGCCGCGGCTGGCATCACCACTTCTGGCATCATCACCATCATCATCACCACCATCATCACCACGGCGGCCACCATCACGGAGGCCATCACCGCTCCGACATTCGCCTCAAGGAAGACATTGTCCCGCTGGCACGGCTCGACAACGGCCTCGAGCTCTATCGCTTCCGCTACAAAGGCAGCGACCGCACCGCCTACGTGGGCGTCATGGCGCAGGAGGTTGAGAAAATCGAGCCGAGCGCGGTCTCGCGCGACCGTGACGGATATCTGATGGTCGACTATGACCGATTGGGGCTGAGATTCATGACGTGGGCCGAATGGCTGCGGACCAGCACCAGTGACCATCCGGGTGGATCGACGTCGACGAATTGATCCCCTCGCGTTGCGCCCCGCGATTTCAAACAAGTACCGGAGAACTCACATGCTACGTGCCCTTCTCGCTCCCGCCGCCCTATGCCTGACCACGCTCGCTGCACTTGCGGCCAACAGCGCCGATACCGCGGTTGCGACCTTTAAGTCGGTTGGCGGCGACGCGGGCAAGCTCAAGATCTTCTGCGAGATGATTACCGCCATGGATAAAGCGGGCGACAACCCGGATGCCGCGGCGGAAGCCCAGATCGATGGCTACGTAAAGCAGCTCGGGCCCGACTTCGAGACCGCCTGGAACGCCGGCGATAGCGTCGACGAGAACTCGCCCGACGGCGAGAAGCTCAACGCAGCGCTCGATGAGCTTGCCAACAAGTGCTCGGGTTAGTGGCTGCAAGCCACGGCTAGCCGAGGGCGGCAGACGCCGCCGCCAAGATCTCTAAGACCATGTCCGGGCTCGCGTCGGGCGCGAGCCGCTTGAAGTCGGCGTCGACGTCGAGCGACTTCTCCAAGAGCCGGTGGAACTCCTCACGGTTGAGCTCAACCGTGCCGAACTGGCGCAGGTGGTCGGTCACGAACTGCGTGTCGAGCAGACGGAAGCCGCCGTGCGCAAGCCGCGCGGCGAGATACACGAGCGCAATCTTGGAGGCGTCGCGCTCGTAGGAGAACATGCTCTCGCCGAAGAAGGCGCCGTTGAGAGCAACGCCATAGAGGCCGCCGACGAGGCGCCCGCCGCTCCACACCTCGACGGTGTGGCAGTGGCCGAGGTCGAACAGGTCCCTGTAGAGCGAGCGGATGCGTTCGTTGATCCAGGTGGAGCGCCGCCCCGGGCGCGAGGCAGCACAACCCTCGATCACGCCGGCGATGTCGGTGTCGATGCGGACCTGCAGATGCGTTGTGCGCAGCGTGCGCGCGAGCCGCCGGGGTACGTGCACCTTGTCGAGCGGAAGGATGCCGCGGTGCTGCGGCTCGATCCAGTAGAGCGCCGGGTCCTCCGCGCTCTCGGCCATGGGGAAGATGCCGCAGGTGTACGCCTTGAGCAGCACCTGCGGCGTGATCTCGATGACGATGTCGTCGCGCGAAGCCATGCAAATTGCCGGGCTCGAAGACCGAGCCAATCCATACCGAAGCCCTTGGGGGACTGGGTGCCTCCCGAGCCTAATCTAGGAATCTTGAGAAGAATTCGCAAACGTCGGCGAGGCGTGAGGCCGATCAGCCCTTCGCCAGGTACTTTTCCAGCCAGTGGATGTCGTAGAGCCCGTTGGCGATGTCGGGCTGGCGCACGAGGTCGGAGAATAGCGGGATCGTCGTCTCCACGCCGTCGATCACGAACTCCGACAGAGCCCGCTTCAGCCGCATCATGCACTCGTTGCGCGTCTTCCCGTGCACGATGAGCTTGCCGATGAGGCTGTCGTAGTAGGGCGGGATGCGGTAGCCCTGATAGACGCCGCTGTCGACGCGCACGCCGAGCCCGCCCGGCGGATGCCAATAGGTGATCTGGCCCGGGGAGGGGCGGAACGTGCGCGGGTTCTCGGCGTTGATGCGGCACTCGATGGCGTGGCCGGAGAAGGTGATGTCCGACTGCTTGTGCACAAGCTGGGCGCCGGAGGCGACATGGATCTGCTCGAGCACGAGGTCGATGCCGGTGACGGCCTCGGTCACGGGGTGCTCGACCTGCAGGCGCGTATTCATCTCGATGAAGTAGAACTCGCCGTCCTCGTAGAGGAACTCGACCGTGCCGGCGCCGCGGTACTTGATCTCGCGCATGGCAGCGGCGACCGTCTCGCCGATCTTCTTGCGCGCATCCGCGTTGAGCGCGGGCGAGGGGGATTCCTCCATGATCTTCTGGTGGCGCCGCTGCAGCGAGCAGTCGCGCTCGCCGAGGTGGATGGCGTTGCCCTGGCCGTCGCCGAAGACCTGGATCTCGATGTGGCGCGGCGTGGTCAGATACTTCTCGATGTAGACGGCATCGTTGCCGAAGGCGGCCTTGGCTTCGGCGCGCGCGGTGGAGAGAGCGAGCCCCAGATCGGCCGGCGTGTGGGCGACCTTCATGCCGCGGCCGCCGCCGCCGGCGGTCGCCTTGATCAGCACGGGGAAACCCATGGCCTTGGCGATTTTCATCGCCTCGGGCTCGCTAGTGACAGCACCGTCGGAGCCCGGCACTACGGGAATGCCGAGGCGCTTTGCGGTCTCCTTCGCCGCGATCTTGTCACCCATGATGCGGATGTGCTCGGACGTCGGTCCGATGAAGGTGATCTGGTGCTCCTCGAGGATCTCGGCGAAGCGGGCGTTCTCCGACAGGAAGCCGTAGCCCGGATGCACGGCGTCGGCGCCGGTGATCTCGCAGGCAGCCAGCAGGCGCGGAATGTTGAGATAACTTTCGGCCGCAGCCGGAGGGCCGATGCAGACGCTCTCGTCAGCGAGCCGCACATGCATGGCGTCGGCGTCGGCGGTCGAATGCACCGCCACGGTGGCGATGCCCAGCTCCTTGCACGCGCGCTGGATGCGCAGTGCAATCTCCCCCCGGTTGGCGATCAGGACCTTGTCGAACATTCTTTGTTGGGCAGGGGGGCGGTGGGCCATGGGCAGTAGGGAGGTGAACGCTCCACTGCCTGCTGCCTGCTGCCCAGTGCCGTACTCCTTATTCGATGATGACGAGCGGCTCGCCGAACTCCACCGGCTGGCCGTTCTCGACGAGGATCGCGGTGACCTTGCCCGCGTGTGGCGCGGGGATCTGGTTCATGGTCTTCATGGCTTCGATGATGAGGAGCGTGTCGCCCTGCGAGACGCGTGTGCCGACATCGATGAAGGCGGGCGCACTGGGCTCGGGTGAGCGGTAGCAGGTGCCGACCATGGGTGACTTCACCGCGCCCGGATGTTTGGCGGGATCGTTGCCGGCGGGCTTGGCGGCGGCGGCTGACGTGGCAGAAGCGGCGGCTGCAACCGGCGCAGCGACCGCGGCCTGCACGGTGACGGTGCGCGCGACGCGCACCTTGAGCCCGCTCTTCTCGATCTCGATCTCGCTCAAGCCGGTCTTGTTCAGGAGCTCGGCGAGCTCGCGGATCAACTGCTGCTCGGCGCTGGCGTTTTCGCCCTGATCCTTGGCCGTCATACGTCGCTGTCCTTTTTTGTGCGGCCGCTTTGCAGGCCGTCCGCCCTTAGCCTTAGCCACGCTGTGCTGATGCCAGCATCTCGGCCATTGCCTCGAGCGCTAGCTCGTAGCCTTTGGCGCCGAGGCCGCAGATCACTCCCTTGGCCGCGAGCGAGACGTAGGAATGCTGCCGGTAAGGCTCGCGGCGGAAGATATTCGACAGATGCACCTCGATCGCGGGCAATTCGGCTGCCTGCAGCGCATCGAGAATGGCAATGGAGGTGTGCGAGTAGGCGCCAGGATTGATGATGATGCCCTGCGCCTTGTCGCGCGCCTCCTGGATCCAGTCGACGAGCTTGCCTTCATCGTTGGACTGGCGGAAGTCGATCGAGAGGCCGAGCGCCTTGGCGCGCCCTTGCGCGCGCTTCTCCACGTCGCCGAGCGAGTCTCGCCCGTACACCGCAGGCTCGCGCAGTCCCAGCATGTTCAAGTTGGGTCCGTTGAGGACGTAAATCGGCTTGGCCATGATTCTCTAGCGCCGCCCAGGGAACGCCGGGCACGCCGGCGGCCCGGAACGGACTGTTGTTCCCCATCTATCAGCTTTCCCACCCCCACGGAAGCCCGCTCCGGGCGGCCGGGAAAGCCTGCCCGGTGCCCGCATGCAGCCGCAACCCGAGGTGCGGCGTGGGGGGTGCTCGCCGTGAAGCTCAGCAATAGGAGCAACCCTGCTTCCTCAGCTCGCCGACGTTCTTTGCGAGCTGGTCGTAGAGGTCCTCCGGCGCGCCGGCGATGGCGCGGTCGCCAATCAGGAAGTGCGGCGTGCCGTTGACGCCCATCTTCTTGGCGAGCGCCTCCGACTTGTCGACCTCGGCCTTCACCTCGGGCGAGGCCATGTCGGCCTTGAGCTTCGTCATGTCGAGGCCGAGCTTCTCCGCGATCTGCAGCGCCGCGGCCTCGTTCATCTGGCCCTTGGCCCCGAGCATGGCCTTGTGGAGCTCCCAGTACTTGCCCTGCCTCTGCGCGGCGAGCGCGACGCGGGAAGCCTCCTCGGAACCCTTCGACAGGATCGGCAGCTCCTTGAACACCACGCGCACCTTGGGGTCGGTCTCGACGAGCTTCACGACGTCGTGCAGGCCCCGCTTGCAGTAGCCGCAGTTGTAGTCGAAGAACTCGACGACGGTGATGTCGCCGTCGGGGTTGCCGCCGACGGAGGCATTGCGCTCGCGATAGATTTCGGCGGAGTTCTGCGAGATGGCGGCCTTGAGCTTCTCGGTCTGCTCCTTCTCCATCTTCTCTTCGAGTGCGTTCTGGATGTCGACGAAGATCTCGGGGTTGGCGACGAGATAGCTTTTGACGATCTGCTCGATCTCTTTCTTCTGGTCGGCGGTGAACTTGGTGGACTCGGGCGCCTTCGTCACCTCGGGCTCCTTCGTCGCTTCCGGTGCCTTGGCCGGCTCGGTGGCCGCTTGAGCTGCAGGCTCCGCCTCGGCGACCGAGATGGGCGCCGGTGTGTTGACAGCCCAGTGGCCGAGGAAGGCCAGGAGGATGAGCGCGGCGATCGCCGGCACGGCAAGCCAGAGAGCTCTGCTCTGGACGGCGGCGCGCAGGAGGTTCGGGCGGGAACTCAAGGACATTGTGCAGGCCTCATTTCGGGATGTCGGGGCGGCAGATAACAGCCGGTACCGGCTGGCGCCATCAGGTTTCAGGCTTGTAGTTGATTATGTCGTCGTTTTTCAACCATTCCGGGCTGCCTGCGCGCAATTGTGACTGCGCGCGCTTGGCAAAAATCTGTGCCTGCTTCAAATCGCCCTCGATGAAATAGGCCTGCGCGATCATGGCGTCGGCCTGCGGCCGCTTGCCCTCCTTGTAGAAATTGTTGGCGAGCAGGCGGTAGGCGCGCGAGTTCTCGTCGTCCGCGAGGGACTTGCGCAGGAGCGTAGTGGATTCGGCGACGGCGGCCGGGCTGCCGTCCGTCTGCAGGGCGGAGGCGAGCTGCACGAGGATGAGGTTGGCGTCGGGAACGAGCTTGACCGCTTGGCGCAGCGGCGCGATGGCCTCGCGCGTCTTGCCCGCACGCATGAGCAGGTCCCCTTTCACCTCCCAGAAGTAGGGATTGTCCGGGTGCTCGCGCAAGAGCCCGTCGACCCCCGCGAGCGAAGCCTCGAGCGCACCGGGTCCACCTTCGAAGAAGCGGGCAATTGCACGCCCATAGCGCGCGGGCAAACTTTGGTCGGAGGGGGGATAGCGGTTGTAGACCGTCTGCGGGCGCTCCAGGTATCCCGACAGCTTGGCGCGCATCAGGTCGTGACGCAGTTGCAGTTGCGGCGGGTCTTTCGCCGGAAAGTAGGGGCTCGACTCGACGAGTTGGCGCAGGCGCGCCAGACGGTCGGTGGAGAGAGGATGGCTGCGGGCCCAGGCGTCCTTCTGGGCATCCGAGATGTATTCCTGCTGCGCGAAACGCTCGAAGGTCGCGAGCATGCCGCGGCCGGACTGCTTCGTCGCGTTGAGGAAGGTGAGCCCCGCCTGGTCGGCCGCCGATTCCTGCTGGCGCCGCTCGGCCAGCAACGAGCGCATGACGATCTCGTTGCCACCATAGAGAATGCCTTGGCCCGCGCCGCCCAGATCGCTGGCGGCGCCACCGCCGGCGACGCCGCCCGCAACCATCAGGCCGATGCCGAGGATCTGCGCCAGCAGCGCGCGCGTCTGGTCCTTGGCGACGCGTGCGCGCAGGGCGGCCATGTGGCCGCCGGTGATGTGGCCGCTCTCGTGTGCGATCACGCCGATCACCTCGTTGGGCGTCTGCGCCTGCATCAGCGTGCCGGTGTGGACGAAGACGTTGCGGCCATCGAGCACGAAGGCGTTGAAGGCGTCGTTCTGCACGATGCGTACCTTGATGCGCCCGGAGCCGAGGCCGGCCGCATGGAAGATCGGGCGCGCGTAGTCGTTGAGCAGGTTCTCGATCTCGGTGTCGCGGATCAGCGGCAGGTTCTGCGCTTGCGCGGGTGCGGATGCCAGTGTGGTGGCCAACGCAAGCCCGCACAGTGCCGACTGCATCGCCATTCGCGCGCCGCCGGTGGTGGGATTGAAGCGAACCATCATCTGCAACGGACCTGGCTCGGTGCTCGTTTTTTGACGCTGTGATCGGACCCTAGTTGGGGTTAGAAACCCCGTCAACGCAACCCCACGCCGCGGCGCAGGGGTCAAAGAGCGAGTGCGCGAAACGCGCCGTTCGTCGGAGGGTTCGGTAGCATCGCCCCCGGGCGAGAATGCGGCGGAAGGCCCCGCGAAGCGTCGCGCCGGAAGGCAATTGAGGCATACGGGACGGCATGGCTGAACGGGAAAAATCGGAGCGGCTTGCGGGAGCGGCATTCTTGCTGGGCGAGGGCTCTGTGCGCGGCAATATCCCGAGCTTTATCGTTATGGACGTGATGCGCGCGGCGCTGGCGCAGGAGACCGCGGGGCGCAGCATCATCCACATGGAGGTGGGCCAGCCCGCCACGCCGGCGCCGAAAGCGGCGCGGGTTGCCGCCATGCATGCGCTGGAGGGCTCCACGCTCGGCTACACCATGGCGCTGGGCGAGGAGGCACTACGCCGGCGCATCGCGCAGCTTTACCGCGAGTGGTACGGCGTCGACGTGGCGCCTGAGCGCATCGTGGTTACCACGGGGTCGTCCGCCGCCTTCGTGCTGGCCTTCCTCGCCGTGTTCGATGCCCTGGACGCGGTCGCTCTGCCTTCACCGGGCTATCCCTGTTACCGCCACATCCTCAGCGCGCTGGGGCAGGCGCCGGTGGTGATCGAGACCGGCCCTGCAAGCGGTTGGATGCCGACGGTCGAGGATGTGGAGCGCGCCAGCAGCCGCGATCGCATCAAGGGGCTGTTGATCGCGAGCCCCGCCAATCCGACCGGCACGCTGATCGCGCCTGAGAGGCTCGCGGGGCTGGTGCAGGTTTGCGCTGAGCGCGGCGTGCAGCTCATCTCAGATGAGATCTACCACGGGCTCACGTACGGCGTGCGCGCCGAGACCGCGCTTGCCTACAGCGATGAAGCGATCGTTGTGAACAGCTTCTCGAAATACTTCTCCATGACCGGCTGGCGCATCGGCTGGATGGTCGTGCCGCAGCGGCTCGTGCGCACTGTCGAACGGCTGGCGCAGAACCTCTACATCGCCCCGCCGGCAATCGCGCAGGCGGCGGCACTCGGCGCCTTCGATGGCATGGACGAGCTTGAGGCAAACAACCGCGTCTATGCCGAGAACCGTGCCTTCCTGCTCGACGCGCTGCCGCGCGCAGGCTTCACGCAATTCGCACCGGCCGACGGCGCGTTCTACCTCTATTGCGACGTGAGCCACCTGACCAATGATGCCACCGCCTTCGCCAAGGCGATGCTGGAGGAGGCGGGCGTAGCGGCGACGCCGGGTGTCGATTTCGACGCCGAGCGCGGCCATCGCTACCTGCGCTTCTGCTATGCCGGTACCGCGGCGGACATGGTCGAAGCCGCGCGGCGCCTCGAAGCCTGGGCAGGCGCCCGCCGGCAGGCCTGAGGTCGCCGAACCGCCCCGAAACATCGTTTGCGATGCCCGACGACGGATTGCACGGGGGAGACGCGTTTTCCCACCCAGCAGCGTCGCATTCCCTTAGCGGCTGCCTAGAGTTAATCAGGAGACAATCATGAAGAAGTTGTCACGTGCCCTTGCCATCACGCTCCTGGCCGCGACCGTCCCGGCCACGATCGTCCTGGCCGATCCCGACCCGAGCGACCAGAAGTCCGAGCAGAGCGACGTGAAGCGCGGGCCCTCGCCCGAGACGCTCGCCCGTCTCGAGGACGGCCGCATCGCGATGGCCAAGGCGGCGCTCAAGCTGTCACCAGACCAGGAAAAGCTCTTTGCCCCCGTCGAGGAGAAGATCCGCGCCGGCTTCGCCGACCGCCGCAAGGCGCGCGAGGCTTGGGCTGCCAAGCGCGAGCAATTCCGCGCCGAGAAAGGCAAGCACGAGCATCAGCAGGTCTCTCTGCCCGAGCGCATCGAGAAGCGCAGCCAGCGTCTGACCGAGGCTGCCGCCAAGATCACCGAGCGGGCGCAGAAGGCCAAGGAGTACGCCGAGGTCCTGAAACCGTTCTACGCGTCGCTGTCGGATGAGCAGAAGGCCGTCGCCTCGCAGGTGCTCGGACACTTCGGCCAGGACGGCCGCGGCCACTTCGGACACCGCTGGGCCATGGGCCGCGGTGGCCGCGACGGCGGTCGCGACTGGCACTGACGGTTGAGTCTACTTCGTCGGCACGAGCCACCGACGAAAAGGGGCCGGAGCGGTGCTCCGGCCCTTTCGTTTTGACAGGTGATCGTTGTGCGGGACGGCTAAGTCACTCGCCGCCGAGGCGCCGTTGCCACCAGCCCTTGCGCGCGGGCGCAGACGGCTCCGCCGGTGCCGCGCCGCTTCCTGCGTCATCGTTGGCTTGTCCGACGACGATGCGCTCGATCCGCGGCTCACTCGAGCTGCCGCGATGGCGCGTGCGCTTCTCCGCGACTGGCTCGCCGGCCGCCGCTTCGGAAGGCTCGCTGTGACGCGGTGGCGGCTGGCTCGGCTCGGCCTCAGCTACCGTCTGCGGCCGCTCTGGCGAGCGCTCAGGCGTCCACTCACGTGTCCGTTCGTGGGAGCGCTCATGCGACCTCTCTGGCCTGGATCGTGACTCGGCCTGCGGCGCGCGGGGCTCTACCGAAGGCGCGCCCTCGAAGGGCTGCTCGCCGCCGGCGTGAGCGTAGGCCTCGCCGCCATGCTCGCCCGCGCCGTCGTGGCCGTTGCCGCCGTTCCGTGGCTGCCGATCGCGACCGCGCCGGCCGCCGCGGCGTCCACGCCGACGGCTGCGGCCTCCGCGCTCTTCGCCGCGCGGCTGTCCACCTTCGCCTTCGCCTGCCCGTTCGGGAGATGCTTCCGCCGTCTCGCGCGGCTCGCCTCGGTCGGGGGCCTCGCCTGCCTCGTAAGGCTGTTCGCCGCCTGTACGTAACTCAGCACCGCCACGTGAGCCCTCGCGGCTCTCGTCGCGGCGTCCACCGCCACCGCCCCCACCACCGCGGCGACGGCGACGTCCACGCCGGCGCTGCTCGTCGGAGCCACCCCGTTCGCTGCGCTCTCCACGGCCGGAGCGTGTGTCGCGCTCCTCGCGCTCGTCGTCGCCAACCTCCTCGATCATGGAGCCGGCGCGCGAGGGCGCCTCGTCGACCTCGGCCTCGACGACGGCCTCACCCTCGTCCTCGAAACCCCACTCCATATTGACCGCACCGCGGTCGGGGCGGCGCGTCGGCTGTGCGGGCGCTGCACCCTTCTCGATGGTGAAGTTAGCGCCCGCGAGCTTGTCGCTGCCGGTGACGCTGATGGGGAGCCCGTGTCGGGTCTCCATGTCGTTGATGAACGGGCGCTTGTTGTTGAGGATGTAGAGCGCCACTGACGGCGTCGTGGTGGCGACGAGCGGCGTGCGCGCGCCTGCCGTGATCGCATCCTCGAGCCCGCGCAGCACCGCGAGCGCCACCGACTCTGTCGAGCGGATGATGCCGGTGCCCTGGCAGTGCGGGCACTGCGAGGTCGAGCCTTCGAGCACACCGGTGCGCAGGCGCTGGCGCGACATCTCGAGCAACCCGAAGTGGCTAATGCGTCCGACCTGAATGCGTGCGCGGTCGAAGCGCAACGCCTCCTTCAAGCGTCGCTCGACCGTCCGATTGTTGCGCTTTTCCTCCATATCGATGAAGTCGATGACGATGAGGCCGGCGAGGTCGCGCAGCTTCAACTGGCGGGCGATCTCGTCGGCCGCTTCGGCGTTGGTGTGAAGTGCCGTCTCCTCGATGGAGAACTCGCGCGTCGCCTTGCCGGAGTTCACGTCGATGGCGACGAGCGCTTCCGTCTGGTTGATGACGAGATAGCCGCCCGAGCGCAGCGTGACGTACGGGCTGAACATGGCGTTGAGCTGCCGCTCGATCTGGAAGCGGGTGAACAGCGGCTCGGGCTCGGCGTAGAGGGTCACGTTCTTGGCATGGCTCGGCATGAGCATGCGCATGAAGTCCTTCGCCTCGCGGTGTGCCTCGTCGCCGGCGACGATGACCTCGTCCACATCCTTGTTATAGAGGTCGCGGATCGAGCGCTTGATGAGGTTGCCTTCCTCGTAGACGAGGCTCGGCGCCTGGCTGCGTAGCGTCAGATCGCGCACGCTCTCCCACAGCCGCAGCAAATATTCGAAGTCGCGTTTGATCTCCTGCTTCGTCCGCGCAGCGCCCGCCGTGCGGATAATGAGCCCCATGCCCTCCGGCACCTCGAGCTCGGCCGCGATGGCCTTGAGGCGCTTGCGGTCTTGCGGCTGAGTGATCTTGCGGGAGATGCCGCCGCCGCGCGCGGTGTTCGGCATCAAAACTGTGTAGCGGCCGGCAAGCGAAAGGTAGGTCGTCAGAGCCGCGCCCTTGTTGCCGCGCTCCTCCTTCACGACCTGCACCAGGATCACCTGGCGCCGCTTGATGACCTCCTGGATCTTGTAGCTGCGCTGGCGCCGCCGCGGGCGCACGCGCAGCTCCTCCATGGCGTCTTCCGCCGAGCCGACCTGCTCGACGCGCTCGACCTCCGTGGGTGCGCTGGTCGTCTCGACCTCGTGCACGCCGCCTTCGCTCTCGCCGTTCGGGCCGGTTTCGCCGGAGACGCCTTGCGGCGTCTCGTCGGCGGTTTCCAGGTCACCGTTGTCGGCCAGGTTCTCGTTGGCAGCGAGGCTTTCCGCGAGCGGCGTCGCGCTCACGGGCTCGGAGATGCGATCGTCTTCAGGACCGGAGGCTTCAATCGTGTGGTGATGGTGGCGGTGGTCGGAGCCTTCGTTTTCCTCGTGGGTCTCGGGCTCGATCGGCTCGAGCGTCTCGCTCTCGCCGGCGTCGTCCTCCTCCTCGGAGCGGTTGGCGCGCCGGGCCGCGAGCGCTTCCGCATGCGCGTCGACGGCCGCCTCCTCCTCGGCTTCCGCGGCCGCCTCCTCCTCGATGAGGGCTTGGCGATCCGCAACCGGGATCTGGTAGTAGTCGGGGTGGATTTCGTTGAAGGCGAGGAAGCCGTGCCGGTTGCCGCCGTACTCGACGAAGGCAGCCTGCAGCGACGGCTCAACGCGCGTCACCTTTGCGAGGTAGATATTGCCGCGCAGCAATTTGCGGGCGGCGGATTCGAAATCGAACTCCTCTACCCGGCCTCCGCGCAGCACCACGACCCGGGTTTCCTCCGGGTGCGTGGCATCGATAAGCATCTTGTTGTTGGACATGTTTGCCGATCCTTCGCGCGCCGGCGATGCGGGCTGCCGCTCGAGGCCACAAAGCCGAACAGGAGATGGCCTGGGCGGGCGAGACGCCGGTTTCGGGCGCGCGTTTTTGTTTGATGTGAAGAGTTGATGTGTGGGGTGGTGGCTGCAGCACGCGCCTGCCTGGTCCCGGAAACGGCCGGGCGAGCTCCGCGGCGCTGTATGTCGCGCGCAGGGGCATCCAGACGGGTCGTGCTCAAGGCGTTCATTCGCAACGACTTTCAATTGCTTCTGGGCACCGCCGAAGATGCGGCCCCGAGTTTTTGCTTCTCACCTGGCGTGAGCGTCGGGGCTAGTGCCCCCGCTCAGCGTGCCGTCCTTTCTTGGGCGAACGATGGGAAGCGCGGCTACCTCTGATGGCCAGAGTTTCAAGCGGGGAGCCGGGCCAAAAGCTTGGATCTTAAAGAAGATCTCAGCGAGACAGCACACGACAACCGCTTAATTCCTCGATGTGCAGGGGCCCTGGTCCGTCCTTGGGAGCGGCGATCCGGCGCTTTGAGGGGGAGAGGCGGAAGGCCTCACATCCTTAGACTTTGCGCGGCGCACACTTAAATCCCGCCGAGGGGGGCATCCAGCAGCATCAAATCAGATAACTACGGGTTCGCCGGTAGCCTGGCAAGCGTGATATAAGCGCGACAATGCCTAAGCGACCGGCCAACACGTTGCTATCAGACAGTAATTTAGAGGCAATTTGAAGGTAATGAGGCCAAGAAACCGTTAAATTCGCCGGGTTCAATTGTGGCAGGGGCAGGCGGGCGAAGGGGGCATCGGCAACTTATGCCGCTGAGAGGGGGGCCGCTGGGAGGTGGAGCACGGATCGCGGCGGCCGTCCTAGGGCTGTCGGCGGTCTTTGGTGCCCCATGCGCCCCCGCCGCCGAGACCGTCGCGAAGCCCGGTAACCCGACTGCCATCGCCCAGAGCGTGCCTCCGCCCTCGGCAACGACCATCGTCGAGAAGCACCGGGCCGGCTCCGACGCGCCAAAGCCCCAGCCAAAGCCCGAGAAAGGCGGCGGCGTCAGCGCGACCCACGCCGAGCTCACCGGCAGCGAGGCAGCGACGACCTTCCTCCTCGATTTGTCCTCCGGGGTGAAGGCCGAGGTGTTCACGCTCGCCGATCCCTATCGTGTCGTCATCGACCTGCCCGATGTCGTGTTTCGCCTGCCGAAGGGCGCCGGCCAGGATGGCAAAGGCCTCGTCTCGGCGTTCCGCTACGGCCTCCTCGCCGAGGGCAAGGCGCGCATCGTCATGGACACGACGAAGCCGGTGCTGATCGCCAAGGCTGCGATGTCTGCGGGCAAGGACCGGACCGTGCGCCTCGCGGTCGAGCTCACGCCGACCACGGCTGCGGCCTTCGGCGCCGGAACTGGTGAGCGCGCCCCGCAAGGGCCGCCGCTAAAGCCCGAGATCTACGAGGAGCACGCCGAGAAGCCGAAGAACCGGGCAAAGCCCGTGATCCTCATCGATCCTGGGCACGGCGGCATCGACCCGGGCGCCATGAGCTCCGACGGTCTCTCCGAGAAGACGGTCGTGCTGGCCGTGGCGCAGCGGCTCAAGGATCGCCTCTCTCAAGGCGGCCGCTACGACGTCTATATGACGCGTACCCGCGACGTGTTCATCTCACTCGACGGCCGGGTCCGGCGCTCCCGGAAGCTCGCCGCTGACCTGTTCATCTCGCTGCACGCCGATTCCATCGCCCAGAACGCCGACACCGTGCGCGGAGCGACCGTCTACACGTTGTCGGAGCGGGCCTCCGACGAGGAAGCGCGCCTCATGGCCGAGAAGGAGAACAATTCCGACGCGATCGCGGGGCTCACCACCGCGAACTTCGAGCGGGAGGGGCAGGTGCGCAACATCCTGATCGACCTGCTCAAGCGCGAGACCGCCAACTTCTCGGCCGACTTCTCCAACACGTTGGTGAAGAAGATGACCAAGACGGTCTCGCTCTCGCGCGATCCCCAACGGTCGGCCGCATTCAAGGTGCTGCGGCAGGCCGACACGCCGTCGGTTCTGATCGAGCTCGGCTACATGAGCCATGCCGAGGACGAGAAGCTGCTCAACTCCCCCGCGTGGCAGGACCGTGTTGCGACCTCGATTTCCGGCGCGGTTGATGCCTATTTCGGCAAAAGGACCGCCGGGACGCGTTAGGCATGCGGCCAAGCGCCACGAACCGTTATCTAAAGCGTCGGCAAGCGACGACTTGATGCCACAATCCGTGTTAAGGTGCACTGCGTCGCGGCGGTGCCTTTTTTGCATTGCGAAGCTGCATTACCAAGCCAGTCCAGAAATGCCCAAACACGCGCCCGATCAACGGAATAGAGGCTGATGCACGTCTATAACCAGCCTTCCCAACCGCCCACGCGCAAGCGCAGGCGGCGCCGGAGCCTTCTCTTGAGCTTCTTGGGCTTCGGGTTTGGGGCGCTCGTCGTCGGTTTCCTCGCCGTCTCGGCCGCTGCCGGTTTCCTTCTGTGGAAGGTGTCGAAGGACCTCCCCGGCTACGAGAGCCTCGCCAAGTACGAGCCGCCGGTGATGACGCGTATTCACGCGCAGGACGGAGCGCTCATCTCCGAGTACGCGCGCGAGCGGCGCATCTTCGTGCCCATCAACACGATTCCGAAGCGTGTGATCGCCGCGTTCCTCTCGGCCGAGGACCGCCGCTTCTACGAGCACGGCGGCGTCGACTTCCAGGGCATCGCACGTGCCGTCTTCAAGGCGGTCGAGTCGAAGATCGAGGGTCGCACCAAGCGCACCGAAGGCGCCTCCACCATCACCCAGCAGGTTGCGAAGAACTTCCTGCTTTCCAGCGACCGCACGATTGAGCGCAAGGTCAAGGAGGCGATCCTCGCCATCCGCATCGAGCGCGCCTACTCGAAGGACCGCATCCTCGAGCTCTACCTGAACGAGATTTATCTCGGCATGGGCGCCTACGGCGTCGCGGCCGCGGCCATGAACTATTTCAACAAGGAGCTGTCCGACCTCACCGTCGAGGAGGTCGCCTACCTTGCCGCGCTGCCGAAGGGCCCCAACAACTACCATCCGTTCCGCCAGACCAAGGCCGCGATCGCGCGGCGCAACTGGATCATCGGCCAGATGGTCGAGAACGGCTACATCACGGCGGCCGAGGCCGAGGCCGCCAAGAAGAAGCCGCTCGGCATCAACATCCGCCCGACGGGCGCACACATCTTCGCCGCGGAGTATTTCGCCGAGGAGGTGCGGCGCACGCTGCTGTCGACCTACGGCGAGGACAAGCTCTATAGCGGCGGCCTTTCCGTGCGCACCACGCTCGACCCGAAGCTGCAGCAGATCGCGCGCCGCGTGCTGATCGACGGCCTCGTTGACTTCGACCGCCAGAAGGGCTGGCGCGGACCGGTCGCCAAGATCGACATCAACGGCGACTGGGGCGCGGCCCTCAACAAGGTCGAAAGCCCCGGCGACATCCAGCCCTGGCGGCTCGGCATCGTGTTGAAGATCGAGCCGACCAAGGCGACCGTCGGCCTGCGGCCCGAGAAGCAGCAGGACGGCTCGCTCGTCGACAAGCGCGAGGCGGTCGAGATCGGCTTCGACGAGTTGAAATGGGCAAAGTCGGCTGCCAAAAAGGGGCCCTTGAAGACGGTCGGCGACGTGCTGTCGCTCGGCGACGTGATCTACGTTGCGCCGAAAGACCCCAAGGACCTCGGCGGCACCTGGTCGCTGATGCAGATCCCCGAGGTCGGCGGCGCTATCGTCGCGATGGATCCGAACACGGGCCGCGTCTTTGCCGACGTCGGCGGCTTTTCCTTCGCCATGAGCGAGTTCGACCGCGCCATCCAGGCCAAGCGCCAGCCCGGCTCCTCGTTCAAGCCGTTCGTCTATTCGGCCGCGATCGACAACGGCTACAAGCCGACGTCGATCGTGCTCGATGCCCCCATCGAGATCGAGCAGGGGCCGAACCAGGACATCTGGAAGCCGGAGAACTACGAGAAGGAGAACTCCGCGGGCCCCTCGACCTTGCGCTTCGGCGTCGAGCACTCGCGCAACCAGATGACGGTGCGGCTTGCGCAGGACCTTGGCATGCCGATCATCATCGACTACGCCAAGCGCTTCGGCATCTACGACGATCTGCTGCCCGTGCTGTCCATGTCGCTCGGTGCCGGCGAGACGACGCTCATGCGGCTCGCAACCGGCTATTCCATGCTGGCGAATGGCGGCAAGCAGGTGAAGGCGACGCTCATCGACCGCATCCAGGACCGCTGGGGCCACACCGTCTGGCGCCACGACCAGCGCGTCTGCGAGAGCTGCAAGGCCGATGCCTGGCAGAACCAGGAGGAGCCCGAAATCTCCGACGACCGGCCCCAGATCATCGACCCGCATACCGCCTACCAGATGACGTCGATCCTCGAGGGCGTGATCCAGCGCGGCACCGCGACCGTGCTGAAATCGGTGGGGCGGCCGCTGGCCGGCAAGACCGGCACGACCAACGAGGAGAAGGACGCCTGGTTCCTCGGCTATTCGCCCGATCTCGTGGTCGGCGTGTTCGTCGGCTACGACACGCCGACGCCGATGGGCAAGTTCCAAACGGGCGGCAAGGTTGCCGCGCCGATCTTCGGCGCCTTCATGCAGGAGGCGCTCGCGGATACGCCGCCGGCACCGTTCCGCGTGCCGCCGGGCATCAAGCTCGTGCGCGTCAACCTGCGCACCGGCTTGCGCGCCGCCGCCGACGACCCCACCAGCATCATGGAAGCGTTCAAGCCCGGCGAGGAGCCCGACGACGCCTATTCCGTCATCGGATTCACGGGCACGCCCGAGGACGGCGCGCCGCCGCCGGGCGACGATCCCTACGGCGAGCAACAACAGCCGCGCCGTCCGACCTTCGGCGCCGGGCGCGGCGGCCTGTGGTGAAACGCGCGGGCTGACGCGGCACCGCCGCGTTTACAGCCGCGCTATCGGCCACTATATCTCTGCCTCAGATTCCGAACATCGAGGCCATCCCATGCGCGCCGAACCGCAAAAGCACGTCGATTCCATCAAGGAGGCTCTTGTTCTCCTGCGGAGGCATCTTTGACTGGGACACCGCGCACGCCCGGCTCGCCGAGCTGAACCACAAAGCCGAGGATCCCAGGCTCTGGAATGACCCCAAGGCGGCGCAGAAGGTCATGCGCCAGCGCCAGCAGCTCGAGCGCTCGATCAACACCTACAAGAAGCTCGAGCGCGAGCTCGATGACAGCGTCACGCTGATCGAGCTCGGCGAGGCCGAGGACGATCGCGCCTCCATTTCCGAGGGCGAGGCGCAGCTCAAGAAGCTCGACGAGGAGGCGCAGCGGCGTTCGGTCGAGGCGCTGCTGTCGGGCGAGGCCGACGCCAACGACAGCTATGTCGAGGTGCATGCGGGCGCCGGCGGCACCGAGAGCCAGGACTGGGCCTCCATGCTGACGCGCATGTACATGCGCTGGGCGGAGGAGCGCGGCTACAAGGTGAGCCTGATCGAGGAGAGCCCGGGCGAAGAGGCGGGCCTAAAGTCGGCGACGATCGAGATCAAGGGCGAGAACGCCTACGGCTGGCTCAAGACGGAATCGGGCGTGCACCGGCTGGTGCGCATCTCGCCCTACGACGCCAACGCAAGGCGGCACACGAGCTTTGCCTCGGTATGGGTGTACCCCGTCGTCGACGACGACATCGACATCCAGATCAACGAGAGCGAGTGCCGCGTCGACACCTATCGCTCCTCGGGCGCGGGCGGCCAGCACGTCAACACGACCGATTCCGCGGTGCGCATCACGCACCTTCCGACGGGCATCGCGGTTGCGAGCCAGCAGGAGCGCTCGCAGATCAAGAACCGCGCCATCGCGTGGGCGATGTTGAAAGCGCGCCTCTACGATCTGGAGCTCAAGAAGCGCGAGGAGAAGGCGAGTGCCGAGGCCGCGAGCAAGACGGAGATCGGCTGGGGCCACCAGATCCGCTCCTATGTGCTGCAGCCTTACCAGCTCGTGAAGGATCTGCGTACCGGCACGCAGAGCACGAACCCTTCGGCCGTGCTCGACGGCGAGATCGACCCGTTCATCGAGAGCGCGCTGGCGCAGCGCATGAAGGGCGGCGGTCCGGTCGAGGTCGCGGATCTGGATTAGCGCACCCGTCGTTGGCGCCGGCATCTCAGGTCGCATCGCAAATTGAGTGGTCGGCATGCGGCCCCGTCCGCCTTAACGGCGCAGGCGGACAAATCCGTTCCGGCGGCGTCACGGAATTTCCCGCGCGGGGGGAGCAAAACCTTTGCTGCAACGTTGTGGGGAGGATTGCGGCGCGACTGATTTTCGCCACCAAAACCCGTTACGCGAGCTTCAGTCGCGCCCGCCCACGTCAGTTCTTGCCACCACGTGCAGCGGGTGTGATCTCAGACGTCCTTTGAGCCCGGCCCGGCGGCCGGGCTTACTTTTTGGCGGCATCCGATCACCGGGCGGGATAGGATCTGGGCGAACGATTTTCTTGAGGCATCCGCATGCGCTGGCCGCTGCTCCTGGGCGTGCTTCTCATCGCGATTGCCGCGTTCTTCACGCTGACCTGGTCGCAGAGCGCGAGCGTTCGGCTCCAGCAGCAGATCATGGAGATGCGCGCCAAGGCTCTCAGTCATCAGAAGGCGCCGCACCCGGCCGAGGGCGATTCGGAGCCGCAAGGCGAGGATGGGCTCCAGGACGGGCAGCGAGAGCAAGGCTCCGTCAAGGATCAGGGCGATCGCGTCAAGTAGGGCGCTCCGGGACCCGGGAGGCGCCGTTGGCGCGCCAACCGACCCCTCATTTTCGCTTCCCGCAGGCTGCGTGCTAGAAGCCTGCGCCTGTCCTGAAGAGAAGCGATGCGCACTCAATCCCCTCTGCACTTGGCCCCTCTGCAGCTCGTCGAGACCGCCGGCTTCCCCGACTACGCGCTCATCGACAGCGGCGCGGGCCGCAAGCTCGAGCGCTTCGGCGCGGTCGTCGTCGACCGGCCGGAGCCGCAGGCGCTGTGGACGCCGCGCCTGCCGCGCCGCGATTGGGACAAGGCCGATGCCATCTTCGCCGGCGAGGACGACGAGGAGAAGGGCCGCTGGCGCACGCTGAAGCCGGTGCCGGAAAGCTGGCCCGTCAAAATGCGCGACGTGACCGTGCAGTGCCGGCTTTCGAGCTTTCGCCACCTTGGGCTGTTCCCCGAGCAGCTTCCGCATTGGGAGTGGATGCTCGCGCGGCTGCGCGAGGTGCGCGACGAGCCCCCGCGCGTCCTGAACCTTTTCGCCTACACCGGCGCGGCGTCGCTGCTCGCCGCGGCTGCCGGCGCGCAGGTCACGCACGTCGATGCTTCCAAGAAGGCGATAGCATGGGCGAAGGAGAACCAGGCCGCCTCCAACCTCGGCGCGGCGCCAATCCGCTGGATCCTCGATGACGCGCAGAAGTTCGTCGCGCGCGAGGTGCGCCGCGGCAAGACCTACCACGTGCTGCTCGTCGATCCGCCGAAGTTCGGGCGCGGGCCGGAGGGTGAGGTGTGGGACCTGTTCACCGGGTTGCCGCCGCTCATGCAAGACTGCGCGCGCCTGCTTGCGCCGTCTCATGCTTCGCTGGTGCTGACGATCTACGCGATCCGTGCCTCCTCGCTCGCCTTCGACCAGCTCTGCCGCGAGGTGCTCTCCGCGCGCGGCGGCCGCTTCGAGTCGGGTGAGCTCGCGATCCGCGAGCAGGGTGCCGGTGCGCGCGCCTTGCCGACGTCCCTCTTCACGCGGTGGGTCTCCGATGCCGATTGAGCCCGCACCGAAACCCATCACCAGCCTGCAGAACGATCGCGTCAAGGCGATCCGCGCGCTCGAGATGCGCAAGGTGCGCAAGGAGACGGGGCTGTTCGTCGCCGAAGGCGCCTCGATCCTCATCACCGCGCGCGACAACGGCTTCGTTCCCGAGACGCTCGTCTACCGCGCCGGCTCGGCTGCGAGCGGGGTGGCACGCGGGCTCGTCGAATGGGCGCTCAAGGCGGGTGCGGAATGCCTCGAGGTGTCGGAGGCCGTGCTCGGCAAGCTTGCTTCGAAGGACAACCCGCAGAGCATGCTCGGCGTGTTCCGCCAGCGCTGGGCTGAGGTGCCGCCCGCCGCCAAGGTCGACCGCGCGCAGCTCTGGCTCGCGCTGGAGGAGGTTCGCGATCCGGGCAACCTCGGCACCATCCTGCGCACGGCGGACGCGGTCGGTGCCAGCGGGACCATCCTCATCGGTCAGAGCTGCGACCCCTATTCGCGCGAGTGCGTGCGCGCGACGATGGGCTCGATCTTCGCCGTGCCGCTCATCCGCATGACGCAAGAGGCGTTCCTGTCCTGGCGTGCGGGCTGGCCAGCCGACGTGGTCGGAACCACGCTCGAAGCGCACGAGGATTTCCGCAGCGTGCGCTATCGCGCCCCGGCGCTGCTCGTCATGGGCAGCGAGGGGCCAGGGCTGTCGGAGCCGGTCGCGAAGGCCTGCACGCGGCTCGTCAAGATCCCCATGGCGGGGCGCCTCAACTCGCTCAATCTCGCTGTCGCCACGGCGTTGATGCTCTACCAGATCCGCGGCCCGGAGCTGAAGCTTTAGCAATGCGCATCGAATACCATCGGACGCTGATCGCCGACCGCGTGCGCAACGAGGCCTTCGGGCGCGCGCTCGCCGCCGTCATCCGCCGCGGCGAGACGACGGTCGCCGACATCGGCGCCGGCACGGGACTGCTGTCGTTGATGGCGGCGCGGCTCGGCGCGCGCGAAGTGTACCTCTACGAGGCGGCCGAGGTCGCGGGCGTCGCCGGCAAGGCGCTGAAAGCCAACCGCGTGAAGAACGCGCATCTGATGCCGTGCCACTCGACCGAGATGGTCGATCCGCCGAAAGTCGACGTCGTCGTGTCCGAGACGCTCGGCAACTATCCCTTCGAGGAGCACATCATCGAGACGCTGAACGACGCGCGCGCCCGCTTTCTCGAGCCCGGCGGCGTCATCATTCCGCGGAGCATCGAGCAGTTCGTCGCGCCCGTCGTCAGCGAGCGCATCCACTCCGAGCTCAGCGCCTGGGACGAGACCGGCTTCGACCTCACGGCGGCGAAGACGATGAGCCTGAATAACATCTACGTGCGCACGCTGGCGCCGAAGGAGCTGCTCGAGGGTGGAGCGAGCGCGAAAGTCTGGGACACGGTCGACTTCGCCAAGGAGAACCGCTCTACGCGTAAGGGCGAGGCATCCTGGAAGCTCGCGTCGCCCGTCACCGTCTATGGCTTTGCCACCTGGTGGCGTGCCGAGCTCGCGCCCGGCATCGTGCTCTCGACCGCGCCGGGGCAAGCACGCACACACTGGGAGCAGCTCTATTTCCCGCTGCTTTCGCCGCTCGCCGCCGAGGCGGGCGAGACGGTCGCGGTCTCCTTGCGCTCGCGCACGTCGCAGGAGGGAGGCACTCACATTGCCTGGACGGCAACGCGGCTCGACGGCCAGGGCCGCTCGCAGGAGCGCCAGGCGCTCGACCTCGACAAGGGGTTCCTGCCGTAAGAGCCTGCGCTCTCTAGCGCGGGAGCATCAGCATGGCCGCCATGACGATGCTGCCGCCGATGACGAGCGTCGCAACCCAGGCGATTGCATTGTTCAGGCGCGCGCGGTTGCGCTCGCGCCGCGCCTTTCCGAGCCATGCGGCCGACGGCGGCGTCGAGAAGCCGGCGTCGGGATCATCGGCGATGAGGTCGCGCATTGCGGCCGACATGGGCGGCGGCGCTGCGCCCTCGGGAACGGGCAGCGGCGTCCCGGCAGGTGGCGCGGGCGAATCATGCGTCCCCGCCTCCGCCGGCTCGCCAAACGACCTCTGGATGCGCGCAAGCCGGCTCATGAGCGGCGGCTGCATCGCCTTGGCGATCTCCTGCGCGAGTGCGCGCTCCGATTCGGGGACCGTGTCCTTGCGTTCGGCTTGGCGTTCGGCTTGGCGGCCATGGCAGCGCTCATCCCTCGTGGCTTGGGTTGGGGTGTGAAGACGCCACTCAACTTGGGTTGGGGACCGACTGGAAACGCGACGCTGACGCGTGGAGCCGGCGGGGACGCAACGGGAGCGGCGAAAATACGCATGACCCACCTCTCCGACGACGAGGCCGCGCTTTCCCGCACAAAAACGGCCGCGAATGCACTGGCGACCGAAGCGCCCAGACTCTAAATGAGTGTCTATAAAAGCCTATAGTGATGACCGTAGCGTGGCAACGATGTCCACGCCGGGAGGATTAGGGGGCGCTTGTCATGCTCGTGCTGGTAATCGGTTTGGTGATCTTCTTCGCGATCCACCTCGTGCCCTCCAACGCAGCGATGCGCGATGGGCTCATCGCCCGCTTCGGCCTCACCGGCTACAAGGCGATTTTCGGCATCGTCTCGCTCATCGGCTTCGCGCTGATCGTGGTGGGCTTCGCGAAGCTGCAGATGCACCCGGGCAAGAACCCGCAGCTCTGGGTGCCCCCGCTGTGGACGCGGCACCTGGCCGTCGGTCTCATGTGGCCGGCGATCATCGCGCTCGTCGCGGCGTACGTGCCCTCGCGCATCCACACGATGCTGAAGCATCCGATGCTGGTTGCCATCAAGATCTGGGCGCTCGCGCATCTGCTCGCCAACGGCGACCTTGCCGCGCTCGTGCTGTTCGGCAGCTTCCTCGCGTTTGCCGTCTATGACCGCATCTCGGTCAAGAAGCGTCACGCGCTGGGGCCGATCGGGGCCAAGACGGGCCCCTGGTACAACGACCTCATCGTGCTGGGCGTGGGCACCGCGCTCTATCTCGTGATCCTGTTGTGGGCGCATCAGCTCGTCATCGGCGTCTCGCCGCTCGGATGAGCGAGCAGGCGACAGGGCGCCTGATCGGTATCGCGCATCGGCCGGCGCACCGCGCGCCAATGCAGACCGTCGAGAGCGCGCTGATTGCGGAAGGCGGCGGCGTCGAGGGCGATCACAAGGGCCAGAAGTTTCCACGCCGCGGCGTTACCATTCTCGCACGCGAAGCCTGGGAGGCCGCGCTCGCCGACCTCGCCGAGACGAGCGGCGCGGCAGAGGTTCACTGGACCGCGCGGCGGGCAAACCTTCTCGTCGAAGGCGTGGAGCTGCCGCGAGCGCTCGGCGGCATCGTGCGCATCGGCCCAGTGCTGCTCGAGGTCACCTATCCGACGACGCCGTGCAGACGCATGGACGAAGCCCGCGCTGGGCTCATGCGTGCGCTCTACCCGGAATGGCGCGGCGGCGTAACCTGCCGTGTGCTCGAGGGCGGGCGCGTTGCGATCGGCGACCCGGTCGCGGTGCTCGTCTCGCCGCCCGAGCGCAGGGTCCGCTTGCCGGGCTGAGCCGGGCGACCGCGCGCGAACAAAAAAGGGTGCAACGGCCAGGCCATTGCACCCTTGATCTCGAGCGTCACCCGATCAGTCCGGGGTGCGGCCGCCTTCGTACTCGACCGGCGCCGCCGTGCTGCTGCGCCACGGCTCGATGATGAAGTCGGTGCGCTTGCTCGTCTCGCGGCTGAGGCCGTAGTCGGTGATGATGAACGACGAGCCGGGCTTCAGGAGCTCGGCGAGGCGCTGCTGCGTGTCCGCCGGGATCTCGACGCGCTCGAGCGCGTTGGCGGGATCGGCGTCGTCGCCAGCAGGCGCAACGTAGGTCTCGTCCTCATGGCGGTGGCGGCGGCGATAGGTATTCTCGGCTTTGGGCGTCGCATTCACGGTCACCACGTTCCAGCGCATGCCTTTCTCGCCGGGCGTATAGCCGACCGCTGTGAAGACGTGCGTGCCGAGCGGCTGGTTCGGATTCTTGATGGTGACGGGAACGTCGATCACGGGATCGCCCATGCCGAGCTTGGCCTGCAGTCGACCGGTCTTGCGACTGATGAAGATCGAGACCGGGTTGTCCTTGCGCTCGTCGATGGCGTTGGCGGAGGCGAGGGCGGCTCTGGCGTCGACGATCGCCTTGTCCGCAGCTTTGGCGGCCTCGGCGGCGGTCTTGGCGACCTTGTCGGCAGCGGCGGCGTCAGCGACGGCCTTGTCGACGATCGGAGCCTGATCGGCCGCGGCCTTCTTTGCCACCGCAATCGCGTCGGCAAGATCGAGCGTCTTCGTCTCCTCGGCCGTCTCGTCAGCGGACTGCTTGTCGAGGTCTTCCTTGGTGAGTGTATTCACGTCGACCTTCACCAGCTTGGCGGTGAAGTCCTTGAACTTCTCGGCTCCGTTGGCGGCCTCGCGGACGGCCTTGTCGGCGGCATCCTTGAGCCGGCTCTGCTCTGCGCGGGCCTTGCCGATCGCATCCCTTGCGGCGCGCGCAGCGTCAGCCATCGCCTTTGCATTCGCGACCGCGGTCGTCTTTGCGTTCTCCGCGTCCGTGATGGCGGCCGAAAGCTGGATCTTCTCGGCGGCGCGGGCGGTCGCCGCGGCAGCGCGCGTGCGCGGCTTGTCGGTCGCCTCGGCGGCCGTTGCCTGCGTCACGCCGATCACGGACGGGAAGTCCTTGGTCGTGGCGGACGCGGTTTCGGCGGTGGCGACGCGGGCCGGCGTGTCGTTGCTTGCCTGCTCGTCGGGCGGCAGCGGCGCGATCAGGTGCGGGCTCGAGAACTCGGCAGGGGTTAGATCGTCCTGGGTGATGATGACGCGCGCGCCGACATCGGTGATGCCGAACAGGTTGCGCGCGAAGGCGGCCGGAAGGCGGATGCAGCCGTGCGAGGCGGGATAGCCCGGGACCACGCCCTGGTGCATGGCGACGCCCGAGTTGGTGACGCGCTGCATGAACGGCATCGGCGCGCCGCCGTAGAGGTTGGAGTAGTGGTAGCGGTTCTTCTCGAGGATGGAGAAGACGCCGGTGGGAGAATCGTGGCCGGGCATGCCGCTGGAGATGGGCGAGGTCG
The DNA here is from genome assembly GCA_963817485.1 of uncultured Alphaproteobacteria bacterium. Taxonomy (GTDB): domain Bacteria; phylum Pseudomonadota; class Alphaproteobacteria; order Rhizobiales; family Hyphomicrobiaceae; genus Hyphomicrobium_A. The sequence continues at coordinate 153,716 of CAWFOR010000013.1, read as the reverse complement.
CGATCTTTTGTGTGCCGTCATAAATCGACACGGTCTGCTTGCCGATGGAGATGACGATCACCAAAGGACCCGTCGGCTTCGGCAGGGTAGAGACGATTTTTTCGCCGTCGTCCTCGACGTTGCGCGGAATGCGGCGCACGCGTCGCGGGCGGTCGTCCCATTGCGAGTTGCCCCATCCGCCGCCGCCGCCCCAGGGGAAAAACTGCGCTTCGGCGCCGCTGAATATGCCGGAACCGAAAAGTGCCGCAGCAACCAATGCCGAGGTGGAGAGGTGTTTTTTCAGGGAGCCCAGCCCCGATTTACTGAAGGTTTGCAAGAAAGCACCCGCCCAAGCTGAGAGTGTGTCTGAACAGACCAGATTATATGCTGGTTTTAACCCTAAATCTTCGTTAGCAGAAGGCGCAGTTCAAGCGGATTACGTCTTGGAAGTGCTGAAAAAAATGAATAGGTGCCGTCCGATCACGGTGTGCCCGCCCTATGTACGGGCAACGGCCGCGGACGCGGCCCCATGAAACGAGTATGCTCGCTGCCATGTCATCTCACTCCACAGTCAAACGGGTGATGGCCCCGGACATCGCGGCCATGAAGGGCCGGGGCGAGCCCATCGTCGCGCTTACCGCCTATCACGCGCATACCGCGGCGATCGCGGATCGCTACTGCGATTTCCTGCTCGTCGGCGACAGCCTCGGCATGGTTATGCACGGCTACGAGACAACCGTGCCGGTGCCGCTCGAACTGATGATCATGCATGGTCGCGCAGTTGTGCGCGGCGCCAGGCGCGCGCTGGTTGTCGTCGATATGCCGTTCGGATCCTATGAGGAAAGCCCCGCGATGGCGTTTCGCAATTGCGCTCGCGTGATGAAGGAGACCGATTGCGGCGCGGTGAAGATCGAGGGCGGCCGGCGCATGGCCGAGACGATCCGTTATCTCGTCGACCGCGGGATTCCGGTGATGTCGCACATCGGATTGACGCCGCAGTCGGTGAACGTCATCGGCGGCTTCAAGGCGCAAGGGCGCCGGCACGACCAGTGGGCGGCGATCGAGGAGGATGCGCAGCAGGTCGCCGACGCCGGCGCATTCGGCATCGTGCTCGAGGCGATCACTGAGCCGCTGGCGGCGCGCATCACCCAATCCATTCCGATTCCCACCATCGGAATTGGCGCCTCGCGCGCCTGCGACGGTCAGATACTCGTCATGGAAGACATGCTTGGCCTCTCGCCGCGCGTGCCGCGCTTCGTCAAGAAGTTCGGCAAGGTCGGCGAGGTGATCGAAGGTGCGATCCGCGCCTATGCGGAGGATGTCCGCTCGCGCGCATTCCCGACGCCCGAGCACACCTATCCCATGCAAGACGAGGGCAAGGTGCAGCCCGTCCGTGCCCGCGAGCGCGTCGGCGCCCACGAGACGAGGGCCACGAAAAAGCCGAAAAACCCGGCCAGCAAGTGACGAGGGGTGGCCCCGGGCCGGTTTAGGCCTTGGTCAATCAATCACTTGCGCACCGGAAGTTGTCGGCTATGTATGCGGGGTTCCAGACGCCCGCACTTGGGCCTCTGATAAGAAAAGCGCCAAGGATCAGGGGCTGACACCGGCATGGCCAATCAGGACGACAATTTTCTCCGCGAAGTCGAAGAAGAAATCAGGCGCGAGCGCTTCGAGCGGCTCTGGAAAGAGTACGGGACGTACTTCATCGCGGGCGCGGCGCTGATCGTAATCGGCGTGCTCGGCTACAAGTTTGTGGAGAACCGGCGCGTTACCGCTGCGCAGACGACGGGCGAGCGCTACGAAGGTGCCATGGAGCTTGCCTCCACTGGCAAGGACGGCAGCGCGGAAAAGGAATTCGCGTCCGTCGTCGCCGATGGCACCGGCGGCTACCCCGAGCTTGCGCGGCTGCAGCTTGCGGGCGTGCTCCTAAAGCAGGGCAAGAAGGCCGAAGCTATCGCCGCCTACGAGGAGCTCGCCAAATCCGCCAGTGCCGATCCCTTGCTGCGCGACTACGCGGCGCTGCAGGCGGCATCCGCGCGCATGGGCGAGGCCGACTTTACCGAGCTGCAGAATCGGCTCACCCCTCTGATGGCCGACGCGAGTCCGTGGCGCTTCAGTGCGCGTGAGCTCCTAGGAGTCGCGGCGTTCAAGGCCGGCAAGGCGGACGAAGCGCGCTCGACGTTGACGCCGCTTCTTATCGACCAGAAGACGCCGCAGAGCATCGCCGAGCGCGCGCAGATCGTGCTCGCCGAGATCGCTGCGTCGGAGATCGGCAAGAAGGCGGCCGCCGAGCCGATCGCGCCGGGGGCACCGGCGCCGGCCGTCATCAGTGCACCGGATGCCACGCCGCCGGCCGAAGCGAAGAAGTAGAGGGGACCCGTATGAGGGGTGGGATCAGGCGGTGGGGCATTTTCGGGGGGGGCCTTTCGGTTCTCGCTCTGCTCTGCGGTTGCGCAGACGGTCCCACGCTGCCCAAGCTCAACGACCTCAATCCCTTCGCCGAGAAGGCGGTGCCGCTTCCTGGCAAGCGCATCCCCGTGATGCAAACGCAAAGCTCGATCGTGACCGGCGAGCTGGCGGATGCCAGCGCTCCGATTATGCTGCCGGCTCCGTTCGCCAACGAGGACTGGGCGCAGCCGGGCGGCTTGGCCAACAATTCACCGGGTCATCTCGCCTTCTCCGGCTCTGGACAAGAGGCGTGGAGGGCCGACGCAGGCTCGGGCTCGAGCAGCGCCGGCCGCGTGACCGCAAGCCCGATCGTTTACGCCAACCATGTCTATGCCCTCGACGCCAAGGGCAACGTCAGCGCCTTCTCGACCTCGGGCTCATCTCTGTGGCGCGTCTCCTTGCGGCCCGGCCGTGAGAATACGAGCTCGAGCTTTCTGTCGGCGTTCTCGCTCGGCGGCGGCGATGACGGCTCGGGTGGCTACGGCGGCGGTCTCGCCGTCGACGGCGGCCGCCTCTATGCCGCGAGCGGTTTCGGCAATGTCGTCGCGCTCGACCCGGAGACGGGAGCGAAGATCTGGGAGAAGCAGCTCGATGCTCCCGTGCGCTCCGCTCCCGCCGCGGTTGGCGGCAAGGTGTTCGTGGTGGCGCTCGACGGCAAGTTCTTCTGCCTCGCCGGCGCAGATGGCGGCGAGCTGTGGTCGGTACGTGGCCTGCCGCAGCAGGCGAGCCTGATTAACAACGCGAGCCCTGCTGTCGAAGGCGATATCGTAGTGGTTCCCTATCCCTCCGGCGATCTCGTCGCGCTGCATGTCGCCGACGGGTCGGCGGCGTGGACGGAGAGCCTGTCGCGCACGCGCATGACCTCCGAGATGACATCGATGAGCGACGCGGCAAGGCCGGCGATCGACGGCGGCACGGTGTTCGCCGTCGGTCATGCCGGGCGCATGGTTGCAACGCAGATGGCGACGGGCGAGCGGCTTTGGTCGCTCAACGTCCCCGGCACGCAGCAGCCGTGGGTGGCCGGCGGCAGCGTGTTCGTCGTCGACATACAGGGTCAGCTCCTCGCCATCTCGCGTCGCGACGGCAAGGTGCAGTGGACGATCAAGCTGCCTGGTACCAGCGCCTGGTCGGGGCCGACGCTTGCGGGCAACATGCTCTGGCTCGTCTCCGCCAAGGGAGCGCTCGTCGGCGTCGAGGCGTCGACGGGGCGAGTGGTGTCGCAGAAGGAGCTGGGCAGCCCGGTCTACGTGCCCCCCGTCGTCGCCCAGGGGCGCATGTATATCCTGACCGACAACGCCAAGCTGATCGCGCTTAACTAGCGGAGCCGACGCTAGTCGAGCCCGGCGAAGCATTGCCGCCGCGCCCACCGCGGTAGCGAATTGCTCACGCGCGCCACCTATGCTCACGCGGCCCGATGCGCGATAAGTGCGCCCCCATATGGTTTGAGCCCCCTTCACCGATGCCCACACCCGTCATCGCCATCATCGGCCGGCCCAACGTCGGCAAGTCGACGCTGTTCAACCGTCTGACGGGCAAACGCTCGGCCCTCGTCTCCGATATGCCGGGGCTGACGCGCGACCGCCGCGCGGGCGAGGCGGATCTCTCCGGCAACGCCGTCACGATCGTCGATACGGCGGGTCTCGAGGAGGCGAAACGCGGTTCGATCGCCGAGCGCATGCGTCAGCAGACCGAGACGGCGCTCGCCGAGGCCGATCTCGTGCTGTTCCTGATCGATGCGCGCGAAGGCGTGACGCCGAGCGACAAGGTGTTCGCCCAGCTCGTGCGCGCCTCGGGGCGCCCGGTTATCGTCGTCGCCAATAAGTGCGAGGGGCGCGTGGGGGAGGCGGGCTTCTACGCCGCTTTCGAGCTAGGCTTCGGCGAGCCGGTCGCGATCTCGGCCGAGCACGGCGAAGGCCTGGTCGATCTCGTGGCCGATATGCTGGCGGCGCTCGGCCTGAAGCCGGTCGTCAGGAAACGCGGCGAGCCTGCGGACGAGTCGGAACTCGATGCCCGCCTCGAGGCTGGATCGGCGCGGCCCATCCGCGTTGCCATCGTCGGGCGCCCCAACGCCGGCAAGTCGACGCTGGTCAACGCCTTCCTCGGCGAGGAGCGCATGATCACGGGACCCGAGCCGGGGCTGACGCGCGACGCGGTGGCGAGCGACCTCGAATGGTCGGGGCGCAAGGTGCGCCTCTTCGATACGGCCGGTCTGCGCCGCAAAGCCAGGGTGACGGACGCAGCCGAGCTCCTGGGCGCGAGCGACAGCATCCGCGCGATCCGGTTTGCCGAGGTTGTCGTCGTCCTCATCGATGCCGAGCGGTCGATCGAGCACCAGGATCTCACCATCGCCGATCTCGTCACGCAGGAGGGCCGCGCGCTCGTCCTCGCCATCAACAAATGGGATCTCGTCGAGGACAAGCAGAAGACGCTGAAGGAGTTGCGCGAGGGCTTGACGGATCGGCTGTCGCAGGTGCCGGGCGTCGCCCTGGTTCCCATCTCTGCGCTCGGCGGACGCAAGCTCGACAAGCTCTCGTCTGCGATCCTTGCCGCCTACGACACCTGGAACCGCCGCGTGTCGACCTCCGCCCTCAACCGCTGGCTCGAGGAGGCGCTCTCGCGGCACGCGCCCCCGGCCGCGCGCGGGCGTCGCATCAAGATCCGCTTCATGACGCAACCCTCGGCGCGCCCGCCGACGTTCGTCGCCTTCTGCTCGCAGCCCGAAGAATTGCCGAAGTCCTACATTCGCTACCTGACCAACAGCCTGCGCGAGGCCTTCGACCTGCCGGGCGTTCCGCTCCGTCTCAACCTGCGCAAGGGCGACAATCCCTACGACAAGCGCAAGTGAGGCGGATGCAATTTTTGTCGCGGCGAGGCCGCGCGGATACGGACGCCCCGAGAGCGCTGAGCTAGGATCGAAGACCGGCAGCTCGAGGAGCACCTCGCTGCCGTGACAGTCGGGACTTTGCGCATCACTGGCACATCAAGAGGGACATGTGGGTCATGTTGGAGTTCTGTGGTGACCGCAGCCGCAAGGTTGCGGCAGTCGTGCGGTGCGTTATGGCGGGGCTGCTGCTCGCCGCAGTCGCGCCGGCCGCGCAGGCCTACTCGGCGCGCGTCAACACCGCGTGTGAAAACGACTACTACCGGTTTTGCTCGGCCTATGCGGTGGGCTCGACGTCGCTCAATGCCTGCATGGAAGCCTCGCGCAATTCGCTCACAAAGCGCTGCATCGACGCGCTCGTCGCCGAGGGGCTGGTGCCACGCAAGTATCTCACGCGGCGCTGAGCCTCGCGGGATTTCTCGACTGCAGGCTGGCTAGAAACGCAGCGGGCGGGAGCGGCGGCGAACCCTAAGATGCCGCCAGCTCACCACCCGCACGGACGACAGCCGCACGTCTGGCGCCGTTCCGGACGGCCAGAGATATGTCTTAGGGGTTTGCGATGCAAGGCCTTTTGGCATTTCGCGCGGAGCCGTCTAAGCTCGCCGCAGTGCAGCGAGATGTTTTCCAGACGGAGCACAGGGTTCTTGAACGCTACCGAGGTTCTTTTTTATCACCTCGAGCAACAGGGTCTCGAAAAGGTTCTGCCGAACCTCGTCGAGAAGACGCTGGAGCGCGGCTGGCGCGCGGTGGTGCAGGCGGGCTCACCGGAGCGTCTTGCGGCGATCGACCTCGCGCTGTGGACGTACAAGGAGGAGAGCTTCCTCGCGCACGGCACGGCGAAAGACGGCCACGCCGCTGAGCAGCCCGTGTATCTCACGACCGGTCCCGAAACTCCCAACGGAGCAGGCGTGCGCTTCCTCGTCGATGGCGCCGAGATGGACGCCTTCGCCGGCTTCGTGCGCATCGTCTGTCTCTTCGACGGCAACGATAGCGACGCGGTCGCCAAGGCGCGCGCGCAATGGACGGCGGCGAAGGGCGCCGGCTGCCCCGTCACCTACTGGCAGCAGAGCGCGGCGGGGAAGTGGGAGAAGAAGGCTTAGGCGAGCGGCCGCGCGAGTTAGGGATGGCGCCTGGCAGCGCCTTGCGGAGGCTAGGGGCAGCACCTATGATCCCGCGAAATCTGGCCTCCCCTCTCAAAGCTTCCTGAAAAATATGCGGATTTTAGGCATCTATATCCAGCACGATGCATGCGCGGCGATTTTCGATGACTACAAGCTGATTGCAGCGGTCGCGCAGGAGCGGCCGACCCGGCGCAAGGGCGATGGCGGCCGCTTTCCGACGGAAGCCGCGCGCGAATGCCTCGAGCAGGCGGGCCTCTCGTTCTCCGACGTCGACGTCGTCTGCCTGCCGCGCACGCGCTACCCGAAAGAGTATTTCACGCTGCGCGCGCACCTGCCGTTCCCACAGCAGGCGAAAGACGATTCCCTCGAGCTCATCCGCGTCATGGTGCGCAACTTCATCAAGGACCCGCTGAAGGCATTCGATGCGCGCGCTTATCTCGCGCAATATGAGCTCGCTCCCAAGGAAATCTATTTCTACAACCACCATCTGTCGCACGCGCTGGGCGTCCTGTTCCACACGCGCTGGGACGACGCGCTGATCTACACCTCCGACGGCGGCGGCGACCGCACCTTCTACAGCGCGCGCCTGCTGAAGGACGGCAAGCTGACGGAGCTGTTCGGCGGAGAGGCGGATTCGCGCGCCTACTCGCGGCCGCAGAACCGCGGCGACAGCATGGGTCACCTCTACTATCACGTTACGCAGGCGCTGGGCTTCCGCCCGCTGCGCCACGAGGGCAAGGTGCTGGGGCTCGCCGCTTTCGGCAAGCCCATCTACGCCCCGCGCCTGCGCAAGTTCTATGAGCTCTTGGACGACGGCGAGATCCGTGCCGTGGTGCACGCGCGCGAGATCGTGCGCACGGTCGAGGAGATCGCGGCAAGCGGCAAGCGCGAGGACGTGGCCGCGTCCGTGCAGGACGTGCTGGAGGAGCTGACGCTCGTCTCGCTCGACCGCATGATGAAGCGCAACCCCGCGCGCAACCTGGCGCTGTGCGGCGGTGTATTCGCCAATGTGAAGCTGACGCAGCGCATCGCCGAGCGCTTCTCGTTCGACGAAGTATTCGTCTATCCGGCCATGTCGGACCAGGGCGAGGCGGCGGGCGGCGCACTCGAGTACCTGCTTGAGCGCGACAGGCTCAAGACCTGGCTCGCCAACCGCTCGGTGCTTCCCGACGTCTATCTCGGCCGCGACTACACGGACGGCGCCGACGACGTGTTCCGCGCGGCCGGCTCGGAAGCCGTGCTGACGACGCCGAACGGGGCGCCGGAGCTGGCGCAGCGCTGTGCGGAGCTGATTGTCGAGGGCAAGGTCGTCGGCACGTATCTCGGCCGCGGCGAGTACGGTCCGCGCGCGCTGGGAGCCCGCAGCATCATGGCCTCCCCCGTCGACCGCAAGATCAACGACTGGCTCAACCAGCGGCTGGAGCGCACCGAGTTCATGCCGTTTGCGCCGGTCGTGCGCAAGGAACGCTGCGGCGATCTCTTCGACCTGCCGCAGAGCCTCATGTACACGGCGCAGTTCATGACCGTGACCTGCAACGTAAAGCCGGAGTGGAAGGACAAGATCCCCGCGGTCGTGCACGTCGACGGCACGGCGCGCCCGCAGGTCGTCGCGCGCGAGACGAACCCGCTCTATTACGACATCATCGAGCAGTACGAGCGCATGACCGGCATCCCCGCACTGATCAACACCTCCTTCAACGTGCACGAGGAGCCGATCATCAATCGGCCGCACGATGCGTTGAAGGCGCTGCAGATGGGGCGCGTCGATTACGTGGTCACGCAGCGGACGCTGTGGAAGCACCGCTAGCGCGCCTGCCTTGACACCACGGCGCCCGGGGCTCTGATGCGCGTGCCATGAACTATCGCCACGCCTATCACGCCGGCAATTTCGCGGACGTGCTGAAGCACGCGGTCCTGGCGCTCGTCATCGAGCACCTCAAGGGCAAGCCGGCAGCGTTCCGCATCATCGACACCCACGCCGGCATCGGCCTCTACGATCTCAGCTCCGAAGCCGCCCTCAAGACGGGCGAATGGCGTGCCGGCATCGGACGCGTCATCGATGCCGAGCTGCCGGCCGACGTTGCCGCCATCCTCGCGCCCTACCTGGCGGTGGTGCGCGAGGTGAACGGGCCCGGGCCGCTCACGCGTTATCCCGGCAGTCCGCTGATTGCGCGCCGGTTGATGCGTGCGAGCGATCGCCTCGTCGTCAACGAGCTGCATCCCGAGGACCACGCGGAGCTGGCGAAGCTCTTTGCGCGCGACGGCGCGACCAAGGTGCTCTCGCTTGATGGCTGGACGGCGCTCAAGTCGCTGCTGCCGCCGAAGGAGCGCCGCGGTGTCGTGCTCGTCGACCCGGCCTTCGAGGAGCAGGGTGAGCTCGACCGCCTGGTCGAGGGGCTGGGAGAGGCCGTGCGCCGTTTCGCGACCGGCACGTTTCTGCTCTGGTATCCGATCAAGGACGTGCAGGAGGTCACCGCTTTTCGCCGCAAGATCGCCGCGCTCGAGCTCTCGAAGGTGCTTGCGGTCGAGCTGATGATCCGCGGCGGCGATGACGCTCTGCGCCTCAATGGCGCCGGGCTCATTTTGGTAAACGCGCCCTACACGCTCGAAGCCAAGCTCAAGGCGCTGCTGCCGGTTCTCGTGCGCCTGCTGGCGCAGGGCGAAGGCGCACGCTTCCTGCTGCACGAGCTCGGCTCGGATGCCCCTCCGTTGCGCAAGCATCCCGTGTGACCTCTTGCGCCAATTGCGCCTTTCCCGGATAATTTGTCGCGCTCGGGCAGTTGATCGATCCCGGCGGAGACTTTGCGTTGGTTTGAGATTTTTGCGCGCATGCCGTGCTCTCGCGCCTTAGCCACCTCCCGAATTGCGAAGACTCCCGAGTCTGCAGCGCCGGCTCTTGCGAGCCCGTTCCTCCCCCGCCGACCGATGTTAGGAGACTTCCGCGATGCGCCAGATTGGCACCGTGAAATTTTACAATGCCCAGAAAGGGTTCGGTTTCATCAAGCCTGACGACGGCGGCAAGGACGTGTTCGTGCACGTGACGGCCGTCGAGCGCGCCGGCATCGGCAATCTCGACGAGGGGATGCGCATTTCCTTCGAGACCGAGCCCGACAAGCGTGGCAAAGGCCCCAAGGCCATAAACCTGCAAGGCTCAGCCTGAGCGGGTCCGACCGCCGGCAGTTTCGGCGATAGTCTCGACCTTCGCATTTTGCGCGTGGCGTCACTTGGCGGCCACGATCCCCCGCATTTTTTCGTGTTTTACCCGCTCCCCGATGGGCAACGGCGCCCGCCTGCGGCAAGCTCGGCTCCACCGAAAGCGTCTTGGTACGGAGGATGCCGACAATGACCAAACTTCAGCACGCGGCGATCGCGGTTGCGGCCCTCGCCGCATTCTCACTTGGCGCCGGTGCGCCCGCACAGGCCGGGTCCTGCTTCAAGAAAACGGCCTCGGGTACGAACACCACCATCTCGGGCGCGAAGTCCCAGGTCTACGAGGCGCTGCTGCAGTCGTTTGACTGGGGTGTGTGGGCAAGCTGGATGGCAACCGGCTCGACGCCGGGCTACCGCGTCAGCTCGCCGTCCTACTCGTGCAAGCCGGGCGGTCTCGGATACAACTGTGTCGGCACCTCCACGATCTGCAAGAGCTGACGCTGACATAGATCAGGCTGCCGTGGGCGCCGGCCGGTTAATGTCTCACTAAGCAGTGTATGGGAATGATACTGCCGACTGTTCGGTTGCGCCCCTTTGGTGGAACTGAACAGCGGCTAGGCGTGTCCCCGAGCCGGGCGTGTTCGGTGGGTGACAGAGGATCGCAAAACGCGTGGCAGAACACGCTTTTGCCGGTTTGGGGGGCGAATTTCGGTATTCTCCGCCCCAGATACAGCGATGTGGTCCGGGAGCGGACCGAAGGAACAAGGGGCTGTCAGATCATGAGCCGTTCACTCGCTTACGCCCTTCTCTTGAGCGCGGCGGGGCTACTCGTCTTCGTCACGGCGGATGTCGCCGGGATGAACACGATCGCCGGCGCGCGGGCCGATGACGGCGACCAGCCGAAGCCCCCGCGCAAGGCCAAGCGGCGCACCCAGGCGCGCGGGTACACCCTGAGCCCCAGCAACGAAAATTCGCCCGCGTCGATCGCCCGCTACTTCCAGCTCTACGGCGGCTACATCGACCCGTACATCAACAAGCAGTCGCCGGGCGGGCCCTTCGACAGCGGATTTTTCTTCGATTCCGGCATTAACCGGAACGGCGGCGATTCACCCTACATGAACTGAGGGGCCCAACTGCCCCGGTTTCGCTGCTTTTTGCTGCACACAAATGGTGGATCCGGACCTAGGCAGGGCACGGACTCATCGCTATAGCTTCAGCGATCACGGGTGTTTAGTCCGTGCCGACAGGGGGCTTTTTGATGCGCGCGCTCACTCTTGCTGTTGCTGTGCTCGCAGGCGTCGCCGTTAGCGCCGCGCCTGCAGATGCCTCGTGCAAGCGCTTTGGCTTCACGGTGAACGACTATGGCAAGGACGGTCCTACCAAGGACGCCAAAGAGTTGCTCGACAAGCACATCGCCGAGTGGGCGGCCCAGAACAAGATCAAGGACTACAAGACCGGCTCCAAGACGGTGAACTGCGAGCTGTTCCTCAACTTCGTGGTCTTCGACGAGCACACCTGCACCGCCTCCGCCAACGTCTGCTGGAACGACGGCAAGGGCGGCTCGATTCCGGAGACCGCTGCCGCAACGCCCGAGGACGGTGAGGCCGGCGTTCCGCCCACGCCGATCCGCAAAGCGGTCGCCCAGGGTCACGACAAGAAGACGGCGAAGGCGGATGCCAAGACCGCGACGCCTCCTGCCGCAGCCGAAGCTGCGCCACCTTCCGACACCGCCGCCGTGATCCCGCCAGCCGAGACACCGGCGGCGGCCGAGCCCACTCCGCCTCCTGCCGTCGAGCCGCCGAAGGCCGCTGAGATGGCGCCTGTGGCGCCTGCTCCTCCAGCCGTCACGGAGACGGGTACGCTTCCGAAGGACCCTCTCTCAGCGCTGAAGCAACACGCAGCCGCGACCCCGGATGCCGTGCCGGCTCCGGTGAAGAGCGTGGACGCTGTACCTGAAGCGCCGGCCGCGCCTAACGCGCCGGCAAAGCCCGCAAACAAGAAGGATCCGGCTGCCGCCAGCGCTGCCGCAACAGCCGCCGCTGCCGCCGCCGAGCGTGCCGCCGTTGCCGCTGAGACGGCTGCCGCCGCGGCAAAAGAAGCCGCCGCTGCCGCGGTCGCCGCGAGTGCTGCGACCCACGGCGCGGTCGTGCCGCCGATCGACGCGGGGCCCTGAGCCAAAAGCCGCCGATCAATTGCCGATTTGCTCGCTGCGCCGGAGGCTCGCCTCCGGCGTACGCATTTCTGCCGCTGCCTATTTCGGGGCGGCGAGCCGTTCCAGCCGTAGCCGATGGCGCTTGTCCGTCAGCAGCAGCGCCGCGCCGAGCCCCCCGAAGAACGAGGCAAGCGCGGTCGCGGCAGCGATCAGGAACATGATCAGGACCTGATATTTGACCGCCTCCACCGGATCGGCGCCGGCGAGGATCTGCCCCGTCATCATGCCGGGCAGCGCGACGATGCCCGTCGTCGCCATCGACGTGAGGATCGGCGTCATGCCGGTGCGCAGCGAGGCTCGCAGCGCGCCGCTCATGGCCTCCTGGCGCTGCGCGCCGAGCGCGAGCCGCGCCTCGATCGCCGTGCGCTCGCGTGTGACGGTCTCGCAGAAGGTGTCCAGCACGAGGCTCATCGCGGTCATGGCGTTGCCGAGCACCATGCCGAGGATCGGCAGCACGTAGCGCGGGGCATACCAGGGCTCGGGCTCGATGATGACGCCGACGCCGAGCGACGTGATGGCAACGCCGATGAACAGCAGCGTCGCCGAGGACAGCCCAAACGCCTGCCAGCCCTTGAGGCGGCGGTGCTGGCGCGTCACCACCTCGACGCCGGCCGCTGCCGCCATGACGAGCACGAGCGCGAGCGTCCACACGGGCGAGGTTTGCGCGAAGATGAATTTCAGCACGAGCCCGACGAGCGCGAGCTGGACCACCATGCGCGTCGCGGCGAAGGCGATGCCGCGCTCGAGCCGCAGGCCGAAGGCCCAAGAGATGGCGGCATTGATCACGAGCAGGCTCGCCGCCAGCACGAGATCGAGCGGGGTCAGCGCGATGGTGTTTGCGGCGGCGTTCATGGTGCAGCCACGACGGTGGGGCTTGCGCTGGCGGCGGCCGGCTTCGACAGCAGCAGCCGTGCGTGAGCGAGCCGCTCGATCTGGCCGCGGTCGTGGCTCACGAGGATGGCGCTGCGCCCCGACAGCATCTGGTACTTGATCAATTCCTCGACCAGCGCCGCCGATTGCGGATCGAGCGCGCCGGTCGGCTCGTCCAGCAGCAGCAGCGGCGGCTCGTCGGTAAGCGCCCGGGCGAGTGCCAGCCGCTGGCGCTCGCCGGTAGAGAGCGCCGAGAGCGCGCGGTCGAGCACCTGTGGCTCAAGCCCGAGCGAATGCAGGAGACGGTCGACGCGGCCCGGCGGCGCGTTCGCGAACGCCGCGCGCGGCGTGTCCGTCCACCACGCGGGCTCGGCTGCGCAGTAGCGCACGTGGCGGCGCCACTCGTAGCCCGGCATCTCGTTGCGCTCCGCGCCGTTGAGGAACACCTGCCCGGGCGCGGGATCGAGGTCGGCGATGGCGCGCAGGAGCAACGTCTTGCCGGCGCCGGAAGGCCCCTCGATGGCGAGGCACTCGCCGGCGGCCACCTCGAAGGTGAGGGGCGGCAGCGTGCCCGCCTGCAGATGCTCGACGCGCAGCACGGGTTCGGAGCTCTTCTTGTTGTTGGCTGGCACGAGCCTTAGCAGCAGGGGCGCGGCCGGCGCCAGCCCGGCCACGCTCCTTGCAGTGCGGAACGGAGTTTGCGCCGCCGCTACTTCGCGCCTTGCGGCTTTGCCGACAAGAGCACGTCGGCCCCGTCGGGCAATACCTCGAGCCGCATGCCGGCCGTGCCGGCGAGGCGCCACGTGTAGTAGGCCTGGATGGTCATGGCATCGAGCGCGGGCAGGCGATCGCCGGTGATGAACTCGCCCAGGTACTGCGGCGGGCGCGCGTTGGGGCCGCGGCAGCGGATGAGGAAGCTTGGGTCCTCGAGCGATCCGCCCATCTGGACCTCGATCTCGCCGCCGCGCGGCAGCGCGGTGACGGCGCTGGCGACGAGGTTCAGCAGGAGCTTCACCTTGTCCTTGCCCATATGGCCGGGGACGGTGCGCCAGGTGAGGTTGTGCTTGCCCTTACCGATGAAGCCGCGCGAGATCTGCTCGGCGGTGCCGAGATCGATCATGGCGCCGGCGGATCCCGCCGCGCCGAAGGCAAAACGCGCAAACTGCAGCCTAGCGGAGGCCTGCTCGGTCACGTTGCGGATGACGTCGAGCGCGTAGTTCTTAGCCTCCTCGTCGTCGTCCTCGTCGAGGATCTCGAGCCCGTTGTAGATGGCGCCAACCGGGCCAATCACGTCGTGACAGATTTTGCTGGAGATAAGTGCCGCTAGTTCGAGATCGGACGGAGTGGCGCGTTGGCCCATCGATGTTCCCTCGTCTATCGCAGGTCCCAACGGAGACAGCGGCTCGGGCGCACTCACTACCCGAGAGAACGGGGCCGCTTGCGAAGAGCTCTCGCCATCTGATACACGCGCCGCACCAGGGATGCAAAGGCCGGGCGCTAGTTCGCGCCGAGAGCCTTGTTTTATTTGGTAAGCCGCGCCCGCAGCCGCTGTTGAGGGGCAACTGTGGCGCCCGTATTGGCGCGCTTGTCGCGAATCAGGAGATTAGCTCGGCGCATGAGGCAAGAGGACTACCGGCTTCTCCTCGATGCGCTGCTCCCCTCGGTGCTGGCCGCCGGCCGGATCGAGATGGCGCATTTCAAGGCAGGCGTGACCGTCGAGACCAAGGCCGACACCACGCCCGTCACCATCGCCGACCATGAGGCCGAGGAGGTGCTGCTCGCGGGGCTGAGCGCCGCCGCTCCGGGTGTCCCGGTGATCGCGGAGGAGGAGGTGGCGGCTGGGCGCACGCCCACGATCGGAGGCCGCTTCTTTCTCGTCGATCCGCTCGACGGCACGCGCGCCTTCATCCGCAATAGCCCCGAATTCACGGTCAACATCGGCTTGATCGAGGACGGGTCGCCGGTCTTCGGGATCATCTATGCGCCGGCGCTGTCGCTGCTCTATGCAACGCTCGATCGAGAGCACGCGGTCGAAGCCAAGATCGCTCCCGGCGACGCGGCGACGCTCGACGGCCTCGAGCTGAAGCCGTTGCACGGGCGCGAGCCGGACCTGAATGCGCTCGTCGCCTTCGCCAGCCGCTCGCATGCCGCGGAGAGCACGGATGCCTTCCTGAAGCACTTCGCGATTGCGGAAAAACGCAAGGCGAGCTCGTCCCTGAAGTTCTGCCTGATCGCCCGCGGCGAGGCCGACCTCTATGCCCGGCTCGGTGAGACGAGCGAGTGGGACACGGCCGCCGGACACGCGATCCTCAATGCCGCCGGTGGCACCGTAACGACGCTCGACGGCAAGCCGCTCGCTTACGGAAAGAGTGACGCGCGCTTTGCCAATCCGAAATTTGTGGCATGGGGTCGCGCGCCGTTGTCGGCGAGTGCGTAAGCCTCTGCAAAGCCGCCGTATTCGGGCCACGCCAGATCGCGGATCGGCCACACTTTCGTAATACTTTGCGACGAAGGATCATAAAATTGCAGGCATCTCGCAGATTGGCTGCGAGCGTCTCTGCAACACAATGGATCGCGCCATGCCGCACCCCATCTGGGTACGCCGGTCTGCCATCGTGTTCTCGGCCGCCTCCGCGCTCATCGTCGCCACCCTTCCATTTCCCAACGGCGTGCGCGCGGCGGATGATGCCTATCAACCCCCGAACAGCGGCTATGGCGGCTACACGCCACCGCGCGGGGACGCCTACGATCCCAATGCGGCGCCGCAAGACGCTGCACCGCCCTACCGTCCGGGCGGCGCCTATGGCGAGGGCGACAACTATCGCCGCTATGACGGGCCCGATACGGCGGCCCGCCGCCCGAACGATGGGGGGCCCGGCTACGGCGAGCCCTATCATCCGCCGGGCGAGTACGACCGCGCGCCGCCGCCCGACGGCGGTCCGCCTCATGAGGGCTATTCGCAGAACGAGATCATCGGCGCCGGCCATCGCTTCTTCGGCGCGGTCAGCGAGGGACTGGCGAACGTCGTCGAGTACGCCTTCCAAAAGCAGGGACGTCCCAACGGCTACATCCTGGGCGAGGATGCCGGCGGCGCCTTTGTCGCGGGTTTGCGCTACGGCGAGGGCACGCTCTATACGAAGGACGCCGGCGTCCACAAGGTGTACTGGCAGGGGCCGTCGGTGGGCTACGATTTCGGCGGCGAGGGGTCCAAGGCCATGATTCTGGTCTACAACCTGCGCGACCCCATGCAGATCTATGAGCGCTATGCCGGCGTGCAGGGCTCAGCCTACATCGTCGGCGGGGTCGGCATCCAGTTCCAGACCCACGGCAGTGTGACGCTGGCGCCAATCCGGTCGGGCATTGGGCTCAGGCTAGGTGCCAACGTGGGGTATTTAAAGTATACCCGGGAGCCCACGTGGAACCCGTTTTGAGTCGCTGCCGTATAGGGATAGAAGCGCCCGGTGGAGAGAAGCGCGGTGGATGCATTGCGCATGATGCTCGCTAGTCGGATAATCGGCCGAGGGAAGGCTCCGTCTCAATGGGACCGAGGGGGTGAGTTTGCGTCGGATTTCGCAGTCGAGGACGCGCGCGTGATCAGTATCGAGATGGTCATGCTGGCGGCCCTTGGCTTCCTCACGGCAGCGCTGCTGACCCTATTCCTGTCGCCCCTCTACCGGCGGCGGGTTGCGCGCCTCACGACCGAATTCCTCAAGCGCTCCATGCCGCTCACCGAAGCGGAGATCCGTGCGGATAAGGACCGGCTGCGGGCCGAGTACGCAATCCGCATCCACAAGCTGGAGATGACGGTCGAGGAGGCGGCGGAAGCCGCGGCCCGGCAGATGGTCGAGCTCAACCGCCGCGACGCGGCGATCTCGAGCCTCGAGGTCGACGTGGCGCGGCAGCGCTCCTCGCTGGAGGAGCACGAGAACGCCCGCCGCGTGCTCGAGCAGACGATCATGGACCGGCTGCCGAAGGTCGAGCACCGGCTGGCGGAAGCGAGAAAGCTCCTCTTCCAGCGCGACCGCGAGATCGTGACGCTCAGCCAGAGCAGCGACAAGCAGACCCGCGCGCTCGAGGAAGCCACACAGATCAACGCCCAGCAATCGGACGAGGTGCACCGGCTTAAGGCCGCGCTCAACACGCGTGCTGCCCGCAATCGCGAAGGCCTCGGCGACCCGCGCTTCGACGGCGAGGTGGCGCTGCGCACCGAGATCGAGTCGCTGCGCACGAAGACCCGGGATCAGGCGGCCCTCATCGCACGGTTGCAGGCGATGCTGACGCGCGCCGGACCGGCGGCGGAAGCGGCTGCGGCTCTTGCCGATCGCGAGCCGCTGGCTGGTGCCAACGGCGCGCACGAGCCGAGCCGGCCCGCAAAGGTCGTGGGGCGTCGCAAGGGATTTGGCCTGAGCTCGAGCACCGAGCAGAGCGCCGCGTCGCTCAAGGCCGTCGACAACGCCATGGAGGCCGCCACCGCCGCGGGAGGCGCCGCCGATGCGCAGACGCAGGCCGAGATCCGGCGCCTCAAGGCGGTCAACCAGGACCAGGCGGCCGAGGTGTTGCGGCTCAAGGCGGCGCTGACGACGTATGAGTCCGCCGACAGCGATGATCGCGGCATCAAGGACAGCAAGATCGCGCTGAAGGCGAGGCTGAGCGCGCTGAAGGCGCTGTCGGACGAGCAGGGCTCCACCATCCAGGTGCTGCGTGCGGAGGTCGCCTCCGGCAACGAGCGGCTGGCGCGGCAGGCCGCCTACTTCATGGAAGAGATGCGCCGGCTGGGGTCGGGCACGGTGCAGGCGTCTGGCGCTGCACGTCGCTCCGCTCCGCCGGCGGAGCCGGCAAGCCGCCCGCTCGTCGATCGCATCAACGATCCGCGCGTGACGCGGCTTGTGCGTGCGGGTGCGCCTGAGGAAGAGGCGCAGAAGGAGAAGGGCAATCCGCGGCGCGTGAGTGGCTTCCTCAAGGCGCTCGACGGGGACAGCGCGAAGGAGCCCGCAAGCGCCGCCGAGCCCGCCTCTGGAGCAACGGCCGCCAAGCCGGCAGATTCCGGCAGCGCGGACGCCGCCAAGCCCTCGCGCAGGGCGCGGCTGCTCGAGCGCATCACCGGCCTCGACAAGACGTCGGCCTGAGCTGTTAGCGAATCCTCGAGCCGATCGCCGCCGTCAGCCCGCAACCGTCGCGGCGGCAACCGCTGCGGCATCGAGCAAGGGCTTGATCTCGGAAGCGTCCTTGGCGACGCGCACGCGTCCGTCGAACTTCGCGCCCTCGGCGATGATGAGGTTCTTCTGCACCACGTCGCCTTCGATGTGAGCGGTCGGATGCAGCGCGATCGTCTCGCCGCGCAGCGCGCCCTTGACCTTGCCGTGCACCGTGATCGAGCGCGCGGTGATGGTGCCGGTGACCTTGCCGGTATCGCCGATCGTCACGTCGTCGCCGTTGATGTCGCCGTTGACCTCGCCGATGACCATGAGCGTGCTCTGGCACACGAGCGTGATCTTCTGGCCGACGATGGCGAGATCGGACCCGATGATCGATACGGGCCGGCTGCCGGGCGCCGGCACGAAACCGGTCGGTGCGGGCGGCCGCGGCGGCGTCGTCTCTGGGCTCGTGCCCAGGGAACCCGGAAACTTCGGCTCAGGATTGTGACTACGCCCAAACACGCAAACCTCCCTCGACTGACATACGACACCCCGTGTCGAGGAAAACGGACCACGCCTACGTGAGCTAATTATGTCGTGAGCGCCCGAATTTCGGTGCGGCGCAGCCAGCCCCGCGCATGGGTTGCCCAAAAGGCGCAAAATTCCGGGAAAAACGCTACCGGCGCCGACTTAACCATGACGGCATGACCGAGGGCTGCGTGGCGACCTCCGGCTATGCGAGCGCCGGATAGTCGATATAGCCCTTCGCGTCGCCGGCATAGAACGTCGCCGGATCGGGCGGCGTCAGCGCCGCACCCTCGCGCAGCCGCTCAACCAGATCGGGGTTCGATATGAAGGGCTTTCCGAAGCAGATGAGGTCGGCGAGGTTCTTGGCGCGCGCCTCGACGGCAAGCTCGAGATCGTAGCCGTTGTTGGCCATGTAGAGGCCTGTGAAGGCGCGGCGCAGCTTCTGCAGGTCGAAGCTGTGGGGCGGGTGGCGCTCGCCGCCGGTGTCGCCCTCGATGACGTGGATGTAGGCGAGCCCGAACGGATTGATCTGCTCGATCAGCGACAGGTACACGGGCTCCGGGTTGGTGTCGCCGATGTCGGCGAACTTCGTCAGCGGCGAAAGCCTGATGCCGACGCGCGAGCCGCCCCACACGCGCGTCACCGCATCGACGACCTCGACCACGATGCGCGTGCGGTTCTCGATGGAGCCGCCGTACCGGTCGGTGCGCTTGTTGGTCTTGTCGGAGAGGAACTGCTGCAGCAGGTAGCCGTTGGCGGAGTGGATCTCGACGCCGTCGAAGCCGGCATCCTTGGCGCATTTGGCGGCGTGTGCGTAGTCGGCGACGATGCCGGCGATCTCTTCGGTCTCGAGCGCGCGCGGCGTGACGAGCGGCTTGAACCCCTCGTAGGTGTAGGCCTGCTGGCCTTCGGCGCGTATCGCGCTCGGCGCCACGGGGAGCTGGTCGCCCGGCTGAATGTCGGGGTGGGAGACGCGGCCGACGTGCCAGAGCTGCAGATAGATGTGCCCGCCCTTGTCGTGCACCGCCTTGGTGGTGAGGCGCCAGCCGGCGACCTGCTCGGGCGTCCAGATGCCGGGCGTGCGGATGTAGCCCTTGCCTTGGGCGCTGATGTTGGTGGCTTCCGTGATGATGAGGCCGGCGGAGGCGCGCTGAGCGTAGTAGGTCGCCTGCAGCTCGCCGGGGACGCCGGCATCGTCGGCGCGCGAGCGGGTCAGCGGCGCCATGACGATGCGATTTGAGAGGGTGATGGGTCCGAGCTTGACGGGATCGAAGAGGTCGGTGGCGATGGAGGCTTGGGCGCGCGATCCTTCAGACATGACTAGGGCTCCTGGTGAAGGGCAGGTAGGGGGCTGCAGGCATACTCGCGGACGTGCTTGGGCGACTTAGGGCGCTTCACCGCTGACGACAAGCCCGCGCGGCGCTTTGTCGTCGCCGTGCGTCGGCGATAAATTCATTGCAGTTTTGTTGCAAAGCTTAGCAGCGCGCGCTTTCAAAAACGCCACGGCCGCGTCGCGCGCAGCCAGTCCGCGAGCTCGTGCCAGGAATCGAGGCGCCAGTAGCGTCGCGCGGCGCCCGATGGCGAGCACAGCACGAACACCTGCGGGAGGTTGTCGCGCGGACGCTGGCCGCCGTACCGGATGCGATCGGTGCGCCGCTTCAACCAGAGGCTCGCAGCCTTCTTGCCCGTGAAGGCGATTGCGCGCGGTTGGTAGACGCACAGCGATCGTTCGAACCGGTCGAGGTCGATCTGATCCATCGTGATTTTGTCATCCGCTCCGCTGCCTACCTTCGAAAGGTCGGTGAAGCCGATCCCGAGATCCATCAGGCTCGCGTCGTCCTCGGGCGCAAACTCGCGCCGCGTGATGCCGACGTGGTGGAGCGTCGACCAGAAGCGGTTGCCGGCGCCGGCGTAGTAGTGGCCGATGTCGGCCGAGCGCCGGCCGGCCGCGGTGCCGACGAAGACGACGTCGAGATCGGGCTGCAGCAGATCGGGGAGCCAGTCGGCCGTGCGCGTCACGGACAAAGGCCGCCCGACCGGCTGCCATGCGAATGTGCTTGCGTCCGTCATCTGCCGTCCCGCGCGCCTGAAGCCGCGCCGCCGAGCCCGCCAAGCCTCAACGCACGCCGAATCGAATCGCGGAGGCGCGCGCAGGCGAAGGCTCGCTGGCGGCCGGGGGCCGGGCAATCGGTTTGTGGCAGTCTTGAACAGGTTCCGTGCGGGCGTGGCGCCATCGGCACGGGCAACCAGTGGGGGGCCGGCTGCGCGGGGCGTCGCCCAAAAAGCAAAGGGGCCGCCCTAAGGGCAGCCCCCGTGAGACTTCGGCGGCGTGTTGCAGCGGTTGTCGCGCTGCGCCGCTAGAGCTTGGGTTAGGCTCCCACCAGAGGCAGATCCGCCATGAACCCGAGCGACCGCGACATCGCCGTCCTCAAGATCCCACTCGACATCGGATCACCTCCTTTCGATTGTTGAACGATGCCCACAGGCTGCCATGGTTTGCCCGATCTGAAAAGTGAAGAATTGGAAAGCTGGTGAGCGACAGTCTCGACATCAAAGCCAAGGCGCCGTTTCCTGCGAGTGTGCTCAGCAACCTGGCGCCGCACGCCTTTACCTCGCGTGCGAGACCATCCTGACGCCGGACGAGCTGTGCGGACGGCTCGAGCGCCTGCGCGCACGGCTCGCCGCCGATGCTGTCAAGAGCCCTGCGGGAGGACGATAGCCGCTCACCGAAAGGCGCACGCGCTATGGGATCATCAGCTCGTCGACGTAGCACCACTTCCAGTCCTCGCCCGGCTCGAACGATTGGACGATCGGATGCTTGGTGGCGTGGAAGTGCTTCGTCGCGTGGCGGTTCGGTGAGTCGTCGCAGCAGCCCACGTGGCCGCAGGTGAGGCACAACCGCAGGTGCACCCACTCGGCGCCGATGGCGAGGCACTCCTCGCAGCCGTCGGCGCTCGGTGTCACCTCGCGGATGGTCTGCAGATGGCTGCACCTTCGAACCATTCCAATCTCCGAGCAGGGCGAGCACCAGCGATTTCGACGTCATAAAGCAGCCGCGCCCGCGCGTACACAGTGCAAGCGAGCGCGCGTCGATCAACGGAGGCGATTTCGCGCAGGACATCAATGTTGACAGTGGAAGTCCACTTGGGTCATCTGGAAACACGGCCCGCCACCAAACGTTTCATCGGGAGCTTAAGCAGATGCGGCACGTCCTTTCGGTCAACGGTCTCATTCTGGTTGCCGCAGTGATTGGGCTCGGCGTGTTGGCGCAATCGGCGCCGGCGGGAGCCGCCGAGGAAGCCGAGTTCACGATCTCGATCAAGGACCACAAGTTCGATCCCGCCGAGATCAAGGTTCCGGCCTCGAAGGCCATCAAGCTCACGGTCAACAACCTCGACGCCTCGCCGGAGGAGTTCGAGAGCCATCCGCTCGGCGTGGAGAAGGTCATCGCCGGCAAGGCGAGCGCCATTATCCGCCTGAAGCCGCTGGAGAAGGGCACCTACAAGTTCGTCGGCGAGTACAACGAGGAAACCGCCAAGGGCGCCATCATCGCGGAGTAGTCCCGTTGCTCGCAGCGCTCATCATCGTCTTCCGCGAGGTCCTCGAGGCCGGTCTCATCATCGGCGTCGTGCTCGCCGCCTCGCGCGGGGTGCCGGGGCGCGGCCGCGCGGTGGGGCTCGGCGTGCTCGCCGGTCTCGTGGGCTCGGTGATCGTTGCGCTGTTTGCCGCCGAGATCTCGCAAGCCTTCGCCGGGCGCGGGCAGGAAATCTTCAACGCTTCGGTGCTGCTGCTCGCGGTCGTCATGCTGACCTGGCACGTCGTGTGGATGGCGGCCCACGCGCGCGAGATGACGGCGCGACTGAAGGAGCTGGGGCACGCGGTGGCGGCCGGCAGCCAGTCGGTCGTCGTGCTGGGCGTCGCGGTCGCGAGCGCGGTGATGCGTGAAGGCAGCGAGGTCGTGCTGTTCCTTTCCGGCATCCTGATGCAGGGCGCGGCGAACGCTACGGCGCTTGCGCTCGGCTCCGCCGGCGGCCTCGTGCTCGGTGCGGCCATGTCGGCCGTCGTCTATACCGGGCTGATGGTCGTGCCGCTGCGCCGCGTGTTCACGGTGACGGGCGTGCTGGTGACGCTGCTCGCTGCCGGCCTTGCGGCCGAGGCGGTGCGCCAGTTGTCGAACGCCGGTCTCGTCAATGTGCTCGACGGCACGCTGTGGGACACCTCGTGGCTGCTCTCCGAGAACAGCTGGCCCGGCCGCGTGCTGCACGTGCTGATCGGCTACATGGACCGCCCGACGACGATCGAGATGCTGGCCTACGTGGCAACCATCGCGACGATCTATCTGCTGGCTTCGCGCGCGCACCCGCGGCCGGCGGCCAAGCCGCATCTGGTGGCGCAGAGCGCGCGGCCCTCGGGGCTCACCGACCGCGACGCGGCTTAGACACAAGCCTCACACCTTGGACAGCAGGTTGGCGTCGCGCGCGATGCGCCAACGGCCGTCTCGATCAGCGGCTGCGGCGTGTTCCCTGCGGAACAGCCCGTACGGCGCATCAGTTCTACGGTTCTCGCATCAGACCACAACGAGCAGTCTCGAGACGAGGAGCAACCCAATGCTGTTCAATCTTATCGATCCGCTGACGCGTCCCGAAGCGTACATGTGCGCGTGGCGCGACGGCGAGCTCTACATCGAGCCGATCGTGACCGCCGAGATCGCCGGCTAAGTCCGAATGGACTGACTATTCTGGTGATGGTCGATGTGCTGGCACCTCACGGCCGCGACTTCGTTGTGACTCCGCATCGAGAAGCTCCCGCTACTTGGACTGCGAATCCTTTTGAAGGACCGCCAGATCGCCTCCTGCACGGTGGTCATGAACTGTGCCGGGAAGATAATCGTCGAGTTCTTCTCCGTGGCGATCTCGGCCATGGTCTGCAGGGTGCGCAGCTGCAATGCCACGGGGTGCGCGGTGATGATGTCGGCGGCCTCGCCCAGCTTGACGGCGGCCTGGAACTCGCCTTCGGCGGCGACGATCTTGGCGCGACGCTCGCGTTCGGCCTCGGCCTCCTTCGCCATGGCGCGCTGCATGTTCTCGGGCAGCGTGATGTCCTTGATCTCGACGGCGGTGACCTGCGTGCCCCACGGCTCGGTGTGGGCGTCGATAACATTCTTTATCTGCTCGTTTATGTCGGCGGTTTGCGACAAGAGCTGATCGAGCGAGAAGCGGCCGACGACATTGCGCACCGTCGTCTGGCTGATCTGGTTGATGGCGTTGTAGACGTTCTCTATGGCGATGACCGACTTCTCGGGATCGCTGATGTGGTAGTAGGCGACGGCAGCGATATCGATCGAGACGTTGTCCTTGGTGATGATCTTTTGCGAGGGGATCTGCATGGTGACGGTGCGCAGCGACACGCGTGTCATCGTCTGCACCGGAACCCAGATGAGGGTCAGCCCCGGCCCGCGCACCCCTGAGAACTTGCCGAGGTTGAACACGACGCCGCGCTCGTACTGGCGCAGGACGCGGATCGAGATGAAAAGATAGGCGACGGCGATCGGGAAGAGGATTGCTGCGGTCATGAGTGCCTCATCCGGTTGCGGGGCGAAATGCGGCGCATCATATCCCAGATCGGCTGCAGCTCAGCGGTCGATGCGCGAGATCTTCGAGCCCTCGAGCGTCAGGTTATACATGAGCCCCTTGGGATCGAGAATGAAGCCGACGACCGGGCTCGTGATCTTGTTGGTGTCGATCGATCCGCCGATGCCGACCGTGACGATGGCGACCGAACCGTCGACGCCGACCTTCCAACCCGCGGTCCGCCTGAACTGATCGAGCGCCTGCTCGGTCATGAACATGATGATGACGGAGCGCTCCTGCACGCCGAGCTGGAAGCCGAACGAGGCCGAGAGCGTGTTGTAGTAGGCAACGGAGCCGTTCGCACCGCGAAGCCGCAGAGCGCCTTCGCCATACTCGCCGCCAAATCCGAAGCCGGCCTTGACGATCGAGGGGAAGACGAGGATGCCGACGGACTTGTGCGCGAGCTCGCGTGCGCCCCCGACCTTGTTGAAGAAGCGGTCGAGCGTCTCGTTGACACCGGCGTCGATCTCGTGCGCGGAGGCCGCGCGGACACTCGGGGCCGCAGGCAGCAATGCGAGCATCGAAAATAGTGCGGCCCAGATCAGGTTGCGCGGCATCGTCGATTATCCCTCGATTGCTTGAAGCCCGTCGTTGGTGGACCGGCATCATGGCAAAATTCGAGAGGATTGGCGCGATATGAGGGAAAGATGCCCGTATCCCTAATTCCCCGAGGCCAGCGTGCAGATGGAATAGTAGGGCCCGAACACTGGGACCGCCGTTCCCGGCCGGTAGGTGCAGTGCAGCTCGCCCGTCGTGACGTCCTCGATCACGCTGAGGTCCATCTCGGCGGCGAGCGCGGCGATATCATCGAAGCCGGTGATCCAGGGTGCGTTCATGCTCTCGAAGTTCACGGCCATGCGGGTGAGGCCCGGCACGCCGGTGCGCAAGCCGATCATGGCGCAGGCGAAGTAGTCGAACGACACCTGGAAGCGCTTTAGGCTGCCCTTGAGCTGCCGCAGGATCGCCTTGTCGCAGGCGAGCGGCAGGTACATCGTGTTGCCCTCCCAGATCACGTAGGTCGGCAGCTCCGGATCGAAGCCGTTCATCAGGAGCAGCGCGATCAATCCGTCGTTCACGTAGTTGCCGGCGATGAAGTGGGTGTCGCCCAGCATGCCGTGCTCGGCGAGCCGCGCCCGCTTCAGCTCGAGCGTCGCCGCGTCGTCGATCTCGAAATAGGTCACGCTGGGCGACGATTTGCGGACCGCGCGCGTGTCGAGGCCGGCGCCTAGCACGACCACCTGCCGGCAGCCGGCCGCAATCTGCTTGTCCAGCCTGTCGTCGAGATAGCGCGTGCGCAGCTTCACGAGCTCCTTCACGAGCGGGAAGCCGGCAGCCGCACGATCGGCGGCGCGCCGGCTCTCGGGGCTGAGGAACAGGCTCACGACGTTGTCGCGATAGAGCGGCTCGGCCGCGCGGTTCTCCTCGTCGCGGTACTCGGCGACGACGAATGCCGTCCCGGTGACATTGGTGATCTCGGTCATCTAGGTCGCTCCCATCGATCGAGCGGCGGTGCCGCGGGAGGGGCCTGTCTGACCGGGTCGGGGGCGGGCGGCTGTTCCACGCGGGACATGCGTGCGAATTTGGGGTGCGCGTTTGCCGCAACGGGCGTGCTCGTCTTAAGGTGGCAGCTTGGTAAATGCTCCCGAGCGAACGCGAGCCCTCGACCGGAGGCTTCCCATGTGCCGCAACATCAAGACGCTCTACAATTTCTCCCCGCCGGCGACGCACGACGAGATCCGCGCCTCCGCGCTGCAGTTCGTGCGCAAGCTTTCGGGCTTCACGCATCCCTCGAAGGCGAACGAAGCGGCGTTCGACCGCGCGGTCGATCAGGTGGCGCAGGCGGCGGAGGAGTTGCTCGGGTCGCTCGTCACCATGGCGCCGCCGCGCGACCGCGAGACCGAGGCGGCGAAGCTCAAGGCACGCAGCGCGCTCCGGTTCGGGGGTGGGTGATCAGTACGGGCGGGCGTCGGACGAGGATTTCGACGGCACCGGCTTGATCTTCTCGCAGATGTGCGCGCCCCGATGGTCTGTCGCAGCGCGCGTGCCCGCGGGGCATGCTTCGATGCCGTCCGCGGGGTCGACGACGTCGCGCCGGCAGTATTCGACGCCGCCGCGGCCGAGCCAGGCATAGGCGCCCGGCGGACAGGCCGCGAGCGCGGGGGCGGCGGAGAGCGCGATCAGCGCGACGGCAACCATCGAACGCATGATGGCCTCCTTTGTCGATTCTAGTGGCGACCGTTCATCATGGCTTCGGCGCAGGCGCCGGAGGAGTGGCGGCCGCCGCCTGGATCTTCATCCACATGAACGTACCCGGCCCGCACTTGAGCCACGCCTTCTCGAAGCCGAGGAGATGCATGGCATCCTCCTCCGCCTTGCGTGCATCCTTCTCGTTCCCCGCTGCAGCAAGCGAGGTCATCTGCTTTTGCAGATCCTCGACCTTCCGGCGATCGGTCTCCTTCAGCCTGGTCTGCTTCAGGAGGCCATCGATAGCCGAGCCGACGGCCGGAATATTCGGGCAGGCGAGTGCTGGGGTGGCGACAAGCCAGCAAAAAGCTAATCCGATCAGACCTGCGCGCACGTGGAGCTCTCCCCGATGAGTTTCTTGATCCGTCACTGGCGCTGAAGCGCCCGCCTCTCAGCGATGGAGGCACATTGCGGTGGCCAAGATATGATCCCGGAGCGGGTCGGACGGCAAGGCGGCAGGCAGCCTCATCAACGTGCGGTCTCGGCTCGGCTGCTGGCGGTGGGCAAGTCGCCGCTCACATACGGCAAGAAAAAGCGCTGCATCCCAGGCGGTTATGGGCTAAGGTCCGGTCCGCGGGGGATGTCTCACACAAGGTCGCGTATGCCTGATGTTCGCTTTTTCCATCGCGCGGGGCCGTTCCCCCTGCGCGAGATCGCCGCGCTCGTGGGTGCTGAGCCGCCGACGTCGGGGGACGATGACGCTCCCATTCACGACATAGCGCCGCTTGAGTCTGCGGGACCCGACGAAATCAGCGTCTTCAGCGACCTGCGCTATGTCGGCGCGCTGCTGCCGAGCCGCGCCCGCTCCATCCTCATCAGCCGCGACCTTGCGCGTCATGCCGACGATCGCAGCCGGCTCATGGTCGTCAAGAATGCGCGGCTCGCGTATGCGCTGGTCGGTCATCTGTTCTATCCCGAGCCGGCACTCGAGGGCGCGATCGATCCCGCCGCGCGCGTACATCCGAGCGCGTCCATCGGAGCGGGGGCGCGGATCGAGGCCGGCGCCGTCATCGCGGCCGGCGCAGAGATCGGCGCCGGATGCCATATCTCCTACAACGCCGTGATCGGCGAAGGCGTGCGGCTCGGTGAGGATTGCCGCATCGGCGCCAACACCAGCATCAGCCACGCGCTGATCGGCAACCGCGTCGGCATCGAGACCGGCGTGACCATCGGTTCGCAGGGGTTCGGCTTCGTGCCGGGCACGAAGGGCTTGTTGCGCATGCTGCAGCTTGGCCGCGTGCTGATCGAGGACGACGTGCAGATCGGGGCCAACTGCGCCATCGACCGCGGCGCCACCGGCGATACCGTGATCGGCGCCGGCACGGTCCTCGATAATCTCGTGCAGATTGCCCACAACGTGCGGCTCGGCCGCCATTGCGTGATCTGCGCCCAGGTCGGCATCGCCGGCAGCACCGTCGTCGGCGACGGCGTCATGATGGGCGGGCAGGTCGGCGTCGCCGACCACCTCAGCGTGGGCGCGGGTGCGCACATCGCCGGCAAGAGCGGCGTGATCCGCAACGTGGATGCTTCCGCCGTGGTCGGCGGGTTTCCGGCGGTCGCCATCAAGGACTGGCACCGGCAGACGGTCGGCCTCGCGCAGCTGTCCAAGAAGCCGAGCTAGGCTTTGGCGCGCGTCGATCCGGGTTTCTGCTCCACGTACACCTCGCCGCCCAGCTCGCGGAACTTGGCCGACATTTCATCCATGCCGGCCTGCCGCGTGGCGGCCTCGCCCGTATCCGTCTCCGGGTCGACCTGCGTCGTCTCCTCGGCGAGCTCGACGCCCGCCTCGTTCAGCCGCGCCGCGTAGTCGCGCACCTGTTGCGTGATCTCCATGGAGCAGAACTTCGGCCCGCACATGGAGCAGAAGTGCGCGACCTTGTGCGCGTCCTTGGGCAGCGTCTCGTCGTGGAAGGAGCGCGCCGTGTCGGGGTCGAGCGAGAGGTTGAACTGGTCCTCCCAGCGGAACTCGAAGCGCGCGCGCGATAGGGCGTCGTCGCGCAGTTGCGCGGCCGGGTGGCCCTTGGCGAGGTCGGCCGCGTGCGCCGCGATGCGGTAGGTGATGACGCCGGTCTTCACGTCGTCGCGGTTGGGCAGGCCCAGATGCTCCTTCGGCGTCACGTAGCAGAGCATCGCGGTGCCGAACCAGCCGATCATCGCCGCGCCGATGCCGGACGTGATGTGGTCGTAGCCGGGCGCGGTGTCGGTGACGAGCGGGCCCAGCGTGTAGAACGGGGCCTCGCCGCACAGCGCGAGCTGCTTTTCGACGTTGACCTTGATCTTGTGCATGGGCACGTGGCCGGGGCCCTCGATCATGACCTGGCAGCCGCGCGCCCATGCGACCTTCGTCAGCTCGCCCAGCGTCTCCAGCTCGGCAAACTGCGCGCGGTCGTTGGCGTCCGCGATGGAGCCCGGGCGGAGGCCATCGCCGAGCGAAAAGCTCACGTCGTAGGCCCGCATGATGTCGCAGATGTCCTCGAAGCGCTCGTAGAGGAAGCTCTCCTTGTGGTGGGCGAGGCACCACTTGGCCATGATCGAGCCGCCGCGGCTGACGATGCCGGTGACGCGGGAAGCGGTGAGCGGCACGTAGCGCAGGCGCACCCCGGCGTGGATGGTGAAATAGTCGACGCCTTGCTCGCACTGCTCGATGAGGGTGTCGCGATAGACCTCCCAGGTGAGCTTGACGGGATCGCCGTCGCACTTCTCCAGGGCCTGGTAGATCGGCACCGTGCCGATGGGCACGGGCGCGTTGCGGATGATCCATTCGCGCGTCGTGTGGATGTTGCGGCCGGTGGAGAGGTCCATCACCGTGTCGGCGCCCCAGCGGATCGCCCACACCATCTTCTCGACCTCCTCCTCGACCGAGGAGGTGACGGCCGAGTTGCCGATATTGGCGTTGATCTTCACGAGGAAGTTGCGGCCGATGATCATCGGCTCCAATTCGGCGTGGTTGATGTTGGCGGGGATGATGGCGCGGCCGCGCGCGATCTCGGAACGCACGAACTCGGGCGTGATATGCGCGGGGATCTCGGCGCCGAAGCTCTCGCCGTCGCCAAGCGCGGCCTTTGCGCGCCCGAGGGCCGCGGCACGGCCGAGGTTCTCGCGGTGAGCGACGTAGGCCATCTCCTCGGTGATGATGCCGGCGCGCGCGAACTCGAGCTGTGTGATTGGCTTTCCGGCGATCCCTCGGAAGGGCTGCGGCTTGCCAGGGAAGTCGCGTGCCAGATGCGAGGCAGACACGTTGCCGTTGTCCTCGGGTTTGACCGCGCGCCCGTCGTACTGCTCGACCGCGCGCGCTCTGACCCAGGCTTCGCGCACGCGCGGCAGCCCGCGCGCTACGTCGATCTCCGCCGTCGTATCCGTGTAGGGCCCGGATGGGTCGTAGACACGGAACGGCGGCTCGCCGCTCACGGGCGACAGCGCAATCTCGCGCATGGGCACGGCGATGTCGGGGCGCCCCTCGGGCGAGGAATAGACCTTGGTCGACGCAGGCAGCGGCCCCGTCGTCACGCTGAGCGGCTTGAGGTTCGACTTGCGCGCGATCTCATTCATGGCGGCCTCCGCTCCTACAGCGGGGAAGCCGGCGCGGCGACGCGATGGGGGTGGAAAAGCGCGTCCGTCCCTTCGCCGGCATGACCCGGATCAGGTCCTAAGGGTGCTCGCGGGAACTCCACCGCGATCTCAGCCGGTCCTCCGGCGCCCCTCGGAACGGCCTCAATGTGCGCCGGCTCGGCCCCCGACGCAAGGGCAGGCGGCTCAGGCGATGAAGCCAGCGTAGCACAGCCAGGCGCCGAAGAGCGCCTGCACGGTGCCGCCGATCAGCGGCAGCATGGGCTGGTCAAGCGCCGCGCCCTGGATCGAGCGGACCACATCCGGGAAGAGTACGCGCATGGCGCCCCCGATAACGAAGATCCAGCCAAAGACCGTGATGATGGTCGGCCATCCGTTCCACACATTGTGGGTGTTGACGATGGCGAGGCCGCCGAGCAGCGTCAGCAGGCCGATAATGAACATCTGCTCGCGGCTGGCGATGAGCTCCTTCGCCATGGCGCGGAAGTTCTCGCGATTGATGAGCACGCCCAAGCCGACGACGAGCAACATGGGTCCGATGAGACGGGCGAGAAAGAGCGACGTGTCCATGGTTGTTCCCCCAATGGTATGATTCGCACTGGCAGGAGCTTGGGCCGAACGAGGCCGTGCGGCAACACCGTGCCACGAGACTTGCGCTAGGATAGGCTTGAGGAAACGTTGCCGGCCAACAGCATGTCGATCACAAAGACCAAAATAGCCCTTGCGATTGTCTTCACCGTGTTGGCGCTGCTGTCGCTGGTGGCGCTTTACAAGGGTTTGCAATACCGGCAGCTCGTGACCGAGAACGCGACCGCGCCGGGCGTTGTGACGAAGCTCGATCGCCGGTGGAACCGGCCGGCTTGGTTCACCGAGCACTACCGCTATCTTGCCCAGTACGAATTCAGAGATCCCGCCGGCCGCTTGCGACGCGACCGTCAGCGGATCACCCATGCTCAGTATGACGAATGGAACGCGGACGACGCCGACCGAAACGTCGAAGTGCACTTCCGCCGCTCCAATCCCGCCATCAGCGCGATCAGTCTCGACGATCTGCGCTCCGAGGTGCGCACGTCCGTGCTGCTCGGCCTATTGACAGCTGCGCTTCTTGCCGCGGGGCTGTTGGTGGAGCACTTGCAGGGCAGGCGACGTGGTACGCGCGGCGAGGTCGAGCGGATCGATGCCTATTACGCGCGCAAGCGCGGCACGACCGGCAAGCAATCCGACGACGGCGACGGCAAGCCCTGACGCGGCGTGCTCGCACTACGCTGCGACGCGAGCGGATGCAGCCTCGATCCAGCCCCTGATCTTCTCCACGTCCGGCGGCGGGCCCTGGCGCAGGACGCGCTGCCCTTGCGCCGAGGCCGCAAAGCGCAGCACGGCGGCGCAGAGGTCGGCTTCGTTCGCCGCGGCGAGGGCGGCGGCATCGAGATAACCGGCCCCTGTGAGCAGTTGCGCGTGCGTGCCGCGCAAACCCGGCACGTCGATGACGAGGTGCGCCTGCTGCTGCCACAGGCTGAGCGTTTCAGCGTCGATGTCGTGGGCGCTCAGCTCCTGGGCCGTACTGACGGGATCGGCGGCGAGGAAGTCGCCGACGGTGAAGATGCCGATATCGCCGAACCATTGCGCCGAGCGCGGGCCGATGGAGGGCGCCGCCTCGAGATCGTCGGACTCCTTGAGGAACGGGCGCTCGCCCGAGCCGCTCACAGCCGGCGCGCGTGGGGCGGAAGGTCTTGCAATCGGCTTGCGCTCCGCCGCGGTTTCGACCGGCGGCACGGGTGCGGGCGTCTGTTGCGGAGCGGGTTCCGGTGCGCTTTGCGCGGGAGCGCTTTTCGGTGCCACAGCAGGCGCGGGGGCCGCAATGGCGGCCTTCTTCGCAGGGGCCGACTTCGCCAGGCGCTCGGCGCGTGCGGCGGCCTGCTTCACGGCGCGCGGAGCGGCGACCTCCGTCTCGTAGAGGTTGCGGACCGTGCGGTCGTCCTCGGGCAGAGTAGCCTCGACGCGCCCCGTCGCCTGCAGCTCGTGGTACATACTGAGCACGAGCGCGCGGTCCTCGGCGTTCGTGAGCTTCTTCTCGATCCACTTCGCCGGCATCTGCAGCGTCGCCAGGAAGGCTGCGGCCGTCAGCGATACCTCCGGCGGCGTCGCGCCGCTCTCGGCGAACGCACGCTCGAGGATGCGCGCAAACCCGGTCGAGGCGTAGGTGATCAGCTCGGCGAGAAACGCGCGCGCCGTCTGGTCGAGGCCCGCTGGCGGATCGACCGCGCCGCGATGGATGTCGTAGTGCGCGATGAGCTTCTCGTAATAGCGGTTCGACGTCTCCGCGCCCTGGCAAACCATGTCCTTGAGCCAGTGCTCGCCGGCCGGCACCGCTACCTCGATCTGCGCGGACCTTTCGCGCCCGAGCTTGGCGAGATCGTCGTAGGAGCGGTTGATGCTCCACTCGCAGGCGCGGTGGATCGCGTTCTCCGCTTCCGTCTGACCTGTGTGAAAGGGCTGGATCGGATCGGTGTAGTAGTGGCTCAGCACGCCGGCCGCGTAGGCGGCATCGCTCCAGGCTTGCCCGCGCAACGCCTTAAGCAGCTCGCCGTACCACTCCTGCGCCTTCTCCGGTGCGCCGCCCCAATAGTCGTCACGCACGTGCAGGACGTGATTCTTGAAATCCTTGAACGTGTTGTCCGGCGCCTTCGAGCCTTCGAGATAGCGCTTGGCGTATTTCAGGAAGAGGTTCTGCCAGCGCTCGGCGTTGGCGCCTTGCATGCCGGCCAGCGCGTCGAGCGCGAGCTTGTGATGCGTGCCGTTGGCGTGGGCGGCGTAGACGATGCGGTAGAGCAGGCTCATGCCGGCACTCCCATGAAGCCGAGGGTTTGCGGGAACGCTAGGCGAGTCGCGCAAGCGAGCAAACCGGACGCCCGCGTGGGATCAACAACTCGACGTGGATAGCGGCTTTCAGCGGCCCTCGCGCCACCAGGCGAGCGCGATCAGCAAGCAGCAGCGCGGAGAGCGCCGTGAAGCCCGTGAACATGGGCGTCAGCTTTACTCCGCGCGTGACATAGGCCTCGCGGTCCTTGAGGCCGAGCCAGCCGGAGCCTGCCAGCACCTTGGCGTTCGCCAGCATGGAGATGCGGGGCACATCGACCGAGGACGGGTTGGCACGCACGGCCGCGGCCGAGCTGCCCGTCCAGAAGGCGCCGCCGCCGGTCGCATCGAGGATCGGCTGCAGCTTCTTGTCGGTCGCCGTCACCTCGCTCATCTCGATGGGGTCGTCGATGCCGGCGTGCGCGACCGCCGTGAGCTCGCCCGCGTCGCCTGTCGTCTGGGCCTTGTAGAGCCCGGGGATCTTCACATCGACGCTGGCGCGCCAGATGCCGGAGCCCGCCGGCTCCAATGTGACCTCGGAGGACTCTCCGCCCGGACCCGACAGCGTAACGGGACCGACTTTGTCCTCCATGGAGCGGCGCTCGAGCGTCAGCTTCAATCCCTTCGCCGAGGCGAGCAGGCGCTCCTCCTCCAGATCCGGCTCCTTCATCAGCCAGTGCGACAGCCGGCGCAACAGGTCGCTATGCGGGCCGCCGCCCTCGTAGCCGCGCGCCCAAAGCCAAGCTTGGTCGGAGGTCAGCAGCGCGACGCGGCCTTTGCCCTTGTGGTCGAGCACCAGGAGCGGCTCGTTCTCGGCGCCGTCCATCAGGGTGCGCCCGTGCTCGGGCCGCACCTCGACCTGGCGGAACCAGCGGCCCCAGGTCGGCGGCGTCTTTTCCGAGCCCGAGCCGGCGAGGTCCTGGGTCACGGGATGCTTGCGGCCGTCGCTGGTCAGCGTCGCCTTGAACGGCTCCGACAGCACGCGGCCCGTGGGCACCGCGGGCAGCACGGGCGAAAGCGGCGTGCGGAACAGGCTCAGGCTGCCAGCGTAGTCGTCGCCGGCGGCAACGAGCAGCGCGCCGCCATGCTCCTCCACGTAGCGCGCGATGTTGTCGTAGTAGGGAAGCTGCAACAGCCCGCGGTGCTGGTAGCGGTCGAAGATGATGAGATCGAAGTCGTTGATCTTCTCCGAGAACAGCTCGCGCGTCGGGAAGGCGATGAGCGAGAGCTGGTTGATCGGGGTGCCGTCGTGCTTCTCGGGCGGGCGCAAAATCGTGAAGTGCACGAGGTCGACGGCCGCGTCCGATTTCAGCAAGTTGCGCCAGGTGCGCTCGCCCGCATGCGGTTCGCCCGAGACGAGCAGCACGCGCAGGTTCTCGCGCACGCCTTCGGCGGCGATGACGGCGCGATTGTTGGCGGGCGTGAGCTCGCCCGGCGCGGTATCGAGCTCGACCTCGAGGATGTTCTGGCCCGCGTGCGGGAACGGCATGTCGATCTTGACCGGGCGGCCGATCGTGGTCGTCAGCTTCTCGTCGGCGCGGCCTTCGCGGCGCACCTTCAGCGATACGATCTCGGAGGCGTCGGTCTCACGGCCGGCCTCGCGCACCGCGACCTCGATATCGCGCGACTGCCCGACGATGCCGTAGCGCGGCGCCTTCAGCACCTCGATGCGGCGGTCGAACTCGTCGGAGGCGCCGGTCAAGAGTGCGTGCACAGGCGCGTCAAAACCGAGCGCGCCTGCGCTCTTTGGCACATCATGCACCTCGCCGTCGGTGACGAGGATGACGCCCGCGAGGCGGTCGGGCGGAGTGTCGGCCAGCGCCTTGTTGAGGTCGCCGAAGAGGTGCGTGCCGGGCGAGGTCATGTCGCCGGGCTTGGAGGCCTCGACCCATTTGACGGTGAGGTTGGGGATCTTCTTGAGCTTGGCTTCCAGCTCGGCCTTGACGGCGGCGGTCTGCGCCTGGCGGTCGCCCAGCGTCTGGCTCGCACTCTCGTCGATGACGACGATCGCGACGTTGGACAGGCTCTCGCGCTGCTCCTCGCGCAGGGTAGGGTTGGCGAGCGCGGCAATGAGGGCGGCGAGCGCGCCCGCGCGCAGGAGCGCCCCGCGCGAGCGGCGGAACAGCAGATAGCCGACGAGCAGAAGCGCAAGCGCGCCCGCGGCCCAGAAGAACGGGGCAGGAAGCACGGGTGCGAAATCGATCGACCAGTTCATGGTGCTCTATTGCCCCAGCCGTTCGAGCAGCGCCGGCACGTGCACCTGGTCGGCCTTGTAGTTTCCGGTCAGCGCATGCATCACGATATTGATGCCGGTGCGGAAGGCCATCTCGCGCTGGTCCTCGCCGCCGCCGACGGTCGGGTAGAGCGGCCGGCCGCGCTCATCCAGCGCCCAGGCGGAGGCGAAATCGTTCGGCGTCACGATGATCGAGGTGACGCCGTCGGAGACGCGCGCGCGGCGCACCGCATGATCCTGGCCGGCGGTGTCATCTTGCGCCTCGACCCAGAGCTGGCCGCCGTCCCAGCGGCCGGGGAAGTTGCGCAACAGGTAGAAGGCTTTCGTGAGCACGTGGTTCTCCGGCACCGGCTCCAGCCGCGGAACGTCGAGGCGGCCGAGGATGCGCTGCAGCGCGGATTCGCCCTGGCCGAGCGGGGCGCCCGTCGGCAGCCCGCGGCCGTAGTCCTGCGTATCGAACACGATGAGACCGCCCTGCTTCATGTAGGCGTCGATCTTGGCGAGCGTCGGCTCGGGCAGCGGTTCGGCGTCGGGCAGCACCGGCCAGTAGAGCACGGGGTAGAACACGAGATCGTCGGTGAGGACGTTGACGCCGACCGGCTGGCCCGGCTCGACCGCGGTGCGCACGGCGAGCAGGCGCCCCAGGCCGTCGAGGCCCTGGCGGCTCACCTCGTCGATCTCGGTGTTGCCGGTGAGCACGTAGCCGAGCGTGACCTTGCTCGTTGAATCCATGGCGCGCTGGTCGGTCGGCGATACCGGCGTCTTCGGTGGCACGACTTCGACGCTGCTGTCGTTGCCGAATATCTCCTGCGCGTTGACCGGCGTCGATGTGGGCAGCGCGGAAAGCGCGAATACCAGCGCGGCGACAATCGCGGCGGCCGCGGGCACACGCCGCATGCGCTGGGCAAGGCCTGAGCCCCACTGCAGGAGGATGATGGCGATGATGTCGGCGAACAGAAGCCCGAGTGCTCCGAGCAGCAGCCAGGACTTGAGGGGCTTGGCGCCTTCGCTCTCATAGCTCAGCTTCTGCACGCCGGCCGGCAACGCGGGAAGCGGCGCGAGCTTGGAATTGGCGGCGAGCACATTGATCGCGCGCGGGGACGACTCAGTGCCGTAGTAGCCGGGCGGATGATCGAGGCTCGGAGCGATCTCGTGCACCTTGGCGGCCGACACGGGCTGCGCGGTCGGCGGCGGCGATTTCAGGATGCCGTAGCCATCGAGCGTCTGCAGCGGCGCCAGCACGGCCGGCGTCTCGGGCGCCTGCGTGCCGCTCGCGTCGCCGGCGCTCGCTTCACCCTCGTCGGCGACGCCGCCGCCGAGCGCGGATATGCGCCGCAGCATCTCGACGAACAGGCCCGACAACGGCAGGTTCGACCAGTCCGAGTTGGCGGTCACGTGGAACAGGATGATCTGGCCCTGGCCGAGCTTGCGCGCGGTGACGAGCGGCGTGCCGTCCTGCAGGCGCGCCCACACATCGACGTCGCGCCCGAGCATGGCAGGATCGGCCAGCACCTGGCGGTTGACGGTCACCTCCTGCGGGACGGGAAGGCCGGCGAATAGGCTCGTGTCCTCGATCGGACCGAGCGGCTGCGGCGTTGACCACGACAACGCGCCGCCGAGCGTGCGGCCACCGACGCGCAAGGGAACGGGAAGCAGCTCATCGCCGCCGTTCTCGAGCCGCGGGCCGGCAAAGCGCACGAGAATGCCGCCGCGCTTCACCCAGTCCTCGACCTTCTTTTTCGCTTCGCCCGACAGCGTACCGATGTCGGCCAGCACCAGCACCGTGGCGTTCTGCGCGAGCGCATCGTGGATGCCGGCGACGAGGTTGGAGCCCTTCGGCTTCACGAGCTCGGAGAACGGCGCGAGCGCTTTCTCGATGTAGTAGAGGGGCGCCAGCAGCGGCTGCGCCTGCTCGCGGCTTTCGCCCGAGATGAGCGCCGACGCGGTGCCATTGCGAGCGGGCATCGAGCAGGCTCACGGCGCCCGCCGAATGCTCGCCGGCGATCTCGACGCGGGCGACCTGGTTGCGCAACTCGAGCGGCAGCTCGAGTGAGACGGTGGCGGATGGCTCGGCCGCGCCCAGCGTGAACGGCGTTTCGCCGAGGCGTTGGCCGCGCACGGAGTAGGCGTGCACGAAGCCGCTGGGGGCCGTGGTTCCCGCGCGCATCACACGCGCGTCCAGCTTGCCGCTCTGGCCGATACCGGCGAACACACCGAGCGCCTCCCCGCCGCGGCCGCCGGCGACTACGGCAAAGGTTCCGTCCTCGGCCAGCGTCTTGAGGCGTTGCGCGGTCTCGGCTGCCTTGCCGTCGTGATCGATGCCGTCGCTGAGCCACACGATGCTGGGTGATCCTTTGGGTGCGCCTTCGAGCGCGGTCTCGAGCGCCTTGACGGCGGCGAGCCGGTCGGGCGCGAACGGCTGCGGCTCGAGCGCCGCTGCGGTGGAGCGTGCTTCTGCCGGTGCCTCGATGCGTGCGGTCACGGCCTTGGCAGCGCCCGCCGTCGGCACGACCACCACGGGGCGATTGTGGCTTTCGGCTTCGGCGATGACGCGGTCGATCATACGCTCGCGTTCGCTCCAGTGCGCGGCCGAGGCCCAGCCGTTGTCGACGAGGATCGCAACCGGGCCCTTGCCGTCGAGCGCGGCTTCGCGCGAGGGGTTCAACACCGGCTCGGCCAGCGCAAGGATGATGAAAGTCGCCGCCAGCAGCCGGATGAGCGTCAGCCACCAGGGCGATTTCGCAGGCGTCTTCTCCTGGTTCTCGAGCCCGACGAGGATGCGCGTCGGCGGGAAGGTGACCTGCCGCGGCCGCGGCGGCACCGTGCGTAGTAGCCAGTAGATGATCGGTAGCGTTGCGAGCGCGCCGAGCAGCCAGGGATTGAGGAAAGCGAGCGCGCCGAGGCTCATGTGCGCGCCTCGGGTGTCTGCTGCGCATCCTGGCCCTGCCAGCGGTGGTCGCCACCGCCGCCCTGCATCCGCATGATGAGCGTCAGCAGCGGCTCGGACGCGGGCCTGTCTGTATGATGCACGAGGAACGACCAGCCGAGCCGCTTGGCGATCGCCGCAAGCTCCGCGCGATGCGCCTCGAAGCGCTCGCGGTAGCGGGAGCGCAGGCTCTGCGCGCGGTCGATGACCCAGCGATCGCCGCCGGTGGGGCTCAGGAACTCGGTGCGCCCTTCATAGGGCAGTGACTCCTCGGCTGGGTCGAGGATCTGCACGAGGTGGCCGGAAGCGCCGTCGGCGGCGAGCGCTTCGATGTGCTCGCGCGTCTTCGCGATCGGATCGAGGAAGTCGCTGAACGCAATCGCGCCGGAGAAGCGCGTCAGATGCGTCTTCGGCGGTTGCGTCGCGGAAAGTGCCGGCGCCGTCTCGTTGGCGATGATGGCTTCCGCGATGCGCGTCGTCGCCTTGCGGCTCGCCGTCGGTTGCGTCAGTCCGAGGAAGGCGACACGCTCGCCGCCGCGCACGAGCAGCTCGGCCGCAGCGAGCATGAGCACGATCGCGCGCTCGCGCTTGGTCGTCGCCGAGAGGTGGCTGCGGAAATCCATGGAGGAGGAGAGGTCGGGCCACAGCCAAACGGTATGCGCCGCCTCCCACTCGCGCTCGCGCACGTAGAGGTGGTCCGAGCTCGCCGAGCGCCGCCAGTCGATCTGGCGCGCAGTGTCGCTCGATTGGAACTGCCGGAATTGCCAGAAGGTCTCGCCCGGGCCCGCGCGGCGGCGGCCGTGAATGCCGTGCGCTACGGTCTGGGCGATACGCTTGGCCTCGATCAGGATGTTGGGCAGACGGTCGGCGAGACCGAGCGCCTCACGTTCCAATCCCAGGACGCCGCCACGATTGGCATCCTGGCGAGGCTCCGCGGCGTTCGCCATTCGCTACTCCACCCCCGCCACGAGCCGGGAGATGATGGCGCCGAGATCCTGTCCCTCGGCGCGGGCCGCGAACGTCAGCGCCATGCGGTGCTTCAAGACCGGATCGGCGAGTGCCAGCACGTCGTCGACGGACGGCGCGAGCCGGCCTTCGATCAGCGCCTTGGCCCGCACCGCAAGCATGAGCGCCTGGCTCGCGCGCGGGCCGGGGCCCCAGGCGACGAAGCGGTCGGTCTCCTCGCTGGCGCCGGTGCCGGGGCGCGCGGCGCGCACGAGCTTCAAGATGGCGTCGACGACCTTGTCGGGAACGGGGATCTGGCGCACGAGGCGCTGGATGCTCATGAGCTCCTCGGCGCTCAGCACGCGCTGGAGCTGCGTCTGATCGGTGCCGGTCGTGGCAAACAGCATGCGCCGCTCGGCGAGCACGTCGGGGTAGGTCACGTCGATCTGCAACAGGAAGCGGTCGAGCTGCGCCTCGGGGAGTGGATAGGTGCCCTCGTGCTCAAGCGGGTTCTGCGTCGCGAGCACGTGGAACGGCGCCGGGATGTCGTAGCGCTGGCCGGCGACCGTGACGTGGTGCTCCTGCATGGCCTGCAGCAGCGCGGACTGGGTGCGGGGCGAGGCGCGGTTGATCTCGTCGGCCATCAGGAGCTGGGTGAAGATCGGGCCCTTGACGAGGCGGAAGGCGCGCTGCTTGCCGGGTACGTCCTCCAGCACCTCCGAGCCGATGATGTCGGAGGGCATGAGGTCGGGCGTGAACTGCACGCGCTTGGCGTCGAGGCCCAATACCTTGCCGAGGGTCTCCACCAGCAGCGTCTTCGCTAGGCCGGGGACGCCGATCAGCAGTGCGTGGCCCCCGGAGAGGATGGTGATCAGCGAGCGCTCGATCACGACATCCTGGCCGAAGATGACGGAGGCGGCGGCCTTATGGGCGCGCTGCACCCGCTCGGCCGCGGCTTCGAGCCGGGGGACGATGTCGGCGTGAGTCTCGGTTACGGTGCTCATTGGGGCTCGCTTGGCTGTTTGGGGGCGCCGGTGGGCAGCATAGCGGAATTATGAACGAGAACGATCAGGGGGGCGGTCTGCCCGGTCAAGTGAATGTTACGTTAGACTAGGGGGTAGGGTGTCACAGGTCACCAAGCTGGTTATTGGACGGATTTGAGGCGGGAAGCGGATGCCGACCGAAGGGATGAAGATCCGGGAAAGTCTCAACGGGGGCGTCGCCGGCGACACCGCTGCGCCGACGCGCGGCCGTGGGCTTGCGCCGGTAGAGCAGTGGCAGCCGCCCTATTGCGGCGACATCGGCCTCAAAATCCGCACCGACGGCGTCTGGCTCTACCGCGACAGCCCCATTCAGCGGGAGGCGCTGGTAAGGCTTTTTGCCAGCGTGCTGCGCAAGGACGCAGACGGGCGGACCTATCTCGTCACCCCTGCCGAGAAGGTCGACGTGGTTGTCGGGGATGCGCCGTTTCTGGCGGTGGATATGGGGGTGAGGGGTCGCGGCAGCGATCAGGAGCTGATCTTCACGACGAACGTTGGGGATATCGTTGCCTGCGGGCCGCGCTATCCGCTGCGCTTTGCGCGCCAAGAGCCCGGCGGCGGTTGCAAGCCCTACGTGCTGGTGCGGGGCAGGCTCGAGGCGCTGCTCACGCGTGCGCTTGCATTCGACCTCGCCGAGCTTGTCGTCGAGGAGATCC
The DNA here is from genome assembly GCA_963817485.1 of uncultured Alphaproteobacteria bacterium. Lineage (GTDB taxonomy): Bacteria > Pseudomonadota > Alphaproteobacteria > Rhizobiales > Hyphomicrobiaceae > Hyphomicrobium_A. The sequence continues at coordinate 113,295 of CAWFOR010000013.1, read as the reverse complement.
GCGACGGCCGGCCCGTGGCGGGCGTGTGGAGCGGCGGCGCGTTCTTTCCGATCAACGCCGGTTGAAAGCGGCCTCAGTGCAGCTTGAACTCCGCGCCGACGAGGCGCACCTCCGCAGGTGTGAGTAGCTTGCTGTGGGCGATCGTGACCTTGAACAGTTTGCCGTCGAGCTTTGCCGTCCAGAAGTCGAGAAAGCCCTTGAGCTTAGGAAAGCGCGGGTGGAGGTCGTAGTCCTGCCAGACGTAGCTCTGCAAGAGCGCCGGGTGGTCGGGCAGGCGGTAGAGGATTTCCGCAGTCGTCAGACTGTATCCTCGGAGCAGATCGTAAAGTTCCATCGTGGTCGTCGTCGTCTGGGCCATCGCAAATGTCCCCCAATCAGATCCCCCGATCAGAATGCCGGGCCGAGAGACTCGGCATATGTTGGGAGATGATAGTTGAGACAAACCCAAGCACAACGAAATTGTTCCGTCCCGCCAGTGCGTTAGCAGCCTTTGCAAATGACTGCTGACAATGGGCAACACCGCGCGGCCAGCGCGCGATACGCGAGCGTCATGCCAGCACCATGATCGAGACCGCACTCAGAGCCTTCACGACCTTCTTCGCCACCGTCGGCCCGGTGGAGGCGGCCGTGCTGTTTGCGACGCTCACTCCCAAGATGCCGCGGGGCGAGCGAGCCGCGATCGCGCTGCGCGCGACGCTCATCGCGAGCGCGATCCTGCTCGTGTTCACGTTGTTCGGACAGCCGCTGCTGGACGAGCTCGGCGTCACCATCCCGGCGCTGCAGACGGCGGGCGGCATCATCCTTCTGCTGATCGCGCTCGACATGATCTTTGCGAAGCCGACCAGTGCGTTCAAGCTGACCGAGCCGGAGGACCAGGAGGCGCACAAGAAGGAGGACATTGCCGTCTTCCCTCTGGCCACGCCGCTGCTCGCCGGGCCGGGCGCAATGAGCGCCGGCATCCTGCTTGCCGCCAACACCGGTGCAAACCCATGGGGACTCGCGGTCACGCTCGCCGCCCTTGGCGCCGTCATGGTGGCGACGCTCGCGCTGCTCCTCCTCTCGCACGAGCTCAACAACGTCATCGGCATCACCGCGCAGCGCGTGCTGATGCGTGTGTTCGGCATTCTCTTGGCCAGCATCGCGGTGCAGGCGGCCTTCAACGGCATCGGTGCCAGCGGGCTCGTGCACCTATAGCGCCGCCGATGCGCGCCCGCCGATCCGCGCAAGTCGGCGCTTTTTCCCAACGTCCCCTGAGCACTTTCCTAACGCCAGCGCGCTATTATCCGCAGGCCTAGGCGGTGTAATCCGGGAGGTTTCCCATGGCGAGATCGAAAGCGGCTGCAGTCATGGCCTGCCTCGCGAGCGTCGCGGCTCTTGCGGCAGCGGCGGAGCCGGCCAGCGCATGGGGTCATCGAAGGTCGGCGCCGTTCCCGCAATTCTCCGCGCCGAGATACTATTCCAGCCCCAAACCCGTCCGGTATTACAGGGTCTGCGGGTACGGCGACTGTGCCTGCCTCCATGCCATCGCGGTGAGGACAGGCAGCCGGATTTGGTCGGATCGCTACGACGCCTGCAGGGGCTGACCGGGCCGGCACGCGAGCATCGCTTAGTTCGATCCAAACGCCGCAGCGACTGCCCTGCTTTAGGCGCGGCGATCCGCACTCCTCGGTAATCGCTCATCCAGCCGCGCTGTCCGCTCAGGACGGGCGGCTCACCTTCATGACCAGTCAAATTCGGACGGCCCTTAGGGCGACGTTAACCGCTCCGTGTCCAGAATTGGGACAGTCGCGTTGGTGAAAGGCGTTCCCCCCATGTCCCTTTTGCGTATGTGCCTGTCGCGTACCCGTCTGCCCCGGGCGAGAGTAACGGGAGCGCTGGGCTGGTTTGCAGCGCTCCTCCTCTCTTCCGCGCTCGGCGCCTGCAGCACGGCGGGATCTGCAACCGAAGCGCCCGTGTGGTACGGTGCGAACGCACCTGGCCAGATGACGGGCCAGATTGCCGGCCAAATGGCGGGCTTGCGCGCGGCGCCCCCAGTCGAGGTCGAGGACGACGGCATCGAGGCGCAGCGGCCGCCGCCGCTCCATGCGCAACGACCGCCGGACGATCCGAACGAGCCCTATAGCCGGAACTATGGCTCGGTTCCGCGCGCTTAGTGGGTTGCGGCCGCGCAATTCGGCGCTGCCGTGCCCATATGCAGGATGCGTTGTGGAGGCGGTCGCGTGGCGCGTTGGCTGGCATCGTTGTTGTTGATCGCGAGCGCCGCATCCGCGATGGCGGCCAGCCCGGCGACGCCCAGCTACACCCAGCAGCGCTTCATCGCCCGCGGCTCGGACGCGTTGCGTGCCGGCCCCGCCGTTCGCAACGACAGTGACAGCGTGCGCCAACCCTATCCGTCGCGCTTCTATAGCGATGTGAGCCGCGGCATCAAGGGCTGCAGTTGGCTCATGGACCGCGCGATCAGAACCAACAACAAAAATTGGCTGCAGCGCTATCGCGCCTGCTCGGAGTAGACGCATCGACATGGCTGGCGAAGATTTGCCCGAGGTTGTCATCCGCCGCTGGGCCGATGTCCCCGACAAGGGGCGGCTGATCCCCGCGATCGACACCATCTTTTTCGAGGCGAGCAACACCAAGTCGTTTGCAAGCGAGGCGGAGCGCTCAGCCTTCCGCGAGCGCTGGCTCGGCAAATATCTCACCGACGAGCCGCAGTTTGCCTACCTGGCGTTCGTGCGCGACGGGACGCTCGCCGGCTATCTTGTGGGGTCGGTGTTGGAGCCGGTGGGCTTCGAGGCGTTCGCCGATGCCGCGTGGGAGTATCCCGCACACCTGCATGTGAACCTCGCGCCTCAATTCCGCGACCGCGGCATCGGCGGCAAGCTGATCGCCGCCTTCGCGACCGATGCGCTGTTTGCCGGCGCACCGGGCATGCACGTCGTGACCTCGGCCGATTCGCGCAACGTCGGCTTCTACGCGCGCAACGGCTTTGCCGAGATTGTGCGCGCGAGCGTCGGCGGGCGCGAACTCGTATTCCTGGGCCGCAAGCTCGGCGTGGCAGAAACGTCTTGATCTGACGGCGCGGGCGGGGATGATGACGGCAACCTGGAGGGGGCATGCCTGAGGCCGAGACGAGCGTCGCGCCCGGCAAAGCGCCGGCGATCGAGATGTCGGGCGTGCACAAGTGGTACGGCGAATTTCACGCTCTCGACGACGTGTCGCTTCGCGTTGCCCCGCAGGAGAAGATCGTCATCTGCGGGCCGTCGGGCTCGGGCAAGTCGACGCTCATCCGCTGCATCAACCGGCTCGAGCCGCACGACGAAGGCCGCATCGTCGTCGACGGGCATGAGCTGACCAACGACCTGCGCCAGATCGAGACCGTGCGCTCCGAGGTCGGCATGGTGTTCCAGCAATTCAATTTGTTCCCGCACCTCTCGGTGCTCGACAACGTGTGCCTTGCTCCGGTGTGGGTGCGCAAAATGCCGCGCGCCGCCGCCGAAAAACTCGGCATGCAGCTCTTGGAACGCGTGCGCATCGCGCAGCAGGCGCGCAAGTACCCGGGGCAGCTCTCGGGTGGCCAGCAGCAGCGCGTCGCCATCGCGCGCTCGCTCGCCATGAACCCGCGCATCATGCTGTTCGACGAGCCGACGAGCGCGCTCGACCCGGAGATGGTGAAGGAGGTGCTCGAGGTCATGACCGAGCTCGCCAAGCAGGGCATGACCATGCTCGTCGTCACGCACGAGATGGGATTTGCGCGCGCCGTCGCCGATCGCGTCATCTTCATGGATGAGGGGCGCATCGTCGAGGACGCCAAGCCTGATGCCTTCTTCGGCGCGCCGAAGTCGGAGCGGCTGCGGCAGTTCCTGTCGCAGATCCTGGCCCACCACTGACGCCAACGCGAGGACGTCCCCATGCGGCTTCCGCTCCTGATCCTCGCCGTTTCGGTCTTTGCGCAGGCCGCGGGTGCCAAGACGCTGGATGAGGTCAAGGCGCGCGGCGAGCTGCGCTGCGGCGTCAATACGGGTCTCGCCGGCTTCGCCGCGCCCGACGACGCGGGCCAGTGGCGCGGCATCGACGCCGACTTCTGCCGCGCCGTCGCCGCCGCGATTTTCGGCAACCCGGCCAACGTCAAGTTCGTGCCGCTCAACGCTAAGGAGCGCTTCACCGCACTGCAGTCGGGCGAGGTCGATCTCTTGTCGCGCAACACCACCTGGACCATGAGCCGCGACACCTCGCTCGGGCTCACGTTCGTCGGCGTGATGTACTACGACGGACAGGGCTTCATGGTGCGGAAGTCGCTGGGACTTGAGAAAGTCGACCAGCTCGCCGGCGCCAGCATCTGCGTGCAGACCGGCACGACGAACGAGCAGAACCTCGCCGACTATTTCACGACGCGCAATCTGAGCTACCGCCCCGTGGTGTTCGAGCGGCTCGATGAGGCGCGGTCCGCCTACATCTCCGGCCGCTGCGATTCATTCACGACGGACACCTCCCAGCTCATCTCCGAACGCACGCGCCTCCCCAACCCCGACGACAGCGTCATCGTGCCCGAGCTCATCTCGCGCGAGCCGTTGGGGCCTGCCGTGCGCCAGGGCGATGACCAGTGGGCAGGGATCGTGCGCTGGGTGCACTTTGCGATGCTCAACGCGGAAGCGGACGGCGTGACGCAGAAGAACGTCGACGAGATGCTGTCGTCGCCCAATCCCGAAATCCGGCGGCTCTTGGGGCTCGAAGGCGGCTTCGGCGCCGGGCTCGGACTGTCGAACGACTGGGCCGTGTCGATCTTGAGGGCCGTCGGCAACTACGGCGAGAGCTTCGAGCGCAATCTCGGATCGGGCTCGCGGCTCGCGATCCCGCGCGGCATGAATGCGCTCTGGAGGGATGGCGGGCTGCACTACCCGCCTCCCATCCGCTGAGGGGCAGGATGATCGGACGGGGATCACTAGCGAAATCGGTGCAGGCGGTGCGGAGCCTCGACTGGCTCTACGACCCCAAGACGCGTGGGCTCATCTTCCAGGTGGCGCTGGTCGTCGCGCTCATTGTGCTGGGCTACGAGATCGTCACCAACACCGCGGAGAACTTGCGCAAGCAGAACCTAGCTTCGGGCTTCGGCTTCCTCGGCAAGACCGCGAGCTTCGACATCTCGCAGACGTTGATCGAATACCGCAGCACCATGAGCTACGGGCGCGCGTTCCTCGTCGGGCTTTTGAACACGCTGCTCGTCTCCGGGCTCGGCATTGTGCTGGCGACGTTGCTCGGCTTCGCCATCGGCCTCGGACGCCTGTCGCCCAATTGGATTGTCGCCCGGCTGTCCACGGCCTACGTGGAGGCCGTGCGCAACGTGCCGCTGCTGCTGCAGCTCTTCGTCTGGTACGTCGGCGTCTTGCGGACCATGCCGATGCCGCAGCAGGCGCTCGCGCTCGGGCCGGCCCATGTCGATGTGCGCGGCGTGCACCTGCCGCGCTTCGTGCTGCACGGCGAGGTGGGGTGGATCCTCGTCGTCGCGCTCGTGTGCGGCATCGCGTGGGCCGCGGTGCTCGCGCGTTGGGCACGCCGCCGTCAGCTCGAGACCGGGCAGACGTTCCCGGTAGCTGCTGCCGGGCTCGGCGTGATCGTGGGCTTGCCGCTGCTGGCGCTGCTGCTGCTCGGTGTGCCCATCAGCCTCGATCATCCGCACCTCGGCCGCTTCAACTTCGAAGGCGGGCTGCACGGTCGAGCCGGAATTCATGGCGCTGCTCGCCGGGCTCACGTTCTACACCGCAGCCTTCATCGCCGAGATCGTGCGCAGCGGCATCGAGGCGGTGCCGCGCGGGCAGAAGGAGGCTGCCGCCGCGCTGGGGTTGCGCCCATGGCAGGTGCAACGGCTCGTCGTCATCCCGCAGTCGCTGCGCGTAATCATCCCGCCGCTGACCAACCAGTATCTCAACCTCACCAAGAACTCCTCGCTTGCGGTGGCAATCGGCTATCCCGATCTCGTCTCCGTGTTCGCCGGCACGGTGCTCAACCAGACGAACCAGGCAGTCGAGGTGATCCTCATCACGATGGGCGTCTATCTCGCGATCAGCCTGGCGACCGCGCTCGCCATGAACTGGTTCAACGCGCGCATGGCGCTGGTGGAGCGCTAGGCCATGGCGACGCGCGCAAAGAGCCGGAGAACGGCGATCGAATGGGCGAGGGCGAACCTGTTCTCATCGTGGGGAAACGCGGCGCTCACGCTTCTCTCGCTGACGGGGATCGCGTTCGTCCTCTGGCACGCCCTCGACTGGGCGCTCTTCAGCGCGGTGTTTTCCGGCAAGGATGGCAGCGCCTGCGCGGAGCCGGGTGCCGGCGCGTGCTGGCCGTTCATCACACACAAGCTCGGGCTCTTCATGTACGGCCGCTATCCCGCGGCTGAGCGCTGGCGCATCGATCTCACCTATGTGCTGGCGCTCGGCGGTCTGTTGCCGCTGATGATCCCGCGCGTACCCGGCAAGCTGTGGACGTCGCTCTACCTGCTCGTTGCCTTTCCGATCCTCGGCTTCGTGCTGGTGCGGGGCGGCATTCCTGGCCTGCCGTATGTGCCGACGGACCTTTGGGGCGGGCTGTTCCTCACCCTCGTCGTCGCCAGCGTCGGCATTGCCGCCTCGTTTCCCATCGGCATCCTCCTGGCGTCTGGGCCGACGCTCGGAACTGCCCATCGTGCGCTGGGCGTCGATCGCCTTCATCGAGTTCGTGCGCGGCGTGCCGCTCGTCACGGTGCTGTTCATGTCCTCGGTGATGCTGCCGCTGTTCCTGCCGCCCGACGTGACCTTCGACAAGCTCCTTCGCGCTCTCATCGGCGTCGCGCTGTTCTCGGCCGCCTACCTCGCCGAGGTGATCCGCGGCGGCCTGCAGGCGATCCCGCGCGGCCAGTACGAGGCGGCCGATGCGCTCGGCCTCTCCTACGCGCAGAAGATGGGCTTCATCGTGCTGCCGCAGGCGCTGAAGCTCGTCATCCCGGGCATCGTCAACTCGTTCATCTCGCTGTTCAAGGACACGAGCCTCGTGCTCATCATCGGCCTATTCGATCTTTTGGGGATCGTGCAGCAGTCGATCTCGGCCGACGCCAAGTGGTTCTCGCCGCAGACGGCCGCGACCGGCTACGTCTTTGCCGGCGCCGTGTTCTGGATCTTCTGCTTCGGCATGTCGCGCTATTCGGCGTTCCTCGAGCGCAGGCTCGCGACTGGCGACAGGCGCTAAGTCGGAGCCCGCGCGCGAAATTCGCCGGCTCTTTAACCCCCATGAGGCTAGCTTGAGCCGCAGCCTATAGCGCTCACCGGCCGCAGCGTTTAAGCCTTGGCCGTGAGCGTATATTCTGCGTCGCGCAGCATCGATCGGGTTCGGCACGAATGCACATCCTCTGGCGCGGAGACATGTTCCAGCGACTGCGGCTGATCTCCGGCCTCATCTTGTTTTCGTTCGCGACGACGCACTTCCTCAACCACGCGCTGGGCCTCGTCAGCCTCGACTGGATGCAGACGGTGCAGCAGTGGCGCTGGACCGTCACCCGCTCGACGCCCGGCACCGTCGTGCTTTTGAGTGCGCTCGTCATCCACATCACGCTGGCGCTCTACAAGCTCGCCGGCCGCGTCACGCTGCGGCTGCCGCTGTGGGAGTTCGTGCAGGTCGCGCTCGGGCTCCTGATCCCGTTCTGGCTGTTTCCGCACATTGTCAACACGCGCATCGCGCACGTGTTCTTCGGCGTCAACGACATCTACATCTACGAGCTCGCCAAGCTCTGGCCGGTGAGCGCCATCGTGCAGAGCATGCTGCTCATCTTCGTGTGGGTGCACGGCTGCCTCGGCATCCACTTCTGGCTGCGCCTCTATGCCCCCTACCGGCGCGCGCTGCCGATCCTCATTGCGCTCGCCATTCTGATCCCCGTCTCCGCGCTCGCGGGCTTCGTCGTGGCGGGCAGCAGCGTCGCCTCGGCGATCGAGGTGCCGCGCGTCTACGAAGGCCTGAAGAACGTCACGAAGTGGCCGGGCCCCACCGCGACCGACACGCTCGCGTGGCTCCGGACGCTGACGCGCATCGAGTTCGGCGGCATCCTCGCCGTCATCGCCCTCTATCTGATGCTCGGCTATCTGTCGCGCAAGTTTGGGCCGAAGGTGACGATCGCTTACACCGGCGGTCCGACCATCAAGGTCCCGCCGGGGCCGACGCTGCTCGAGATGAGCCGCATGACGAGGGTGCCGCACGCCTCCGTGTGCGGCGGCCGCGCGCGCTGCTCGACTTGCCGGGTGCGCATCGACAAGGGCGGCGGCTCGCTGCCGGCCGCGACGTTCCCCGAGAGCGTGACGCTCGGCTCAATCAATGCGCCGCCGAACGTGCGGCTCGCCTGCCAGATCCGTCCCTACCGCCAACCTCGTCGTCACGCGGCTGCTGAAGGCGGGAACGACGGGACCGGAAGCGGCCGAGCTGCAGGAAGCGGATTCGGCCGGCGTCGAGAAGTCGCTCGTCGTCATGTTCGTCGACCTGCGCGATTTCACGCGCCTCTCCGAGAAGCGGCTGCCCTACGACGTCGTCTACGTGCTGAACGAGTTCTTCGCCGTCGTCGGCGCGGCGATCACCGAGCACGGCGGCTGGATCGACAAGTTCCTGGGCGATGGCCTGCTCGCCGTCTTCGGCCAGCACACGGGGATCGAGATCGGATGCCGCCAGGCCTTGCGCACCGCACGCGCCATCGATCTCGTGCTCGACCACATCAACGCCAAGCTCGAGTCGGAGCTCGGACGCCCGCTGCAGGTCGGCATCGGCATCGAGGTTGGCCCGCTTCTGCTCGGGCGCATCGGCTACGGCGAGGCGGTGGACTTCACGGTCATCGGCAACGCCGTCAACGTGGCGAGCCGGCTCGAGGCGCTGTCCAAGGAGAAGGGCTTCCAGGTGGTGCTGTCGCGCGCGGTCGCGGAGCGCGCGGGCTGGAATGCCGACCCAGAGTCCTTGCTGGAAGTCTCCGTGCGCGGTGTCGATGAGCCGATCGAGGTGATCGGGCTTGTGCGCGGTCGCGATCTGCCCGCCTCCATCCTCGTGTTCACGGACGAGGAAAAAGTGGAGCGGCCCATGGCGTGGACCATGGGCCGCTGGGGAGGCTGAGCGAGACGGGGGAGCATCGCTCAGCTCTCAGTTAGTCGCAAGCGTAGGACACCACCATGTCGAGGTAGGGCACCTCCATCTTGCAATCCTTCTTGGCGCGAGTTTTCACGGGCTTCACCGCGCCGTCATCTTCGTCGTCCATGGCCTCGACCATGCGGGCGACGAGGGTCGCAGCGTTGGGGCCATCCTTCTTCTTGGCCTGCTTGGTCTTCGGCGCCGGTTCGGTCGACTTGGCCACCGGGGCGTCGTCGGCTGCGGGCGTCACCTCGGCTGTCTTCTTGGCTTCGGGGGCCGGAGCCGGCGCGGGAGTGGCAGGGTCGATGGACGCAACCTTCTGCTCCTTCGGCGCAACGGGGGTGGCATCCGCCGCGGGCTTCGGGGCCGGAGTGTCGGTCGCCTGGCCCGGCTTGGAGCACTTCTTGAGGTCGGCAGGCGCGCGCTTCCAGGTGTAGGTCTCGCTCAGCCACTTGGTGCCGGCGTAGCCCATCACGCGCATCTGGTCGCCCATCGGCGTCAGCTCGACGTCGTACTTGGAGGAAGAATCCGGATCCCAGATCCAGCCATTGTCCCACTTGCCGCCGCCGACGGATTTGACGTCGCCGATGATTTTCTCGCCGCAGCCTTCGGCATCCTTGGCATCCTTCACCCAGGCGACGAAGCCGCACAGCTTGTCGCCGCAGTTGACGATCTCGACCGCGCCGCGGCCGGTGTGATCGATCCATAGCCCGAGTGGGGAGGAATCGGCGCGCGCCGCGCCGGTAGACAGCAGGCCAACAGCGAGCACGGCCGTCTGCAGGGCAATTGCATTGAAGCGCATGGGGTCACCTTCCAAATGTTGTCGGGGCCTCGACGAGGCGATGTTGTTTTCCTTCGCGCGACGGAAGCGTCAGACGCTCGCCTTGCGTGAGGGCAAATTCGCCGAAAACTTCGGAGCAGGCTGTTCCCGACGGAACAGGGAGCGCGAGAAGGGGTGGTCCCTAGTCCTTGACGGTGGCGCTGGCGCTCAAGGCGGCTTTGGCGGTGCCCTTGCCGGCCGGCGCGCGGAAAACAACGCGACCCACGGCCTTGGGGGTCTCGGTGTTCCAGGCGGAGACGTGGGTGTCCGCCTCGTCGCGGGTCTCGTCGGGCGCGCGGCCCATGCGCGTGGCGACCGCTTTGACGATGTCGGCCGGCGGCGCGTCGTTGGGGATCAGCAGCGAGCAGGCGACAGTGCGGCCGTTGGCGAACGCCGGGTGTGCCTGCTTCTCCGCCGCGTCGGGCTTTGCGCGCCGCGCGGTGAGGATCAGCTCGGCGCCGAAATCGTGAAAGCGCCAGGCAAGCACCTTTTCATCGGGCGCACCGCTTCTGTAAGGCGCGAGATCGGCTCCGAAGATCTGCGCAAACTCGCCGAAGCCGGCAAAGCGCTCAATCGCCTCGATATCGGGAAGCTGCGCCAAGCAGAACATGTCGAACATCTTCACCGTGCGCGCGACGCCCTTCTCCTTGGGCAGCTCGTCCGCCGGCGCGGCGCTTGCGAGCAGCATCAGTGAGCACAACAGCAGGGAAAAGCGGTTCGCCGTCACGGCCCACGAGGTCTGGCGTTGCGATAGGGCCCGCATGCAATCGCCCAGCTTTCAGCGTCGCGCCGCGGTCGGCGGGATGGGAGGCCAGCTCGAGGTGTCGTCCGTCCAGCGGCCGGCGGCGATCATCTTGGCCTGCTCCTCGCAGGAGGGCGGCTTGCGGGTGATGCGCGTCCACACCTCCGAGGAGCCAAACAGCGGCAACAGCACGTAGCCGCTGACCTTCACCTGCACCGGGTTCAAGACCTCTGCATAGCCGCTGAAGCTCATGCCGTGATCGGGCACGTAGACGGTGCCGTCGCCCCAGGTGCCGTCTGGCTGCTTCTTGAAGCCGATGACCACGGGCAGGCCGCACACGAAGCGCGATTGCAGCTTTGCATCCGGGTTCTTGTAGTCGCGAAGGGGGGCGCCGTCGGCGCCGCGCGGCTTCTTCAGCCACGCGACCTTGCCGCAGCGCGCGTCTCCGCAGGGGCCGATGTTGAGGATGACCTCGCCGTCGGAGTCCATCCAGAAGCCGTCGAGATTTTCGCCCGCGTGGGCCGAATGCGCCGCCGCCAACCCGACGATCAGAGCTGCAAGCCGACCAGCGCACTCCCGCATACCTTCGTTTTCCTCCCTTCGGCAGTCTTCAAGGCCGCATCTGACACGCAGCAACGGCGCAAATTTGACTAAGCGATCCTATCCGCGCCGCGTCTAGGGTTCCATGTCGGGGGCGACCTCGGCGCCGCCCGGAATCTGCGGATGCAGAACGGCGCGTGGCCCTGCGGCCACGGCAAACCCGAGCGTAGCGCCGATAACGATCATGCAGAGGAGCATCTGCCAGAAGTAGGGGCGTGCCCGCAGTCGGCCGCCGGAGGAGGTCATCTCGCTCAGGATGATGGATCCGCCCATGCTGCGCCGGAACCAGCCGGTCACGCTGCCCGCCTGCCCGAGCTGTTTGGGGATGCGCCTCCAGCCCGTGTAGAGGTCGCCGAGGATGCCCAGCATGGAGCGGAAATCGACGGGCAGGATCCCGGTCTTGTCCTGGTAGATTACGTCCTCGCCGGCAAAGAAGCCCGGATTGGCGCGGCCGATGGGTGTTCCCTCCAGGCGCACGGGCCGTCCGACCACGGGGGAGGCCGCGGGGTTCGTCATCAGCGCCATGACGGTCGTGTTCTGCGGCGGCGTCGACGGATAGCGCACGTAGAGTGTCGCGATCACGGTTGCGGCAAAGGCCGCCGGCGCGAGCGGCCAGGCGCCGACGAGGCACACGAGGATCGCGGCCCCGACCGGAGCTGCGAGGATCGCGAGCTCGCGCCAGAACTGGCTCCACAGCGCGCCGCGGTCGAGGTGCACCCGCGCAGCCGCCGCCGGGATGTCGTAATCGCCGAAGGGCTGACCCTTCTCCTTCGCCACCTCGCCGAGGTTGGCGATGCGCATGCCGGTCAGCGGATGCGTGGAGTTGAGCTCGATGAGCCGCGCCCATGGATTGTAGTAGTCGAACAGCATCGCCTCCGCGGTCTGGCCGGCGCTTGCGCTGTCGCTCTCGGCGACGAGCCCGACGTGGCGGGCATTCTTCACGTCGATGACGCCCATGTGCCGCGTGCTCTGCAGGAGGCTCTGCGTGGCCTCGGTGTCCTCGACCTTGACGATGCCGTAGGCGATCTTGACCAGCGCGCTCGCGAGGTGGCGCCCTTCGACGCGCTGGGCGGAGAAGGTGTCGGCGAGATATTCGCGCGTGCGGCTGAGATAGTAGAGCACGAAGATGCCGATGTAGTACATGGCGAGCGCGGCGAACCCGACGATGACGATGCCGCCGTTCTTCTTGTCGCCGCTCGAGCGCGAGCTGCGCATCGAGGCGGCGTAGACCTGGTAGAGGATCTGCACGAGCGTGCCGGCCGCGGTCATGACGATGAAGTCGCGGTTGACGATGTGGCCGAGCTCGTGCGCGACGACCGCTCGCGTCTCGTCCTCGCTCAGGAACTCGAAGATGCCTTCGGTCAGCACGATGCGCGCGTTGGAGCGCAACAGCCCGTAGGTGAACGCGGTCGGGTTGCGGTCGGCGATGATGCCGATGCTCGGTGCGGTGAAGCCGTACTCGTCGGCCACGGCGTGCGTCATCTGGTGCACGGCCGGGTACTTGGCCTTCACGGTCGCGTCGTCGAGCCAGGTGAGCTTGTTGAACCAGCGCAGCGAGAAGTCCGTGATCCACGGGCTCACGAGCCAGATCACGGCATTGATGACGATCGTCAGCGTGATCGCGAGCGAGAGATCGACCTGATCGGTCGCCACCATGGCGGCGAGCGTCACGCCGACGACCATGCCGAGCAGCAAACCGACGGTCACGAACGAGGCGAAGAACAGCCGGGCCATGACATCCCCCTCAAGCTTTGCTGCGGCGCGGGCGAAGCTAGCGCCAATTGCCGGATTCGGTCAAAGACTAGGCGCTCCGCTGATCGAGCAGTTTCGCCACGCGCTCACCGATTGCGAGCGATGACGTGAGGCCGGGGCTCTCGATGCCGTAGAGCGCGACAAGGCGCGGGATGCCGTGCGCCGCCGGCCCGTCGATGCGGAAGTCGGCGACGGGTTCGCCCTCGCGGTAGATCTTCGGGCGCACGCCAACGCTGTCGGGTTGCAAGGCGCCGTCGGGGAGACTCGGCCAGTACCGGCGGATCGCGCGCTCAAAGGCGGCGCGGCGCGCCCCGTCCGCGTCCTCGAAGTCGTAGGTCACAGCGTCGGTCCAGGCGATGTCGGGGCCGAAACGGGCGCGGTGCGCGACGTCGAAGGTCAGGTGCACGCCGAGCCACGCGCCGTGCGGCATGGGATAGACGAGGTGCTGGAACGGCGCGCGGCCCGAGAGCGCGAAGTAGTGTCCCTTGGCGGGATAGGTTTCGGGCACGCTGTAGCCGGCGGGATAGGCGAGCGTGCGCCCGAGCTGAGTGCCGCCGAAGCCCGCCGCGATCACAACGTTGCGCGCGGTCAGCGCGCTCGTCTCGCCGCCGCTGACAATCGCGAGCGTGAAATCTCCGTCCGCATCGGGAGGAGCCTCGATGCGCGTCACGGCTGCGTTCAGCACCACCTCGCCGCCGAGCGTCGTCAGGTGCCCTTCGAGCGCGGTCATAAGGCCGGCGGTGTCGATGACGCCGGTGGACGGGGAGAGGTAGGCTGCGACGCAGGCAAGCTCCGGCTCGAGCGCGCGCGCATCCTCGCCCGACAATTTTTGCACGGGGACGCCATTTGCCGCGGCGTTGGCGGCGATCGCCTCGAGCTTGGCGATCTCGGACGGGTCCGCCGCGACCAGTAGCTTGCCGCACTTGAGATGCGCGACGCCGTTCTCCTCGCAAAACCGGTAGAGCAGCGCCTTGCCGGAAACGCATAGCTCGGCGCGCAGGCTCCCGGGCGGATAGTAGAGCCCCGCGTGGATCACCTCGGAGTTGCGGGCGCTCGTCTCCGTGCCGATGCGGCCGTGCCGCTCCACCACCAGCACCCGGTGCCCGGCCAATGCGAGTGCCCGGCCGATGGCGAGGCCGACGACCCCGGCGCCGATCACCGCGGTTTCAACGTCTGCCGCCATGGTCTCCCCGTCTTTCGCGCAAGCTGGCGCCGCAATGCACTTTTTCCACAGCCTAAGTCACGCCGCGGGAGCGCACGAAATGTCTCGAATCGTGGCTAGTGTGCCTCGTTCCCGCGCCGACGCCGCGGGGAGCCTACAGCAAGGAGGGTGATCATGGCTTTCGTTACGGGCGATGTGGTTGCGGTCACGGGAGAGGAGCTCCCGTTCAAGGTCGTCTTCATGCAGGGTGAGACGGTCCTGGCCGAATGGCTGGTCGAGTCGAAGGAGGATGGCGAGGGGCAGATCGTCGAGACGCTGAAGAGCCTGGTCGAAGACGACGAGTTCGAGGACGAAGACGACGCCGCCTGAGCCGCCGGCCGCGCGGAGCTTGAGCAAAACAGGCCGGAGTGCCCGCCGCAAGCGCGGGCCCTGGCCACCTTCTCATCGAAGGCACGGGGCCGGGATTTCAAGCTGAGCCGCTCCCCCGTTGGCTCCCCCTTGCCATGCGAACAAAATAGGAACATTATCGCCCGATCCATGCGATTGACGTTCATCCATACGGCCGATTGGCAGATCGGCAAGCGCTTCGGCGCGTTCCCGGCGGACAAGGCCGCGGTCCTGCGCGCGCAGCGGCTCGATGCCGTCGATCGCGTTGCTGCGGCAGCGCAGGCCGCGAGCGCGAGCTTCGTCCTGGTCGCGGGCGACGTGCTCGACTCCGAGACGCTCCCCGATACTCTCGCCGGTCAGCTCCTGTCGCGGCTCAAGGGCTACCCCAAGCTCGTCTGGCACCTGCTGCCCGGCAATCACGATCCGGCGCGCGCCGGCGGCGTGTGGGAGGGGATCATCGCCGCGGGATTGCCCGGGAACGTGCGTGTGCACGCGAGCGAGGGGCTCGTCGAGATCGCTCCGGGCATCGCGCTGCTCGCTGCGCCGCTCGTCTCCAAAAGCACGAGCCGCGACCCGACCGCCTTCATGGACGCCGCCGCCTCGCCCGCGGGCAGCATCCGCATCGGGCTCGCGCACGGCTCCGTGCAGGGCTTCGGCAGCGCCGGCGACGCCAATGTTCCGATCGACCCCGCGCGCGCCAAATCCGCTGGCCTCAGCTACCTGGCGCTGGGCGACTGGCACGGCACGACCCGCATCTCCGACCGCGTCTGGTATTCCGGCACGCCCGAGCCCGACGGCTTCCGCGACAACGAGCCGGGGCACGTGCTCGCCGTCACCATCGACGGCGCGGGTGCGGTGCCGAAGGTCGAGCGCGTTGCGACCGCGCACTTCACATGGCTGCGCCGTCAGCACCGGCTGGAGCGCGTGGACGGCTTGGCCCCGCTCGAGGCCGAGGTCGACGGCTTCGGCAGCTCTGCCTCGCGGCACCTGATGGCGCTGGCGCTCGATGGCCTCGTTACGCTCGGCGAGTTTGCCTTGATCGAGCAGCGGCTGGCGAAGCTCGCCCCGCAGCTCTTCCACCTGCAGTCCGATACGGATGCACTCAAGACCGAAGCCGCGACGGTCGATCTCGATGCGCTGGGTGCGGGCGTGCTCGGCACTGTCGCACAGCGCCTCAAGGCTGCCTCCGAACTCAGCGGCGAGGATGCCGCGACCGCGCAGCGCGCACTGCGCAAGCTGTTCGCGCTCGCGCGCCGCGCCGAGGCGGAGGGCGCCCAGTGAAGATCCGCGCCATTCGTCTGAAGGAGGTCGGGCGCTTCAGCGAGCCGATCGCGCTCGAAGGGCTCTCGGGCGATCTCGACGTGCTCGCCGGGCCCAACGAGCTCGGCAAGTCGACGATCCTCAAAGCTGTGCGCCTTGCGCTGTGCGAAAAGCACACTTCGAAGGATCGCAAGACGGTCGAGGCCCTGCGCCCGCACAACGGCGGCGCCCCTCTCGTCGAGGTTGATTTCGAGATTGCCGGCAACACCTGGCGCATTCGCAAACAGTTCCTCGCGGGGCGATCGGCGGAGCTGCGCAGCCTCTCGGGCAGCGACGTGGCGCGCGGGGGCGATGCGGAGACGAAGCTCGCAGAGCTGCTGGCGGGCAAGGATGCGGCGGGACGCTTCGCGCTGCTGTGGGTCGATCAGGGCAAGCCGCTCGCGCCGCCAAGCGCGGAGGCTGCGGCAAACGGGGCGCTGCTTGCCGCGGTCGAGGACGAGGTCGAGAGCGTGACCGACGGCGGCGCGGCCCGCTTTGTCGGCGCGCGCCTTGCAGGCCGAGCTCGCCGAGTTCGTGACCGGCCACAATCCGCCCCGCCCGACGGGCCGATACAAGGCGGCTCAGGACGAGCAGCGCGACCTCGCGGCGCGCCGCGAGACGGCGCGCGCGAGGCTTGACGGCGCGCAGGCGCGGCTCGACCGGCTGGGGGGCGTACGCGAGAAGATCGCGCGGCTCGCGGATCCGGCGGCGGCAACGCTACGCGTGCAAGCTAAGGCCGACGCCGAGCGGGCGTTCGAGACCGGGCGTGTGGCGTACGAGAAGCTGCGCGTCGCCGCGGAGGCGCTGGAGAAGCACGAGGAGAGGTTCACCGCGTGCAGCAGTGCACTGCAGAGCCTCAAGGACAAGGTAGCCGACCTTTCCAAGCTGGAGGAGGCAGCGGTGCACGAAGCGCCGCAGCTCGCCGAGCTGACCAGGCGCCTTGCCGAACAAGAGAGCCGCACGGAGGCCGCGCGCAAGAAGCGCGACGAGATCAAGGAGGCGCTCGCAGCCGCAGAGCGCGAAGGCAAGGCGCATGTGCTTGGCGCGCAACTGCGCGATTTGACGGACCGGCTCAAAGCGGCGCGTGACGCCGCGGGCCAGCGCAAGGGGCTGACCGGCGCGCTCGCCGCGAACGGCTCCGACGATGGATTGCTGACGGCGGCCCGCAACGCGGCGCAGAGCATCGCCATGCTTTCCGCGCGCCTCGAAGCGGCCGCGCCCAAGGTTTCCATCTCGTACGCGCGCGGTGGCGCCGGCAAGATCAGACTTGACGGCAAGGCGGTCGCTGACGGCGAGACGATCCATCCGACGCGCGCAATCGCGCTCGAGATCGAGGGCATCGGCGTCATCACCATTGCGCCCGGACAATCGGAGGGCGCCGAGGACGACGCGGCCGACATCGCGGCACAGCAGGCACAGCTCTCGGACCTCCTGCGCAAGATGGGAGCCGCGTCGCTCGAGGACGCCGAGCGGCGGACCGACGAGCGGCGCGCGCTGCAGACCCAACTTGCCGAGGTAAACGCACAATTGCGGGCGCGCGCGCCCGACGGTCTCGAGCGGCTGGAAGTGGCCCACGCCGAGCTTGCCAAGCGCGCCGCGCTGCTCGGACCGGCGCCGACGCGGACGCCTGAGCAGCTGGATTTGCTTATGCCAGAGCTGACTGAAGCTCGGGCGACCGCTGACGAGGATTTCGAAATAGCGTCTGCGCTGCGCAATGAGACGCGTGTGCAGGAAGGGCAAGCGCGCACGCTCGCGGCTGAGCGGGGCGACCACATCAAGAGGCTCGCTGCCGAACTTGGCGACGCCGCCGCCCGCAAGGCGAAGCTCGACAAGCTTGCAGCGGCGCTCACTGAGGCGACGACTGCTCGCAACGCTGCGGTGCGTGATGCGACCGCGTGGCGCGAGGCGGCCCCCGACGAGGCACGCTTTGCGGCGCTCAAGCACGCGTCGGAAACTGCTGCCGTTGCAGTTTCCGCGGCCGAGAAGGAGCTATCCGACCTGCACCGCATCGAGGCCGGCATCGAAGGCGAGCTGAAAGCCGACCGCGCCGACGACGTCGGCTCGACGCTCGCCGAGCTCGATGATGCCTGTGCCGCGGCCGACGAGCGCGTGCGCGGCCTCGCTCAAGAGCTCGGCGCCCTGCAGCTTCTCAGCCGCGAGCTGGACAAAGCCGCCGGCGAAACGCGTGAGCGCCTCTCCAAGCCCGTCCTCGACCGGCTCGAGCCGTATCTGCGCCTCGTATTCCCCGGCGCGCGGCTGAGCTTCGGCGACGCCTTCGCGCTGGAGACGCTGCAGCGGGGGAGTGCGGCGGAAGAGATCACGACTTTGAGCGAGGGTACGCGCGAGCAGCTCGCGGTGCTGGTGCGCCTCGGCTTCGGGCGGCTGCTGGCGGAGGCCGGCAACGCGGCCCCGCTCATTCTCGACGACGCGCTCGTCTATTCGGACGACGCGCGCATCGAGCGCATGTTCGAGGCGCTGAAGCTTGCGGCGCAGAGCCACCAGGTTCTGGTGTTGACCTGCCGCGAGCGTACGTTTGCGAGCCTCGGCGGCAATCGCATCGCGATCGCGCCCTGGCGCTGAAGCCGCTCTTCAAAACATTCGCGCCGCGCGTCGAAAGACGCGCGGCGCGAAAAAATTCCCTGAGCGTTGCCGCTTTCTGACTTAGGTCAGATCGCCGCCGGATCCGTTGAACCCCGGGATGTCCGGCTTGGAGATGCCGGCCATCGGATCATCCGAGCGGCGCGACTTGCCCTCGAAGAAGGCGCCCTGCTCGATGGCCAGCGCCTGATGGTAGATGTCGCCCTCGATGTGGCTGGAGGACTGCAGCATCACGCGCTTGCCGCGCACCGAGCCCATGACGTGGCCGCGCACGACGATCTCCTCGGCGACGATGCCGCCGGTGATGCGGGCCTTCTCGCCGATGACGACGTAAGTGCCGTGGATGTCGCCTTGCACCTCGCCGTCGACCTGGACCTCGCCCTTCGACACGAGATTGCCGTTGATCGTGAGATCGGGGCCGATGACAGAGGCGGTGCTGCGTTCGCCGCTGCGCGCGATCCCTAGCGTGCGAGCGCTAAGGCCGTTCGATTGCGGGGGGCTGGGAGGCAGGCTCGGAGTGACCTTGGGCGGCTCTGACTCTGATCGCTTGAAGTTCGGCAACATACGCTTCCACCTTTGCTGATGCGACAAACGCAACGACGCCTGATCGTATGATCGCGACGCTAGCGTCCCGCTTAGAATGCGGGATCGTCCCGTTTAAGATGCGGGCATCATGGCGACTTTACGCTGCCGGATGCTCCCCCCGTGGCCTTTTCCTAGCACGGTTTACGACGGTGGTCACGGTCCACGGGCGGAGTAGGCAGAGCGCCCTGTGGACGCGCCGGACGCGCTTTTCGGCGGCTCCGGCTAGGTTTTGAGCGCGCGCACCGCTTCCAGTACCTCTTCGGCGTGGCCCGGAACCCTCACATTGCGCCAGATGCGGGCGACCTTTCCCGCCTTGTCGATCAGGAAGGTCGAGCGCTCGACGCCCATATATTTTCGCCCATACATGGATTTCTCGACCCAGACCCCATACGCCCCGGCCGCCTCGCGGGCCTCGTCCGCCAGAAGGCGCACGCCGAGCCCGTATTTCTCGCGGAACTTGCGATGGCTCTCTGGGCTGTCCGGGGAAACGCCGATCACCTCGGCGCCGGCGCGCTTGAAATCGTCGATGAGGCAGGTGAAGTCCTTGGCCTCCGCCGTGCACCCCGAGGTGTCGTCCTTGGGATAGAAATAGAGCACCAGCGGACGGCCCTTGAGGCCCGACAGCCTTGTGCTCTTTCCGTCCGCATCCTTGAGCTCGAAATCGGGCGCCTTCTTACCGTCCTCGACCATGGTCAAGATGCCTTTCTTTTGTCGCTTTTTGCCATGCACGTGAAGCGCATGCTGAGATTTGCGCCGGGTCGGGAGGCTTAGCCGCGAGGCCGCGGCGGTGCAAGCGTTGGGGGACTTTCGATCGGCTTTTCCGGCAACACTTTGAGCGTGGTGGTCGCCCCTGACCCGCGCCCAAAAGTCGTTGGTCGACGAGGGCTTTGTAGGGAGCGGGTGCAGGATCCAATGGGACACGTCCGTTGCCATGTCCGTTTGTGCCAATTCAGTTTGCGTCGAGAGTAGTCTCGGGACTGTCGAGGGGCTGGCTTGCAGACGACCGGAAGAAAGAAGCGTGTCCCCGCCGTCGCGCAACCGCGAGAGCAAGAGCGGCCGACCGCACTGCGCCAGCGCCTGAACGCGACCGCCTACGCTTGCGACACGGTTCTTCACGGTCTCGGCCGCTTCGTCTTCATCCTTGCCCCCTTCGCGATGATCGCCGTGCTCATTTTCGGGCTCGGCTACGTTCGCCTCCGCCACGGCCCCGTCTCGCTAAAGTTTCTCGTGGCCCCGATCGAGCGCGGCATCAACGCCGAGCTCGAAGGCAACTCGGTCAAGATCGACGATGCCGTCGTCAGCCTGTCGGAGACGGGCGGCGTCGAGTTCCGGCTGCGCAATCTGCGCATGAGCGAGTCCGACGGCGATGTCGTGGCCTCCGCGCCGCTCGCCGCGGTGGAGCTCAGCGCCTCGGCGCTGTGGTCGGCGCGCATCGTACCGGCACGCGTCGAGTTGATCGAGCCCAAGCTCTATGTGTTCTATTCCGATGACAGCGGGCTGTCGCTGAGCTTCCCCAAGCCGGTCGAAAGCAGCGACGCGGGGGCCGCGCCGCTCGAACCGCCCAAGCCCGTGCCGACTACGCCGCCGCCAACCGTGCAGCAGAGTCCGCCTGGGTCCTCGCCGAGCCCGAAGAGCGTCAAGGCACCCGGAGCCGCGCCCGAGTCGGTGCCGGGACCCTTGAAGCGCATCGATCTCGCCCGCATGGTCACCGATATGTCGGCACGCGCGCGCCAGCGCATCGGCGCCAGCTCCTTCTTGAAGGAGGTCGGCCTGCGCAATGCGACCGTCGTCTTCGAGTATGCGGGCAAGTCGACGGAGTGGCGTGTGCCTTCGCTGGTCGTCGCGCTGATGCACGGGCGTGCGCGCAGCGTCATCTCCGGGCGTGCCACCGTCGAGTCCGGTGGGCAGCCCTGGAAGCTCACGTTCGAGACCGATGAATTGGAGCGCAACCGCACGCTCACCCTCAAGACCTCGATCCGCGATCTGCACCCGCGCAGTCTCGCCCCTGCCGTGCCGCAACTGAGCCTGCTGCAAGCCTTCGACATGCCGGTCGA
Source organism: uncultured Alphaproteobacteria bacterium (assembly GCA_963817485.1). Taxonomy (GTDB): domain Bacteria; phylum Pseudomonadota; class Alphaproteobacteria; order Rhizobiales; family Hyphomicrobiaceae; genus Hyphomicrobium_A. The sequence continues at coordinate 92,173 of CAWFOR010000013.1, read as the reverse complement.
GGGCGATGCGACGCTTGAGCTTTCGACGGCGGGTGACATCCGTGCCGCGACGCTGAGCCTCGAGATCGGCCACGGCAGCCTGCGGCTTCCCGCGCTCCCCGAGGCGCCGCTGGAGGTCGACGGCGGCACCATCAAGGTCGCCTACGACGGAGCCGCGCAGCGGGTGCTGCTCTCTCCCTCGACGCTGCGCTGGCGCGGCAGCCGCATCACCATGTCGGGCGCGATGCAGAGCCAGGGCCAAAAGGACGGCCATCCGGTTTGGAGCTACGACCTCAGCGCCAACGAGGGCGAGTTCGCCGCGGCTGAGTTTGCGGTAGCGCCCGTCAAGCTGCAGTCCTGGCGCGCGACGGGTCGCGTGCTGCCGCATCGAGGCGAGATCGAGCTTGCCGATTTCAACCTCAAGGCCGGTGGGGCGGAGATCGCCATGAAGGGCGATTTCGTCGCCGGTGCCGACCCCGCCAGCACGCGGCTCGAGGGAAGCCTCAGCCCGATGCCGCTCGACACGCTGAAGGCGCTGTGGCCCAAGGCGATCGGGCCCGGCGCACGCGAGTGGGTCGGCGAGAGGGTGGCGCACGCCAACTTCCTCGGCGGCACGTTCCGCTTCGTGAGCGGCGCCGGCATGGAGCCGGGCGAGGCCGGGGCGGAACCCGCCGAGCATCGCCTCTCGCTGGCGGTGCAGGCCTCCGACGTCGAGATGCGGATCATCGACAACATGCCGCCGGTCGTTGCCCCGCGGCTGCTGACGCGCATCGAGAATGACGCCCTCGAGATGACCATCCCCGACGCCACGGTCGCGATCGATCCTGAGCATCAGCTGCCGCTGAAAGCCGGTCGCTTTACCGTCACCAACGTGTTGAACCCCGCGCCGTCGATGGGCGAGGTCGTGTTCGCGTCGGAGACGAGCCTCGGCCTTGTGCTCGGCTTGATCGAGAAGTCGCCGCTCGGGCTGCTCGAGGAGGCTGGGCTGCCGCGCCAGAATCTCGATGGAAAGTTCGACGGGCAGTTCAAGGTGTCGCTGCCGCTGACCCCAGGCACGCCCACGAGCGCCATTAAGGTCGAAGGCAAAGCGCACATCACCGACGGGAAGGCCAAGGACATCCTGGGTCCCTACGACGTGCAGGGCGCCAGCATCGGCCTCGACATCACCGAGAAGGCGGTCGACGCCAACGGCGAGCTCCTGATCAACGGCGTGCTCGCCAAGGTAGGCTGGCAGCGCATCTTCGACGCGCCCATCGACAAGCAGCCGCCCCTGCGCATAACCGCGACGCTCGACAACACCGACCGCACCCAGCTCGGCCTCGACGTCAACCACATCGTGCAGGGCGAGGTGCCGGTCGAGATCACCATCACGCGGGGGGCGCGTAACGAGCCGGCGATCCGCCTGCGAGCGGATCTGTCGAACGCCGACCTCCTGCTCGAGAACGTATCCTGGCACAAGTCGCCGGGGCGCCCGGCGATGCTCCAGTGCGACATCGCACAGGGGCGCACGCACAAGATTGAGCTGCAGAACTTCAAGGTTGCCGGTGACGACATCGCGATCGAGGGCTGGGCCGCCATCGGCGCCGACAACCGCCTGCGCGAGTTCTACTTCCCGGACTTCTCCCTCAATGTCGTGACGCGCATGGAGGTGCAGGGCTCGCTCGGATCCGACAACATCTGGAAGGTGAAGGCGCACGGGTCGACCTTCGACGGGCGCGATTTCTTCCGCTCGCTGTTCTCGCTTGGCCAGCTCGCCGAGCAGCACCCGGCGGCTAAGAAGCCGCGCGACGGCATCGATCTCGATGCCGAGATCTCCAACGTGATCGGCTTCTCGGAGGTCAACCTGCGCGGGGTGAAGCTGAAGCTGTCCAAGCGCGGCGAGAAGCTGACGGCGCTCGATGTGCGAGGCACCCTCGATGGCGGCAAGCCGCTCGCGGTCGCGTTGCGCCAGGAGCCCGGCCAGCCGCGTCAGCTGCTGGCGGATTCGACCGATGCCGGGCAGGCGTTCAAGCTGATCGACTTCTATCCCAACATTCAGGGCGGCCGCGTGCGGCTCGAGGTGAACCTCGACGGCAGCGGTCCGGCCGAGAAGACCGGCGTCCTCTATGTGGAGGATTTCCGCATCCTCGGCGACCCCGTCGTCTCCGAGGTGTTCAGCACCGTCGACGAAGAGCAGGCGGCCGGCAAGAGCGGCGCGACGAAGCGGCCCAAGGTCGTGCGCGAGGTCTTCGAGTTCAACCGCATGCGCGTGCCGTTCTCGGTCGGCTACGGGCAGTTCGTGATGGAGGAATCGTATTTGCGCGGGCCCCTCCTCGGCGCTTCGATCCGCGGCAAGATCGACTTCAAGATGCGACGCGTGAATCTGGGCGGCACATACGTTCCGCTGCAGGGTCTTATGGGCGACTTGTGCGAGATCCCGATCTTCGGGCCTATCGCGCTGGGGCCGAAGTGCGAGGGGCTGTCGGGCATGACCTACGCCATCCAGGGCCCGATGGACCACCCGCAGGTCATCGTCAATCCGCTCGCCATGCTGGCTCCCGGCATCTTCCGCGAGATCTTCCAGATGACGAACCCCAACCCGAAGGTGCAGCGTCGCGACGACACGCCCAATCCGGCGGCAGAGGGGAACGTGCGCGCTTCCAGCACGACCATGGGGGCGCCCAAGGAAGCACCGCAGGGGTCGGAGGACGAGGCGAGCTCGCAGGCGAACTCCGACACGGTTGACGGCTGGTCGTCGCAGACGGTGCCGAACCCGCCGAAGAAGAAGAAGCAGTAGGCGCCCGCTCCGCATTAGGCTCGGGCGCGCACCACGAGACTCACACCGGTTTCAGCAGCACGTGCTTCTTCTTGCCGAGCGAGAGCTTGATGACGCCCTCGGGCGTGAGGTCGCCGAGTGTGAGCGTCATCTTCTCGTCGGTCACGGTCTTGTCGTTGACCCTCACGCCGCCGCCCTTGATCTGGCGCCGCGCTTCGCTGGTCGAGGCGACGAGCCCGGCATTGACATAGGCGGTCAGCACGCCGACGCCGGCTCCGAGCTCCGCGCGCTTCATCTCGACCGTCGGCAGGCTCTGCGCGAGTGCGCCCTCCTCGAAGGTGGCCCGCGCGGTCTCGGCTGCAGCCTCCGCCTGCTCGCGCCCATGCAGAAGCGCGGTCGCCTCCGTCGCCAGCACCTTCTTGCCCTCGTTGATCTCCGCGCCCTGGAGCGCTGCGAGCCGCGCGATCTCATCGAGCGGCAGGATCGTGAACAGCTTCAGGAAGCGCTCGACGTCCGCGTCCTCGGTGTTGCGCCAGTATTGCCAGTAGTCGTACGCCGAAAGCTGCGCCTCGTTTAGCCACACCGCACCCGCTGCCGTCTTGCCCATCTTGGCGCCGGACGCGGTCGTCAACAGCGGGCATGTCAGCGCGTAGAGCTGCGGCGTTCCCATACGCCGGCCGAGGTCGATGCCGGTGACGATGTTGCCCCACTGGTCGGAGCCGCCCATCTGCAGATTGCAAGCGTAGCGGCGTGAAAGCTCCACGTAGTCGTAGGCCTGCAGCAGCATGTAGTTGAACTCGATGAACGACAGCTCCTGCTCGCGCTCGAGCCGCATCTTTGCCGAGTCCATGGTCAGCATGCGGTTGACGGAGAAATGCCGGCCCACGTCGCGCAGGAACTCGATGTAGTTGAGGCCCGCAAGCCATTCGGCGTTGTCGACCATCAGGGCGTCGGTCTTGCCCGACCCGAATTTCAGGAATTTGGCGAAGGCCTGCTGCATGCCGGCCTTGTTGGCATCGATCTCCTCGATCGAACGGATCTGGCGCGTCTCGTCCTTGCCCGAGGGGTCGCCGACCCGCGTGGTGCCGCCGCCCATCAGCACGATGGGCTTGCCGCCCGCCTGCTGCAGCCAGCGCAGCATCATGATCGAAAGCAGGCTGCCGACGTGCAGCGACGGCGCGGTGCAGTCGTAGCCGACATAGGCGACGATCTCGCCTTTTTCGGCCAGCGCATCGAGGCCGGGCTCGTCCGAGCACTGATGCACGAATCCGCGCTCGTGAAGCGTTCGCAAGAAGTCCGATTTGAGTTTGGCCATGACGCCTGTATGAGTCTCCGCCGCCCCGTTGCCGGGTGGCGTGGGAAGTTGCACAGGAAGGGTCGGATGGGCAAGCTTCAGCGCGCGCTCGGGTTGATGAGCGGCACCTCGATGGACGGCATCGACGTGGCGCTCCTCGCAACGGACGGCAACCGCGAGCTGCAGCATGGGCCGGCGGCGGCCTTCCCCTATCCGTCCGAGATCAGGCTACGGCTGCGCAATGCGCTCGGCGAGGCCAAATCCTTGGTCAGGCGCGAGGATCGCCCGGGCCTATTGCGCGATTTGGAGCGCGACCTGACGCTTCTGAATGCGGAAGCCGTGAAGCGCTTCCTAGCCGCCAACGGCATCGACCGCGGCACGATCGACCTCGTCGGCTATCACGGCCAGACGGTGCTGCACGATCCGGCGCGCGCCATGACGGTGCAACTCGGAGACGGCGCGTTGCTCAGCGAGCAGACGGGCCTCGACATCGTGTTCGACATGCGCGCGGCCGATGTGGCTGCGGGCGGGCAGGGGGCGCCGCTGGTCCCGATCTACCACCGCGCCCTTGCCGTGCAGCTCGCAATGCTTCCGGCTGCCTTCGTGAACATCGGCGGCGTCGCCAACGTCACCTGGATCGGCGAGCGCATCATCGCGTTCGACACAGGGCCCGGAAATGCGCTTCTCGACGATTGGATGCAGAAGCACACGGGTGCGGCGCACGATGCCGACGGCGCGTGCGCCAAGCGCGGGCGTGTCAACGAGGAGGCGCTGACGGCGCTGCTGACGAACGGCTATTTCGGGCAGTTGCCGCCAAAATCGCTCGACCGCAACGATTTCTCCGCTGCCCCCGTCGCCGGGCTGTCGCTGGAGGATGGCGCGGCGACGCTCACCGCCTTCACCGCGGCCTCGATCGCCAGAGCACGCGAGCACACGCCGATCGAGCCGCGGGTCTGGGTCGTATGCGGGGGCGGGCGCAAGAACCGCACGCTCATGAGCATGCTGGCGTCGAACGTGCCGAACGCCGTGGTGCCGGCCGAGGCGCTGGGTCTCAACGGCGACTTCATCGAGGCGGAGGCGTGGGCCTACCTCGCCGTGCGCTCGGTGCTGGGGCTGCCGATCACCTATCCCGACACGACCGGCGTGAGCCAGCCGCTGACCGGCGGCGTGCTCGTCAAGGCGCCGCGATGAATCTTTACTGCAGCAGGTCGCGGACGGTCTGCTCGAGCCCCAGCGTGATGCGGGCGAGCTTCTTGTAGTCGACCTTGTCGGGCGTATCGGTCGGCTTGTGGTAGTGGCGATAGCGGAAGAGCGCGGTGTCCGTCACCATGACCGCCGGATAGCCGAGCTGCCAGAACGACCAGTGGTCCGACCAGCCGATGCCGTCGACCTGATCGGGCGCGGTGCCGCCGATGGTCGGGAAGTCGGTGTGCTTGCGGAAGCTGGCGACGACGTCGTGCAGGAAGCTGCGCGATCCCGGCATGGCCACGAAGGCGATGAAGTTCGCCTTGTTGGGAAAGATCAGCCCAAAGGGCGCGGGATATTTCTGGCTGCCCGGCTCGTCCGAGAAGCAGCCGAGCGTTTCGAGCGACATCATGCCGGCGACGCGCACGTTCTGGTCCTTCAGCATGTGCGCGTAGCGGACGCTCCCCATGTAGGGCGTGCGGTCGTAGGGCGGCTCCTCGTTGACGAACAGCACGATCCGGAGCGCCTTGGTCTTCAGCGGCACGTCCTTCAACACGCTCGCGATCTCGAGCGCCGCGGCGACGCCGGTGGCGTTATCGTTTGCCCCGGGGGCCACGCCGGCGGAATCATAGTGCGCGCCGACGACGATGGTCTCGACTTCGGGGGCCGCGCCCGGAGGCGCCAGCACGATCTCGATGTTGCGCACGGACTTGCCGTCGGTGTCGTAGACTTGGGACAGCGGCGTGTAACCGAGCGCTTTCAGCTCGCCCTCGATATAGGCGGCGGATTTATCGAGCGCGTCAGGGTGCGAGACATTGTGCGGCACGCTCGCGATTGCGGTCACGTGGCGCTGCAGACGCTGGGCGAGGTCTTCTTCGGCGCGCGTCGGCGGTGAAAGGGGGCCAGTGAAGCTCTTTCCCGGCAGGCTCAGCGCATACCAGTAGGCCGCCGCGCCGAGCGCGACGACGACAACCAGAAAGCCCGCAGCCCACACCACGATTTTGTTCACGATGCCATCTGCCCGCGTTCGCCGCCGAGTCCTTCTCAGGCTTCGACGCCGCCGCCGTCTTGCTCTTCCTGCCGCTCGATCTCGCGCTGGCGCTGGCGCTCGCGCTCACGCTCCTGCTCGCGCTCTTTCTCCTTGGCGCGGTCCTTCTCGGCCTGCTCCATGCGCTCATCGACGTAGGTGCCGACGGCCTCCTTGAGCTCATCGAGCTTGTTTTCGAAGAAGTGATTGGCCCCGGGGATGACCTGGTGGGTGATCTTGATGCCGCGCTGGGTTTTCAAGCGCTGGGACAGCTCCCCCACCGAGTTCGACGGCACCACGCGATCCTTGTCGCCGTTGATCATCAGGCCGGACGACGGGCAGGGCGCGAGGAAGGAGAAATCGTAGAGGTTCGACGGGGGCGCCACGCAGATGAAGCCTTCGACCTCGGGGCGGCGCATCAGGAGCTGCATGGCGATCCAGGTGCCGAAGGAGACGCCGGCAATCCAGCAGCTCTTGGCGTCGGGCTTGACGATCTGCAGCCAGTCGAGCGCGGATGCCGCGTCCGACAGCTCGCCGGGGCCGCCGTCCCAGATGCCCTGGCTGCGGCCGACGCCGCGGAAGTTGAAGCGCAGCACCGAGAAGCCGCGCTCCGCGAACGTGTGATAGAGCGTATAGACAACCTGATTGTTCATGGTCCCGCCGAACTGCGGGTGGGGATGCAGGATGAGGGCGATGGGGCCGTCGCCCGCGTTATCGTGGTGATAGCGGGCCTCGATGCGGCCCGCAGGCCCATTGATGATCAGCTCGGGCATCGATTTTTCCAGCTCTTTTGGGGGTTATGGCTCGGTCCGTAGGCGGATCGTCGGGACCGTTAATTCGGCCGCTCCGAAACCTTGACTTGTGGGCTCGGAATTTTCATATTCAACATACGAGTTTAGAACGGTTCGAAAGAGCGGGGTCTGCGGCAGCCCGGCTTTTCAACGGTCGCGCTTCTTAGCACAGGCCCGGGTGCCGATTGCAAGCGAAAGCGCCGGAAAGCCGGTGCGAGCGGCCCCGATGGCGGGAGGATGTGGTGTCGTGGAGTTGAATACCAAGGCTCGTTACGCCGTGATGGCTATGGCCGACCTCGCCAAGTGCGGGGCGCCACAATGCGGTGGGCAGGGCGGCGCGGTGCCGCTTTCGGCCATCGCCGAGCGGCAGAACCTTTCGATCGCCTATCTGGAGCAGATCTTTCTGCGCCTGCGGCGCGCGGGTCTCGTCGAAAGCGCGCGCGGCCGAACCGGCGGCTACGTGCTCGCCCGGCGCGCCAAGGACATCTCGATCGCCGAGATCATGGACGCCGTGGAGGAGGAGACGCGCATGACGCGCTGCGTCGAAGGCGAGGCCGGCTGCCTCGGCGAGCAGCGCTGCCTGACGCACGAATTGTGGCACGCGCTCGGCGGCCACATCGCGGCCTTCCTCGCCAACGTGACGCTGCAAGAGGTGCTCGACGGAATTCCGGCCGACAAGCTCGCGATGCAGGCGCCTGAGAAAGAATGGGCGGTCGGATGACTCGTTTGCGCACATACCTCGACTACAACGCGTCCGCGCCGCTGCGCGCGGAGGCGCGCGCCGCGATGGTCGCGTCTATGGACACCACCGGAAACCCTTCATCGGTGCACGCCGAGGGGCGTGCCGTTCGCGCGATCGTTGAGCGGGCACGCGAAGAGGTTGCGCAACTCGTGAATGCTAAGCCCAGCGAGGTCGTGTTCACCAGCGGCGCGACGGAGGCCAACAACTGGGTGATGGCTGCCGGCTGGGACGAGATCTGCGTCTCGGCGATCGAGCACGACTCGGTGCTGGCGCCCGCGCGGGCCTCCGGCGCACGGCTCGCGTCGCTGCCGGTATCGGCGAGCGGCATCGTCGATGTCGAGGCGGCGACGGCGACACTCGCGCGGGCGCGCGAGCGCTCGGGGCGCGTGCTCGCGAGCCTGATGATGGCCAACAACGAGACCGGCGTAATCCAGCCGGTCGCCGAGGTTGCCGCGGAGGCGCGGCGGCTCGGCGCTGTGATGCACGTGGATGCCGTGCAGGCGCCCGGTCGCGTCGATGTCGATTTTGCGGCGCTCGGCGCCGACGCCATGGTGCTTTCGGCGCATAAGCTCGGCGGCCCGCGCGGCGTGGGCGCGCTCATAATCCGCGATGGCGTCGCGCTGACGCCCTTCATCAAGGGGGGCGGACAGGAGCGGCGCCGGCGCGGTGGAACAGAGAACGTCACCGGCATCGCCGGCTTCGGCGCCGCCGCGGCGGCCTTGAAGCGCGAAGCCCATGCGGTGGCGCGCATCAGCCGACTGCGCGACATGCTCGAGGATGGCGTCGTGCGCATGACGCCGGCGGCGGTGATCGTCGGCCGCGAGGCCCCGCGTGTCGCCAACACCGCGTGCATCGCGCTGCCGGGCAAGCCGGCCGAGACGCTCGTCATCAAGCTCGATCTCGACGGGATTGCGGTGAGCGCCGGCGCGGCGTGCTTTTCCGGCAAGGTCAAGGCGAGCCACGTGCTCGAAGCCATGGGCCTCGGGCCCGATATCGCGGGCTCGGCGATCCGCGTGAGCCTCGGCCCGGAGACGAGCGAAGGCGACGTCGCCGCGTTCCTTGCGGCGTGGGAGAAGATTGCAAAGCCCGCCGCGATCGCGGCGTGAGCTAGAGAGTTGAGGCGAAAGGTTCGTTATGCCAGCGGTTCAAGAGACGATCGAGCAGGTCAAGAAGATCGACGTCGACCAGTACAAGTACGGCTTCGAGACCAAGATCGCGACGGTGAAGGCGCCGAAGGGGCTCGACGAGAGCACCGTGCGCTTCATCTCGGAGAAGAAGGGCGAGCCCGAGTGGATGCTCGAGTGGCGGCTTGAATCCTATCGCCGCTGGCGCAACATGACGGAGCCGACGTGGGCGAACGTCACCTATCCGAAGATCGACTTCGAGGACCTCTATTACTACTCGGCGCCGGTATCGACCGAGGGGCCAAAGAGCCTCGCCGACGTCGATCCAGAGCTGCTCGCCACCTACGAGAAGCTCGGCATTCCCCTGCGTGAGCGCGAGGTGCTCGCGGGCGTGCAGGGCGCGCGCGTCGCCGTCGATGCCGTGTTCGACAGCGTCTCCGTCGTGACCACCTTCAAGGCGGAGCTGGCCAAGGCCGGCGTGATCTTCTGCTCGATCTCGGAGGCGATCCGCGAGCACCCGGAGCTCGTGCGGAAGTACCTCGGCTCCGTCGTGCCGCAGGGCGACAACTTCTATGCCGCGCTCAACTCGGCGGTGTTCTCCGACGGCTCGTTCGTCTACGTGCCGGAGGGCGTCCGCTGCCCGATGGAGCTGTCGACCTACTTCCGCATCAACGAGAAGCAGACCGGCCAGTTCGAGCGCACGCTCATCATCGCGGACAAGGGCGCCTACGTGTCCTACCTCGAGGGCTGCACGGCGCCCATGCGCGACGAGCACCAGCTGCACGCCGCCGTGGTCGAGCTGATCGCGCTCGACGACGCCGAGATCAAGTATTCGACCGTGCAGAACTGGTATCCCGGCGACAAGAGCGGCAAGGGCGGCATCTATAACTTCGTGACCAAGCGCGGCGACTGCCGCGGCCGCAACGCCAAGATCTCGTGGACGCAGGTCGAGACCGGCTCCGCCATCACCTGGAAGTATCCGAGCTGCATCCTGCGCGGCGACAACTCGCGCGGCGAGTTCTACTCGATCGCGGTGTCGAACGGCTATCAGCAGGTCGATAGCGGCACCAAGATGATCCATCTCGGCAAGAACACGTCGAGCCGGATCATCTCCAAGGGCATCGCTGCCGGCCACTCCAACAACACCTATCGCGGGCTCGTCTCGGCGCACCGCAAGGCCACGGGCGCGCGCAACTTCACCAACTGCGACTCGCTGCTCATCGGCGACAAGTGCGGCGCGCACACGGTGCCCTACATCGAGGCGAAGAACGCTTCCGCGCACTTCGAGCACGAGGCGACGACCTCGAAGATCTCGGACGACACGCTGTTCTATTGCCGCCAGCGCGGGCTTTCGCGCGGAGGAGGCGGTGGCGCTCGTGGTCAACGGCTTCGTGCGCGACGTGCTGCAGAAGCTGCCGATGGAGTTCATGGCGGAGACGCAGAAGCTGATCGGCGTCTCGCTGGAAGGGTCGTGGGATGACCGATTATTGGTTCAAGCCCAAGCGCTACGGCTATGGCGCCACGCCCACGAGCTGGAAAGGTTGGGCGGCTGCGTTCGCGTATATCGTGGTCCTGCTTTCGCTCGTCTGGGCCGTGATCGCCGCGCGGAATGGCGCCGTATCGACGGGCGTTCTCGCGATCTGGATGGTGGTGGTTGCCCTCTGGGCGCTGCTGTTCCTCAGGTTCGTCCGGGCGAAAACCGACGGCGAGTGGAAGTGGCGCTGGGGCGGGCGCGAGTGAGAGATTGTGCGGCGGGATCGGCGCCCGCCAATCGGACTAGCGGAGTTGACGGAATGCTCGAAATCAAGAACCTGCACGTGAAGATCGCGGACGAGGAGCGCGAGATCCTGAAAGGGCTCTCGCTGACGCTTCCCAAGGGGGAGGTGCACGCGATCATGGGCCCCAACGGCTCGGGCAAGTCGACGCTCGCCTACGTGCTCGCCGGCCGCGAGGACTACGAGGTCACCGACGGCGACATCCGCTGGAACGGCGAGAGCCTGCTCGAGATGGAGCCGGAGGAGCGCGCCGCAAAGGGCGTGTTCCTGGCCTTCCAGTATCCGATGGAGATCCCCGGCGTCGCCGGCCTCACGTTCCTGCGCACCGCGGCCAATGCCGTGCGCAAGGCGCGCGGGCAGGCGGAGCTTTCGACGCCCGAGTTCCTGAAGTTCGTCAAGGAGAGGGCGGCGCGGCTCAACATCGACATGGAGATGCTGAAGCGGCCGGTGAACGTCGGCTTCTCGGGCGGCGAGAAGAAGCGCTCCGAGATCCTGCAGATGGAGGTGCTCGAGCCGACGCTGTGCGTGCTCGACGAGACCGACAGCGGCCTCGACATCGACGCGCTGCGCATCGTCGCCGACGGCGTCAACGCCATGCGCGCCAAGGACCGCTCGATGCTCGTCATCACCCACTACCAGCGGCTGCTGGACTACATCGTGCCCGACAAGGTGCACGTCATGATCGATGGGCGCATCGAGAAGTCGGGCGGGCCGGAGCTGGCGCACGAGCTCGAGACCTCGGGCTATGCCGAATACCAGGGGAAGGCCGCGTGAGCATCGAGGCGACACTGCCGATCGGCGAGGACATGCAGGCCGCTACGAAAGCGGAGCTGCCGGCCGGCGCGCACGCGCGCGCAAGCGAGGCGCTGGGGAGGCGCGAGATGAACGTAGCGGTGTTGAAGACCAAGGCGGAGCAGGCGCTGACCGAGACCTTCGCGGCAATCGCCGACAAGCTGCCGGGCGGCGCGGCCGTGCTGAAGCGTCGCGAGGAGGCCATCGGCCGCTTCAGCGCGCTGGGTCTGCCGCACCGGCGCATCGAGGCATGGAAGTACACTGACCTGCGCAACCTGATGAAGGAGGCGCTGCCCCCGAGCGCGGTCGTTTCCACGCTTGTTTCGGCAAAGCAGCTCGATGAGGTGCTGGGTCCGCTCGCGAAGCTCGAAGCGACGCGTGTCGTCTTCGTCGATGGGTTCTATGCCGAAGCACTCTCGGACACGCGCAACGTGCCGGGTCTTGCCCTGATGTCGCTCGGCGTCGCCCTTACGGATGAGGCCGACCCGACGTCGGACCGGCTGCTGAAGCTAGAGGGCGTCGACAACGAGCCGATCGTGGCGCTGAACACCGCCTACGTCACCGACGGCGCGGTCATCGCCATTGCGGACAGGGCGAGGCTCGAGAAGCCGCTCCTGATCGTCAACGTCAGCGCGAGCCCGGAGCCGCGCTTCGTCGCTACGCGCAACGTCGTCGCGGTGGGTGCCCATGCGCACGCGACGATCATCGAGGCATTCGTCACGCTGCCTGGAGCCGCTACCGACGCGCAGGCGAGCGCGCTCACCGAGATCGATCTCGCCAAGGACGCGCAGGCCACGCACGTGAAGTGCGTGCTGGGCACCGGCCGTGCGACGCATCTCGCCAATTGGCTGGTCGGCATCGGCGAGAGAGCCGATTATCGCGGCTTCCAGTTCACCTCCGGCGTGGCGCTGGCCCGCAACCAGCTCGCGCTCACCTTCAAGGGCCAAGGGGGGAAGATCGATCTCTCCGGCGCCTTCCTGGCGCAGGGCCACGAGCACATCGACACGACGCTCGTCGTCGATCACGCGGTCCCGGGCTGCACGAGCCGCGAGCTGTTCAAGGGCGTGCTCGCGGACGAGGCCCGCGGCATCTTCCAGGGCAAGGTCATCGTGCGGCCCGATGCGCAGAAGACCGACGGCAAGCAAATGGCGAAAGTGCTCATGCTGTCGCCCAACGCCGAGTTCGATTCCAAGCCCGAGCTCGAGATCTTTGCGGACGATGTGGTCTGCGGCCACGGCTCGACCAGCGCCGACCTCGACCAGGAGCTGCTGTTCTATTGCCGGTCGCGCGGCATCCCGGAGCAGGAGGCGCGCGCGCTGCTGATCGAATCGTTTATTGGAGAGGCGATCGCGAAGGTCGAGCGCGAGGACGTGCGCGAGGCGCTGGCGGCACTGGCGCGCAAGTGGCTCGACGATCTGCCGCCGGCTGCGAGGGCATGATGGCAATGAGGCCGCACGACACCAAGGAGCTGCAGCGGACGCCGACGCGGCCGCCCGCACCCGCGGGCGTCGGCGAAGCCTACGACGTCGAGCGCATCCGCGCCGATTTCCCGATCCTCTATCGCGACGTCTACGGCAAGCCGCTCGTCTATCTCGACAACGCGGCCTCCGCGCAGAAGCCGCGCCAGGTGATCGAGGCGATGGATCACGTCTATCGCTTCGAGTACGCGAACGTGCATCGCGGCCTGCATTTCCTGTCGAACCTCTCGACCTCCAAGTACGAGGACGCGCGCGAGCTGGTGCAGCGCTTCCTCAACGCCGGCAGCCAGGACGAGATCATCTTCACGCGCAACGCCACCGCGGCCATCAATCTCGTCGCCGACAGCTTCGGCGCGAACATCGGCGAGGGCGACGAGATCGTGCTCTCGATCATGGAGCACCACTCCAACATCGTGCCCTGGCACTTCCTGCGCGAGCGCCGCGGCGCCGTGCTCAAGTGGGCTCCGATCGCCGACGACGGCGAATTGCTGCTCGATGAGTTCGAGCGGCTGCTTGAGCCCGCGCACCAAGCTCGTCGCCATCACGCACATGTCGAACGTGCTCGGCACGGTGGTGCCGGTGAAGGAGATCATCCGGCTCGCGCACGCGCGCGGCATCCCGGTGCTCGTCGACGGCAGCCAGTCGGCGGTGCACATGCCGGTCGACGTGCGCGACCTCGATTGCGACTTCTACGTCTTCACCGGCCACAAGACCTACGGCCCCACCGGCATCGGCGTGCTCTACGCCAAGAAGGCGCACCTCGACGCCATGCGCCCTATCAGGGCGGCGGCAACATGATCGAGTCGGTGCACGTCGACCGCATCGCCTACGGTAAGCCGCCGCAGAAGTTCGAGGCCGGCACGCCGCCCATCGTGGAGGCGATCGGGCTCGGCGCGGCGCTCAACTACATGATGCAGGTCGGCCGCGATAAGATCGCCCGCCACGAGGCGGAGCTTTCGGCCTATGCGCATGCGCAGCTCGCAGAGCTGCCCTGGCTCAAGATCTATGGCACCGCCCCCGGCAAAGGTGCCATCGTCTCGTTCACGATCGACGGTCTGCATCCGCACGACATCGCGACCATCATCGACCGCTCGGGCGTCGCGGTGCGCGCCGGCCACCACTGCGCGCAGCCGCTGATGGAGCGGCTGGGCGATCACGGCGACGTGCCGCGCCTCGTTCGCCATGTACAACACCAAAGGCGGAAGTCGACGCGCTGGTTGAGGCGCTGAAGCGCGCGCACGAGTTGTTTGTTTAGCGTTCCGGGAGTTTCGATGATGGAAGTCAAAGAGCTGGAGCAGGACCGGCCAGGCACAGCCGCAACGGCGGCTGACGCGGAGGCTGCAGCTCCCGCGACGCAGGTGTCCGCGCTGCCTCCCGAGGAGGAGGAGCGGCTCCGTGCGGACATCGTCGCCGCGCTCAAGACCGTCTACGACCCGGAAATCCCGGCAGACATCTACGAGCTGGGCCTCATCTACGGCATCGACATCGACGGCGAGCGCAACGTCACCGTCGTCATGACGCTGACGGCGCCTGGGTGCCCGGTTGCCGGCGAGATGCCCAAATGGGTCGAGAACGCAGTCAACGCGGTCCCGGGCGTTAACACCGCCGCCGTTACCATGACCTTCGATCCGCCCTGGGACATGGGCCGCATGTCGGATGAGGCACGCCTTGCCCTCAATATGTTCTGATACGCCGCATGCCTCTTTGGCGGCGCGCCCCGCTGCCCTATATGAGCTTAGCCACCGCTTGCAGGTAAGACGATGCCCACGCTGCACATGATGCCCAAGGTCGTGACCCTGACGGACGCCGCCGCCGCGCGCGTGCGCGCCCTTATGCAGGGCAACCCGAAGGCGCTCGGCTTGCGCATCGGCGTCAAGAAGGGCGGCTGCGCCGGCATGGAATACACGATGACGGTTGCCGAAGCGAAGGGCCCGCACGAGGAGGTCGTCGAGGACCAGGGCGCGGTGCTGCTGATCGAGCCGTCCGCGATCATGTACCTGCTCGGCACCGAGATGGACTACAAGACCGACAAGCTCGCGAGCCAGTTCGTGTTCAACAACCCCAACCAGCAGGGCTCCTGCGGCTGCGGGGAGAGCGTGAACCTGGTGCCCGTGAGCGTGACCGAGGCGCCGGCACAAAACGACTGAGCCGCCATGCCCGAGCGCGCCGACGAGGATTGGATCGGCGATGTTCTCCGTTTCTGGTTCGACGACGTTGGTCGCGAGGCATGGTTTCGCAAGGACGCCGGCATCGACGAGCAGATTCGCGCGCGCTTCCTGATCCTCTACGAGGTGCTGGCGAGGTGGCCCCCGAGCGACGCGCTCGCCAGCCCGAACCGCGCGCTTGCGACCGTCCTCGTGCTCGATCAGTTCCCCCGCAACCTCTTCCGCGGCTCGGCACAGGCGTTCGCGACCGATGCGCTTGCGCGCGAGGTGGCGAGCGGCGCCATCGCCAAAGGGTTCGATGCCGGCCTCGACAAGGATCGGCGCCTTTTCCTCTACCTGCCGTTCGAGCACAGCGAGGATAAGGCGGACCAGGTCCGTTCAGTCGAGCTGATCTCCAGCCTCGGCGATGCCGACCTCGCCGACTGGGCCGTCCGCCACAAGGCGGTGGTCGACCGCTTCGGCCGCTTTCCCCACCGCAACGCCGTGCTGGGGCGGGCATCGACCCCCGAGGAGGAGGCTTTCCTGCAGGAGCCCGGAAGCTCGTTCTGACCCAGGTCGGCCGTTGTCTTGACGGGACGGATCGGAAGCCCAAAGTTCGCTTACGGGGCGGCGAGAGGGACAGGCATGATCCGCAACACCATTGAGAGCTGGGGCTGGCCCGCGCGCACGCTGCACTGGATCGTCGCCGCGCTGGTGATCGGCCTCTTCGGCTTCGGGCTGTGGATGACGGAGGTGCCACCGCGCGAAGAACGTCATTTCTACATCGCCATCCACGCCTCGATCGGGATCACGCTGCTGGCGCTGATGCTCGTCCGCATGTTCTGGCGGGCGGCCAATGTCGAGCCCGACCAGCCGGAAGGGACGCCCGCCTGGCAGCGCCGGGCCGCGTGGGTCAGCCACCGGCTGCTCTACACGCTGACCTTCGCGACCCTGATCGTCGGCTGGCTGGTGTCCGGCGCGCTGAAGCAGCCGCTGGAGCCCAAGATCCTCGGCGTCGTGCCGGTGCCGCAGGTGCTTGAAGCCGGCTCACCCTACAGAAGGACGCTCGCCGAGGCGCACGAGTGGCTGGCGTACGCGCTAATCGCGGTCGTCGCCGTGCATGCCGCGGCGGCGCTCTACCACCACTTTATGCTGCGCGATTTGGTGATGCGCCGGATGCTGTCCGGCGCTCCTCGAGCCCAAGCCTGAAGTAGCGGCTACTCGCTCGCGACCTTGACCGGGCGCTTGACGGGCTTGCGCAGGAAGGCCGGAACGTTGTCGGCAAAGCCCGCGCGTGCCGGCTGCTGCTGGCCTTCGCCGCGACCGCGCGGCTGCTGCCGCTGACGCTCGGGACGGGGCTGATGGCCATGGCCGTTGCCGGCTTCGGCATGGCGATGCTGCTGCGGCTTGGCGCGCCGCGAGGCTCCTGCCTGTGGTCTTGCCTCTGGCCCTCTTGGCGCCGGGCCTCCTGCTGCGGCTGCTCCTGCCGCGGTTGCTCGCGCCGGGGCTGCTCCTGGCGCGGAGGCCGCGGAGCTTGCGCTTCCTGCCGGCGCGGCTCTTGCGGCTGCTGTACGTGCGGCCGCTGCGCGGTTGCTTCCGGCCTGCCGGCGTCCTGCCGGCGTGGCTCGGCAGCGCGCTCTGGGCGTTCAGGGCGTCCCTCGCCCCGCTGCTCGGGCGGGCGACCGTGCACCCGATGCTCGTCACGCCGGCCCTTGTCGCCGCCGCGCGCCGATGGGGCCGGCCCGCGTCCACGCCCGCGCTGGGCGCCGGCGCGGCCACCGCGCCCGCGGCGCTTCTTGCCGCCTTCGGCGAAGTCTTCCGCGGACGGCGCGTCGCCGAGCCAGACCACAGGCTCACCCAGCATCTTTTCGATGTCCTTGAGCGACTTGAGCTCGTCCAGGGTGACAAGCGAGGTCGACATGCCCTCCTTGCCGGCGCGGCCCGTGCGACCGATGCGGTGCACGTAATCGTCGGGCTGCCACGGCAAGTCGAAGTTGAAGATGTGGCTGACGTCGGGGATATCGAGACCGCGGGCGGCGACGTCGCTCGCGGCAAGCAGCATGAGCTCGCCGGCGCGGAACTTGTCGAGCGTCTCCGTGCGCGCCTTCTGGTCCATGTCGCCGTGCAATGCGCCGGCCGAGAAGCCGTGCTTGACCAGCGATTTGTGCAGGATCGCCACCTCGACCTTGCGGTTGCAGAAGATGATCGCGTTCTTGACGTTCTGGCTGGCGATCAGCTGGCGCAGCGTCTCGCGCTTGGCCCAGTCTTCGCCGTTCGGGCAGAACATGAAGCGCTGGGTGATCGTCTTGGCCGTCGTAGCGGGTGGGGCGGCCTCGATGCGCTCGGGATCCTTGAGGAACTGGCTGACGAGGCGGGTGATCTCTGGCGGCATCGTCGCCGAGAAGAACAAGGTCTGGCGCCGCGGCGGCAGCAGCTTGCAAATCTTCTCGATGTCCGGGATGAAGCCCATGTCGAGCATGCGGTCGGCCTCGTCGATGACGAGGATCTCCACGCCCATCAGCATGATGCGGCCGCGCTGGAAATGATCGAGCAGCCGCCCGGGCGTGGCGATCAGGACGTCGACGCCGCGGTCGAGCTTCTTGACCTGGTCGTCCATCGACACGCCGCCGATGAGCAGCGCGAGGTTGAGCTTGTGATTGACGCCGTATTTCTCGAAGCTCTGCGCCACCTGGGCGGCGAGCTCGCGCGTCGGCGCCAGGATCAGGGAGCGCGGCATGCGGGCGCGAGCGCGTCCCGTCTCCAGCCGGCATATCATCGGCAACACGAAGGAAGCGGTTTTACCGGTTCCCGTCTGCGCGATGCCGAGCACGTCCCGGCCCGTCATGGCGACGGGAATGGCAGCGGCTTGGATTGGGGTCGGCGATGTATAGCCTGCGGCCTCGACTGCCGCCTGCACCTTAGAGCTGAGACCAAGCTCAGCGAAGGTCCTATGTTCCAAAAGTCAACGTCTCCGTCTGCGTTCATGCACTACCCGCGCCAGCCTTGCGGCAGCGGGATGACGGAGCGCAGGGGGATTGAGGATTCGCCGAAAGCGGCAAAGAAAAAGCGGTGTCTCGAAAAGGGACTAATGGAATCACATCCCCTGCGCTCGAGCCATGGGCTTGCTCGCATACATGTAGGAAAAACGCAAGAAAAACCAATAGATGTGGCGCGCTGCCGCGGTAGGAGCCGCTATTTTGCAACGCGCCACTTGTCATCGATCTGTGATCATTCCTCGAGCAGCCAGCGCCCCAGCAGGCCGCCCGCCACCCCGCCGAGGATCGGCGCCACCCAGAACAGCCAGACCTGGGCCAGGGGATCGCCCAGTGCGATCACGGCGGTTGCCAGGCTGCGCGCCGGGTTGACCGAGGCATTCGAGACCGGAATGGCCATGATGTGAATGGCCGACAGCGTGAGCCCGATGGCGATGGCGGCAAAGCCGGGGGGCGCCTGCTCGGAGGTCACCCCCATGATCACGAAGATCAGGAAAGCGGTCAGCAGCGTCTCGATCAGGAAGACCGACAGCAGCGAGTAGCCGTTGGGTCCGCCGTAGGTGTTGGAGGCGAAGTTTCCGACCGTGAACCCGCCGATGTGGCCAACTGCAATGAGGTAGAAGATGACCGCTGCGGCGATGCCGCCGAGGCACTGGGCCACGATGTAGTAGGGGGCGTCCGCGGCCGGGAAGCGGCCGCCGGCGACGAGGCCGAGGGTCACGGCGGGGTTATAGTGGCCGCCGGATATGGCGCCGATGGCAAAGATCATCGCCATCACGGTAAAGCCGATCGACAGTGCGACGCCGACGATCCCGGCGATCGGAAACGAGAACAGCGCCGCGCCGAGGACGGATGCTACGAGCATGAAAGTCCCGACGAACTCGGCCGCTAGTGCCCTAGTGTTCATGGCTGGTTTCCCCTTTTTTCGGCGGCGACTTGTCTCGCCCCGATTGCCCCGTTGATGCAGGCTGCCAGCCAGCCAGGCCGCCGCGCCTGCCGATCCTTGGATTTCCTGGTCTCTACGCTATGCGCCGCGCACGATTCGCGGGGCCCAGAATGCAATTCTTAACGCTTGTGATAAAGACTAAGAAGCCTTGCCTTGCGGCTCCGCGGGGGGCGGCCGGCTGGATTGCGGATGGGGCATGGATCGTCGCACCCGGCGATTGCGTTGGATCGGCGATTCTCGTTCTGTCAAAATGGTCTGGGAGTTCGGCGTTATGCTGAATGTTAGGCGGCGTGGGGCTGTTCTGGGAAAAGGATAAAAATGGCGGTAGCAGCAACAGTGGCAGCCAAGACGGCGGCGCGGAGCCGGGAGGACAGCCCGGGACGCGAGCGCCTGAACAAGGCGCCGGAAGAGGTCAAGGCCCTCAAGATCCGCGACAACACCACCAACTGGGTCTATCTCGCCCGCATCTACGTCGTCCTCGCCGTATCGATTATCGGCGCCATCTACCTCGATCACCTCGCCATGTCGGGCCAGATCGCGTGGTGGCTGAGCATCCCCGTCACCGCCCTGGCGATCGTTGCCGTCGGTGCCTCCCAGCACCAGTTCGGCGGCGCCGTGCATGAAGGCACGCACTACATCCTGTTCGCCAACCGCAAGCTCAACGAGCTCGCCTCCGACTGGCTCGCGGCCTTCCCCATCCTGACGACGACATTCCATTTCCGGCTGCACCATCTGGCGCACCACCAGTTCATCAACGATCCCGAGCGCGATCCCGACATCAGCCAGCTGCACGACAGCGACCACTGGCTCGACTTCCCGATCACGCACATGGACATGATGATCAAGCTCCTGAAGCAGCTCTGGCTTCCGAACTTGATCCGCTACACGCTCACGCGCGCCCGCTACAGCGCCACGGGCGGCGGCCGCCACAAGAGCCCCTACACGCTGCCCGACCAGCTGCCGGCGCACTGGCCGCTGCGCGCGGGCGTCCTGTTCACGGTGGCAACGCCGGCCGTGATCGTGCCGATGACGCTCAACGGCAACTGGATGGCGCTCTATGCCGTGCTGCCCGCGATGTGGGCGGTCGTCGTGGCCTTTCTCGCGCTGCTGCCCGAGAAATATTACATGCACACGCGGCTCGACCGCGTGATCTCGCACAAGCTGACGGCCATCGGCCGTGTCACCCACCTCGCGATCCTGTTCGCGTTCGTGTCCTACGCTCAGCTCATGGGCTGGGCCTGGGGTGCGGCGTGGAGCTACTTTGCGCTTCTGTGGGTGCTGCCCGTGTTCACGACCTTCCCACTGTTCATGATCCTGCGTCAGTGGGTGCAGCACGGGAACGCCGACCGCGGTCGCTACACCAACACGCGCGTGTTCCTTGCCGGTCCGCTGGTGCGCTACGCGGTGTTCCCGTGGGGCATGGATTACCACCTGCCGCACCACATGATCGCGTCGGTGCCGCACTACAATCTGCCGAAGCTGCATGAGGCGCTGCTGCGCGATCCGGAGTATCGCGAGAAGGGCGTGATCGTCGAAGGCTACTTCGGCGAGCGCGAGAACGAGCGAGGCAATCCGACTGCGCTCGGCGTGCTGGGTGCCAAGTACGCGCCCAAGCACCGCGAGGCCGTGTTCGTCGACACCGCCGCGCTCGAGCATGCCGACGTGGTCGATGCGGAAGGTTTGCAGCGCGAGGTCGACGCCTCGCGGCAGATGGAGTGATTGCAGCCCGGCGATCCTCATTGTGACAAATGCCAAGCGCGCCTGTGGTCGCCACAGGCGCGCTTATTATTTGAAGGACGCCTCGCGGGATCCGTCGGCGGGGCCTGTCGCGCGGCCGCGCTCAGCGGCCCTTCTTCTCTTTGCGCACGCCCTTGAACGGCTTGTCGTCGGCCTTCTGGTCCATGAACTTGCCGCTCTTGTCGTCGCGTTTGGTCCACTTTCCCGTCACCGGGTTCTTGACCTGCGAGCGTGTCTTCACCGCGCCGACGCGACGATTGTCGCCGGGCTCCTTGTTCTTGGCCATCGTTGCTCTCCTCCGGTTGCCAGCCGCACGATCCTGCCATACGGGGCGTGCGTCCGCGAGACGATCCCACGTCTGCGGCCGTGCCGGAAAGCGGGCTCTCCACGGCATAATTGTTGTTCCGTGCCGGCAACGATGGCTCAGCGGGTGAAGCGGGCAACGAGCGGCGGCCCAAAGCCGATGGCGATCAGGGCCGCAACGCCGCCGGCGATCGCGGCACTCCACTCGCCTTCGCCGATCCAGACCACGACGAGCGCGAAGACGACGGCAAACAGCGCCGAATCCGCCAGCACATAGCGGAGCGGCCAGGAGCGCATATCCCGCGGGTTGAGCGGTGTGGCCGGGGTCACGGCGCCGAATTTTCGGAACAGGACCCAGACGAGCGTAGCGGTGATCAATACTGTGGGCAGCATCACGGCGAGGCGGATCAGCACCTGATATGCAAAGTCGGGCATGGGGGCTCCCTTCGGGCTTGAGGCTCGGTATGGCCGGCCGTTAAGCCTTACGGCGCGGGGCATAAAAGGCTGCATCCGGTAGATTGCGCCGGCTGTTCCCTGGGTAACACATGCGTGCACGGGCCGGTGCTAGGTTTGCCCGAACGTGCGTTCCCGAATCCGCCCCTATCGGCTACTGTGTAGGCGGCCAGAACTGGAATTCGGATGGCATTGGCGCCCGCGCGTCCGCCAATCCACGGAGGTCACAATGCTCAAGATTTGTCTCGCCGTCGCTGCTCTGTGCTTTGCGCTGGTGCCTGCCGCGGCTTCCGCGCAGGTGAGCTATGAGAGCCGCGGCTACGGCGGCCCGCTCGGCATCGGGCCCAACTTCCAGCAGGGTGGCCAGCATGCGCCGCCCGTCTACGGCTCCGGTCAGGAACGCTCCAACAGCGTCGAGCGCTATCGCGCGCCGCAGCACATCGACCGCGTTCAGCGTAAGCGCAACACCGACGATGACGACGTGAAGACGGCGAAGAAGACGCCGGCGCCGGAGGAATCGAAAGAGGCGTCGAAGGAGGCCAAGGCGCAAAGCGAGAACTCGAGCATCGTCACCATCGGCTCCGATCACGATAAGACCACGCCGGTGACCGAGCAGCGGAAGACCGACCTTGCGAAGTCGGACAAGTCGAAGTCCAGCAATGAGAACTCGACCATCGCCAGCGTGGCCTCGAGCGCGACCGCGAACGCCGACCCGGTGAAGGGTCAGCTCAGCAAGACGGTCGACAAGGACGCGTCCGGAAAGACGGTTGCGACCTGCAAGCGGTATTTCCCCACCGTGGGCCAGACCATCACGGTCCCGTGCGACCAATAACCAGGCTTTGATCCGGCGCGAGGCGGCTTGCCGCCTCGCTGCGCGCGCGTCCGCGAACCGTCCGGTGAGCTTGCGCCCTAGTTCGCGGACATCAGTTCGTCGGGCTGAGATTTTTCAGCACGGCCACCATCCGCTCCACATCCTCGGCGCTCAGATTGGGAGGCGGCATGCTGGTGCCGCTCGCGAACGCATTCGGATTGGACAGGAACTGCTTCAGGGTCGCTTCTGTCCAAACCCCATCCTTGTTGCGAAGCGAAGCACTGTAGCGATAGGTGTCCGAGCCGATCTTGCGGGAGAAGAGGTTGGTCAAAGAGGGCGCCGCGTCGCCGACTTTGGTGCGCCCGAGATGGTGGCAGAACATGCAGGACGATGCCAGCCGGTCGTCGAGCGCCTTCGGCAGCCGCTCATTGGAAGCCAACCGCTGCTGGTCTTTGGAGAGGAACAGGACTTCGGCGTCGTCGGTCCAGAGCGCGATCGTCCCGTCGGCGAGCTCTGCGATGTCGCGCAGTCTCTGCCCGATCCAGATCGGCTCGGAATAAACCACTCGGTCCTTGTCCAGCCGCAGGCGATAGAGCGATTGGCCCTTCAAAGAGGAGACGAGAAAATCGCCATCCCATCTTTGGTCGAAACCTTTGACCTCGATGAGATTCGAGGCGGCGATCGAGGGCACCCAGGCAAAGACCGGCGGCCGATAGCCGTCGTAGCTCCCGGCGATGCCGTGATCGTTCCATCGGTAGCTGCCGTAGTTCGTGCCCAGCGTCACATCCGGCCAGCCGCCGTTCGAGCCCTCGGTTGCAAGGTTCAGCGCGTCGCCGCCGGCGGGACCGTGATCGGTCGACCAAAGCTCGCCGCCCGCCGACACCATGAGGCCCTGCGGATTGCGATGGCCGAGGCTCACCACGTGGGACGCCTTCGATTCCGGATCGATCTCCAGAATCTTGCCGAACGACGAATGCGGATCCTGGGCCAGGCTCCGATCCTCGATGTCATAGACCCCGACCGAGAGATAGATCTTCCCGCTTGGCGAGACGGCGAGCCTCCCGCCGCTCGCATCATTGGGAGGCACCGGCTCGGGCTCGGTTGAGAAAACCGTGGTCCATTGACCGGTCGGCTGCAAAGTGGCGGCGTCGATGCCGATCGTCGAGACCGCCAATCGGGTTGTCCTCTCTTTCGTGTCGAACAACTCGTGCGAGACGACGAGAAGCCTGCGCTCGCTGAGATACTTGATGCTGTAGGCCCTGAAGACCTGCGTGTTTACGGTGTTCCCGGCCCGCAGATAATCGTCGATGCCGTTTGGCAGGGGTGGGAACGCGAGCTTGCGCACCTCCCCCGACTTTCCGCATGCGTAGATGTTGCCGAGCCGATCGACGATGAGCAGCTCGTTATTGATCGCAACGATCGCGCCGCCGATCTTCGGGACGGGGAAATAATCGCTCAGTCGCAGGCCGGTTACGTCGAGAGGCAAAAGAGCCGTGTCGATGTTCTTATCGAGCGGAACCGCCACGGCATCGCTTACGTACTGCCGCGCGAGAAAGTCCCGGACTTCGCGGTCGCTCGTGAACAGGGCGCCGAGCCGGCTGTACGCAGACGCTTCAATTCGGTGAGCGCCGATGCCGATTGAGAAGGCGCAAGCCGCGACGGCGGCAAGCAGAAGCAGGGATCGGAATGAGGACATGTGGACGCCGCCGCCGCCGCGCTGTTGATCGTGCGGCGCACGCTTGCCGCGCGCACGAAACTAGCCGCACCCCGGGTGAGCGGGCGCGGGGCATCGCGTTAAGCTTTACGTCGATATTTGCGTTGCGAGGCGACGAGGGCGTCGTCTCCGCCCTCAAATATCAAGGTCCTGCGCGAAGGCGGCGCGCTCCTGGATGAAGCGGAAGCGCGCCTCGGGCTTGGACCCCATCAAGGCATTTATCGCCTCAGAGATGGCGCTGCGGTCGCCGTCGCCGATCTCGACGCGCAGAAGCGTGCGCCGCTTGGGGTCCATCGTCGTCTCCTTGAGCTGGGCGGCGTTCATCTCGCCCAGGCCCTTGAAGCGGCTGACCTCGATCTTCTGGCCGGCCTTGAACTCGCGCTTCACGATCTCGTCCTTGTGCTTGTCGTCGCGCGCGTAGAACGATTTGGCTCCGTGCGTGAGCTTGTAGAGCGGTGGCACCGCCAGATAGAGGTGGCCGTTCTCGATCAGCGCCGGCATCTCCGAATAAAAGAACGTGATGAGCAGCGAGGCGATGTGCGCCCCGTCGACGTCGGCATCGGTCATGACGATGACGCGCTCATAGCGCAGGTCCTCGTCGTGATACTTGGTCCCGGTTCCGCAGCCGAGCGCCTGGATCAGGTCGGCCAGGAGCTGGTTCTGTGCCAGCTTCTGGGATGAGGCGTTCGCCACGTTGAGGATCTTGCCGCGCAGGGGCAGGATCGCCTGGGTTTCGCGCGCGCGCGCGCTTTTCGCCGAGCCGCCGGCGGAATCGCCCTCGACGATGAAGATCTCGGTGCCGGCGGCGGCCTGGATGGTGCAGTCGGCGAGCTTGCCCGGCAGCCGCAATTTGCGCGTTGCCGATTGGCGGCCGATCTCCTTCTCGCGCTTGCGCTTCAAGCGTTCCTCGGCCTGGTCGATCGACCATTCCAAGAGCTTCGTCGCCTGCGCGGGGCTATCGGCGAGCCAGTGGTCGAAAGCGTCGCGCACCGTGCTCTCGACGATGCGCGTCGCCTCCTGCGTGGCGAGCTTGATCCTTGGTCTGGCCCTGGAACTCCGGCTCGCGGATGAAAACCGACAGCATCGCCGCGGCCGTGCCCATCACGTCGTCGGCGGTGACCTGCGCGGCGCGCCGGTTGCTGGTGAGCTCGCCGTAGGCGCGCAACGCCTTCGACAGCGCCTGGCGCAGCCCGTTCTCGTGCGTGCCGCCGTCCGGCGTCGGGATCGTGTTGCAGTAGGAGCGCACGAAGCCGTCCTCATCGGCGATCCAAGCGACCGCCCACTCGACCGACCCGTGGCCGTTCGTCCCTTCGATGCGGCCGGCGAAGATCTCCTTGGTCACCAGCGTCTGCCCGCGATCTCGCTCGTCAGGTAGTCCTTGAGGCCGCCGGGGAAGTGGAACGTCGCTTCCGCCGGCGTGTCGTCGGTGATGAGCGAGGGATCGCAGCTCCAGCGGATCTCGACGCCGCCGAACAGGTAGGCCTTGGAGCGCGCCATCTTGAGCAGCCGCGCCGGCTTGAAGGCGCAGCCCTTGCCGAAGATCTTCTCGTCCGGCTTGAAGCGCACCTTGGTGCCGCGCCGGTTCATCACCGGGCCGAGCTTCTCCAGCTTGCCCTGTGGCAGGCCGCGGGAGAACACCATGCGGTAGAGTTGCTGGCCGCGCGCCACCTCGACCTCGCAAACGTCGGACAGCGCGTTGACCACCGACACGCCGACGCCGTGCAGACCGCCCGAGGTGTTGTAGGCCTTGCCGTCGAACTTGCCGCCCGAGTGCAGCGTGCACATGATGACTTCGAGCGCGCTCTTGTTCTTGAACTTCGGATGCGAATCGACCGGCATGCCGCGCCCGTTGTCGGTGACCGACAGGAACCCTTCCTTGTCGAACTCGACCTCGATCCACGTCGCGTGCCCGGCCACCGCCTCGTCCATGGAATTGTCGATCACCTCGGCGAAGAGGTGGTGCATGGCCTTCTCATCCGTGCCGCCGATATACATGCCGGGGCGGCGGCGCACGGGCTCGAGGCCTTCCAGCACCTCGATGTCGGCGGCGGTATAGGCGTCGGAGGCGTCAGGCGAACGGCGAGAGCGGCTCGTCTTGTCGGTCATGAAGCTTTCGAGCGTTGAGAAGAGGTCGCGTACGGCTCCGGCCATGATCTCGGGCTCCGGTCTGGCGCTTTTGCGGCCGAGCACGAGACGCAAGCACGAGGAGCGCGCTGCAGCGAATCCCTTGTGTTTTCGGACCCTGAACTCGCACGCCGGCGCCGGCTTTGGCAAGCCTGGGGACGTTCCTGGGGCCGTTCCTGGGGCCGTTCAAGTGCAGGTGCAGGAAATGCAGCGTGGCTTGTCCGCTTCGCCCGGGTCTACGGGGCCGACCCGCTCCTCCGGCACCGGACGCGCGATGAAGAGCGACAGCCCGGCCGCGAGCAGCGCCGCCGCGCCGGCAATGAAGAAGGCCTCGAGGTAGGTGCCCTGGGAAGAGCGCAGCGCGCCGCCGAGGAAGGCCGCAGAGGCCGCCCCCAACTGGTGCCCGGCCGCGATCCAGCCGAACACGATGGGTGCGGCCCGGTCGCCGAACGCCGCATTCGTCAGGCGCAGCGTCGGCGGCACCGTGGCGATCCAGTCGAGGCCGTAGAACACGGCAAACAGCGACAGCCCGTAGAAGCTGAAATCGGTGTAGGGCAAGTAGAGCAACGAGAGCCCGCGCAGGCCGTAGTAGATGAACAGCAGCATGCGCGCGTCATAGCGGTCGGTGAGCCAGCCCGAGGCGGTGGTGCCGAGGAGATCGAACACGCCCATCATGGCGAGCAGGCCCGCGGCGTCGACCGCGGCGATGCCGTAGTCGGAGCACATGGGGATCAGATGCGTCCCGATGAGGCCGTGGGTGGTGAAGCCGCAGATGAAGAAGGTTGCGAGCAAAAGCCAGAAGTCGCGCACGCGCGCGGCACCGGCGAGCGTCGCGAAGGCGGTGCGCAGCGGATTGGCGCGCGTTGCTTCGGGGGCCGGCGGCGTACCCGGCAGCGCGCCATAGGGCTCGGTGCCGATATCGGCCGGCCGCTCGGGGACGAGAAGCAGCACGATGGGGATGAGTGCCGCGGTCGCAAGCGCGACGGCGATCACCACCGGCCGCCAGCCGTGCTCGGAGATTTTTGCGAGCACGGGCAGGAATACGAGATTGCCGGTGGCTGTGCTCGCCGACAGGATGCCCATGACGAGCCCGCGGTTCGTCGTGAACCAGCGGTTGACGATGGTCGCCGCGAGCACGAAGGCGACGCAGCCGCTGCCGAGCCCCGAGAGCACGCCCCACGTCGCCACGAGCTGCCACGGCTCGGTCATGAACAGGCTCAGGCAGGCCGACAGCGACAGCAGCGACAGCGCAATGGCCAGCGTGCGCCGGACGCCGAAGCTCTGCATCAGTGCGGCCGCGAACGGCCCCATGAGGCCGTAGAGCAAGATGCCGACGGCCGCCGCAGCCGAGACCGTGCTGCGGTCCCAGCCGAAGGCGCCCTCCCACGGCACGATGAGCACGCTCGGCGCCGAGCGCACGCCCGCGACCGTGAGCAGCGCCACGAACGTGACCCCGGCGACGACAAAGGCGTAGCGCTGGCTGGAGGCCGCCGGCCGCATCGTTAGTGCTGTTCCCTGCTGGTCCAAATGCGCTCCCGTCTTGCATTGCCGGTCCGCGGGCAGAGGCCCGGGGCCGATTAATGTTCAACGGTTCGCTCAGGTCCGAATTGATCTAGATCGGCCTTGCGCGCTTTTGAAGCAACCCCGGGGCGAGGGCTCCGCGGGTTCCGCCGAGCCGAGAAGTCGCAAGCGGGCGGGCGCCTTACGCCGGCACGTTGTCGATCAGTCGCGTTGAGCCGAGCCACGCCGCGGCCAGGACCCGCAGCGGGCGCTCGGTCGGGCGGCTCACGACCTTGAGCGTCTCCGCCTCGCGCACGGCGACGTAATCGACCTTGCTGAATCCCGCCTCCGCAATCGCGAGCGCGGCCCCCTCGCACAGTGCCGCGAGCTGCGGCAGCTGCGGCTCGCCGCGGGCAAGCAGCGGATCGGGCACAAGGGGGACAGGCCGCGGGCGCTTCGGGGCCGCGCCTACCTCGTCGCCGCGCGCGATGGCGGCGGCCTTCATCGCCACCTCGCCGAGCACGCGATGCAACGTCGGAGCGATCGTGCGCTCGGCGGGGGAGAGGTAGGCGTTGCGCGAGGACAGCGCGAGGCCGTCCGCCTCCCGCACCGTCGGCTCGCCGACGATCTCGAGGTTCATGTCGAGGTCGCGCACCATCTGCCGGATGACGCAGAGCTGCTGGTAGTCCTTCTCGCCGAACACCGCGAGGTCGGGAGCCGACCGCGCCGAACAGCTTGGCGCAGACGGTCGCGACGCCGCCGAAGAAATGCGGGCGCACATCCGCCTCGAGCCCGAGGGCGGCGCCCGCCGGCACGATGCGCGTGGCGAAGCCTTCCGGATACATCTCCGCAGGCGGGGGCGCCCACACGAGGTGGCAGGGCTCGGGGGCGAGCCTCGCAAGGTCTGCGGCCTCGTCCCGTGGGTAGCGCGCGAGGTCCTCGTGCGGCGCGAACTGCGTGGGGTTGACGAAGATCGAGACGACTGTCGCCTCGGCGCGCGTGGCGGCTCGGCGCACGAGCGCCACGTGGCCGGCGTGCAGCGCACCCATGGTGGGGACGAGCGCCACGCGCCGCCCCTCCCGCCGCCAGCCGGCGACGACGTGGCGCAGCTCGGCAACAGTGCGGACGACTTCCGGCTGGGCGCTCGCCACGGTGCAGCTTCTTTCGGCTCAAATCGGGCGCGAAGGTCATCCAGCGCATGCCGCGCGTCAAGGGTGGGCAGGCCAGCCGCTGGGGGAAGCGCGGCCTTTGCCGATTTGCTAGCATCCCCATATCGAATCAGGAGCGAGGACAGCATGGGCGCAGTGAAGATGGCTGAGCCGAGCGGCGGGTTGCGTCCTATGGCGCAGCCGTTGCCGCCGCGCGACGAGATCGCGGCCCACCATCTGATCGACGAGACGCGTCTTCTGGACCGCCTGCTCGAGCGCGCCGTGTTCAGCGAGGACGAGCGCCGCCGCTCCGCCGATGTCGCCCGCAGGCTCGTCCACTCCGCCCGCGCGAGCCACGAGAAGCACGCCGGCGTCGACGCCTTCATGCGCGAGTACGGGCTGTCGAGCGAAGAGGGCGTCATCCTGATGTGCATCGCGGAGGCGCTGCTGCGCATCCCCGACAGCGAGACCGCCGACGAGCTCATCGCCGAGAAGATCGCCGGCGGCGATTGGCACCGCCACCTCGGGCACTCCGACAGCCTGTTCGTCAATGCTTCGACCTGGGCGCTGATGCTCACCGGCCGCGTCGTCAAGTTGAGGTCAGCGAGCGGGGCGAACCCGCTCGACGCCATCAAGCGGCTCGTCGCGCGCTCGGGCGAGCCGGTGATCCGCCAGGCCGTGCGCCAGGCGGTGAAGGTGCTGGGCGACCAGTTCGTGCTCGGGCGCACCATCAAGGAAGCGCTCGTGCGCGCCGCAGCCGCTACGAGGCACAAGGGCTACCGTTCTCCTACGACATGCTGGGCGAGGGCGCGCGCACGCAGAAGGATGCCGACGCCTATTTCGAGCGCTACATGGCCGCGATCGATGCCATCGGCAATGCGGCGGGGCCGTTCGCTACCATGCACGTCGATGCGCTCTATCGGCGCCCCGGGATGTCGGTGAAGCTGTCGGCGCTGCATCCGCGTTTCGAGCCGGGCAAGGAGCACCGCCTCGACGAGCGAGCTGACGCCGCGGCTCCTGAGCCTGGCGCGCGCCGCGCGCTCGCGCGGGCTGTCGATCACCGATCGACGCGGAGGAGCAGGACCGCCTCGACCCCACCCTGCACCTTTCGCCGGCCTCTTCACCGATCCGGCGCTCGACGGCTGGAACGGACTGGGCCTCGCCGTGCAGGCCTACGGCAAGCGCGCCGTCCCCGTGCTGCGCTGGCTGCGGCGCCTCTCCGAGCGCACCGGCGAAGCGCATCCCCGTCCGCCTCGTCAAGGGCGCCTACTGGGACAGCGAGATCAAATGGGCGCAGGAGCGCGCGCTCGCCGACTACCCCGTGTTCACGCGCAAGCTCAACACAGACGTATCCTACCTCGCGTGCGTGCGCCTGCTGCTCAGCGATCCCAAGGCCTTCTATCCGCAGATCGCGACCCACAACGCGCACGCGCTTGCCGCTGCGCACGTCGCCGGGGGCCCCGCCGTGTTCGAGTTCCAGCGCCTGCACGGCATGGGCGAAGCGCTCTATGAGGAGCGTGATCGGCGACGGCGGCTCGGCGCGCCCGTGCCGCATCTACGCGCCCGTCGGCGGGCACGAGGACCTGCTCGCCTATCTCGTGCGCCGGCTGCTGGAGAACGGCGCCAATACGTCCTTCGTCAACCGGCTGGCCGACGACGAGGCGCCGGTTGCCGAGATCATCCGCGATCCGGTCGAGATCGCGGAGCGCGAGCGTGCGGCGAATGCGGCGCCTACGCGTGTCATCCCGCGGCCGCGCGAGATCTATCTGCCGAGCGCAAGTCCGCAGCGGGCCTGGCGCTGACCGAGGCCGGCGTGCGCACCGAGCTGCTCGGCGCCATGGCCGCGGCGCTGGACGAGACCTTCGATGTCGGCCCGATCATCGCGGGGCAGACGACGGCCGGCGGCAATTCGGCGAGCCTCGCTCACCTGCCCGCACGACCGGCGCGAGCGCATCGGCACCGTGCGCATCACCACGCCGCGCGCAGGTCGACACCGCCATCGACAGCGCCACCAAGGCGCAGCACGCCTGGAACGGCTCGGCGCGGCCTGGCGCGCGCGCAGATTCTCGAAGCCGCGGCCGATCTCTTCGAGCGCGACCGCGCCAAGCTCATGGCCGTGATCGTGCGCGAGGCCGGCAAGACGCTCGAGGGCGCGCTGGGCGACGTGCGCGAGGCGGTCGACTACCTGCGCTACTACGCGAGCGAGGCGCGCCGCCTGTTCGGCGCGCCCGTGCAGCTCCCGGGTCCGACGGGAGAGCGCAACACGCTGACGCTCAACGGCCGCGGCGTGTTCGCCTGCATCTCGCCGTGGAACTTCCCGCTTGCGATCTTCACCGGTCAGGTCGCGGCGGCACTTGCCGCGGGCAATGCGGTGCTCGCGAAGCCCGCCGAGCAGACGCCGATCACCGCCTTCCTGGCGACGCAGCCTCCTGCACGAGGCCGGCGTGCCGCAAGACGTCCTGCACCTCCTGCACGGGCGGCGGCCGGCTCGGCGAGGCCCTGATCAAGGACGTGCGCGTGCGCGGCGTCGCCTTCACCGGCTCGAACGACGACGGCCTGGATCATCCAGCGGGCGCTGGCGGAACGGCGCGAGCGCGATCGTGCCCTTCATCGCCGAGACCGGCGGCATCAATGCCATGATCGCGGATTCGAGCGCGCTGCCCGAGCAGGTCGTGCGCGACGTGCGTGCGTTCCGCCTTCGACAGCGCGGGCCAGCGCTGCTCGGCCGCGCGCGTGCTGTTCGTGCAGGAGGACAGCGCGCAGAAGATGATCGACATGCTCGTCGGCGCCGTCGAGACGCTCGATATCGGCGATCCCTTCGACTATGCGACCGACATCGGCCCCGTCATCGACGAGGAATCGCAGGATCGCCTCGAGGGCCACAAGATCCGCATGCAGCGCGAGGCGCGCGAGCTCGTCGACCTCACGTTGCCGGAGCACTGCCGCGCGGGTACCTACGTCACGCCGGCGGTCTACGAGATCGATGCGCGCGACCGCCCTCGAGCGCGAGGTGTTCGGGCCCATCCTGCACGTCGTGCGCTATCAGCGCGGCCATCTCGACAAGGTGATCTCGACGCTCAACGCCATCGGGCTTTGGCCTCACGCTGGGTCTGCACAGCCGCATCGAGAGCGTGGCCGACTACGTCGCCGAGCCACGCGCGCGTCGGCAACCTCTACGTCAACCGCAACCAGATCGGCGCCGTGGTCGGGGTGCAGCCGTTCGGCGGCGAAGGGCTGTCGGGGACGGGCCCAAAGGCCGGCGGGCCGCACTACGCTCGCCCGCTTTGCGCCGAGCGCGTGCGTACGACCGACATCACGGCGACCGGTGGCAACCTCCAGCTTCTTTCCGGCGCGGTCACCGAAAGCTAAGCCGCTCCGACTATTCCGGGGCAATATTGCCGTCGGCGCTGCTTCCCGCCATCTTGGAAGGAAACCAGCGCATCCGGATGCCGTCGATGACCCCGCGCAAGCCTACCGCCGCACCGCCCGTCTCCCCCTCGCCGTCGCGGGCGGAGAAGGTGCCGGTTGCGGCGGAGAAGCCGGCACAGCCGCCCGCGCCCGCGACATCCGACGCCGAGGTGGCCGCCTTCATCGCCAAGATGAAGACGCTCGCTCCCTCCCGAAGCGCCGATCGCGGCCGGCTCATCTTCGCCATGGACGCAACCATGAGCCGCGCGCCCACCTGGGACATGGCGCTGGCCCTGCAGGGCGACATGTTCAGCGCGGTCAAGGAGGTGGGCGGCCTCGACGTGCAGCTCGTCTACTTCCGCGGGATGGGCGAGTGCCGCGCCTCCAAGTGGGTATCCGACCCCGCGGCACTCGCGCGCCTGATGACGAGCGTCTCCTGCCATGGCGGCCTCACGCAGATCGGCAAGGTGCTCGCGCACGCGCTCGATGAGTCCAAGCAGCGCAAGGTCAACGCGCTCGTCTACGTCGGCGATGCAATGGAGGAGCGGGTGGACCGGCTGTGCGCACGCGCGGGCGAGCTCGCCTTGCTCGGGGTCCCGGTGTTCCTGTTCCAGGAGGGCGACGACAGCGCCGCGCAATCGGCCTTCCGCGAGATCGCGCGGCTGACCAAGGGCGCTTATTGCCGCTTCGACCGCGGCTCGGCAAAGCAGTTGCGCGAGCTGCTGACGGCGGTTGCGGTCTACGCTGCGGGCGGCCGCAAGGCACTCATGGCTTTGAGCGGGGAGCGCCACGGCGCCGGCGCGCGACTTCTGCTCGAACAACTCGGCCCCGCGGGACGCTGAGGCGCGATGGCATATCTGATCTTTGGCCTTGCAGCGCTGGTTGGCGGCCTTTTCGCAATGAGAGCTTTTGCGCGCGCCAATCCGGCGCACGTCGCCCGCCGCATGACGATCAGCGCGGGCGTCGTCTCGCTCGCCGCAGCAGCGCTCATGTTCCTGCGCGGGCTCGAAGCGATCGCGCTGCCGCTCGCTATGTTCGGCTCCTACCTGTTGTGGGGCAGCACGACGGGTCCCTGGGGCGCCGGCACGCGCAAAAGCCCGGGGCAGAGCTCGCGCATCGAGACCGACCATCTGGAGATGGAGCTCGATCACGACACCGGCGAGATGCGCGGGCGCGTGCTGAAAGGGCTGTTTAAGGATCGCGACATCGCGAGCCTGAGCCCGACGGACATGGCGCTTCTTTGGCAGGACTGCCGCCACACCGATATCCAGTCCGCGCAGCTCATCGAGGCTTATCTCGACCGCATACATCCGAGCTGGCGCGAGGACATGGCGCGCGGCGAATCCGACATGAGCCGCGGCCCCGACGGTCGCATGGACGTTGATGAGGCGCTCGAAATCCTGGGGCTGAAACCGGGCGCCGATGCGGACGAGATCCGCCGCGCGCACCGCAATCTGATGCTGAAATTGCACCCCGACCGCGGCGGCTCGACCTACCTTGCCGCCAAGATCAACGAGGCAAAGGACGTCGCGCTGGCAGCGCTCGATCGTTGAGTGCTGAAAGCGGTCGAGGGTCGAGCTACTCGGCCTTGACGACGAAGCAGTCGATCTGCAGCTTTTTCAGCTGCCCGCAGGCAGAGGCTGCCGCCGTGGCATCGAACCCTTTGAAGCGGGCGCGATAGATCTGGCTCGCGCCCTTCTGCGCCGGCACCGCGACGGCGGAATAGCTGTCGAGCACGCCGCCGGCCCGCTGGCGCACCGACGCCATGTTGCGCTCAGCCTCGGCGGAATTGCTGAAGGCGCCGATCTGGATCTCGAAGGCTCCGTGGGCCTCGCGCGAAGCCTGGCGCGGCTTGGGCTCGGCCTGGGGCTGGGGGCGGGGTCCAGGGCTGGATTCAGCGCGCGGCTCGACAGTGGCGCCGGTCGTAATCGGCTGCGGCGCCGGAGGGTCTGCCGGGCCGCCGAGTGCCTCAGCCTGCGCCTGCAGCGTCGACGGCTGTTGCCCAAGAGGTGGCGCGGAGGTTTCCTTGCGCAGGATGTCGTCGGACGGGACGAAGCGCGGCAGCGCGTCGTCGCGCGGTGAGGTAGCTTGAGGTCCCGGTGCTGCTGCGGCGGCGCTGGCCACCGCGAAGGCCGGCGATGGGGGAGCAGCCTCGTCGGCCGTTGCCGTCTGCCGTTTCAGGTCGGGGCCCATCAGCACGTGACGCACGCGTGCCATCGTGATGGCGTGGGCGATGCGCGGGGTGGCCTCGGCCACCGCGCTGGGCGGCTGGGAGGGCTGGACGGCTGGCGGCGGTGGAGCCGGAGGCGGCTTTGCTGCGGCGGTCGCAACCGGAGCCGGGGCCGGCGGACGCGCGGGCACCGGCTGCGGCGCACGCGCCACGAGCGACGGCTTGCGCGTTACCTTCGTCGAGGCCTTGGCGAGCGCCTTGTTGAGCACCTGCTCCATCATGTTGTCGCGCACGCGTGCCGTACGGCCGCCGAAGATGGCGGCGACGACGCGCTTGCCGTCGCGGTTGACGGAGGCGACGAGATTGAAACCCGAGAGCTGCGTGTAGCCCGTCTTGATGCCGTCGGTGCCGCGGTAGCGGCCGAGCAGACCGTTGTGGTTGTGGTAGCTGTCGCCGCCGTAGTTGAATACGCGCGTGGAGAACAGCTCGTAGTGGCGCGGGAAATCGTCGCGCAGATGCAAGGCGAGCGTCAGCATGTCCCGCGCCGTCGTTGTCTGCTCCGGGTCGGGCAGGCCCGAGGCATTTTTGAAGGTCGTGCTCGTCATGCCGATGTCGTGCGCCTTGCGCGTCATCAAGCGTGCGAAGTTCTGCTCCGTGCCGGCGATGTGCTGGGCGAGCGCGATGGCGACGTCGTTGGCGGATTTGGTCACCAGCGCCTTCATGGCATCGAGCACGGTGATCTCGGCGCCGGGCTTGACCTCGAGCTTGGAGGGTGCGGCGTCGGCGCCCTCTTGCGTCATCTTGATCTTCGAGGAGTAGTCGAGGCGCCCGAGCTCGATCAGCTCGAACGTCATGTAGAGCGTCATCATCTTGGTGAGCGAGGCCGGATAGCGCGGCTCGTCGCCCGCCTGATTGTGCAGCACGGAACCCGTATTGGCATCGATCGCCATGGCGGCGTAGCGCGGCGCAGCCGTCGCTGGGAGGGCTTGAGCGACCAACGCTGTGAAAAGGCAGAGCAGCGCGGCTGCCGCCTTAGAGCTTCGTAAAGGATGTCGGAACATAAGCGCTGCGAGCATTCCGCGACTGAACCTACATCCCTCGGCGAAGCTCAAAAACGCTTACGCCTCAATAGATTGCACCGATGCCCTGGCAAAGCGCTGCTGTTGCGGAGGGAAGCCGCAACGGAGCATCGTTTTTGGGCTTCATTGGGGCGCTTCCTCCGCGCCTTTCCGAGAGTTCTAGCGGGCCTTGAACTTCGGTCGCGTTAATGCCCGCGCGTGCTCTCCGGGAGCATGGTGCATCGCAAAAAGGCCTTGAAAAATTGTGCATTGCCTATAAAAAGGACGGACGGAGAAGTCCCAGATCGGGGCCGGGGTACTGCCTACCGGGGAATGGGTTGAGCGAGTTCGTCTAAGGACACGGATGGCACCATGATCAAGAACTTTGAGGACATGCAGAAGCTGGGACAGACCAACGTCGACAGCGCCATGCGCATGTTCGGCGAGTGGAACAAGAATTGGCAGGCGATCGCGGCGGAGATGAGCGACTACACCAAGCGCTCGTTCGAGGAGAGCACGGCGACACTAGAAAAGCTGATGTCGTCGAAGTCGGTCGAGCAGGCCGTCGAGATCCAGACGAGCTATGCCAAGCGCGCCTACGATGACTACATGCAGCAGATGAGCAAGATCGGCGGCATGTACGCCAATTTGGCCAAAGAGGCCTACAAGCCGGTCGAGCGCATCCTGCAGAATGGCGGCTGAGCGGGCATTAGCCCCTCATCGGCGCTCACGAAAGCGAGGCCCGGCCGAAGCCGGGCCTTTTTTGTGTCGACTTGAAACCCCATCATATCATTCTCCAGGGCGTACTCCCCTCTTTCCAGCCATGCGGCAGGGCTGTTAACGCCGCTAAAGCTCGCAATTGCGACCAGGGGCGCCGTTGCGTATCAATATGAGGCCGAAGCATGCTGGCTCGGGGAGCCGGTGACTTGCAGCGGACCCTTGGGCGGATTTTGAGATCGATGGCGAAGTCGAAGATGGGCACTCGCGGCGCGGCGCGATGGCTGGCGGCGAAAAATGACCCTCCAGGGCCCGGTCGCGGGGACGAGGGCCGCACGGGCATTGCGACCAAGACGCGCCCGAAGACCAAGAAGCCTAGCCTCTACAAGGTGCTGTTGTTGAACGACGACTACACGCCGATGGAATTCGTCGTTCACGTGCTCGAAAAGTACTTCGCCAAGGGGCGCGAGGAGGCGACGCGTATCATGCTTCACGTGCACCACAAGGGAGTCGGCATCTGCGGAGTGTACACCATACGAGGTCGCCGAGACCAAGGTAACGCAGGTTATGGATTTTTCACGACAGAATGGCCATCCTTTACAGTGCACCATGGAGAAAGAGTAGGTTACCCTTGCCATCCTTCTCGAAGAGCCTGGAGAGCGCGCTGCATCGGGCGCTCGAAGCCGCCAACGAGCGCAGCCACGAATACGCAACCCTTGAGCATCTTCTGCTCGCTCTTCTCGACGACCGCGACGCGGCCGCCGTCATGCGCGCGTGCTACCGTCGACATCGACACGCTGCGCACCCGCATCACGACTATCTCGACAACGATCTGGGCGCGCTTGTCTCCAAGGACGCGACCGAAGCGCAGCCGACGACCGGCTTCCAGCGCGTGATCCACCGCGCCGTCGTGCACGTGCAGTCCTCCGGCCGCGAGGAGGTCACGGGCGCCAACGTGCTCGTTGCGATCTTCGCCGAGCGCGAGAGCCACGCCGCCTACTTCCTGCAGGAGCAGGAGATGACGCGCTTCGACGCGGTCCAGTACATCAGCCACGGCATCGCCAAGCGGCCCGGCATGTCGGAGCCGCGCCACGTGCGCGGCGTCGACGAGGACCAGGCCGCCGAGGGCGAGGAGAAGAAAGCCCGGCCAGGACGCGCTCAACACCTATTGCGTCAACCTCAACAAGAAGGCGCGCGACGGCAAGATCGATCCGCTGATCGGCCGCGAGAAGGAGGTGCTGCGCACCATCCAGGTGCTCTGCCGGCGCCAGAAGAACAATCCGCTGTTCGTCGGCGACCCCGGCGTCGGCAAGACGGCGATCGCGGAAGGCCTCGCCCGCAAGATCATCAAGGGCGAAGTCCCCGAGGTGCTGCAGGACGCCACCATCTTCGCGCTCGACATGGGCGCGCTGCTGGCCGGCACGCGCTACCGCGGCGATTTCGAGGAGCGGCTCAAGGCCGTGATGAAGGAGATCGAGAACTATCCGGGCGCGATCCTGTTCATCGACGAGATCCACACCGTGATCGGCGCCGGCGCAACCTCCGGCGGCGCCATGGATGCGTCCAACCTTCTGAAGCCGGCGCTGCAGTCGGGCACCGTGCGCTGCATCGGCTCGACCACCTACAAGGAGTACCGGCAGCACTTCGAGAAGGACCGCGCGCTCGTGCGCCGCTTCCAGAAGATCGACGTGAAGGAGCCGACGGTCGAGGACACCATCGAGATCCTCAAGGGCCTGAAGCCCTACTTCGAGAGCTTCCACAAGCTCAAGTACACCAACGACGCCATCAAGGCGGCGGTCGAGCTCTCGGCCAAGTACATCCACGACCGCAAGCTGCCCGACAAGGCGATCGACGTGATCGACGAGACGGGCGCCTCGCAGATGCTGGTGCTCGAGAGCAAGCGCAAGAAGAAGATCGGGGTGAAGGAGATCGAGGCGACGGTCGCCACGATGGCGCGCATCCCGCCCAAGACGGTGACCAAGAGCGACGCCGAGGTCCTGATCAATCTCCAGAAGGACCTCAAGCGCGTCGTATTCGGCCAGGACAAGGCGATCGAGGCGCTCGCGTCCGCGATCAAGCTGTCGCGCGCGGGCCTGCGCGAGCCGGAGAAGCCGATCGGCTGCTACCTGTTCTCAGGGCCCGACGGGCGTCGGCAAGACCGAGGTCGCACGCCAGCTCGCGGACCTGATGGGCATCGAGCTGTTGCGCTTCGACATGTCGGAATACATGGAGAAGCACACGGTCTCCCGCCTGATCGGCGCGCCCCCGGGCTATGTCGGCTTCGACCAGGGCGGCCTTCTCACCGACGGCATCGACCAGCATCCGCACTGCGTGCTGCTGCTCGACGAGATCGAGAAGGCGCATCCGGATCTGTTCAACATCCTGTTGCAGGTCATGGATCACGGCAAGCTCACCGACCACAACGGCAAGTCGGTCGATTTCCGCAACGTCATCCTCATCATGACGACGAACGCGGGCGCCTCCGACATGGCCAAGCCGGCAATGGGCTTCGGATCGACGAAGCGCGAGGGCGACGATACGGAGGCGATCAACCGGATGTTCACGCCGGAGTTCCGCAACCGTCTCGACGCGGTCGTGCCGTTCTCCGGCCTCCCGCCCGAAGTGATCACGATGGTGGTGGAGAAGTTCATCTTCCAGCTCGAGGCGCAGCTCGCCGACCGCGGCGTGATGATCGAGCTGTCGGACGAGGCTTCGAAGTGGATCGCGGAGAAGGGCTACGACGAGAAATTCGGCGCCCGGCCGCTCGCCCGCGTGATCCAGGAGTACATCAAGAAGCCGCTCGCGGACGAGCTGCTGTTCGGCAAGCTCGAGCACGGCGGCACGGTCAAGGTTGTCGTCGCCGGCAAGGGCGAGGACCGGGCGCTCGCCTTCGAGTACTTCCCCGCCGACCCGACCAAGCGGCCCAAGGCCAAGAGCGAGGACGACGACGACGAGGATGATGTCGAGGACGAGCCGCAGGCGGTCCTCGCCGATGCAACGCCGCGCAAGGCGCTCCCCGGTCCCAAGGACAAGAAGGAGCGTTCTTCGAAGACCACGGGCTCGGTGCCGACGGTGCCGCGCCGCAAGCCGGACTGATCGCGGCTTCCTCTTCGCAAGCTTAAGCGCCGGCTGGTTCTCAGCCTGGCGCTTTCGCCGGGCTCCGCGCCATGGTCATCCCGGCGCTTGTTGCCGGTTTCCAGCGGGCGTCTGGCGCGCGCATGCAGATCGACGAGCCCCGGGATGACAGGCTAGGCGATCAGCTCCGGCGTCTTGCCGACGTAGGCGGTATCGGCAACCTGCTTGGCCAGGAAGTCGGCGACGTCGGCCCGCGAGATCATGCCGGCACGCCAGGATGCCGGCTCGACCAGCACGCGGTAGCGCCCCGTCGCCGGGCCGTTGGTGAGGCCGCCGGGCCGCGCGATGGTCCAGTCGAGGCCGCTCGCGCGCACGATCTGCTCGGCCACGTCCTTGTCGTCGTAGACGCGCTTCAAGAGCAGCGGAAAGACCACCGCGCTGTAGAGGAAGCCGCCGTGTCCGCGGCTGTCGCCGGCGCCAAAGCCCGTCACCATGATCAGCCGCCGCACCCTGGTCGCCTGCATGGCGTCGACGAGGACGCGCGTCGCCTTGGAAAACAGCGTCGTTCCCTTGAGCACGACCTCCGGGCTGAAGGCTACGCCGAGACTCTGGACGACGGCGTCCACGCCGGAAAGGGCCCGCTCGACCGTTGCCCGGTCGAGCGCATCGCCGTCGCGCTTCTCGAGCCGCGCGTCCTCGATCGGAATGTCCCGCGCCTTGCGGGCAAGCGCGCGCACCTGATGGCCCGCTGCCAGCAGCGTTCGCACGGTCTCAAGGCCGATGCCGCGGCTGGCTCCGATGACGAGCACCTTGGCCATGGCGAGAGCCTCCAATGTTCAGGTGACGAGCGCCTTGCGGACCTTCTCGGCGTTGGCCGCCAGCACTTCGGGCTTCTCCATCTGGCGGCCGTGCGGCATGAGCGGGATGCCCTCGTGCCGCGGAATGATGTGGTAGTGCAGGTGGAATACTGTCTGGCCGCTGGCGGGCTCGTTGAACTGCACGACCGTGACGCCGTCGGCGTTGAATGCGGTCTTCACCGCGCGCGCGATCTTCTGCACGACGGGCGCCATGCGCGCGAGCACCTGCGGGTCGGCGTCGAGCAGGTTGCGCGAGGCCACCTTCGGCACGATCAGCGTATGCCCCGGCGCTTGCGGCATGACATCCATGAACACCAGCGTGTCGGCATCCTCGTAGACCTTGTTGGAGGGGATCTCGCCGCGCAGGATCTTGGCGAAAATGTTGCTGTCGTCGTAGCTCATGCAGGGCCTCCGGGCTCGGGCAGCCTTGTTAAAGGGCGCGTGCCGGGCTGCGTCAAGCGTCGCCACCCGCACCCTTCCGGTAGGGCCCGAGCTCGGCCAGCGCCTCTACCGTCTCGGCCACGTGCTCGCGCTCGCTGTCGAGATAGTTCGCGATGGCGGTGCGGAAGGCTGCGTTGGCGATCCAGTGCGCAGAGTAGGTCGTGACCGGCATATAGCCGCGCGCCAGCTTGTGCTCGCCCTGGGCGCCGGCTTCGACCCGCGCCAGGCCGTGCTCGATGGCGTAGTCGATCGCCTGGTAGTAGCAGACCTCGAAGTGCAGGCACGGATGGTGCTCGATGGCGCCCCAGTAGCGGCCATAGAGGCAGTCGCCGCCGATGAGGTTCAGGGCGCCGGCAATGTAGCGGTTGTCGCGCTTTGCCATGACGAGCAGGCAGCGGTCGGCCATCGCCTCGCCGAGCAGCGAGAAGAAGCGGCGGTTGAGATAGGGGTGTCCCCATTTGCGATTGCCGGTGTCCTGGTAGAACGCGAAGAACGCGTCCCAATGCTCCTCGCGGAGATCGGCGCCAGTGATGCGCTCGATCGTGAGGCCGCGGCCGAGCGCCTCCGCGCGCTCCTTGCGCACGGTCTTGCGCTTGCGCGAGGAGAGCCGCGCCAGGAAATCGTCGAACGTGACGTAGCCCTCGTTGCGCCAGTGAAACTGCTGGTCGGTGCGCTGCAGGAAGCCTTGCGCGCCGAGGGCGCGCCACTCCTCCTCCGTCACGAACGTTAGATGCAGGGACGATGCGCCGAGCCGGCGCGCCACCTCGACGGCCGCAGCCGCGAGCAGCTTCTGGCGCCGCTCGGCATCGGGGCCGGGCCTGACGAGCAGCCGGCGACCCGGCACCGGCGTGAACGGAACCGCCGCCTGCAGCTTGGGGTAATAGGCGCCGCCGGCGCGCTGGTAGGCTTCCGCCCAGCCGTAGTCGAACACGTACTCGCCCGCGCTGTTCAGCTTCACGTAGCAGGGCACGCAACCCGCAATGCCGCCGTGGCCGTCGTTGAGGACGATGTGGTGCGGCAGCCAGCCGGTGCGCTTGTCGCCGACGCAGCCCGAATCCTCCAGCGCCTTGAGGAAAGCGTGCGACAGAAACGGATTGTGCGTGGCCGGATCGGGATTGGCGCAGGCGTCCCAGTCCTCGGCCTCGATCTCGGCGATGCGCGAGACCACGTTCGCGACCACCTGCCCCTGCTCGAGCGCGCTCATTGCAACGTTCCGCTCCTTGCCCCCAGGGCCCCAAGGCGCGCCACCTCAGGGCTCGTACCCCTCGAAAATCGGTGCGTCCGCCCACCGCTCGGCGATTCTGCGCTGCTCCGGCGTCCGCACCGTCCAGGTGAACAGCGGGAGCCCCAGCACCTCGCGCACGAACCGCGTCACCGGCGTCGGCAGCGCCTTGACATCATAGGCATAGAAATCGGGCGCCGCGGGGCGCGATTCAAGGAAGTGGCTGAGCGCGAAGGCGCGCCTGTCGTCGATCTTGTCGCGCCACCAGCCCTGGCCTTCGTAGAGCCCGGACACGATGCCGCGGGGGACGCCAGGCGCCAACTGCCGTATCGCGGTCATGACGGCAGGGTCGAACGACATCAGCGCGAGAGGACCGCGATAGGCGGTGCTCAATGCCGCGATGGCCTGCAGAAAGCGCGGGTCGGGCGCGTCCCACTCGCTCTTGATCTCGACGAGCAGCGGCTCGCGGCCGGCGACCAGCTCCAAGAGCGCCGCGAATTCGACGATAGGCGAGGCATCGCCGCGATAGCGCAGCCGCTTCAGCGCCGCCGCGTCGAGCGTGCGCAGGGCGTCCTGGCTGTCGACGAGGCGCGACAGCGTGTCGTCGTGGAACACGATGGGGGCGCCGCACGCTGCCGGCCGCAGGTCGCATTCGATGCCGTAGCCGTGGGCGAGCGCCGCCTCGAACGCCGCGGCGCTGTTCTCGATGCGGCCGCGCGTGGGGTCGTGCAGCCCACGGTGTGCGATCGGCTTCAGGAAGGCCGCGTCGAGGGGCATCAGGTCAGATCTCGATGAGGAGGATCGCGTCGACCTCGACCGCGCAGCCCATCGGCAGGCTCGATACGCCGACGGCGGCGCGCGTGTGGCGCCCCTTGTCGCCGAGGACATCGACCATCAGGTCGGAGGCGCCGTTGACCACCTGCGGATGGTCGACGAACTCGGGCGCCGCATTCACGAAGCCCGTCAGCCGCACCACCTGCGAAATCCTGTCCAGATCGCCCACGGCGGTCTTTGCCTGCGCCAGCACATTGAGCGCCGACAGGCGGGCAGCGGCGCGTCCCTGGTCGACCGTCAGGTCGGCACCGAGGCGCCCCTTTGTCACGCTTCCGTCGGCGGCTTTGGAGATTTGGCCGGATATGAACAGAAGGTTGCCGGCAAGCAGCGAGGGGACATAGTTTGCCACGGGATTGGGTGCGGCTGGGAGCACAATCCCAAGCGATTGGAGGCGCGCCTCGACCTTGCCATTCATGCTAGTATCCTTCCGCCTCAGCCATTGGTAATCGGTTGGTGCCGGCTGCCTATTTGACCGGGGCGCCCATTCTTTGCAATGGCTTGCCGGACCGGATCATCTAAGGCGCCGGAGCAGCTAACGACGGCGGTACCCGCGGCAATGAGAGGAAGAATGGCCGATAGATCGAATGCCCTGGTTGCCGTGCTCGCGGGCGCATTGGCGCTCGTGACGCCCATCCACCATACGCACGCTCACGCTGCCTCCGACCCCGTGCACTTCCAGCCGCATCGCGCGGTCTACGACATCTCCTTCGATCACGCGACGCCCGGCTCGGGCGTTGCCGACATGACCGGACGCATGGTCTACGAGATGACGGGGAGCAGTTGCGCCGGCTATGCGCAGAACATGCGCTTTGTCACGCGCATGACCAACCAGGACGGTGCGGCCACCATCAACGACCTGCGCACCAACAGCTTCGAGGATCTCGCCGCGCACCAGTTGAAGTTCTCCTCGACCCAGTACGAGAACCAGAAGCTGTCGGAAACCTCGCAAGGGAGCGCGGGGCCGGCAACGGGGGCGACCTCCACCGAGGTGAAGCTGACCAAGCCCGCGAAGAAGACGGTCAAGCTCCCGCCGGACATGTACTTTCCCATCCAGCACTCGATCGCGCTCATGGGCGCGGCGGAAGCGGGCAAGTCCATGTTCACGGCCAACCTCTATGACGGCTCCGACAAGGGCGAGAAGTTCTACGAGACCAACGCAATCATCGGT
This sequence comes from uncultured Alphaproteobacteria bacterium, assembly GCA_963817485.1. GTDB lineage: Bacteria > Pseudomonadota > Alphaproteobacteria > Rhizobiales > Hyphomicrobiaceae > Hyphomicrobium_A. Next base: position 48,408 of record CAWFOR010000013.1, on the reverse strand, counting down.
CCGCGGGCGGGGCCCGGATCGGTCAAGGTCGCAGACAAGGTTTTGAACGGCGAAAAGCTCAACGGGCTTGCCTCCTGGCCCATTGCCATCGGCTACTTCGAGCCGGGGCCCGTGCGCTCCGAGGCCCTGCCGACCTACGAGCTCGCCTTCCGCTTCTATGAGAACGGCGTGTCCTCCAAGCTCTACATCGACTACGGCGACTTCGCGATCCGCGGCGACCTCAAGGAGTTGACGTTCCTCGACGAGGAAAAGTGCCCGGTGCCAGGAACGCCCGCTGGCACCGCCAACGGCACGCCGCCCGACAAGCACTGAACGCGCGCTCAACCTCAGTCGAAGTCGCCGGGCTTCGTCCCGTCGAGCGCGGCATGCGCCTGCCCGATCAGCTCCGGCGCGATCCCGCAAGTGGCGGCGAACACGAGAAGCTGGTTCTCGTCGCGTAGGAGGTGGTCGAGCACGGCCGCGAGCAGGTGCGGCTCGCGCGCCTGCGCACGCAGCTCGTCCGGGCCCAAGCCGGTCAGCGCCAGGAAGCTGCCCAGTCGCTGGGCGTCCTCGGCGAGGAAGGCCAGCGCCCGCAATGCGATGACTTCGGCCTGATCAGCAACCATTCACTTAATCCCCTGAATTTAGAAAGAATGGAGAGATCGCAGAGTTGGCGGGGGGCTTCATTAACTGTTGGTTACGCCTTGGAACGCAAACTCGGCCCCGATCACCCGGAGAATCGGTGCAAAAAAGGGGATCAGGGGAGTCAGGCAGAGCCATGAACGTTCACGAGAGCCGCAGCGCCGGGGACAAACGTACGCCCGACGCGCGGCTTGGGCGCAAGACCGTTTTGATCGTGGAGGACAATGAGCTCAACATGAAGCTCTTCCACGACCTTTTGGCTGCGCACGGCTACGCCACGATTCAGACCCGCAATGGGCTCGAAGCTCTCGAGCTCGCGCGCAAGCATCGGCCGGCGCTCATCCTCATGGACATCCAACTCCCGGAGGTCTCGGGCCTCGAGGTCACCAAGTGGCTGAAGGAGGACGACGAGCTGCGCACCATTCCCGTCGTCGCCATAACGGCGTTTGCGATGAAGGGCGACGAGGAGCGCATCCGGTCCGGCGGCTGCGAGGCGTACATCTCCAAGCCTATTTCGGTGAACGGATTCCTCGAGACCGTGCATCGGTTTGTCGGCGATCCGCGCGCGTAATTCAAATCTTGCGTTGAGTAAGCTGCGAAGATGACCGCCCGAGTTCTGGTAGTTGACGACATCCTGGCCAACGTGAAGCTGCTCGAGGCCCGTCTCGCGGCCGAGTACTTCGACGTTCTCACGGCCTGCAGCGCTCAGGAAGCCCTCGATATCTGCGACCGCGAGCGCGTCGACGTCGTGCTGCTCGATGTGATGATGCCCGGCATGGACGGCTTCGAGGCCTGCCGGCGCCTGAAATCAAATCCCAAGACGCATCATATCCCCGTCGTGCTCGTGACCGCGCTCGATCAGGTTTCCGACAAGCTGCGCGGCCTCGACGGCGGCGCCGACGACTTCCTGACCAAGCCCGTCGACGAGATCGCGCTCGTCACGCGCGTCAAAAACCTCGCGCGCCTCAAAATGCTGACCGACGAGATGCTGATGCGGGCGCTCACAGGGCGCCAGACGGGCATATCCGAGGACGTCGCGCTGATGAAGGCGCTGTCGGAGGAGCGCGCCCGCATTCTCGTCGTCGACGATGACGCGGGCTCGGCCAGGCGATTGTCGGAATGGCTGTCGACCGTGCACGAGCCGGTCGTGACGCGCGGGCCGCAGACGGCTCTGGCGCTGCTGGCGGAGCGGGAATTCGACCTGCTGATCGTGAGCCTGCGGCTGTCGGAGGCCGATGGACTGCGGCTTTGCTCGCAGACGCGCTCGCTCGACCGCACGCGACACTTGCCGATCATCGTGCTCGTCGAGCCCGGAGACGAGCCGCGCCTGCTGCGCGCCCTCGACATGGGGGTCAACGACTACATCATGCGCCCCATCGATCGAAACGAGCTGATGGCGCGCGTGCGCACGCAGGTGAAGCGCAAACGCTATTCCGATCATCTGCGCAACCGCCTGGAGGAAAGCATCGAGGCGGCGATGATCGATCCGCTCACGGGCCTGCACAACCGGCGCTACATGGAGAGCCATCTGCGGACGCTCGTCGCCGATGCGATCCACATCGGGCCGCTCGCTCTCGGTGCTGATGGCCGACATCGATCACTTCAAGAGCGTGAACGACACCTACGGCCACGACGTCGGCGACTTTGTGCTCAAGGAGTTCTCGACCCGCTTCCGCCGCAACACGCGCGGCATCGATCTCGCCTGCCGCTTCGGCGGCGAGGAGTTCCTCGTGATCATGCCGGACACCAACATGCAGCGGGCCTATCAGGTGGGCGAGAGACTGCGCGTGGGCATCGCGTCCGATCCCTTCCAGGTGCGCCCGGATGTCGGAATTCACCTGACCGCAAGCGTTGGTATTGCAACACTGGAGAGTGCACAGGACACGCCGGAGTCTGTTTTTCGCCGCGCCGATAGTGCGCTCTTTGCCGCAAAGCGGCGGGGTCGCAACAGGGTTGCAGCCAACGCAGCCTGAGAGCAGCGTTCAGAAACACCAGTCAATTCAGCAACTAGAACGCGCCTAGCGCCGGACCTCGCGACTCATGCGTAGCGCAAGCGCCACAGTCAAGGCAACTTGCATTAACTAAGGTCCTCTGTCAGATTACGAATTCATTACGGGGGCCTGTAAGTTTGTACGTTCCGGGGGCAATGCGATGGCGGTCGCCCCGGCGAGATTCAAGGTTTCCGCACTGTCAGGTCCGCCGCATTTCCTGATAGCGCGGGAAACTCGTGGCTCGGTCCTAGCGGCTAGAGTGGCCTCCTCGTTGAAGCTGCATCGGACGAGCCACGGCACCAGGCGGGGAGTCAACGCCCTCTTTGACAAACCACTTGGTCACTAGACCAGGGTCCGTAGCTTTCTCGGATTCACTACCCCGCTGCCGGGTTGAGTTGCGGGCCCTGGTCAAGTCCACACGAGCCCGTGCACCATCGCCGCCTCAATCGCCTCTCGACGCGCTGCAATACGGCGTCCGGCTTCGACGGCTCTGACAAAATAACTAGAGCAAACACCAACGGTCCGCCCGCGGGCGGCTGCAGCTACTTAATCTTCGTCTCCTTGAACTCGACGTGCTTGCGCACGACGGGATCGTACTTCTTGAAAACAAGCTTCTCCGTGCTCGTGCGCGGGTTCTTCTTCGTCACATAGAAGAAGCCCGTGCCGGCTGTCGAGATGAGCTTGATCTTCTGTGTGACTGGCTTGGCCATGACAGGGGAACCTTAGGCTATCGCGTCGTGCAGGGGGTGTTTAAGGAGCGGCACCATAACGACCGCGACTTTGGTGTCAAGGTAGGTTGGGCAAGCCGATTGGGCGGTTGCGAGCCAAATAGGCACCCGCGCGTCAGCCGTTGCCCGGATCGGGCGGAGGGGCGGCCGGGTCGAAGGCGCCGGGGCCGGCGAAGCCATGCATCCGCAGCGCCCATTGCAGGCCGATGAGCGCGCCCTTGACGCGCGGCAGAAACCATAAGCTCAGGCCGATCGTCAGCGGAAACCACATGAGGATGTGGATCCAGTAGTCGGGGTGGAAGTACTCCTCGACCATCATGACGCCGGCGACGATGAAGTGTCCGACGATGAGGATCGTGAAGTAGGGCGGCGCGTCGTCGGCGCGGTGATGGTGCAACTCCTCCGCGCACGCGGGGCAGCGATCCGCGACCTTGAGGTAGCGCGTATAGAGCCTGCCCTTACCGCAAGCCGGGCACTTGCCAACCACGCCGCGCTTCATCGACTCCAAAACCGAGCGCGCCGGCTCGGCCGCTGTCGGATCTGTGGCTGTGGTTATCGTCATGCCCGCAATGTCGTGTCGTGCGTATCGACCGTCAAATGCGCCAAAGGACGCGGGCGGCAACTCTCAACGTCTATGACGCCGCGGGCCCGAGCGCGGCAGGCGCATTGCTGCAGTGCGGCGCGCCTTGCCCTCGCTCAGCATCTCGAAGCGCAGCGCGCCCGCGGTCGGGATCGCCTCGACGAGCCGGACTTCGACCGTTTCCCCGAGGCTGAACGTCTCGCCCGTGCGCTTGCCGACGAGCGCGTGCTGCGCCTCGACGTGATAGTAAAAATCGCCTTGCAGCGAGGACACTGGCACGAATCCGTCGGCGCCCGTGTCCTTCAGCCGCACGAACAGACCCGAGCGCGTGACGCCGGCGATGCGGCCGGTAAACGTCGCGCCCACGCGGTCGGCGAGATGGGTCGCGATCAGCCGGTCGGCAGTCTCGCGCTCGGCCGCCATGGCGCGGCGCTCCGCGTCCGAGATCGCCTTGGCGATGTCGGGGAGGCGCGAGATCTCCGCGTCCTCGAGCCCTCCGGCGCCGTGCTTCAGCGCGCGGATCAGCGCGCGGTGGACGAGCAGGTCTGCGTAGCGGCGGATCGGCGAGGTGAAGTGCGCGTAGCGGCGCAAGTTCAGTCCGAAATGTCCGATGTTCTCGATGTTGTATTCGGCCTGGCTCTGGCTGCGCAGCACGACCTCGTTGATGAGCTCCGGCACGGGGAAGCTCTTTGCCCGCGCCAGCACGCCGTTGAAGTGCTGAGCCTTCAGCGTGCCCGGCGGCGCCAGCTACGATATCGAGCGTCTGCAGGAAATCGCGCAGGCTCGCGAGCTTCTCCTTCGAGGGCTGATCGTGAATGCGATAGACGACGGGCGTGCGTTTACCTTCGAGCGTCTCGGCCGCGGCGACGTTGGCCTGGATCATGAACTCCTCGATCAGGCGGTGTGCGGCGAGCCGCTCCGGCGTCACGACGCGGGCGACCTTCCCCTGCTCGTCGAGCACGATCTTGCGCTCGGGCAGATCGAGATCGAGGGGCGCGCGCTTGTCGCGCGCCTCAGCTAGGGCCGCATAGGCGGCCCACAACGGCTGCAGCACCGGCTCCAGCAAAGGCACGCACTTCTCCGACGGCTTGCCGTCGATGGCCGCCTGCGCCTCCTGGTAGGACAGCTTGGCGGCCGAGCGCATCATCGCGCGCATGAAGGTGTGGCCCTTCTTGGTGCCGCTGCGGTCGAAAATCATGCGCACGGCGAGGCAGGCGCGCTCCTCGCCCTCGCGTAGCGAGCATAGATCGTTCGAGATGCGCTCGGGCAGCATCGGCACGACGCGGTCGGGGAAGTAGACCGAGTTGCCGCGCAGCTGCGCCTCGCGGTCGAGCCGCGTGCCGGGGCGCACGTAGTGGGCCACGTCGGCGATGGCGACGATGACGATCCAGCCGCCCTCGTTCGCGGCATCGGTGTCGGGCTCGGCGAAGACGGCGTCGTCGTGATCGCGCGCGTCGAGCGGGTCGATGGTCACGAGTGGAAGCGCGCGCAAATCCGTGCGGCCCTGCAGCGTCGGCGGCGCAAGCGTTCTCGGATTCGGCGATCACGCCCTCCGGGAAGTCGTCGGGGATGCCGTGCGCGTGCACGGCGATGAGGCTGATCTGGCGCTGGTCGTCGGGGTTGCCGAGCGCTCTCGACGATGCGTGGCCTGCGCCACATGCGTGCGCCCCTTGCGCACGAGATCGAAGCGCACGAGATCGCCGTCCTTGGCGCGGCCCTCGTCGCCCTTGCGGATCGACCAGGAGCGGAGCTCCTTGCGGTCGATCGGGTCGATGCTGCCGCCGCCTGGCGGTGCGCGCGGAAGATGCCGAGCAGCCGGCGCTTCTCGCGCGGCAGCCGCTTGATCGGCGAGCCCTCGAAGCGGTAGCCCTCGACGTCGGCATCTTGCAGCTCGGTGATGCGGGCGAGGATGCGGTCGCCGACGGCGATCTCGGTCTCGATGTCGGCCTGCGGCCCGCGCGCCTGATGCACGGGCAGAAGCACGGTGGGGCGCTCTCCCTCGGCGCCCTCCCAGACCAGCGGGATGGCGATGAGATCGCCGTCATCGTCGCGGCCCGTCACCTCCAATACGGCGACGGGCGGCAGGCTGCCGGTCTTGCGCAGGCCCTTGCGGTTGCCCGACAGCGTGCCGTCGCCGGTCAGGTTTGCGAGCAGCCGGTTGAGATCGAGGCGCGCGGCACCCTTGATGCCGAAGGCGCGCGCGATCTCGCGCTTGCCGACCTTGCCCGGCGCGTCGCGGATGAAGTCGAGGAGTTCGGAACGGTCGGGGAGCTTCCCCCGCTTGGCAACGCGGCCCTTCGCAGTGTTGGGTTTGCGCGCCATCTCAGCGTGTCTGGATCATGGAAATTGCTTCAAGAAATGCGTCAGCTGTCGACCTCTGCGTCGGCAACCTCCGCCTTGGCCTTGCCGCCCCGCGGCTTTGCAGCCTTCGCGGGTTTGGCTGCGGGCTTGCCGGCCTTTGCGGCTGGCTTCCCGCCATTGGCCTCAGGCGGCTTGGGCTTCGCCGCCTTCGCCTTGCGCACCGGCTTCTTGCCGGGACCTTTCGCGGCACGCGCAGCGAGGAGTTCGACCGCCTCCTCGACCGTGATGGCAGCGGGGTCCTTGCCGTTGGGGATCGTGGCGTTGACCTTGTCGTGCTTCACGTAAGGGCCGTAGCGGCCCGACAGCACCTCGATCTTGCCGCCGCCCTGCGGGTGCTCGCCGAGATCCTTGAGCACGGTCGGCTTGGCGCGCTGGAAGCGGCCCTTGCCGCCGCCTGCTGCCTTCTCCGCGAGCAGCGTGACCGCGCGGTTGAGGCCGACTGAGAACACGTCCTCGATCGACTCGAGATTGGCGTAGGTGCCGTCGTGAAGGATGAACGGCCCATAGCGTCCGAGGCCGGCGGTGATCGGCTTGCCCGTCTCCGGGTGCAGGCCGACCTCGCGCGGCAGCGACAGCAGCTGCAGCGCCTTCTCCAGGTCGATGGTCGCAGCGTCGACGCCCTTGGGGATGGCTGGAGCGCTTGGGCTTCTCTTCTCCCACGGCCTCGCCGAGCTGCACGTAGGGGCCGAAGCGCCCCGTTCGCAGCGTCACCGCGAGCCCGGTCTCGGGATCGTAGCCGAGCAGCTTGCCGTCGGGCCCGGCGGCGTCGGATCGCCGCCCTGGTCGGCGAGCTGGCGCGTGTAGCGGCACTCGGGATAGTTCCCGCAGCCGATGAAGGCGCCGTACTTGCTGGAGATCTTCAGGCTGAGACGCCCCGTCTTGCACGATGGGCAGGAGCGCGGGTCGGCGCCGTCCTCGCGCGGGGGAAAGATGTGCGGCCCCAGCAGCTCGTTGAGCGCTTCCAGCACGTCGCCGACGCGCAGGTCCTTGATCTCGTCGACCGCGCCGGTGAAGTCGCGCCAGAAATCGCGCAGCACGTCCTTCCACTCGAGCTTGTCGTCGGAGATGAGGTCGAGCTTCTCCTCGAGATCGGCGGTGAAGTCGTACTCGACGTAGCGCTTGAAGAAGCCTTCCAGGAAGGCGATCACGAGACGGCCCTTGTCCTCGGGGATCAGGCGCTTCTTCTCGATGCGGACGTAGTCGCGCTCCTGCAGCACGGCGAGCGTCGAGGCATAGGTCGACGGCCGGCCGATGCCGAGCTCTTCCATCTTCTTGACCAGCGTCGCCTCCGAATAGCGCGGCGGCGGCTGGGTGAAATGCTGCTCGGTCTCGATCGACCGGTCGGTCACGCGGTCGCCCTCGGCGAGCGCGGGCAGCCGCCGGCTGAGGTCGTCGTCCTCGGTCGTGTCGTCCTTGCCCCGGGCGGCGTGCAGGCGCTCGTCGCGGCCCTCCTCGTAGAGCTTGAGGAAGCCTTCGAACTGCACGATGGAGCCGGTCGCGCGCAGCGTGTAGGTCTTGCCGTCGCGGCCTTTGACCTTGATGTCGGCGGTCGTCTGCTCGAGCTCGGCGGAGGCCATCTGGCTCGCGACCGCGCGCTTCCAGACGAGCTCGTAGAGTCCCGCCTGGTCCCTCTCGAGGTAGCGCGCGACGTCGGACGGGCTTGCGCGAGACCTCGGTCGGGCGGATCGCCTCGTGCGCTTCCTGCGCGTTCTTGGCCTTGGTCTTGTACTCGCGGATGAAGGGCGCGACGTACTTCTGCGAGTATTCGCGCGCGATGAGGCCGCGAATGGCGTTGATGGCCTCGGGCACAATGGTCACGCCGTCCGTTCGCATGTAGGTGATGAGGCCGACAGTCTCGCCGCCGAGGTCGACGCCTTCATAGAGGCGCTGGGCCACCTGCATCGTCTGCTTGGCCGAGAACCCGAGCTTGCGCGAGGCGTCCATCTGCAAGGTGGAGGTGGCGAAGGGGGCGAACGGATTGCGCTTCACGGCCTTCTTGTCGACGGAAACGACGGTGAACTCGCCTTTCTCGATCGCGGCCTTGATGGCGTGGGCCTGGTCGGCATTCTTGATGTCGAGCTTCTTCAGTGTGGTGCCGTCTATGGCATAGAGGCGGGCGGGGAACTCCTCGCCCTTGCCCGTCGCCATCGTCGCTTCGATGGTCCAGTATTCGTCGCTGCGGAAGGCCTCGATCTCGGCCTCGCGGTCGCAGACGAGGCGCAGGGCGACCGACTGCACGCGCCCCGCCGAGCGGGCGCCCGGCAGCTTGCGCCAGAGCACCGGCGATAAGGTAAATCCGACGAGATAGTCGAGTGCGCGGCGGGCGAGATAGGCGGAAACGAGCGGCCCGTCGATCTCGCGCGGCTCGTTCAAGGCCGCCATGATGGCCTGTTTCGTCACCGCGTTGAAGGCGACGCGCTCGACCTGGGTGTCCTTCTTGAGGGCCTTCCTCTGCTGCAGGATCTGCAGGATGTGCCAGGAGATCGCCTCGCCCTCGCGGTCGGGGTCGGTGGCGAGGATCAATTTATCGGCGCCTTTGAGCGCGTCCGATATTTCTTTCATGATTTTCTGAGACTTAGGGTCGACGTCCCAGTGCATCTCAAAGTCTTTGTCGGGCTCGACCGACCCGTTCTTGGAGGGGAGGTCGCGCACGTGCCCGAACGATGCAATGACCTTGTAGCTGCTGCCCAGGTACTTGTTGATGGTCTTGGCCTTGGCAGCCGATTCAACGATTACGACGTTCATTTCGAGCTTTCAGGCTGTTTGCGCCGGCTTGTGGCCCGCCAAAATCGTCGGCTGGGCGGTAGGGGCGGGGGCCCATATCGGTTCGGCGGGGGAACATGGGAGATGAATTGGGCGGTGTCAAACGCCGGGGGCGCCACAATCCGGGATAGCGGGCATTATCGGTTGCCATCTAAAGTGGTGAATGATATTCAGATACACGTCTTGGTTGTAACTAATTGGCATGGGATGTTCGTCGATGATTGGCGGGCCGGATCAGCCAGAAGCAGACCGGCAGGGAGCCAGCGGCAAGGCCGAAACTCTCGACTACCTCAATGACATTATTCGCGAGCTGAAGCAGCTTGCCGACAAGGGCGGATATAGGACGCTGTCGGCGATCCTCGGCGCGGCCCTAGTCGAAGCCCACATGCAGAGCGGCGAGAGCGAGCATTAGGCACGCCCTGACGCGCCGAGCCAACGTCGGAGGGCCGTCCACGTGGGTTGATCAGGGGCTAGGGGCCAGCGAGACGAGCCCGTTTCCGTGCCGCTCGATCCGCCCCGCGAGCGCAAGCTCGATCAGCGCGATCTGTACGGCGCGGATGTTGAGGCCGGTCCCACGCACGAGAGCATCGACGTCTACCGGCGCAGGCCCGAGCGCCCCCACGACGCGGTTGCGGTCGCCATCCGAGAGGTCGGACGGCATTGCGGCGAGGCCCTGGCTCAACGGAGCCGGTCCTTCATCGCGCAGCTGCATCGCCGGCCGGCTCGTCAGGGGGGTCAGGGCGGATAAGAGGTCGCTCGCCTCCGTCACCAGCGTCGCACCCGACTTCAGGAGCTTGTTGGTGCCCTCCGCGCGCGGGTCGAGCGGGTGGCCCGGCACCGCGAACACCTCGCGGCCCTGCTCGGCGGCCAGCCGCGCGGTGACGAGCGTGCCCGATCGCCGCGCCGCCTCCACGATCAGCACGCCTAGCGACACGCCGGAGATGATGCGGTTGCGGCGCGGGAAATCCTTGCCTCTCGCCACAAAGCCGATGGGCATCTCGGTCAGCAGGCAGCCGCGCTCGGCGATTGCCGCCTGCAGGGCCTCGTGCTCGGGCGGATAGACGACGTCGATGCCGCCCGCGAGCACAGCGACCGTGCCGTGCTCGAGCGCGGAGGCGTGCGCGACGCTGTCGATGCCGCGGGCGAGCCCCGAGGCGACGACGTAGCCCGCGCGCCCGAGCTCGGTCGCGAAGTGGCGGGCAAGCTTGGCTCCGGCTGCCGAGCATTGGCGCGAGCCGACGACGGCGACCGTCGGCCGGCTGAGCAGGCCCAAGCGGCCTTTGGCGTAGAGCAGCGGCGGCGGGGCATCGAGCGCGGCAAGCGGCGTCGGATAGCGCGCCTCCGTCATGAACAGCAGCTCGGCGCCGGCTCGGTCGGCGCGCTCGAGCTCCGATTCCGCCTCGCTCAGAGTGCACAGCCGGATCGCGCGCCTGAAGCCTCCGCGCCGCGATAGCTCGGGCATGGCATCAAGCGCGGCCCCCGCACTGCCGAAATGGGCGATCAGATCGCGAAAGGTGACAGGACCGACGTTCTCGGAGCGGATGAGGCGAAGAGAGGCGAGCCGCTCGGAGTGCGAAAGCTCGGCCGCGGGGGGCGGCGGCGAGAACAGCGTGCGTGGCTCAGGCCCGGGCACCGATCTTCGGCTCCTCGCCGGACGCGAGACGACGGATGTTGGCGCGGTGCTTGTAGATCAGAAGCGCGGTGAGGATGGCGGACAGCAGAGCGGTGGCGCGGTCGCCGGTCGCCAGGGCGCCGATCGGCACCACAAGGGCGGCAACCAGCGCCGACAGCGAGGAGTAGCGCGTCAGCAGCGCCACCACGATCCAGATGGCGATGAAGGCGAGCCCCAGCGGCCAGGAGACGCCCAGCAGCACGCCGATGTAGGTCGCGACCCCCTTGCCGCCGCGGAAATTGAGCCACACGGGGAAGACGTGGCCGAGGAAGGCGCCGAGGCCTGCCATATAAGAGGCAAGGATCGCGACGCCGCCGAGGGCACCGAGCTGGTACCCGATGAGCACGGCCGCGGTGCCCTTCAGCCCGTCGAGGAGGAGCGTCAGCGCGGCGAGGCCCTTGTGGCCGGTGCGCAGCACGTTGGTGGCGCCGATGTTGCCCGAGCCGATGGCGCGCACGTCGCCGAGACCGGCCGCGCTCGTGAGCAGGAGACCGAACGGGATCGAGCCGAGGAGATAGCCGAGCGCGAGCGCACCTAGCGTGTAGACATTCAAGAATACGTTCATGGCAACGCCCAGGCCCCGCGGGGCTCACATCCGCTCGCCGCCAGCGTACTGGTAGACGGTCTGGCCGGCAACAAGCGTGCGCAACACGCGCCCCTGCAGCTTGCTTTCGTCGAACGGCGAATTTTTGGAGCGTGAGCGCAAGCTGTCCTTGTTCAACACCCAGGGCGTGTCGAGATCGACCAGGATGAGGTCGGCAACGGCGCCCTTGACGAGGCGCCCGCCGGGCAGGCCCAGGAGCTTTGCCGGGTTCAAGGTCAGCGCCTTGAACAGCGTCAACAGCGTCAGCTCGCCGGAGTGATAGAGGCGCAGCGCAGCCGGCAGCAGCGTCTCCAGACCGACGGCGCCGTCGGTCGCCTCGGCGAACGGACGCCGCTTGTCGTCGGCGTCCTGCGGGTCGTGGCTCGACACGATGACGTCGATCTCGCCCGAGGCGACGCCGCGGATCATGGCGGTGCGGTCGTCGTCTGAGCGCAGCGGCGGGCGCACCTTGAAGAAGGTGCGGTAGGGGCCGATGTCGTTCTCGTTCAGCGTCAGGTGATTGATCGAGACGCCGCAGGTCACCGGCAGCTTGCGCGCTTTGGCCGAGCGGATCACCTCGAGGCTCTCGGCGCAACTGATCGTCGCTGCGTGGTAGCGCCCGCCCGTCATCTCGACGAGACGCACGTCGCGCTCGAGCACGATCGTCTCGGCGGCCTTCGGAACGCCCGGCAGGCCGAGCCGCGCCGCCACCTCGCCCGAGTTCATCGACGCCGTCTGCGAGAGGAAGGCATCCTCCGTGTGGTGGGAGACGAGCGCGTTAAAGTCGCGGCCGTAGAGCAGCACGTTGCGCATCACGCGCGTGTTGGCGACGCTCGACTTGCCGTTGGAGAAGGCGATCGCGCCGGCCCGCTTCAGGAGGCCGATCTCGGTCATCTCCTCGCCCTTGAGGCCCTTGGTCATCGCCGCCATCGTGTGCACGTTGACGATGGCGTTGTCGCGCGCGCGCCGCTGGATGAAATCGACGAGTGCGACCTGATCGATGACCGGATTGGTGTCGGGCATGACGACCATGGTGGTGACGCCGCCGGCCGCAGCGGCGTGGCTCGCGGTCTTCAAGGTCTCGCGATGCTCGTTGCCGGGCTCGCCCGTGAACACCTGCGCATCTACGATGCCGGGGGAGAGCACGTGCCCCTTGCAGTCGATGACCTCGGCGCCTTCGGGCGCGTTGCGGCGCAGGTGCGGGCCCAGATCCGCGATCTTGCCATCGAGCACCAGGAGGCCGCCCGGCTCGTCGCGGTCGGTGGAGCGGATCGATCAGGCGCGCGTTGATGAAAACGGTGCCGCCGGAGTGCTTCGACCCGTTGGCGGCTTTCCTCGTTGCTGCGGCGTTCATCGCTTGGGCAGGTTCCGGGCCAGCGCTTCGAGCACCGCCATGCGCACGGCAACGCCCATCTCCACCTGGTCGCGGATGACGCTGCGCGAGTGGTCGGCGACGGTCGAGGCGATCTCCACGCCGCGGTTCATTGGGCCCGGGTGCATGACGAGGCGTCGGGCTTGGCGCGTGCGAGCTTCTCCTGGTCGAGGCCGAAGAAGTGGAAGTATTCGCGCGTCGAGGGCACGTAGGAGCCCTCCATGCGCTCGCGCTGCAGGCGCAGCATCATGACGATGTCGACGCCTTCGAGAGCCTTCCACATGTCGGTGAAGACTTCCGCGCCGAGCCGCTCGGGCCGCGCCGGCAGCAGCGTCGAGGGCGCGACGATGCGCACGCGCGCGCCGAGCGTGTTGAGCACGTTGATGTTGGAGCGGGCGACGCGGCTGTGCAGGATGTCGCCGCAGATCGCCACCGTGAGCCCCGCGACGCGCCCCTTGACGCGGCGGATCGTGAGGGCGTCGAGCAGCGCCTGGGTCGGATGCTGGTGGGCGCCGTCGCCGGCGTTGATGACCGAGCAGTCGATCTTCTGGGCCAGCAGCTCCACGGCGCCCGCCGCATGGTGGCGCACGACGATGATGTCCGGCCGCATGGCGTTGAGCGTCATCGCGGTGTCGATCAGCGTCTCGCCCTTCTGCACCGAGGAGGTGGAGACGTTCATGTTCATGACGTCGGCGCCGAGCCGCTTCGCCGCCATCTCGAAGGAGCTTTGCGTGCGCGTCGAGGCCTCGAAGAAAAGGTTGATCAGCGTGCGCCCGCGCAGCACGTCGCGCTTTTTGCCCGCGACGCGGTTGGTGTCGGCGAACTCATCGGCGAGATCGAGGAGGAAATTGATTTCTCGTGCGCCGAGCCCCTCGACGGTGAGGAGGTGGCGGTGGGGGAAGTGGAGCGGTTCGACTTTGGCGACAGCGCTGGCCATTAAAGGAGCTTCTATAGGTAGAGTCCCCGGTTAGGGCAAGCCGCCTTGGCGCCGCAAAAGCGCTTTCGGCGCTAGCATCTTGTTAGTCATAGCGCTCAAGTCTGCCAAAAGGCGTTAAAAGGCAAGGCATGCCTGCCCCGTTTGCAACGCATGAGGTCTTCAACCAGCCGCCACCACTGGAGGACGTGAACCTCTTTTCCTCCGACACGGCGCTCAAGGAGGCTGTCGAGCGGGAGGGCGGCGGCGACGCGTCGGAGCGGCTGCAAGCCTTCGGGCGCCTGACGGGCAGCGCAGAGGCGCTCGGGCGCGGCAGGCTTGCCAATGAGCATCCCCCGCGGCTTTCGACCCACGACGCCCGCGGCCATCGCAGCGACACGGTCACATATCACCCGGCCTACCACGAGCTGATGCGTGCGAGCTGCGGCGAGGGCCTGCACAGCTCGGTCTGGGCCGACCTCGCAGAGGCCGGGAAAGCGCCCCGGCCTGGCGCCACGTGCGCGCGCGCGGGTGCCTTCTACATGGCGGCGCAGATGGAGGCCGGGCACTGCTGCCCGATTACCATGACCAACGCCGCCGTGCCGGTGCTGCTGCTCGAGCCCGACACTCGCCAAGGAGTGGGTGCCGCGCATCCTGCCTTTCAAGTACGACCCGAGCTTTGCGCCGGCCGCGAAGAAGAGCGCCGTCACTATCGGCATGGGCATGACCGAGAAGCAGGGCGGCACCGACGTGCGCGCGGCGACCACCACGGCGGAGCCCGTGGGCAAACGCGGCCGGGCGCCGAATACATCGTCACCGGCCACAAGTGGTTCATGTCCGCGCCCATGTCGCGACGCCTTCCTGGTGCTGGCGCAGGCGGCGGGCGGGCTCACCTGTTTCCTGATGCCGCGCTTCCTGCCCGACGGCAGCGTGAATGGTCTGCATTTCCAGCGCCTGAAGGACAAGCTCGGCAACCGCTCGAACGCCTCCTCCGAGGTCGAGTTCGCCGGCGCGCACGCCTGGGCCATCGGCGAGGAGGGGCGCGGGGTCGCGACCATCATCGAGATGGTGACGCATACGCGGCTCGATTGCGCGCTGGCCTCGGCCGGGCTCATGCGCTCGGCGCTCGCCAACGCCATCCACTACGCCGAGCACCGCACCGTGTTCCAGAAGAAGCTCATCGACCAGCCGTTGATGCAACAGGTGCTGGCCGATCTCGCGCTCGACGTGGAGGCCGCGACTGCGCTCTCGTTCCGCCTTGCGCGCGCCTTCGATCGCACCTCGGACCCGCGCGCCTCGGCATGGCGGCGTGTGATGACGCCCGTCACCAAGTACTGGGTGTGCAAGATCGCGCCCGCGCTTTGTCTGCCGAGGCGATGGAGTGCCTCGGCGGCAACGGCTACGTGGAGGAGGCGCCGCTCGCGCGCATCTACCGCGAGGTGCCGGTCAACTCGATCTGGGAGGGCTCCGGCAGCGTCATGGCGCTCGACGTGCTGCGCGTGCTCCAGCGCGAGCCCGAGGCGGCGCAAACGCTGATCGAGGAGCTGGGCGAGGCCGCGGCGGCCGACGCGCGCTTACGCTTTGCGCACGGGCGCATCGAAGGGTTTCTGCACGAGCCGTTGCTGCTCGATGCGCGCGGGCGCCAACTCGTCGAGGCGCTGGCCGTGCTGGCGGCCGGCACGATCCTCAAGGCGCACGCGCCGGCGCCGGTTGCCGACGCTTTCATCGCGAGCCGTTTCAGCGGCGGGTCAAAGCAGACCTACGGCCAGGGGCTCGAGCGCGCCGACACCCGCGCCATCCTCACGCGCGCCTCGCCGTACCGCGAGTGAACACATTCCCTATGAATTCGCATTCCCTTCATGCATCCGGGATAATACAACCAGCGATGGAATGGGACCGGGTGAATCCATGAGTATTTGGCATTTGCTTTTCAGCTTCGACGGCCGGATCAACCGAAAAACGTACATCGTGGCCGTTATCGTGCTGACACTCGTCATGGGTGCTTTGATGGTCGCCGGCACCGCTCTTGTGACGGGTGACCCGTTCTCGCTCGCCGTCTGGGCATTCCAGCGCGATAAAATCGATGTCTGGGGCCCGATCTACGGCGCCATCATTTTGCTGACGCTCTGGCCCGCACTGGCGCTGGCAACCAAGCGCGTTCACGATCGCAACTATCCGACGTGGGTCTGTATCGCCGTCTATTTCTGCATTGTCTTCGCGGCAGGCGCGGTCCTGTGGTTCAGCCCAGCGAATTTTGAAGCGGCCAGTGGCCCTCGATCGTCGCAAGCTTCCACTCTGATCCTCACGTTTTTGCTGCTGCCCGCCAGCATTTGGCTCACCGCGCAGGTGATGTTCATGCGCGGTGTCCCCGGCCCCAACGCCTGGGGACCTGATCCGCTCGCCGGATATCCGTCACCCGGTCATGAACCCCGGACATTCTGGAACGTCGTTTTTAACCCGGACGGGCGGATGAACCGCAAGACGTGGTGGCTCATGTTCGTGTCGCTCTCCGTCCTCTTCGTGATTTGGGGCGCGATCTACGGAGTCTTCGTCGCGTCCGCGATGGCGAGTCTTCCTCAAGCCTCCGATCCGGCATGGCTCGCGACCCCCGAAGCCCAGCAGGCGATTTCGCGCGCCATTCTACCGGTCGCCATTCCTATGACGTTGGTCCTCTATCTCCTGCTTTGGCCGGCGCTTGCAGCTGGCACGAAGAGACTTCACGACCGAGGCCGCTCGGGCTGGTTGCTGGCCTCGTACTATGTCCCCTTTGCGCTTTTCTTGATTGCAGGGTCGATACTGCAGAGTACCGGTCATGATGCAGCCGTTCCCGATGGGCCGGCGCGCTGGCTCATGATCGCGGCGGGCGTAATCTCGGCCGGTCTTTCTCTGTGGCTTCTTGTCGAACTCGGCTTCCTGAAAGGCGAGCCGCGCGAAAACGCCTACGGACCCGATCCGCGGACGGCCTAGAATTAGGTGAACAGCCAGGACGAGACGCCGCCGCGGCGGGCGAGGTCCGACATTTGCGCGTTGAAGCCGTCGAATACCGCCTGGCTGGCCGCGACCGGCAGCCACGGCGCCCCGCCGGTCCGGCGCCGGTACGGTCCCATGAGCTGGGTCCAGGCGTCGTTGTCGAGGTGGCGCTCGGGCGGGATGCGCGGGGGCAGGCGCCGCAGCCCGCTCTGCGAGGCCATCCACGCATAAGCCGCCTGCCACACGTCGATGGGAGCGGCCATGTTGTGGCGCCCTTTGAGCTGCGTGATCGCCAGCATGCCGGCTTCGCGCGAGTGCGGGCCGATCTCCAGCGTCGCCACGTGCTCGCGCTCGCGGCGGATGGAGAACAGGCGGCAGCGGTCGTCGCCGAGTCGTTCGGCGTACTGGTCGGCGCAGTTCTGCATGGCGCGCGCTTCCGCCAGGATCTCGTTGCGGTCGAGCAGCGGTACGAACGAGTAGCCGCGGATGTCGCCGCCGACGAGCCAGGAGTCGGAGATGACGCCGGGGCTGAGCTGCAGCACGAGCCGCATGCGGTTGAGCCAGCTCTTGGCCGCGCAGAGCGCGGTGTCGAACGCGATCTCGGGGCGCCAGGGCACGACGATGAGGTTATGGGCGCGCGTCTGCGTGGCGCGCGAATGCCAGGCATAAGCGGCGAGCACACCGAAGAGCTGCTCGGGGTTGCCGGGCTCGGTGAAGATCGATTGGTCGGCGAGCCAAAGCGCGAAGTCCTCGTGGCAGGCCTTGGCGCCGAACGAAACCGATTGCAGCCAGAAGGCACTGTGCGCGGGGGCACCCGGCAGCCGGTTGGCGACGCGACGCGCGAAAGTCTCGCTCGCCGGCAGATCGTCCTCGATCGCTTTCTGGAAGGCTTCCGGCGGCAGGCGGCGCAGCCACAGCGGCAGGCCGAGCAAGCGCGCAACCGATTTCAACGGTGCGCCTTTCTCGATGAGCGAGATCGCCTCCCGCCTTGCATCGGGCGCACTGCGACGTGCAGCGAGTGCATAGATTGCGCCGGGGAAAACCACCGACAGATCGACGAGCCGGGTGGAGGAGCGCATCAGGCGACGCACCTCGCGGCGCGCTGGGTAGGCGAAGCGGGCAACGTAGCTTTCCCATTCGCCGGGGAGCTCGCTCGGCTCCGGCGCCTCCACGGGGTCGGGCCGCCGGCGGATTAGTTTCGTGGGCTGTGTCATATCGTACTCGATCCACATCGCGCCCGGCGTCATCGGCCGGTCCGACGCCGCCTCGAGCGCTCGAGGGGTAGCGTCGCAGCTTATTGCGGCGCGCGTTGGACGAGGGCTGTGCAGTTCAGGAATGCGTAGGTGAGAGTTAATGCCGCGCCACCGACGGCCTATTTCACGCGCATGCGGTCGAGCGCGCCCTGCAGGATTATCGTCGCCGCCAGCTTGTCGATGACGGCCGCGCGGCGTTTGCGGCTGGCATCGGCCGCGATCAGCGTGCGCTCGGCCTCCGCTGTCGACAGCCGCTCGTCCCACAGCAGGATGGGGATTGGCGTCAGCGCGTTCAGATTTTTCGCGAAGGCCCGCGTCGCCTGTACGCGCGGGCCGGTGGTGCCGTCGAGGTTCGTCGGCAACCCCAGGACGAGCCCGGCGACGCCATGCTCCTGAACGAGGCGCAGAAGCTCGGCGGCGTCCTCCTTGAACCGCTTCCGGCGCAATACGGTGAGCGGCGAGGCGATGGTGCGGGTCACGTCGGACAGCGCGAGCCCCAGCGTCTTGGTGCCGGCGTCGATGCCAATCAGGCGGCCGGCAGACCCGATCCGCCCGGTAAAGGCCGCTATATCGCCAAAGGTTTCGCCGAGAGTGGCCTTCTTGTTGGCCGTGTCTTTCGCCGTCTCGTTCGCCATGTCGGCGTTCGCTCGCTATCGTGGTCCTGGGCCCACCTTATACTCTGCTGTGGGCGCGGCTTTCGAATTCCTCACCCGGCAGCTTTGGCGATGTCCATCCGAGAGTAGAGCGCGTGCAGGAAAGAACAGCGCCGGCGCCGGCCCAAGCCTCTCCGGCTGTCGATCGAGCGCCACCGGGGGGCGCCGCTTCCGTGCTGGTGCTGTTCATCGCCGCGAGCTTCCTTTCCGCTTTCCTTCTGTTCTCCGTCGAGCCGCTGTTCGCCAAGATGGTGCTGCCCGTGCTCGGCGGGTCGCCCTCGGTGTGGGCGGTCGCGCTGTGCTTCTTCCAGGCGGCGCTGCTCGCCGGATACGGCTATGCGTATATCCTGATGCGGTACGTGCCGGCGCCTGCGACCGGCTTCGTGCACATCGCGATTGCGCTGGCGGCGCTCGTGGTGCTGCCGATCGGGTTGCCCAGCGGCTGGACCGAGCCGCCGCCGGGCGAGCCCTACTTCTGGCAGCTCGGCCTTTTCGCCGTCGCCGTGGGACTGCCCTTCGTCGCGGTCGCCGCCAACGCGCCGCTGCTGCAGGCTTGGTTTGCGCTGACCCGCCACCCGCACGCGCGCGATCCCTACTTCCTCTACGGCGCCTCCAACTTCGGCAGCCTCATCGCGCTGCTCGGCTATCCATTCCTGTTCGAGCCGGCGCTGGGCCTCCGGGCCATGAGCCGCGACTGGACGGAGCTTTACGTGGTGCTGATCCTCGCGCTCGCCGCATGCTTTGCGGTCGTGCGCCGTTATGCGAGTGCCGATCCGCAGAAGGTCGCTGCAAACGCCGGCTCCGATGCATCCGCCCCGCGCCCGACGCTGCGCGACCGCCTCGGCTGGTGCGGGCTCGCCATGGTGCCGGCGGCGCTGCTCACCGCGTTCACGACGCACGTCGCGACCGACATTGCTTCCGCGCCGCTGCTGTGGGTGCTCCCGCTCGCGCTCTACCTCGCGACCTTCATTCTCGCCTTCCAAGACCGTGTGCCGATCCCGATGTCGTTGCTGCTCCCGCTGCAGCTCGGCTCCGTCATCTTTGCCCTCTTCGAGCTCGCGCAGATGAAGTACGACAAGTGGACGCTGACGAGCTCCGCCGGTGTCGCCGTCTTCTTCCTCTCGGCGCTGCTCGCGCACCGCAGGCTTTATCTGTCGCGGCCGCAGGCGCGCGACCTCACCCAGTTCTATCTGTGGATGTCGTTCGGCGGCGTGCTCGGCGGGCTCTTCTCCGCGCTTCTCGCGCCCAAGTTGTTCTCGGAGATCTTCGAGTACCCGCTGCTGATCGCGCTGACGGTCGCTTGCCGCCCCGGCGTGTTCAAGCCGCGCGCGGCGTCACGCCGCGAGATGCTTTGGCTGCTCGCTATCGTCGCGATCGGCCTCCTGCCGGCCTTGTACGGAGACGGATGGGCCCCGCGTCTCGGCCTCTCGTTCGGCGAATGGGGCTCGACGGCGGCGCTCACGCTCGCACTCGGCATCATCATGCTCGCGTTCTGGGGGTATGGCGCGCGCCAGCTCGCAGTCGCGCTCGTCATGTTCGCGACCGTCGTCATGCTGCCTTCGACCGTGAAGCGCGGGAATGCGCAGCGCAGCTACTTCGGCGTCTATCGCGTCTCGCTGTCGGAGAGCGGCGACTTTAACGTCCTGACCCACGGCACCACGTTGCACGGCGCGCAGCGCATCCGCGACGAGGACGGCAAGCTCGTCACCGACACCACGCCCGGCACCTACTACTACCCCGGCAGCCCGCTCGCGCGCTCGGTCGAGATCGTGCAGGGTCGTCTCGACGCAGCGGGCGAAAAGGGCCGCTTCGGCATCGTCGGGCTCGGCACCGGCTCGATCTCCTGCTACGCCAAGAAGGACGAGCGCTGGCGCTTCTTCGAGATCGATCCCGTCGTCATCGACATCGCCGCCAAGTCGACCTACTTCACCTTCCTCGCCAACTGCCAGCCCAAGCTCGACGTGGTCGTGGGCGACGCGCGCTTGACGCTCGCCAAGGAGCCCGACCGCAGCTTCGACCTCATTCTCGTAGATGCCTTCTCCTCCGACGCGGTCCCCGTGCACCTGATGACGGCGGAGGCGCTGCAACTCTATGCCGGCAAGCTCAAGGACGACGGCATCCTCGTGCTGCACATCTCCAACCGCTATCTCGACCTCGACTCGGTCCTCGGCGTGACCCTGCCGCTGGTGCCGCAGCTCAAGGGGCTCATCGTCTCCGACGACAAGGCGGACGGCACCTACGCGCAGAACAGCTCGACCATTGCCGTGTTTGCCAAGGACGAGCACGCGCTCGATCCCTTCCGGGTGATCGACGGCGCGGGGGCTTTCACGCCGAGCAAGCTCTCGCCCTGGACGGACGATGCCTCCGACATCCTGGGCGCCTTCCTGTCGCAGTGGCGCCGCACCTCCTGAGGTGCCCGATGGGCGCCCGCAAAGTTGCGCCCAACCGCCGCCGGGGCTAAGAGAGCGGACTTCAGTTCCAAGGCCTTAAACATCGGCCCCAAACATCGGATCGGCGAGGGATCATGCAGGTCGACGAGGCGACCGTCCGGCGCATCGCGCGGCTGGCGCGCATCAAGATCACGGAGGCGGAGGCCAAGGGCCTGGTGAAGGAGCTTTCGGGCATCCTCAACTGGGTCGAGCAGCTCGACGAGGTCGACACCTCGGCGGTCGAGCCGATGACGCGCGTCGTTCCCATCGAGCTCAGAAGGCGCGAGGACAAGGTGACCGACGGCGGCAAGGCGGACGCGATCTTGAAGAACGCGCCGATGGCCGAGGATGGATTTTTCGTCGTGCCCAAGATTGTGGAGTGACGGCCATGCGTCGATGTCTCGCCATATCCCTGCTGGTACTGGCTCGCCGGCCTCATGCCGTCGAGCTCGACGCGCGCCGCCGACGACTGGAGCTTCGTTAACGGCAACTACGCGCTCGATCCCAACGACTGCAAGCTCGCCGGCTCCGCCGCCGCGTTCTCCAAGGAGCTGGTCGATGGGCTGAGCCAGGAGGTGATGACGCGCGAGGGCATCACGAGCCCGCGCGAGGTCCACTGCAAGTTCCGCTCCGCCGAGAAGTCGGATACCGGGTGGAAGGTGCAAGCCGACTGCGAGGAGGCGGGCGAGGCCTCGCCGGCGGAGATCGCCGTCACCACGAGCTCCGACGGCACCGTCTCCATCCTCAGCGAGGACGTGTACGGTCCCGAAGCCCTGAAATTCACGCCCTGCCAGAAGTGAGTGTCCGTGACCGAACTGACAAAGCTGACGTTGGCGCAGGCCCGTGAGGGCTTGCGCAAGAAAGAGTTCTCCGCGACCGAGCTGACGCAGGCGTTCCTGCAGGCGATCGAGGGCGCGAACCCGGCCCTCAACGCCTACGTGCTGGCGACGCCCGAGGTGGCGCTGGCGCAGGCGAAAGAGAGCGACAAGCGCCTGAAGGAGGGCAAGGCGCGGGCGCTCGAAGGCCTGCCGCTCGGCAACAAGGACCTGTTCTGCACGCTCGGATCAGCGCACGACCGCGTGCTCGAAGATCCTCGACGACTTCAAGCCTCCCTACGAGTCGACCGTCGGCGCCAATCTGTGGAATGCCGGCGCCGTCATGCTCGGCAAGCTCAACTGCGACGAGTTCGCGATGGGCTCCTCCAACGAGACGAGCGCCTTCGGGCCGGTCGTCTCGCCGTGGCGGCGCAAGGGCAAGGACGGGGACCTCTCGACCGATAAGCTCGTGCCGGGCGGCTCGTCGGGCGGCTCGTCCGCCGCCGTCGCCGCGGACTTGTGCCTCGCCGCAACCGCCACCGACACCGGCGGCTCGATCCGCCAGCCGGCGGCGCTGACCGGCATCGTCGGCATCAAGCCGACCTACGGGCGCTGCTCGCGCTGGGGCATCGTCGCGTTTGCTTCCTCGCTCGACCAGGCCGGGCCGCTGGCGAAGACCGTCACCGACGCGGCGATCATGCTCAAGGCGATGGCGAGCCACGACCCGCGCGATTCAACCTCCGTCGACGCGCCCGTGCCCGACTACGAGTCGGCACTCGCCGATGGCGTCAAAGGCCTGCGCATCGGCGTGCCAAAGGAATACCGCGTCAAGGGCATGTCGGCCGAGATCGACAAGCTATGGAGCCAGGGCATCGCCTGGCTCAAGGCGGCGGGCGCGACCATCCACGACATCAGTTTGCCGCACACAAAATACGCGCTGCCGGCCTACTACATCATCGCGCCCGCCGAGGCCTCCTCCAACCTCGCGCGCTACGACGGCATGCGCTACGGCCTGCGCGAGACCGGCAAGGACCTGATCGACACCTACGAGCGGACGCGCGGCGCGGGCTTCGGCAAGGAGGTGCGCCGGCGCATCCTCATCGGTACCTACGTGCTGTCGGCCGGCTACTACGACGCCTACTACCTCAAGGCGCAGAAAGTGCGCACGCTCATCAAGCACGACTTCGACGAGGCGTGGAAAACGGTCGACGTGGTGCTGACGCCGACGACGCCGTCGCCCGCGTTCGGCTTCGGCGAGAAGTCCGGCGACCCCATCGCCATGTACCTCGAGGACATCTTCACGGTGACGGTGAACATGGCGGGGCTGCCCGGCATCTCGGTGCCGGCGGGCCTCTCGAGCGAAGGCACGCCGCTGGGGCTGCAGCTGATCGGCAAGCCGTTCGACGAGGCGACGCTGTTTCGCGCGGCGAAAGCGATCGAGGATGCAGCCGGGCGCTTCACGGTGCCGGAGCGCTGGTGGCAAGCGGGAAGCAAATCGGCTTCGGCGAAAGCATCTGCGGCCAAGGCTGCAAAGGAGCCTGCCGCCAAGAAAGCGAAGGGAGGGAAAAAATGACCGGGAGGGTGCCACAGGACTGCCGCGACATGTCGGAGGTGCGCGCCGAGATCGACCGCATCGACTTGGCCCTCGTCGACATCATCGCGGATCGCTTCGCCTACGTCGATCGCGCCTGGCAGCTCAAGTCGAACCCCGGCGAGGCCTACGTGCCCTGGCGCATCCAGCAGGTGATCGACAAGGTGCGCGCCCGCGCCAAGGAAAAGGGCCTGCCGCCCGAGCTTACGGAAGCGCTGTGGCGGCAGATGATCGGCTGGTTCGTGCAGTACGAGGAGGAGAAGCTGCGCCGCCAGCTCGAAGGCAACAACGGCCGGGAAGGATAGCCCGTGGAGATCAAGCCGTTCGATCCGTGGACGCTCGTCCTGATCTCGCTGCTCAATCCGGTGGTGATCGCGGTCGCGTTCTACATGGGGCGCCTCGCCGACCAGCCTCAGAAGCTCGTCGTTGCCGCATTCGCCGCCTCGCTTGCGGGCTTCATCCTCTATTGGCTTGCCGGCGCCGTCGGGCTCTTACCCATCCATGCGCTGGGCGGCGAGGCTGCGATCCTGGTGATGCAGCTGTTCCCCGGATTGCTCTGGGCGGGCCTCGGCTATTGGATGCGCACCCGCACGCCCTAGCCTCACCAGAGGCTCCAGGAAAGCGTGGATAATTCGGGGCGCGCTGCAGTCTTTCGCCTCGGCCGCGATGCCCGGCGCCTATGCTCAAAGAGCAAGGTGTCGCCTCTCAGCCGGGAACAGCGAGATGACCCAGACGGACATCACCACCGCCAGCGTCGTTGCCCATAACGACGCCATCCTGCACGACGAGGTCGATCGGGAGGTGGTGGCGCTCAGCACCGTCAGCGGAGCCTGCTACGGGCTGAACGCGGTCGGCTCGCGCATCTGGCACCTGATGGCAAATCCGGTCCGCGTCGGCGATCTCTGCGCGCTGCTGGAGCAGGAATTCGACGTCGATCGCGACACCTGCGAGCGCGAGGTCCTCGACCTGCTGAAGCAGGCGCTGGCCGAGGGTATGATCAAGGTCGAGGAGCGCAGCGCGGCAGCCGACGAGCGCGCGGCTTAGCCTCCCGCGCCGTTGTGCTCAGCCGGATGTGCTCAGCACGATTGCATTCCGGCCTCGCGATCCCTCGCCCAACGCTCGCGTTGCATCGCTCCGATTGAGCATAGCGCGGCCTGAAATCAGCCATCTCTTTCGTGCACCTCATCGTCACCGGGGACAGTAGCAGCGTAGTCCGGGGGACTTGCAGCATGTCGGAGACGAACGGAGCGCTCACGCGCTCCAGCAGAGGGCTCGTCATCAATCGTGGGATCACGATCGTTGGCTCCCTCTCACTGAAGGGTCACGTCGTCATCGAGGGAGCCGTCGACGGCGAGGTGCGCTGCACCGAGCTGCAGATCGCCGAGCGCGGCATGGTCGACGGGCTCGTCGTGGCCGACAAGGTCATCGTGCTGGGCGAGTTCGTCGGCGCGATCTACGCCAACGAGATCGTGCTCGGCGCGGCCTGTGCGGTCGAAGGTCACATCTTCCACCGCAAGCTCGTGCTGGAGGAGGGGTGCTACTTCGAGGGCAAGTCGCGCTGCTACTCGAGCCCGATTGCGCATGCGCCTGCCGCCGAGCCGGCGCCCTGGAGCGGCGAGGAGCTGACCGCCTCCTTGTAAAGCCCGCTCGGCTGAGACCCTCCAGCTCGAGGATTGCCCTCGCCGCCGCCCTGCGTTAACAGGGCTGGCAAGGAGCAGCCCATGCAGGACAAACCCAAGAGCGTCGCCTCGAAGAACCTCATCGCCGGCGCCAAGGGCGACTGGGAGATCATCGTCGGTCTCGAGGTGCACGCCCAGGTCGCCTCCAAGTCGAAGCTGTTCTCCGGCGCCTCCACCGCGTTCGGCGGCGACCCCAACAGCCACGTCTCCCTCGTCGATGCGGCGATGCCCGGCATGCTCCCCGTCATCAACGCCGAATGCATCGCGCAGGCCGTGCGCACCGGGCTCGGCCTCAAGGCCGCGATCAACCTGCGCAGCGTGTTCGACCGCAAGAACTACTTCTATCCCGACCTGCCGCAGGGCTACCAGATCAGCCAGTACAAGCAGCCGATCGTCGGCGAGGGCGAGGTCGAGATCGACGTCGACGGCGAGACGCTGCACGTCGGCATCGAGCGCGTGCATCTGGAGCAGGACGCCGGCAAGTCGATCCACGACCAGCATCCCGACTATTCCTACGTCGATCTCAACCGCTCCGGCGTCGCGCTGATGGAGATCGTGTCCAAGCCCGACATGCGATCGTCGAAGCAGGCGCAGGCCTACGTGACGAAGCTGCGCACGATCCTGCGCTATCTCGGCACCTCGGATGCCGACATGGAGAAGGGCAACCTGCGCGCCGACGTGAACGTGTCCGTGCGCCGGCCCGGCGACAAGCTCGGCACCCGCTGCGAGATCAAGAACGTCAACTCCATCCGCTTCATCGGCCAGGCGATCGAGGTCGAGGCGCGCCGCCAGATCGACATCATCGAGGACGGCGGCAAGATCGCTCAGGAGACGCGGCTGTTCGATCCCGGCCGCGGCGAGACGCGCTCGATGCGGAGCAAGGAAGAGGCGCACGACTACCGCTACTTCCCCGATCCGGACCTGCTGCCGCTCGAGCTGACGATGGACTACGTCGCCGAGCTGGAGAAGGGCCTGCCGGAGCTGCCGGACGAGAAGAAGCAGCGTTTCATGCGCGACTTCGCGCTCTCCAACTACGATGCCGACGTGCTGGTCGCCGAGCGCGAGTTGGCCAATTACTTCGAGGCCGTGGCCATGGGCCGCGACGGCAAGCTCGCCGCCAACTGGGTCATCAACGAGCTGTTCGGGCGCCTCAACAAGGAGGGGCTCGCAATCGAGGCTTCGCCCGTCTCGTCCAAGCAGCTCGGCGCCATCGTCGACCTCATCGCGTCGGGCACCATCTCCGGCAAGATCGCCAAGGACCTGTTCGAGATCGTGTGGACGGAGGGCGGCGACCCGGCAGCCATCGTCGATAAGCGCGGGATGAAGCAGGTCACCGACACGGGCGCCATCGAGAAGGCGGTCGACGAGATCATCGCGGCCAATCCCGACAAGGTGGAGCAGGCCAAGGCCAAGCCCTCGATGCTCGGCTGGTTCGTCGGGCAGGTGATGAAGGCCTCGGGCGGCAAGGCGAACCCGCAGGCCGTCAACGAGATCCTGAAGCAGAAGCTCGGGGTTTAGGATTTCGCGTCGCTGCTCAGCGCTCTTCGGTTTCTTCGGAGAGCGGACGGGGCGAGCGGTAGTCGCGCCGACGTGTTCAGCGCCACGGCGGCGCGAATGAGCGCGACCAACGCCTTTGCATCGATCTTGTCGCCCTCATGGATATCGATGGCGCGCCTCACATTGCCTTCGAGGCTGGAGTTGAAGAGGCCTGAAGGGTCCTCGAGCGCGGCGCCCTTGGCGAAGGTCAGCTTCACGACAGCCTTGTAGGTCTCGCCGGTGCAGATGATGCCGGCGTGCTCCCACACCGGAACGCCGCGCCACTTCCACTTCCCTTCGACCACTTCGGGGTCGGCCTGCTTGATGAGAGCTCGAACGCGAGCGAGCGTCTCGCCCCGCCAGTCAGCCAGCTCCTTGATGCGGGCATCGATGAGCTGAGAGGGGGAGGCCGCTCCTTTTTCTTGCTTCGAGGCGGTCTTCGCCTTCTTCATGGGCGTTTTCGCATTCTTCATGGTAAGATTCGGCTCCCTGAGGCGTCGCCGGATGTCGTGGTAAGCGGCTACGATCAAGTCGCTCAAAGCCTCAACGTCCAGTTCTTTGCTGGGGCGCAGCTTTACATACGCATGCGCTTGCCTTCGGCTCCCTGAGGCGTCGCCGGATGTCGTGGTAAGCGGCTACGATCAAGTCGCTCAAAGCCTCAACGTCCAGTTCTTTGCTGGGGCGCAGCTTTACATGACGCATGCGCTTGCCCTCGCCTTCGAGCAGGCCGGCGGGATCCGTCAGCATTGCGCCATAGTAGAAACCGACGTTCGCATGAGCTTTGAACGCGTTGACATATCCAAAGGGCGCGTCCCCCACACAAGCGACCGGGCCTCCGTCGTGCAGGAGCTCGCGGACATCGGCGCCGCAGCCGCGCATGCGCTCAAACCATGTCCGCGTCATCAATCGGAGCGGATCGGCGAAGTCTGAGAACCAAGCCTCTATTTTAGGATCGCGTCGGACTGCACTGGGGAACCGCAGTAGATCGTTCATCCGACCAGGATGCCAGTTCGCCTGCGGCCCGTCGAGCAAAGCCGCCCAGAAGGTGGCTGCCGCGCTTACCTAACGTTCGCTGATAGTCTGGTTCTGGCGAAAAGTGGACGCTTACCCGGCGGCGGTTTCGGCTCGCACCTTGACCGCCACGCTCGAGCGCACGACAAGCACGCATGACCGATGACGCCCGCCAGTATTCGCCCTCCACGGCGCGCAACCGCGACCCGATCTGGGCCGTGCTGCAGCGCCACTTGCCGGCGCAGGGCCTGGTGCTCGAGGTGGCGAGCGGCTCGGGCGAGCACGCCGTGCACTTTGCCCGCGCGAGCGGGCCGCAGATCGTCTTTCAGCCGAGCGACGCGGACGCCGCCGCCCGCGCCAGCATCGACGCCTGGACGGCGGCATCGGGCCTGCCGAACGTTCGCCCCGCGCTCGCGCTCGACGCCACCGCGCAGCCGTGGCCCATCGCCGCCGCCGACGTCGTCCTCTGCTGCAACATGATCCACATCGCGCCCTGGGAAGCCGCCGTCGGTCTCGTCAACGGCGCGGCGCGCGTGCTCCCGCCGGGCGGCATCCTGTTCCTCTACGGCCCCTTCAAGCGCGAGGGGCGGCACACGGCGCCGAGCAACGAGGCCTTCGACCGGGATTTCCTGCGCGCGCGCAATCCCGCCTGGGGCGTGCGCGACCTCGAGGCCGTCGCTGCGCTCGCGCAGGAAGCCGGCTTCGCGCCGCCCATCGTCGAGCCCATGCCGGCCAACAACCTGTCGGTCGTGTTCCGGCGTCGGGCCTGAGCCGCTTTCCAACGGCAAAACTAATCCCCGCCCTTCGCGCCGCGCGTATCCTCACCGCAACCCTGCCCGCATGGGACGCGGCAAGCTTGAGCGCCAACGCGGGGCAGGGCCGGTGCCCGGCTTGAGGCGGCGTTGCTCCGTTCGCAACGTCGTCGCGAGGTAGCTCCCTCATAGAGCCGGGGCAGGTGTGCGAGGCTGTGCAGCGCCGGCAACGGCTCGCACGGCAGCCCGTCGCGAGCGGCGCCCCAGCTCAAATCCGAGTTGGCAAAGCGCAGCCGCCCGAGGTCCCGGAACGACGAGAGCCCGGCTCAGAGTAGCCGGGTGGGACCGGAGGCTCGCCCGCGTATGTGTTTCGCGCCCTCGACCTGCAGAATAAGTCCACCGCCGCGGGCGCCGAAAGGCTGCCGGCATTGCAAAATCGGATGGCGGTCGT
This sequence comes from uncultured Alphaproteobacteria bacterium, assembly GCA_963817485.1. GTDB lineage: Bacteria > Pseudomonadota > Alphaproteobacteria > Rhizobiales > Hyphomicrobiaceae > Hyphomicrobium_A. The sequence goes on along the minus strand of CAWFOR010000013.1, from coordinate 19,684 downwards.
TCGGCGCCCGCGCTCCCTCGCTCTTTGAAACCCTCGGGGTCCTTGCCCGCGAGGCGCCGCAGCGCGCCCACTTTCGTCCGGGTTGGTTGGCGCGGGCCGGACCCCTATGATCCGCGCGCAGCGAACGAGGAGGACCATGCATGCGCCTTGATGCGATCGCGATCGGAAACGATCCGCCGCGCGATATCAACGTCATCATCGAGGTCCCCATCGGCGGGGAGCCGATCAAGTACGAGATGGACAAGGCCTCGGGAGCGCTGGTGGTCGACCGCTTCCTCTATACGCCGATGCGGTACCCCGGAAACTACGGGTTCGTGCCCCACACGCTGTCGGCCGACGGCGATCCGATCGATGTGCTGGTCTGCAACACGCGCGCTCTCTTTCCCGGTGCGGTCATCAACTGCCGGCCCGTCGGCGTGCTCGTCATGCAGGACGAGGGCGGCGGCGACGAGAAGGTGCTGGCGGTGCCGAGCCGAAAGCTGACGCAGCGCTACGACAAGGTCGCGAGCTATTCCGACCTGCCGGCCATTTCGCTGGAGCAGATCCAGCACTTCTTTGCGCACTACAAAGACCTGGAGCCGGGCAAGTGGGTCAAGATCGACCACTGGGGCGATAAGGACGAGGCGGAGCGGCTGATCGGCGAGGCGATCGCCCGTGCCAAATCCAAGGGTTAGGCGCCAACGGATTGCGGCCGCATGGCCGAGCGCGGCTGGCGAATATGCCCATTGACGCAGATCATGGTAGGCTTGGTCGGTGCGCCATCTACTCCGCGCTCAATCGCTGCCTCGAGGAGAGCCGCATCGTGCGCACTTTGCAGAAAATTGCCATAGCCGCTTTGCTCGCCGTGCCGGCCGCCGCCCAGGCCCAGGAGGTCGGCGACATCGAGGCCGGGCACGCGTACGCCAAGAAGGTTTGCGCCGAGTGCCACGCGGTGGAGCGGGGCGAGAAGGAATTGCCTTATCTCGACCTGCCGAGCTTCCAGGCGGTCGCGGACGAGCCGGCCATCACGGGGCGCGCGCTCGCCGTATGGCTGACGAACCCGCATCCCAACATGCCGAACTTCATCCTGCCGCAGGCCGACCGCGACAATGTCATCGCCTACATCATCAGCCTCAAGTCGGCCTCCCGCTGAGGCGGCGCGCTCTAGTCGAGCAGGAACGAGATCTTGGCGTTGACGCGGAATTTCTTGAGCTTGCCGTTATCGACCGTCGCCTCGAAATTTTCGATGTAGATCGATTTCACGTTGTGCACCGTCTTGACGGTCTTGCTGACGGCCTGCTGCGCTGCGTCCTCCCAGCTCTTGTCGGATTCCGCCAGCACCTCGATGACCTTGAGCATCGTCATTTGTCGCTTCCTTGGCTTGGTGTGCCCCACGCCCGCGCGAACGCTTCATAAAGAGTTAGCCTCCAACCGGCATTGATGAGTGTCAATCTCCCCGTCCTCCTCGTGCGGGCACGCGGCATGGCCCAAACCGTCACCAAGACCGTCGTTTTCATTCATGGCGCCTTTTGCGGCGGCTGGTGCTTTCAGGATTTCGTGCCCGCGTTCGAGGCGCGCGGCTTTACCTGCCACGCGCCCGACCTGCGCTTTCACGTCTCCGGCCCGGCGCGCGAGCCCGACCCGCGTCTCGCGCAGACGAGCATCGCCGACTACACGCGCGACATGGAGGAGCTGGTTGCGGGCCTACCCGAGCCGCCCGTCATCGTCGGCCACTCCATGGGCGGCCTCATCGGCCAGCAGCTCGCGGCCAAGGGGCTCGCGCGCTCGCTCGTCCTGCTGGCGTCGGGCGCGCCCTGGGGCATCCTGCCGTCGAGCGACGCCGAGCTCGCGCTCGCCATGGGCCTGATGCGGGCGTCTCCATTCTGGGACAGGGCGCTCAACCCCTCCTTCGAGGTCGCGCGTCAGGATTCGCTCGCAAGCCTCGACCCGGACGCGCAGCGCCGCGTGTTCGATCGGTTCAGCGCCGAATCCGGCCGCGCCCTGTTTGAGCTGTTCTTCTGGATGTTCGACAAGCAACACACGACCGCGGTTGAGACGACGAAGGTTGCTTGCCCGGTGCTCGTCATCTCCGGCTCGGACGACAAGGTCGTCTCTCCCGCCACGGGCCGCAAGATTGCGGCGCTCTATCCCTCGGCAACGTTCCACGAAGCCGCCGGCCGCGGCCATTTCCTGATCATGGAAGAGGGCTCCAGCCAGCTCGCGGCGCGCTGCGCCGACTGGGTCGAGAAGGCCTAACGGCCGCGCCGCCCTGGCAACCGCTCGTCTCGACGCTATGATGCGGGTGGCGGGCCGCCAGCGAACCGCCACAGCCGAGGACCCATGCGCCTGCGCGTGCCGTCGATTCACCTGCTCCTGACCGCGGCGCTGCTGTTGCTCGCGGTTGCCTTGCGCATCGCCGATCCGGAGCCCGTCGCGCGGCTGCGGCTCTCGGTCTTCGACAGCTACCTCAACGTGGCGCCGCGGCCGCTCGACGAGACGCTACCCGTGCGCATCGTCGACATCGACGAGCCTTCGCTCGCCAAGGTCGGCCAGTGGCCCTGGCCGCGCACCAAGCTTGCCGCCATCATCGATGCCTTGAAGGCGGCCGGCGCACGCACGATCACGCTCGACCTGATCCTCGCCGAGCCCGACCGGCTCTCGCCCGGCGAGTTCGCCAAGCTGTTCGGCGACGTGCCGCAGCTCGCGCCCATGATCGCGGAAGCCTCCGTCGCTCCCCTCCAACGACGACCGCCTCGCGGCAGCGATCGCGGGCGCCCCCGTCACTCTCGGCATCGCAGGCGAGGCCGGCGGCTCGCACAAGGCCTCACCGCCGCACGCGCGCTTTGCCTTCGCGGGAGACGATCCGCAAGGCTTCGTGCCGCGCTTCTCCGGCGTCATAGGCGGCCTGCCTGTGCTGACGAGCGCCGCGGCGGGGCTCGGCGCCGTCAACTGGACCCCGCAGCGCGATCAGGTGCTCCGCCGCATTCCGCTGCTGCTGTCGGTGGGCGGGACGCTCTATCCGTCGCTGCCGCTCGAGACGCTGCGCGTCGCGCTGAAGGAGACGACCGTTTTCGTGCGCTCCTCCGGCGGCAGCGGCGTGCCGGCCTTCGGGCAGCGGACCGGCGTCGAGAGCGTGCGCGTTGGATCGACCGTTCTGCCGACCGACGCCAACGGCGAGCTGTGGCTGCGCTTTGCCAAGCCCGATCCGCGCCGATACATCCCGGCGCACACGATCCTCGAGGGTTCGTTCGATGCGAAATCGATCGCCGGGCGCGACATCTTCATCGGCACGAGCGCCGTGGGCCTCCTCGATTTGCGTGCAACCCCGCTCGATTCCGCCGTGCCCGGCGTCGAGATCCACGCGCAGGCGCTGGAGCAGATGCTCGCGGGCGACCACCTTATGCGCCCGGCGTACGCCACCGGCGCGGAGCTATTGTTCCTCGTCGGTATCGGCGCCGCGGTTGCCTGGCTGATCTACCGCCTCGGCGCGGTCGCCACCGCGGTCATCGGCGCGCTCGCCATCCTTGCCGTCTTCGCCGCGTCCTGGCTCGCCTACCGGCAGGCGGGGCTGCTGTTCGATCCCGTCTATCCGTCGCTCGCGATTCTCGTTCTCTACCTCGCGACCTCGCTCAACAGCTACATCGAGACGGAGCTGGAGCGGAATCGCGTGCGCTCGGCCTTCAGCCATTACGTGGCAGCCCCACTGGTGGAAGAGCTCGCGCGCAACCATGACAAGCTGAAGCTCGGCGGCGAAACGCGCGAGGTCTCGCTGCTGTTTGCCGACGTGCGCAGCTTCACGACGCTGTCGGAGGGGCTCACCGCAGAGGAGCTGATCCGCTTCCTCAACGAGCTGTTCACGCCCTTGACCGAGGTGATCCTCGCCGAGCGCGGGACGATCGACAAGTTTATGGGCGACGCCGTCATGGCCTTCTGGAACGCGCCGCTCGCAGATCCGCACCACGCGAGCAACGCCTGCCGCGCCGCGCTGCGCATGCAGGAGGAGCTGGTCGGGCTCAACGCGGGCTGGGCCGAGGCGGCGGCGCAGCGCGGGGAGGTGGCGGCGCCCGTCCGCATCGGCATCGGCCTCAACACGGGCGAGTGCTGCGTCGGCAACGTCGGCTCGCCGCAGCGCTTCGACTATTCGATCCTCGGCGACGTGGTGAATGTCGCCTCGCGGCTGGAGGAGACGACCAAGACTTACCGGTGCCCGATCATCGCCGGGGAGCGCACCGCAACGGAGGCGCCGGAGATGGCGTTCCTCGAGATCGATGCGGCAAAGATGCGCGGCAAGGAGCGCTCGGAGCGGATATTCGCGCTCGTTGGCGACGAGGTCGTCGCGGCATCGGCGCGCTTCCGCGAGCTGCACAAGGCGCACGCGAAGCTGCAGCAGGCGATGCGGGCCGGCGACGTAGCGGCCGTGCGGGAGGCGTTGAAGGCATGCAGCGCGCTGGCGTGGGCCGAGGTCGCGCCGCTCTATGAAGCGCTGAAGTCCCGTATCCCGCAGGCGGCGTGAGCTAGTACTTGCCCCGGTGTCCGCCGCCGCCTCCGAACTTGAGGCCGCCGCCGATGCCCAACATGATGTTGAGGCCCTTCGCCGCGGCCTTGGCGTCGTTGGCTTCGCGGCGCGGACGGCGATAGCGCTCGCCTTCATACGTGCGTTCGACGTGTTTGGTCTTAGCGTGCGGCTCGTCGTCGTCGTCCTTGCTGGCCTTCTTTGTCGCCTCGCCCTTCCTGCCGCCGTCGTCGCCCTTCTCGCCCTTGTCACCCTTATCGCCGTCGTCGTAGCCCTTCGGGTGCGGCTTCTCCGGGAACGTGCCGAGCACGATCTGCTCGCGCGTAAAGACCGGGTTGGGATCGATGCCGGGCGCGCGCGATACGAACGGGAACGCCGAATCGAACACGGCGTCCTCCTTACCGGGGAGGCCAGCCCATTTGACCGGCACGCCCACCGTGTCGGGCAAGATGCGGATGAGCTTGCCCGGCTCGTCGTGCACGAGGCACTTGCCCGAGGCCGTGCAGACCTCGACCGCGCCCTCGATGAGCAGGAGCCACGCCGTGTCGTCGGGCTTCACGTAGACGTCGAAGATGGTGCCGCGCACGGTGATCGATGCCGTCGGCACGTGGATCACGTAGGCCGGCTTGGCGGCGAGCCCCGTGATGAAGCGGAACGAGCCGCGCACGAGGTTCATCACGATGGCGCCGCCGTCGATGTCGGGATCGTAGACGAACTTGTCGAGCAGGAGTTTGGCGCCGGGCCCGAGCGCGAGCTTGGTCTTGTCGCGCAGCTCGATCTCGCTGCGGCCTTCATTGTCGACGGCGATGAGCTCTTGGGCGCGCACGCCGTCGCCCTGCGCGAGATTGTGCTTATCGTTCTCGAGCGACGCCGTCACGATGCTGACGACGGTGACGGCCGATCCGATCGGGTCTCCCGGCGCCGCAGATGCCGGGGCGCCGATGAGGCCGGAAACGAGGAGGGCGGGAAGGCAGAGCGCGTGTCTCGACAACCGCATGGGCGTTGCACCTTCGCCGGCGCCGGAAGCTCAATGCGCGCTCGCAACCGGGCCGGTGCCGGTATGCGGGTCGGATCGTCAGCGTACCGAAAGCTAGCACGTTGCCGGGAGCGCGGTAGGGGAAACACATCTGCCACATTAAAATATCTGCTGCTGTTCCCTCCGGCATAGCGGAGCGAAGTCGTTTCGGTCGCGCGCCCCCGGGGTTGACGCAAGGCCGCCGCGGTCTACATCACCGGCAGGGGGCGGCTTAAAACGGGGGTTCATGTCCGGGCCATGCTAATCGGCGACACCAAGGCCGGCTACGGCCTCGTCACACGGCTGACGCACTGGATCATGGCGCTCGCCATCGTCGCCATGTTCGTGCTCGGGCTGTGGATGGTCACGCTCAACTACTACAGCCCCTACTACCGTACCGCGCCCGACATCCACCGCAGCGTCGGCATGCTGCTTCTGTTCCTGCTCGCGCTCCGCTTCGCCTGGCGGCTCGCCAACCCGAAGCCGGACGACGCCGAGCTTTCTCCCTTCGAGCGTGCGGCCGCGCAGATCGTCCACTGGGGCTTCTACCCGCTGTTGTTTGCCCTCATGGTGAGCGGCTACCTGATCTCGACTGCCGATGGCCGCCCCATCGAGGTGTTCGACTGGTTCAGCATTCCCTCGCTCGTCCAAAAGAAGGGGATCGAGGACACTGCGGGCGAGGTCCACGAGGTCCTCGCCTGGGTGACGATCGTCCTCGTTGCCCTGCACGCGGCCGCGTCCCTCAAACACCACTTCATCGACCACAGCAGCATCCTGAAGCGCATGTGGTCGGGCCCACCTTCGACCTCGTGATCCGTTTTCCCGTTCCCAACTGGAGACCACCCAATGAAGCTCACCTCATCGCGTCCGCTGCTGTTTGCCGTCGTCGCCGCCGGCCTTGCCGCCGCGGCTCCGGCGAAGGCCGCCGACTACGTGATCGACACGGCAAAGTCGCATGCCTCCATCAACTTCCGCATCAAGCACCTGGGCTTCAGCTGGCTGACCGGCCGCTTCAACGACTTCTCCGGAACGTTCAGCTTCGACGACGCGCACCCGGAGGCCTCGAAGGTGAAGGTCGAGGTGAACACCGACAGCATCGATTCCAACCACGCCGAGCGCGACAAGCACCTGCGCAGCAAAGAGTTCCTGGATACCGCAGCCTTTCCCAAGGCGACCTTCGAGAGCACCGCGGTGAAGGTTAACGGCGACAAGGCGACGATCACCGGCAATTTCACCCTGCACGGAGTGACGAAGCCGATCGAGATCGTGGCCGAGCGCATCGGCGGCGGCGCCGACCCCTGGGGCGGCTTTCGCCAGGGCTTCACGGGGACGACGCGCCTTCCGCTCAAGGACTACGGCATCAAGTTCGATCTCGGGCCGGCGTCACAGGAGGTCGAGCTGACGCTGAACATCGAAGGCGTGCGCAAGTAGTCCTGAAGCAGTCCCGGAACGACGCGCGCGGGCGTCGCAAAATTAAGCATGGCAAGTCCACTATAGAATAGTGGAGCAAAATCAGGGTGATACGAAAAAGGGATAAGTAACCCGACTGTGACAGCGTTGAGCGCTTACTGAACGGTCTCCAATTACTGCGACCGGTCCGTAGAAGCTCCGAAAACAGGGTAAACGGATCAATTTCGGTTCCAGGGAGCGGTTGTTGGCGGTCACTCGCATGCCTTGGAAGAAGTCTCTGCGCGCGCGCGCTGCTGTCGGCGGACCCGAGCCGACGTCGCGCCGGCTTGCACAGAACTTGCGCGACTACGACGTCAACGGCGAGCAGGCGATCGCGTTGGCGCAAGGCGCGATCGCAGACTCCGTCCTGGCGCTGCACACCTTCGCGCGCTTCATGTCCGGCCTGCCTCTCCTTCACTCCTGGGTGACGGTGGCGCTCGCTCTGCTCATCGCGAGCTCGTGCCTGCGCTGGCAGCTCGCCAAATCGAAAGTGCTGCCGGAGCGGGCGCTCGATGGGTTGAACGTCATCGACATCGGGCTCTTCCTGGCGCTGATCTGGGGCTACCAGTACGCCTACAGCCTGCCCGCGGGTGCGGTCCTGAAGGCGCCGTCGTTCGTGCTGCTGCTGGTGCTGATCGGCCTGCGCGCGCTGCGCTTTCATCCGCGCCCCATCGTGATCGCGGGGGTGACGTCGGCGTTTGGCTGGGCGGTGCTCGTGCTCGCCGCCGTCGGGCACGACGGGACGCTAGCAATCACGCACGACTACCGAGAATATTTCGACACCTCGAAGATCTTCTTCTGGGCGGAAGGGGTCAAGATCGCCTCGCTTGCCGCGCTCACGTTCCTCCTCGCCATGGCGACGCTGGGCGCGCGCCGGCTGCTCGCACGCGCGGCACACACCTCCGACTATGCCGAAGCGCTCGAGGCCTCACGCCGACACCTCGAGGAGGCGACGCGCGCCAAGGAGATCGCCGAGGCTGCGGCGGCCGAACTCGTTCGACGCAAGGCGGAGCTGTCGGAACAGAACGTCCGCTTCAACGCGGCTCTCGGCAACATGCCGATGGGGCTGTGCATGTTCGACAAGGATCAGCGGCTCGTCGTCTGCAACGACCGCTACATCGAGATGTACGGGCTCGACAAGGAGCTGGCGACTCCCGGCACCCCTTTCCGCAAGATCATCGAGGCGCGCATTACCAATGGCCTCTGGGTCGGCAGCACGGCGGAGGACTACCTCAACGAACGGCTCGCGTCCGCGCACGAGATGCAGCCCAACACCAAGGTGCAGGAGCTCAGCGATGGCCGCATCATTGCGGTCATGCACGAGCCGATGTCCGACGGTGGTTGGGTGGCGACGCACGAGGACATCACGCAGCTGCGGCGCATCGAGGCCCAGATGCAGTACATGGCGCGCCACGACGCGCTGACGGACCTTCCCAATCGCGCCGAGCTGCAGGATTTCATTCAGAAGAAGCTGGAGCAGGACGGGGTCGGCGAGCCCTCGCTCGTAGTGCTCATGTTCGACATCGACCGCTTCAAGGAGGTCAACGACACGCTCGGACCGTCGGTCGGGGACGAGTTGCTGCAGGCGGTGGCGCAGCGGCTCAAACGCCGGCTCAAGGGCGTCGACATGATTGCCCGCATCGGCGCGGACGAGTTCGTCGTCGTGCAGTCTGCCGATAAGCCGGCCACGGCCGCAGCATCCCTAGCCCGCAGGATCCAGGCCATTCTGGCGACCTCGTTCGACATTGACGACCATCAGGTCGTCGTCAGCACCAGCATCGGCATTTCGATTGGTCCCGGCGACGGCAGTGACCCCAACCAGCTCTTGAAGAACGCCGACCTTGCGCTCAACCGCGCCAAGTTGGATGCCCCCGGAAGCTCGCGCTTCTTCGAGCGCGAGATGGACCAGCGGATGCAGACGAGGCGCAAGCTCGAGCGCGACCTGCGTGTGGCATTGCATGCGGGCGAGCTCGAGCTGTACTACCAGCCGCAGCTCAATCTGGAGCGCAACGAGATTGCCGGCTTCGAGGCGCTCCTGCGCTGGAACCATCCCGAGCGCGGGCTCGTCTCGCCCGCCGAGTTCATCTCGCTCGCGGAAGAATCGAATCTGATCGTCCAGATCGGCGAATGGACGCTGCGGCAGGCCTGCATGGAGGCCGCGAAATGGCCGAAGGGCCTCAAGGTCGCGGTCAATCTCTCGCCGGCACAGTTCCGTTTCGGTAACGTGCGGCAAGCGGTGATCACCGCGCTCGGCGCTTCCCAGCTCTTGCCGCAGAGGCTCGAGCTCGAGGTGACCGAGTTGCTGCTGCTGGAGGAGGGCGAGAACGTCGCCGAGACGCTGGAGAAGCTGCACCTGATCGGTGTCCGCTTCGCTCTCGACGACTTCGGCACCGGGTACTCGTCGCTGAGCTATCTCGGCCGCTACCACTTCGACAAGATCAAGATCGACCAGATTTTCATCAAGGAGCTGGATGAGCGGCCGAAGACCTCGCTCGCCATCCTGCGCTCCATCGTGACGCTCGGCATGAGCCTCGGCATCGCCACCTGCGCTGAGGGCGTCGAGACCGAGCAGCAGTTCGAGCAGGTGAGGCAGGAGGGCTGCACCGAGGTGCAGGGGTTCTACATCAGCATGCCGCGTCCCGCCGCCGATATCCCCGAGATGCTCGCGGGCGGCAAAGTGGCGTCCGAGCGCACCTCGCTGCGCGCTGGTTAGGTGCGCCGGTCATTGCGGCTTGTTGCACGCACTTGATCGGCGCAAGCGGGCGAGTGCTTCCATGCGCCGCGCCCAGCCGTGCTGCAGACCCGGTGCACCTGTTGCTGTTCCTCACCTGTGCGGTGCCGATCTTCAATCCCCGATTGCGGACGGCGACCAGAAGCCACTATTTACCTGCGCGGCATAGCTTCGTGCCGCATCAGAGCGACGGCGCCGCAAGCGCCGGGAGGACTTGATGGTCAACGTTCAACGCCAGGCACCTGTCACGCCCGCTCGCGACGAGACCGCGCTCGACATCTTCCGGCATCAGTGGGAGCTCTATCGCAAGTTCCTCACGCACGACTATCTGGAGAACGCGGGCGCCTACGCCGAGCTGCATCGTTTCCTCAACGACAACGTCGCCCGGCCCTTCGCCTTCGTCGATCTCGCCTGCGGGGACGCGAGCGGCATCGTGACGGCGCTCAAAGGCACCGAGATCGCCAACTACCGCGGCATCGATCTGGCGCCGCCGGCACTGGAGCTCGCGAAGCGCAACCTCGCGGCGCTCCCGTGCGCGGTCGAGCTCGATGAAGCCGATTTCGTGCGGGCAATGCGGACAGGCTCGGGTCCAGCCGATGTCGTCTGGATCAGCCTGTCGCTGCACCACCTGACAACGCCCGACAAGCGCACTTTGATGCGCGAGATCCAGGCGCAGCTGTCACCGAACGGGGCGCTTCTGATCTACGAGCCGACGTGCCGCGACGGGGAGAGCCGCGCCGACTACCTCGACCGCTTCGAGGAGACCGGGCGGCGGGAGTGGACGGCTTTGAGCGCGGAGGAGTTCCAGGAGGCGATGCGCCATGTGCGCACCTGCGATCTGCCCGAGACCGTCACCGAGTGGGGGACGCTGGGGCGCGACGCCGGCTTCACGCGCATCGCCGAGCTTTACAAAGCCCCGAGCGATCTTTTCCGTTTGTTCAGCTACCGCGCCTAGTTCGCCTTGATTTTGCTTCCCGGCCAGGGCATATACCAGCTGCCGGTGCGATCCGAGGTGGACCGCGCCCTCAATTTTTGGATTAGACAGCGCGCCACCGGCCGTTTGCCCTTCCCAAAATGACTGAGACTCCGGACTGTGCGGCGTGCCGTCCGGCGATTGGCTTCATGATTACGCCGACTGGAAAAGACATCTTATGAATCGCATCAATGGCACCGTGAAGTTCTTCAATTCGGCGAAGGGCTTCGGTTTCGTGCAGCCGGAAGACGGCTCCAAGGACGTGTTCCTTCACGTGAGCGCGCTGGAGCGGGCCGGCATTCACGGCCTCAACGAGGGCGACAAGATCACCTTCGTGCTCGAGGACGACCGCAAGGGCCGCGGCAAGCAGGCCGCCCAGGTCGAGCTCGCCTGACGCGCTGTCAGCGCAAAGTTTGGACGCGAGATGCCGCCGGGTCACCCGGCGGCATTTTCTTTGTCGCTGTCGGGCACTCGATCGATCTCTGGGGGCATGGCGGCGATGAGCGCCCGAGTCTTGGCATTGGGCAGCCGCGTGTTTATCGCCAGCGCCGATCAGCGCGCGCGCCGCGCGATCATCGCCGTGCTCTCGACGATCTCGGGGAAGCGGCCGCTGGGCTCGAGCGCCGCCATAGTCTGGCGGACCGCGACCTCGTAAGCCGCGCGGCCCTCCTCTCCGAGCGAAGCCGGCGAGTTGGCCGAGAACGAGAAGGCTCGCGCGACGATTTCATCGAGCGAGGCCTCGCGCGGCTCGTAGACGGAGATGCGCACAACATCGCAAAAGACGCTGCGCACGAGCACGCTCAAGTGCTCCTCCCAGCCGTCGCTCTTGCGCCAGCGGTAGAAGTCGTCGAAGCGCCCGTGCGATTTGCGCAACTCCTCGAACGCCGCGTGCCACGTGTGACGCCCGAGCGGGTGCAGCTCCGTATTGACGAGCGCCACCGCTCCGCCCGGCCGCACGAGCTGATCGAGGCGGAGAAGTGTCGTCTCCCGGTCCATCCAGTGGAAGGCGCGGCCGATGGTGACGAGGTCGAGGGGGGCAAGCTCGTCGGGAAGATCGAGCGAGGAGCCGACGCTCCACTCGACCGATAGGCCCGCGACCTCGGCCGCCTCCTGCGCCGCGGCGATCATGGCAGCGTCGGGGTCGATGCCGATGGTGGTGCCGGAGAAGCGCGCAAGCGGCAGCGTCAGGGAGCCCGGCCCGCAGCCGAGATCGAGCGTCCGCGCGGCTTCGCCAAGCCCCGTCTCCCGCGCCAGCCGCTCGACGAGCCGCATGGAATAGGGGGGCCGTCCGGCGACGTAGTGCGGAATCGCGGAGGTGAAACGCCGCGGATTGAAAGGCGCGATGCGGGTCATGACCTGCCTCCGCCGCCCACCAAGCTACAAACCCCTGACGCGCGGCTTAGAGGCGCGTCGAGGCTGCCCGAAGGCTCAGGCCTTGGCGGCTTTGGCGCCGCGCGCCTTGTTGGCGGCCTTCTTGAGCCGGCGGCGCACGCCCGCCGTGTTGCCCTGCACGCGGGTCACCTTGGAGCGCGGAATGGCGCGGCGGGCCTTTTTCTTTCGCGTCTCGACGTTGCGCAGGCTGCGTTGGCTCATGGCGTTTACCGTAATGTGTGTGGAGATCCAGGATGCGCTTTAGGGAGCGCGCTCGCGCATCCTCTAGGCGATTGAGGCCGGCAAGGCAAGCTGTCGCGGGCCGGCTGACATAAATCCGTAACAGGAGTCGCCTACGCGAGCCCGTCGGGCCGTGACACCGGATCAACGGCCGCTGGCGCAACGAACGGACAATACCGGAAAAAGTGGGGAGCGATGGCCGCAACTCAGCATGCCGCAGCCGCAGAGGAAACCTCCTTCCGGCGCGCGCGCAATCGACGCTTGCGCCAGGCCGTCCATCGTCACAAGGCCACCACCCGCCAGGGCATCCAGGAGCGGCTGTTCACGCTCGCCTTCAGCGGCCTCGTCTATCCGCAGATCTGGGAGGACCCGGTCGTCGATCTCGACGCGCTCAGGCTCCAGGCGGGCGAGCGGCTCGTCGCCATCGCGTCGGGCGGGTGCAACGTGCTCAGCTATCTTTCGGCCGCGCCCGTTACCATCACCGCCGTCGACCTCAACCCGGCGCACGTCGCGCTCAACAAGCTGAAGCTTGCCGCGCTCGCGCACCTGCCCGACTACGCCGCCTTCCGCCGCTTCTTCGGCGAGGCCGACGCGCGCGCCAACATAGACGCCTACTTCACGCACCTGCGCCCGCACGTCGATGAGACGACGAGCGACTACTGGGAGTCGCGCGACCGCCTCGGGCGCCGCCGCATCGGCTACTTCGGCTCCAACCTCTACCGGCACGGGCTGCTCGGCGGCTTCATCGGTGCGGGCCACCTGCTTGCCCGCCTGCACGGCGCCAACCCGCGCCGCATGCTCGCCGCCAAGACCCTCGCCGAGCAGCGCCGCATCTTCGAGCGTGAGCTGGCGCCGCTGTTCAAGAAGCGGCACGTCCGCTGGCTGCTCGACCGGCCCTCGGCCCTGTTCGGTCTCGGCATCCCGCCGTCGCAGTTCACCGCGCTCAAAGGCAGCGAGGCGAGCATGGCGGACGTGCTCGAGGCGCGGCTCGAGCGGCTCGCTTGCGGCTTCGATCTCGCCGACAACTACTTCGCCTGGCAGGCGTTCGGGCGGCGCTATGCGAGCGGCGGCTCGGCCCCGCTGCCGCCCTACCTGCAACGGGAGAGCTTCCCCGCTCTGCGCTCGCGCGCCGGCGACGTCGCCGTCGTGCACGCCTCGCTGACCGAGCACCTGAGCCGCCAGCCGGCCGCCTCGCTCGATGCTTACGTGCTGCTCGACGCCCAGGACTGGATGACGGACGCGCAGCTCAACGCCCTGTGGGCGGAGATCGTGCGCACGGCCACGGCCCGGCGCCCGCGTCATCTTCCGCACGGCGGGCGAGGAGACGATCCTACCCGGACGCGTGCCGGACGCGCTGCTCGCCCGCTTCGCCTACGACCGCGAGGCCTGCCGGCAGTGGACGGCGAAGGACCGCTCGTCGATCTACGGCGGCTTCCACCGCTACGTGTTCCAGGGATGAAGAAGGAGCGCGCGCTAGCTCATCCGGGAGCGCATGCCGGCGCTCAGGCCGACACGTCCGCGGCTGAGCACATGGACGCCATCTACCGCTACCAGCGCTACGTCTACGACGCGACGCGCAAATACTATCTGCTCGGCCGCGACCGCCTGCTGGCCGAGCTGCAGCCGCCCGCCGGCGGCAACGTGCTCGAGATCGCGTGCGGCACGGGGCGCAACCTCATCCTCGCCGCGCGGCGCTATCCGGATGCCCGCTTCTATGGGTTCGACATTTCGAATGCGATGCTCGACACCGCTGTCGCCTCAATCGCGCGCAACGGCCTCTCCGAGCGCATCAGCGTGACGGCGGGCGATGCTGCCGAGTTCTCCGGCGAACGGCTGTTCGGCGTGGCGGCGTTTGACCGGGTGGTGATCTCCTACGCGCTGTCGATGATCCCGCCGTGGCGCACGGCGCTGCAGCGCGCGGTCGATGCCGTCGCCCCCGGCGGGTGCCTCTATGTCGTCGACTTCGGCGAGCAGGAGAAGCTGCCGGGCTGGTTCAGGAACGGCTTGCGCGCCTGGCTCGCCAAGTTCTCGGTCGAGCCGCGCGCCGCGCTTCAAGCCGAGCTTGCAACGCTCGCTACGCGTTCGGGGATGCAGCTCCGCTGCGAGCATCTCTACGGCGGCTACGCCACCTACGCTGTGCTCGAGAAGCCGCGTGGACCGGCCGGGATCGGTGTCAGTGGCCCGTCAGCCATTTGAGACCGAAGAAGCTCGGTACGATGACGCCGCCTGCCCAAAGAAAAGCGGACGAGATGTTGGCGATCTGAAACGGGATCTGCCGCATGGAGTACATGCCCGCGATCACGGGAATGACGGCGCGGATGGGCCCGAAGAAATGCCCCAGGAACACGCCGAACACACCGTACTTCTCGAAGAAGTCCTCGCCGCGTCGCATCATCTGCGGGTAGGCGCGGAATGGCCAGTAGCTGTTGATCGAATCCTTGAAGTAGAGTCCGATCCAATAGGACACCGAGTAGCCGAGCGCCCCGCCGACGCCGGCAGCGAGCACGATCGGCCAGACGTCGATATCGCTGGCGCCGAGCAGGCCGCCGATGGTGACGAGGATCACCGTCGCCGGCACCACGAGCGACACGAAGGCGAGGCTCTCGCCGAAGGCCAGCGCAAAGGCGACGGGCGCCGCCCAGGCTTGATGCGCCTGGACGAAGGCGACTACCGTGTTGACGAAATCGTGCATGGGTTCGGCTGGTCTTTCCAGAGCTTTGCGGATGTCGTGCCGGTCGTGTGCCGAGGCATTATGTGGCCCGGCCGGCCGGGCAATGGAAGGGCATTGTTCGAGGGTGGATTTCTGCGCTGCGCCAAGCTTTGGATTCGGGGCCCCGGGTTCAAGCCTTCTTGCACCGCCGCTTGATCTCGGCGCCGAGCTCGCGGGAAACCTCGCTCGCCAACATGATGCCGCGGGACCTTTGCGCCGACGTCAGGTTGACACCCTCCGGCCCGCGCAAGACGCCGGGCGCCCGGTCCGCCTCGTCGCGCCCGCGCGCAAGCTCATCACAAGTCAAGTCCTTCTTCTTGTTCTTGAGCGCAAACAGGCGCACGCCCGAAGCGTAGGCTTCCGGCGGTGGGTGCGCCGCGATCCAGGCGCGATCCTTGTCGTCGACGAGATAGCGAAGGGTCTTTTGGCGGCGATCGACGCAGTCGGGTGAATCGTCGACGCAGGTCAGCCCCGAGCTCGGCCCGTCCGCATCGGGACCCCCGCATGCGGGAAGCGCCAGAGGTGCGATGACAAGGAGGAAAGAAGGCAGGATCCGGCGTCGGCGGCGGTCGAAAAACATCATTGTTCCCTTGTCGGCGCGCAGCAACAGCCCCTAGAAGGCCAGCGTGGCGCCGTCAAGGCGAAATGAGCCACGATGGCGCGTCGGGTTCAAGAAAGGAACGACCATGGCGCACGCAATCCGCATCCATGCCCACGGGGGACCGGAGGCGCTGCAGTGGGACGAGATCGCGGTCGGCGATCCGGGGCCCGGCGAGGTGCGCCTGCGCCAAAGTGCGGTGGGTCTCAACTACATAGATACCTATCACCGCACCGGCCACTACAAGGTTCCGAGCCTGCCGGCGGTGATCGGCATGGAGGGCGCCGGCACGGTGGAGGCGGTCGGCTCCGGCGTCACCGACTTGAGGCCGGGCGACCGTGTGGCGTACGCGACGGTACTCGGCAGTTATGCGGAGGAGCGGCTGATCGCTGCCGACCGCCTGGTCAAGCTGCCGCCCGGCATCGACGAGAAGACCGCCGCCGCGATGATGCTGCAGGGCATGACCGTGCGCTACCTGCTGCGCGAGACCTACCCATGCACGGACAAGACGGTGATGCTGTTCCACGCAGCCGCGGGCGGCGTCGGCCTCATCGCCTGCCAATGGGCGCGCGCGATCGGCGCGACCATGATCGGCACGGTCGGCTCGGAGGAGAAGGCGCGGCTCGCCAAGGAGCATGGCTGCACGCATGTCATCAACTATCGCACCGAGGACTTTGTCGCGCGGGTGAAGGAGATCACGCAGGGCGAGGGCTGCGATGTGGTTTACGATTCGGTCGGCAAGGACACGTTCCCGTCCTCGCTCGACTGCCTCAAGCCCAAGGGGATGTGGGTGAGCTTCGGCAGCTCCTCGGGCCCGGTACCGCCGTTCGATATCGCGGTCCTCTCGGCCAAGGGCTCGCTCTATGCGACGCGGCCGACGCTCATGACCTACACCGCGCGTCGCGCCGATCTCCTCGCCAACGCAGCCGATCTGTTCGACATGGTGGAGAAGGGCGCGGTCAAGATCGTGGTCAACCACACCTATCCGCTGCGCGAGGCCGCCGCCGCGCACCGCGATCTCGAGGCCCGCAAGACCACCGGCTCGGTCGTGCTGATCCCGTGACGCGGAGCTTTTCGTCCTATGGTTAGCCCGCGGTAACCCTGACCGTGAAGGCGCGGTTGCGGGGTGCTTTGAAGCGGATCGATTGCGCCACTTTGATGCGATTGCAGGCCGCGATCTTCATTCCCGGATGGCAATCGCACCCCTAACATCGGCCGGCCGGTTTACCAGTTCTCATCGGCTCGCTGACATTGTCGTTACCTGCTGCTCGAGGGAGCGGCGAAAAAATGGGGCGGCAGCGGCACCACTGACCAGCGCCTCCACGGCAACCAAGGTGCGCAACGGGAAGCGTAATGGCACGACTTGATCTGATCTCGCATGGCGAGGCGATTGCCCCTCACGGCGGCACGCCCGACGCCTTGTTCGAACTGGGCCTCAACTACTGCGCGGGCCGCGACGTCGAACTCGACCTCGTCCAGGCGCACAAGTGGTTCAACCTCGCAGCCCTGCGCGGCAACGAGGATGCGAAGCGCCATCGGCTCGAGATCGCCAAGGAGATGTCGCGGGACGATATCTCGCGCGCCCAGAAGCTCGCGCGCGAATGGATCGCGACGCACTGAGCTCGAAGCTCGCCTAGCAGTCCCCGAAGAACGAGCTGAGGCACTTCCACGTCTTCGACGCGGCGTGTCCGATCGCCTTGCCGGTCTTGTCCACGGTATTGGTCACGGCCTCGCCCGCCTTCTTGAGGCCTTCGCCGGTGTCGTTGGCGGTCTTGGAGACAATTCCGCCGACCGAACCCGGAGCCTGTTGCGGAGCACCCGGCGGAGGTGAGGCGCCCGGGGCGCCTTCGGTCAGGGCAGGCGGCGCGCCGGGAGCTGTCGGAAGCGGCGGCGGAGCGGTCTCGGGTGGCACCGCCACCTGCGGAGTCGTGTCGGCCAGGGGCGGCGTGTTCGCCTCGCCGGGCGGAAACATCACCGTCCTCAGCTTCCCTTCGCACGGCTCCGTGGTCGTGCGGCTGACGCTGCAGCTTGCATGACCGCCGCTCTGGGCAAGCTGCGTGATACACAACATCTGGCCGCGCGAGGACCGCGCCGCCACGCTCGCGTCTCCGCCGATAACGCAGTGGTACTTGGCGTCGGGCCCCGTGCAGGTCACGCAGTAGTCCTGCGCGAACGCCCCAGAGGGCAGCGCGGCGAGGAGCAGAGCGGTGACTAGCGTGCTGATTGTCGGTGCGCGCATTCCGCAGCCATCAGCGATTGTTGCTTCTTGGTCCCGAGTCCCGGACGATGCGGTCCGCTGGCGCCCCCGTCAAGGGTGCCATCAGGGGGAGGGCGTCATGGCTCCCCGCTGCGGCCAAGTTGCGGCCCTAGGTTGCGGCCCCAGCTTGCGGTCCATGCCGCGCGGGGTGCGGCTTGCCATCGCCGATTCCCGCCTCTATTAGGGGGCTCCCGCCGGAGGAGACGTGGCCGAGTGGCTGAAGGCGGCGGTTTGCTAAACCGTTATACGCTTGTAAAGGCGTATCGAGGGTTCGAATCCCTCCGTCTCCGCCATGGCTCCGCGTTTATATAACGAAATCAATATTCTGTAGCGGCAAGTTAGGGCTACATCTGAAAAGCTCCAATTGATTGTATAGCGTTGGTTCCGGCGGCCAGCCCGGAGCCCATGCAGGAGCCCATGAACCTGCTCGGAAGGATCGGTTCTCGTGCGTCGACGAGATGCCGACACGCCGACATGAGCTGTCGCGTCGGATTTAGGACGCACCGTTTTGGGCGGAGATTCGATTTCATCAATTGCGAGAATTGCGAGCGGCGGCGACCGCTTCACGCGGCCTCTTTTTCGTGCACGTCACTCACTCGATGAGTGCGGTGGAGCGATCCGTCTGGCGAAGCCGCGCAAGGCCAGTTTGAAATAGCCGCGCATCGCGGCGCTCGTCGGCAAGCACGCTTTCAGAAATGGCTGTCGCGCCGTCGAGCGACCAAGTCGAATAGTCCGTTAAGCGAATACTCAAATGGCGTGAATTTGGGACCTGTCAGCATTGTTCTCAACTCCTCGTTGAAAAAAAACGTTCGCCGGCTGATTGTTGGGGTGCGCATCGGCGCCAGGCGAGCTGCAGCGAGGGGTCGGAAGTCCAAACATGAGGTGGCAGGATCGAGGCCCCGAGCGCGGGGCTGCGGCGTTGGCCGGACCGATGACGATCGCAGACATGGCGTCAGGAGCGCAGTTGTCGACAGGGGAGCACGCCTCCGAGTTAGCTTCCCCAAAGCGGAGCGGCCCGAACCGGACGGCCCGCTATGCACTGTTCGCGGTGATCTTCCTTGCCGCCTTGGCGCTCGGTACGTACGCGGGAGTGCGCGTTTCGATGGCGCGCATGGATCCGCCCTCCACAGAGACGGCCGCGCTGCTCGCGGCAGTTAGCAAGCCGATCGACGCGCAGGGCGCCGCGGTCGCGGGGCAGCCGACATCCGTGCCCGTGACGCCCGAGGACGTCGACCCACGCTACCTCGCCATGCTGCTGGCGTTCGAGGACCGTCGCTTCTACTCGCACTTCGGCGTCGATCCCTACGCCTTGACCCGCGCCGGCTTCGAATTCGTCCGCTACGGCCGCATCATTTCCGGCGGCTCGACCTTGACCATGCAGGTCGCGCGCATTCTCGACAACAAGTACAAGCGCTCGACCGCGGTGAAGGTTCGCCAGATCATTCACGCCATCGCACTCGAGTCACGCTTCACCAAGCGAGAGATCCTCACGCTCTATCTCAATCTTGCGCCCTTCGGAGGCAAGATCAAAGGCGTGCGGGCGGCGGCGCTTACGTATTTCGGAAAGACGCCGGAGCAGCTTTCGGTGGGTGAGGCGGCTTTGCTCGTCGCCCTGCCGCAGGCACCGGAGGCGCGCCGCCTCGACCGCCACCTCAATGCCGCCCGCCGCTCGCGCGATTTCGTGCTGAAAACGGTCGTGGCTGCGGGCGTCCTCTCGCCCGCCGAAGCGGAGGAAGGAAAGCGCGAGGTCCTCACCGCCGGCGGCAAGTTGCAAGACGTCTCGCAAGACATCCCCCACAACCTCCTCACGCTCGGGAAGTAACCAGCATGCATCTTTTCGTGATCCTC
>CAWFOR010000012.1:0-298992 GCA_963817485.1 uncultured Alphaproteobacteria bacterium | reverse complement strand
GACACGGCGAAGCTCGAGGTCGTGCGCCGCATGGACACCGGGCCCGACCCCGAGTTGCTCGACATCGACCACAAGGGCGAGCACATCTTCGTCGCCAACGAGGACGACGGCTACGTCACCGTGCTGGAGCGCTCAACCGGCAAGGTGCTCTCCGAGATCGAGGTCGGGGTCGAGCCCGAGGGCATGTCGGTCAGCCCCGACGACAAGCTCGTCGCCGCCACCTCGGAGGCGACCAGCATGGCGCACATCATCGACGCCGAGACCTACGAGGTTAAGGCCAACATTCTCGTCGACACGCGCCCGCGGGTCGCCCGCTTTACCCCGGACGGCAAGCAGGTGTGGGTCTCGGCCGAGGTCGGCGGCACCGTCGCGGTCATCGACCCCGTGGCGCTCAAGATCACCCGGAAATTCGGCTTCAAGATCCCCGGCGTGCGCCCCGAGCTGATCCAGCCGATGGGCATCGAGTTCACCAACGACGGCAAGCTCGCCTTCGTCGCCATCGGCCGCGCCAATCGTCTGGCCGTCGTCGATACCGCGACCTACGAGGTGAAAGACTTCATCCTCATCGGCCAGCGGCCCTGGCACATGGCGCTCTCGCCCGACGGCAAGAAGCTCTACACCGCCAACGGGCTGACCAACGACATGACCGTCGTCGACGTCCAGAGCCTCAAGGCCGAGCGCTCGGTGCCGGTCGGCCGCCTACCGTGGGGCGTGGCGATCAAGCCGTGAGCCGCCGGCAAATGCAATCGCAGACATCAGGAGTGAGTAAGCAATGGGAAGCCTCATGACGCGCAACACGATCGCCGTTCTCTCTGTCGCCTTCGCAAGTTGTATCGCGGCCGCCCCTGCCGTCCGCGCAGGCGACGATGACCTGCCTGCGCGCAAGGCCGGTCAATGGGAGCTCATGACCGTTATGGACGAGGGCAACGGACCGAAGCCGCAGGCGCTGACCATGTGCATCGACGGCGAGATGGAAAAGAACACCGTCGCTGCCAGCAAGCTCGACCACCAGCAGAACTGCACGAAGTACGAGGTCAAGAAGGCCGGCGACAAGATCACGGTCGAAGCCAAGTGCAAGTTCAACGAACGCGACGTCGAGAGCACGACCGAGATGAGCGGCGACTTCGCTACGACCTTTCAGGTGAAGATCGACAGCACGACCTCGGGCACCGACGGCACACGCTCGGTATCGGTGAAGCGCTCAATCACGCAAACGGGCAAGTATCTGGGCGAGAGCTGCGGTGACCTCAAGGCCGGCGAGGCGAAGGGCGCCGACGGCAAGAAGGTGCTGGTGCAATAGCGCGCGACATTCGTGGTCTGCGCCGCGACGGCGGCCTCAAGCCTCGACGGCGTACTGATAGAGCCAGGTCTCGGTGAGCGTCTGGTCGCCGAGGCGCAGGTAGCAGCGCAGATCGACCGTGGACTTGCCTTCGACCGCCAGGTCGAACAGAGCGCGCCACTTTTCGGTGCCGACGACCTTGACGACGTAGGCGTTGCCGATGGCGCCGTGCGAGGCGGTCACTACGGGAGTGATGTCGAAGCGCGGCGCCATGCCGGTCAAGGGGCCGCCCTCCCAGTCGACGACGAACTTGCGCTTGCGCACGTCATAGTGGGCTTCGGTGCCCGGGATGCCGTCGACACCGGTGCGGGTCGCGACCGCGCGCGCGAGGTTCGCCGGCGGGCTCGGCTCATCGTTCTGCCAATACGTCCGGTAGGAGAAGACGAGCTTGTCGCCCGCCTTGACCGGCTTCTTCGGCGTCCAGTAGGCGACGATGTTGTCGTGCACCTCATCGCCCGTCGGTATCTCGACGAGCTGTACCGCGCCCTCGCCCCATTCGCCGACGGGCTCGATCCAGATGCTGGGGCGCCGGTTGTAGAAGGCGCCGTCGTCTTCGTAGTCCGCGAACCGGCGGTCGCGCTGCATGAGCCCGAACGCCTTCGGATTGGTATCGAAGAAGGAGTTGGTCTTTACATACGTGGGATTGATCAGCGGACGCCAGATGCGCTCACCGCCGCCCGTATGCAGAGCAAGCCCATCGCTGTCGTGGATCTCCGGACGCCAATCGGCCTGCTTCGGGCGGTCGCCCTTCGCATACCAGTACATGCTGGTGAGCGGCGCGATGCCGAGCCTCTCGATGTCCTTGCGGATATTGAGCTCCGCGGTCACGCCGATGACGGCGCCCGCCTCTTTCGTCGCGTCGAACTTGTAGGCTCCGGTGAGGCTCGGGCCGTTGAGCAGCGCGTATATGGTGATCCCGGCCGCGTTGTCCTTCTCCTCGAGCCAGAACTCGACGAAGCGTGGGAACTCCTCCTTCAGCGCCGTGTCGATGGCGATGCCGCGCGCGGAGGCGCCGTACTGGTTTTCCTCCCCGCAGGTGCGGAAGTAGCTCGCGCCCTGAAAGGCCAGCCAGTCGGTGTCCGCGTCGGGGCCGTTCATGACGCGAAAGCCGCAGAAGCCCAGATCGACGGGCAGCTTCTCGGCGAGCGCGGTATCACCGTAGTCGAAGTCGTCGCGCGCGTAGACGATCTCGCGCGCCATGCCATCCGAGACGACGTTGATACGGACGGGAAGCCCGTTGAACTTGTCGAGGTGGAACATGCGGACGGGCATGGCATGCGCGTCGCCGCTCCAGAGTGCGCGCTCGGGGCGGAACTTGATCTTCTGCGCGGCGTCGAAGTCGATGGCGTGGACGATGTCCGGCACCGGCGGCGTCTCCGCCTCGAACGGCACGCCGGCGAGCCGGCTGGCCTTGAGCCGCAGCCGGTCGAAGTCGAAAGGCTGCGCCGTTCCGTAGCGGATCCCTCCCGGCACGGACTCCGAAGAGAGTGCCGGAAGCGGGATGAGATCGAGTGCCAGCAGGGCGCTGCCCGACAGAAACTGCCGGCGGCTGAGGGTGAGCGGCATGGTGGAGACCTGGGGGCCTTCTTGCGATTTTCGGCCGGACAATATCGTCGCACCGGAAGTTGCGCCACCGCGTTGCGATGTTCTGCCGCGAGAGCCCGCAGGCACCGCCGCGACAACGCAGGCGGTCGACCCTGCTATCGCCGTGATGTGGCGCTATATTTGTCGATCCAGAGAAAGCGCGGGCAAGGCGATGGGCATTAACCAACGCGATCATTCCGTAGGCGCCGTAGTGCGCCGCGCCGTCACGGCAATGCCGCTTTTGAATAGGGAAATGCGGCGCAAAGCCAAAAGATTTGCCGGGCGGCTACGCTATCGCGTGCGCTCGTCGTCCGTACACGCACGGGGGCTGCCGACAGTGAAACTCAACATCAACAGCGACTGGTGGGATGCGCTCTTCAAGATGCTGTCGATCGTGCTCGTGCCGCTCACCGTTGCGGGCATGGGCTGGTACTGGACGCGTTGGCAGCAGAACGTCAACGACCTCAAAGGCATGATCGATCTCGTCACCGATGCCTCGCCTGAGAAGCAGAAGTACGGCATTGCCATGTTTGAGTACCTCGCCAAGAACAACAAGGTGCCGGTGGAGTTTATCGCGGCCCAGATCGACTACGCGACGGGGGCTCAAAACAAAGAGCTGCTGCCGATGCTCGAGGTGGCAATCCAGAACGCGTCGAAGGAAAACCCCGAGGTGGCGGACGCCTACCGCATCGCGCTCGAGCGCCGTCCGGCGCGCATCTTCATCCACGTGCCCAACGATGAGTCCTACACCTGCCTCGTGCGCCTGCGCGAGGCGTTCAAGGACGCCGACAAGGCACAGATCATCTTTCCGGGCGTGCGCAAGTTCCCCGGCTATGCGGGCTCCAACCAGGAGCTGCGCTTCTTCCACGCCGAGGACAAGGACCGGGCGAACCAGATCGTCGGGCTATTCGGCACGCTCGGGCTCGAGCTCGCCGTGAAGGACATCTCCGCCACGGAGTGGGCGCGCACGAATGCACCCAACAGCTATGAGCTGTGGTTCACCGGCACGCCGATGCCGAAGATTTGCCAGCAGGCGGCCGCCGGCTGAGGCCGGTAACTTTTGAACCGCAACAGCAGCCTCAGCCGGCTTCGCGCACCGATTGCGGCGCCGCTGTTGCCGTATAGAAGAATGCGAGCGCCGATCCTTGCTGCGCCTTCGCCCGGTACATGGCGATGTCGGCGTTGTGCAGGATCGCTTCCGAGGTCGAGCCATCGTCGGGCAGCAGCGTGGCGCCGATCGCGACACCGAGCTCGTGCAGGTATCCGTCGGTGGCGATGCCGTTGGCGAGAACTTCGATGAAGCGATTGCCGATTGCCATCGCAGCCTGCTTGTCGACGTCATAGGAGAGCACCGCGAACTCGTCGCCGCCGAGGCGGGCCAGAAGATCGCTCGGCCGCGCGACGCGGCGGAAGCGCTCGACCACCACCTGCAGGACATGATCGCCAACGGCGTGGCCGCACAGATCGTTGACGCGCTTGAAGCCGTTGAGGTCGAGAATGAAGAATGCGTGGCGGTGATCGCCCGCGTTGCATTCCGCGGTCGCTGCCTCGAGCCCGGCCAGCAGCGCGCGCCGATTGGGGAGCCGGGTCAGCGGGTCCTGCATCGCAAGCTCACGCAGCTTGCGGATCTCGACGGCAAGCTCGGACGCACTCAACCGATCCAACCGATCGTCCGCCAGCCTGCGCGCAATGAACGTGTAGAGGCAGATAACGAACAGGATCGTCAGAAGCGCCGCCTCCGGTGGCGATATTTCCCGCTGGGGATCGGCGAGCGCCCTCAAGAACGCGAAGAGGTCGTAGCGCCACGCGAGCAGCACAGCGAACGCCATGAGGCTCGAAAGCAGCACCGCATCGCGCAGGCTCGACCAAGGATGCCTGACGATGCTCCGGCCAACTGTTTGCGCCATGGCAGAAATCACATCCGCTACCCCTCGAAAGCGAGGGGGAGGCTAGCGGGGCGGCCTT
Organism: uncultured Alphaproteobacteria bacterium; assembly: GCA_963817485.1. Taxonomy (GTDB): domain Bacteria; phylum Pseudomonadota; class Alphaproteobacteria; order Rhizobiales; family Hyphomicrobiaceae; genus Hyphomicrobium_A. The sequence continues at coordinate 294,104 of CAWFOR010000012.1, read as the reverse complement.
CAGGAACGGTAAACCCGAAGAACCGCCGCGCTTTATCATTGTACTGTAGATGTTTTGTTAGTGAACGGCGGCCGGGCGCCAGCCGGCGGCGAGCGCCTCGGCCTCCGTGCAGAACCAGCGCTTTCCTTTCGCCTCGTCGATCCGGATCTTGCCGTACCAGGGGCTCCACGGCATGTGGTAGATGCGGCCGTGCGCGGTCACGTTGCCCTTGATGGCGCAGCCCTTCGGCGCGTCCTGCTCGGCGCCGGCCCAGCGGTGCGCGCGGAACTCCCACGCGGGCTCGGCCTTGCCTTGCCAGATGCCGATGTGCAGCGCGCGCGCCTCCGCTTCCTCCTGCACGTAGCTCGTCGAGTATTTGACGAAGGCCCAGGCGTAGCCCTCGCGCACCATCTCCGCATTGACATCGCGGCCGGCGACGAAGCAGACGCCGAGCGTGCGTCCGTACTTGTCGAGGCCGCGGCTATCGCAGGTGACGGTCTCTCCGCCGATGAGCTTCTCGAGCGCGTCGCCCGCGGCGGTGCCGCAGGGCCACGTGCCGATAAGCCAGCGCCCGCAGGTCTGCGCGATCTCGGGCGCATCGATGCCTTCGAGGCGCACGTGGCGGCCGGAGAGCTCGATGGTGTCGCCGTCGATCACACGCGCTCGGCCGGTGAGGGCGTTGTGAGGGAGCGCGTTTGGGGGCGCCGCGCCTTGCGGGAGGGTGTCTTGGGGAGGCCCGCTGTAGGCGACGCTGTCGCGCGCCGGAAGCAGCAGGACGGGGATGAGAGCGAGAACGCCGACCAGCGCGGACGCCACTGAGCGACGAACAAACCAGCTACGATATGCATACATGCCCGCGAATTCGACTGATTCGCATGGCGCAACCTAGGCTGAACTATGGCGTGCGCTTGCAACCTGTGGGGAGTCCGTAGAATACGTCGTGGACTGAGCAAGCTAGATACAGAAATGCAGAATTGTATCTAACCGCGACCAACGCGCTCGCCGCAAACTCTGCGTACAGATGATTGCTGAGCAGCGCGGCGGGAACGCGGTCTCCCGTTCTTCAGCTCATTTCGACATCGGCAATAGTGCTTGAGCCTGACTGCTGCACGCTCAGCGGCGGCGCATGCCGCTGCCCGCGCCGGGGCGCGGCGGTCCTCCGCCCGGCGGGCCCGAGCGCACGTCCTTGTGGCGGAAGTTGATACGGCCCTTGGTGAGATCGTACGGCGTCATCTCGACCGTCACCTTGTCGCCGGCGAGAATTCGGATGCGGTTCTTCTTCATGCGTCCCGAGGTGTAGGCAATCACCTCATGGCCGTTGTCGAGCTTGACGCGACAGCGGGCGTCGGGAAGCACTTCCGCGACCACGCCTTCGAACTCCAGCATCTCTTCCTTCGCCATCAAATCTCCTGTTCGAGGATGCGCACGGGGCGCGCCGCAGTGGCGCCGGCATCGTGCCCTCATAATGCTAGGGGAGCAGGCTAGGCTGCTCCCCTAAAAGCGGAAATGTTCCGCGGTTCGTTAGAGAGGGCGCAGATTGACAGCCGCCACCTTGCCGTTGCGGCCGGTCTCGGTCTCGTACCCGACCTTCTGTCCCTCGCGCAGGGTCGAAAGACCAGCGCGCTCGACAGCAGAGATGTGCACGAAGACGTCGTTGCCACCCTCATCCGGCTGGATGAAGCCGTAGCCCTTTTGGCCGTTGAACCACTTCACAGTGCCGTTTGCCATCCAATGCCTCCAAAGCAATTAGGCAATCCCCTCCGACGGATGACGGAGGACATCAAATCGCGCGATGGAGACGTCAGTGTCGACACAATTATGCGCCGCCGTATCGTGAACCAAGGCGTGTTCGATCGGCCCTATATGGACCGGGCACAGGCGAAAGGCAAGGCGAAGAGGGCCTTCCCCGATCACGTCCGGCGAACCTTACGAAGCTTACGAAGTGATTGAGTAACGGCCGGATTTTCGGGGTTTCCGCGCGCTTAAGGCAAGCGGCGAGCATATGATCGAGGGTCGGCAACAATCCGTAACGCAACCGATTGTGGCGAGGTTGAAGCGGCAAGGCGCCGACCAGCCCTGGGCACATTTCCGAAGGCGCATTCGGCTTCCGCGACTGCGAGTTGAGAGGCGCCGGGAGAGTGCCCGGCACCTCTCATAGCAGAGCTAACGATAGATGGTCGCGTAGCCCGACCGGTATTGCGAGCCGCTATCGGCGCGGTCGTAGCTGTAGGAGCCCCCTCGCGTGCTGTTGTAGGCCTCACGCGCGTACCCGCGCGATCCCCCATCGTAGGCGCGATCATAGGCGCGCGAGTAGCCCTCGCCGTAGCGCACGCCGCGAGTGGCGCGGCTCGCGACGCGCGTGCCCCCGCCGCCGGATGGGGCTGCCAGCGCCACGAAATGCGGGCCGAAGTCGATATGGATATGGCTCATGTCCGAGTAGGTCATGGTGCCGCCCGTGTGGTTGTTGGCGACGAGCCAGTTGATGATCGCGGCCTTGCGGCTGCCGGCCTCGAAATCGACTGCGTTGCCGCTTGCATGCCGCGAGGGGCGCCCGCTGCCGGCGATGGTCGCACCCGGCCTGCAGGTCGAGATCACCTCGACCGGCCCGAACACGTCCTCGACGTGCTCCAGCAAAGCGCGGATTTCCGGCTGTAGGCACTTGCGAGGGGCATCGGCGTGATCGAGCTTGCCGTGCTCGGTGGTCTTTGGACGCCCGAAGTTGGGGGCGTTCTCCAGCTCCCCGTAGTGGCGCCCGTCGAAGCCGAAGTAGGGGCCCGCCTGAGCCGAGCCGATTGAACACGCGAACGCAAAGCCGATCGCCGCGGTTGAGAGCCGCTTGATCATGGTCACTCCTGGATGTGTAGAGATTGTCGGGGCGGCTGCACGCAGCTCGCGCCCGTTTCGGATTCACGCCGCGGTCAGCATCGACGGCCGCATTCTCGCCAGCCGTTGCGCTTCATGCGCTCGTGCAGTCCCCGGCTATCGGCCCGTCTGTTCCCTCGCGCCGACATCTGGATCGAGCCGTCGTGCGACAGCCGCGCCGGGTTGAGCGCTATCTTACAGACGCACATGAAAGGAATGCGGCGCGAATGCTCGCTGCGACGATGCGCCGTGGGCGTCTTGAAATGCGAAAAGGCGCCGGTTGTGCAACCGACGCCTTGATCGCGTTTTGTGTCGAACGCGTCAGCGCAGATACGGGCAGACGCGCTCCTCGCCGTAGCGATTGATGTAGGTGCCGGTGCGCCAATCGAAGGAACGGAAGTCCGCCGCGCAGTGCTCCATGTCCTCGTGGCGCGCGCGATGGTCGGTGATGGCGGCAGCGACGAGCGTGCCGGCGACGATGGCGCCGAAGATGCCCAGCGGGCCGGGTCCGCGACCCCAGCGGGCCAGGGTCACGCCATCGTCGGCAGCGACGGCGGGTCTTGCCAGCGGCAGCGCGTTGGCGGAGGCGGCGGGGAGCGACGGAGCCAAGAGGCTCGCGCATAGAAGAGGAACGACAAGCTTTCGCATCGGTGTCACGGTTGTGCTCCTTCTGATCATGTGCCGTGCCCGAGCCGGTTCTGCTGCCGGCCGCTGCAGCGGCGGGACGAAACGGGGAGACCAGCAGGGAATTCCTGCAAAGAATGGGCAGCGCTGTGGCTTGGTTCCCTGCGATTTGACGTGAAAACGGAAGAGGCGGGCGCGATCCGTCGCCACTCTTTGTCATCCTCGGGACAAGCCCGAGGATGACACCAAGGGGAATGCAGCCCTAATTCTCGTCCATCTTGAGCGCGGCGATGAAGGCCTCCTGCGGGATCTCCACGCTCCCGAACTGGCGCATCTTCTTCTTGCCCTTCTTCTGCTTCTCGAGCAGCTTGCGCTTTCGCGTGATGTCGCCGCCGTAGCACTTGGCAATCACGTCCTTCCTCAGCGCCTTGATTGTTTCGCGCGCGATGATGCGACCGCCGATCGCCGCCTGCACCGGGATCTGGAACATGTGCTGCGGGATCAGGTCCTTCAGCTTCTCGCACATGACGCGGCCGCGGGCGTCCGCACGCGAGCGAAACACGATCATCGACAGCGCATCGACCGGCTCGGCGTTGACGAGGATCTGCATCTTCACGAGGTCGCCCGCCTCGTAGCCGAGGATCTGGTAGTCGAAGGAGGCGTAGCCTTTGGAAATCGATTTCAGCCGGTCGTAGAAGTCGAACACCACCTCGTTCAGCGGCAGCTCATAGACGAGCATCGCGCGATTGCCGGCGTAGGTGAGATCCTTCTGCCGCCCGCGCCGGTCCTGGCACAGCTTCAACACGCCGCCCAGATACTCGTCGGGCACCAGGATCGTCGCCTTGATCCACGGCTCCTCGATGCGGTCGATGCGCGTCGGATCCGGCATGTCGGCCGGATTGTGCATCTCGAGCTTCGTGCCGTCGGTCATGTAGATATGATAGACGACGCTCGGCGCCGTGGTGATGAGATCGAGGTTGAACTCGCGCTCGAGCCGCTCGGTGATGATTTCCAGGTGCAGGAGCCCGAGGAAGCCGCAGCGGAAGCCGAGGCCCAGCGCGGCAGACGTCTCCACCTCGAAGGAGAAGCTCGCATCGTTGAGGCGCAGCCTCCCCATGGCGTCGCGCAGGTTGGCGAAGTCGGCGGCATCGACGGGGAACAGTCCGCAGAACACCACCGGCTGTGCCGGCTTGAAGCCGGGGAGCGCCTCCGGCGGTCGGGCGGCGCGCATCCGTCACCGTGTCGCCGACGCGCGTGTCCGCGACCTCCTTGATGGCGGCGGTGAAGAAGCCGACCTCGCCCGGGCCGAGCGCGTCCATCATCTCCTGCTTGGGCCGGAAGATGCCGACGCGCTCCACCTGATAGTCGGCCGCCGTCGACATGAGGCGGATCTTCTGCCCCTTGCGCAGCGCGCCGTCGATGATGCGCACGAGCACGACGACGCCGAGATAGGCGTCATACCAGCTATCGATCAGCAGCGCCTTCAGCGGCGCGTTCGCGTCGCCCTTCGGGGCGGGCAGCCGCTCGACGATCGCCTCCAGCACGGCCTCGACATTCTTGCCGGTCTTGGCCGAGATCGGGATCGCGTCGGAGGCATCGAGCCCGATCACGTCCTCGATCTGCTGCTTCACGCGGTCGACGTCGGCCGCGGGCAGGTCGACCTTGTTGAGGACGGGCAGGATGTCGAGGTTGTTGTCGAGCGCCTGGTAGACGTTGGCCAGCGTCTGCGCCTCCACGCCCTGGCTTGCATCGACGACCAGGATCGCGCCCTCGCAGGCGGCAAGGCAGCGCGAGACCTCGTAGGCGAAGTCGACGTGGCCGGGCGTGTCCATCAGGTTGAGGCGGTAGGTGTGGCCGTCCTTGGCCTTGTAGTCGAGGCGCACGGTCTGCGCCTTGATGGTGATGCCGCGCTCGCGCTCGAGGTCCATCGAGTCGAGGAGCTGCTCCTTCATCTCACGTTCCGGCACGCTGCCGCACAGCTGGATCAGCCGGTCCGACAGCGTCGATTTTCCGTGGTCGATGTGGGCGATGATGGAGAAGTTGCGGATCAGCGAGGTATCGATCATGGCGGGGTAGATAGCAGGTGCCCCCGGGCGCCGAAAGGGGCCTGGTCCGCGCACCGAAGGCGCGGGGTCGAAGCGGGTATTTTGTTGGGGTACAGCCCCGCGGCGCGATCTTGTCGCCAGGGCTGGCGCCACATGGTGGTCCTGACAGCCAAGTTGCCCTTATGCGTTCGCGCGGAGCGTATCTGAGCCCGAGCTTCGCAAGGACCAAAGCCCCGAGGACAACCTGTCCCCGATTACCGCTTCGGGTAGGCAGTGAAGACGTAGTCCTTCGCCTGCACTATCGTATGGCACGCGAACCCGCACTTGGCGTCGTTCGCCTGCGGCGGCTGGTCAGCTTCGGTGGCGGGCGTGAACGTATCGGATGCGGCGTCGTAGTTGAACGCGGCCCATCCCCATCCGCCGCTGTCCGCGAACCTCTTGCTGTCCTTCTCCATGAAGTCGACGTTTTCCAGGGTGCCCGGCACTGCCGTCGTCGGATCGGGCGCCTCTGCGCTCGTTTCCGGCTTCCAATGGATCTTCGCCATCTTGGAGCCATCGGGGAAAGGTTTGCCATTGCCGGGAATGCCCGCCCGGTAGGCGTCGATCATCGTAGGATTGGCGAGGATCAAAGCGAACGCGTGATCGGTCTTACTGACGGAGACTGACTGCCAGTCCTCGTATCCCTTGAACTCAGAGAACGAGAGTCCTCCCGGCACTTGCACAGTGTACTTGTCCTGCGCGGAGATGGCGCTGCCGCCCAAGACGGCGAGCATTCCCGGAATGATCACTAACATCCAGGATGGAATCTTCGTCATGACTCACTCCTTTGATGGCGTTTGCGAGTAAGTTCAGTGGCGTTCGTTCACACGGATGCCGGGCGACGCGGCGTACAATTTCCTTTCTAAAATTTGCTCGCGCACGATACGCCGCACATTATCCATGCAAAATCGGCCGAAGTGAATACGGCACTCACCAATGACTCCACCGCGGTCGTGCCGCCCCCGGTGTTCCCTAGGGAACAGCCAGCCGAGCACGACCGGCACAGCATCTCGGCCCCGCGCACCTACTGCGCCAGCGGCCGGCGACCTACATTCCTCTTGTCCACCGGCCGCATCCGTTGAAGTGGAAGGAGAGCAACATGATCGCGTCGACCAAGTTCGCAACAGCGCTCGCCGCAGCCGCGCTGGCCATTGCCGTCCTCGCCGCCGGTGCCGCCGAAGCCGGCCGCGGCGTCAAGCCCTACTACTCGGAGACCTACGAGACCAAGGGCCCGGCGCGCGGCTACGAAGGGTTCCTCTTCCCCGACTACTACTGCTCCTACAAGCGCTACCCCAATCGGGAGTGCAGCACCGACGCGGGAGGAAGAGAGCGCTGCCGCGTCACCGGGTGGCGGCTGGAGCAGACCTGCCAGTGATGGGGCTGGCGCACTGGTGTCATCCCGGGCAAGCGAGGCGTCCATGCGGAGCATGGCGAAGCGTCATGACGAAGCCATCCTCCGCATGGACGACGCCGAGCGCCGACCCGGGACCAGCGCAAGGCTCAATGGCAGAACCCAAAGTGGGCGAACTCGGCTCTGGGTCCCGGATCGCCGCTCACTTCGTTCGCGGCGTCCGGGATGACAGGGGATAGCGCCGTTCGCTCGGCACAAAACTAATTCCCGCTCGTCCACCGGCCCCCATACTGCCCCTAACCCTGCCCGTCATAGGGACGCATCAGCTGAGCGGCCGACGCGGGGCAGGGCCGGTGCCCGGCTCGAGGTCGTGCGGTTTTCGTTTGCCGCGCTTGCCGCGAGGTTAGCTCCCTCAGAGAGCCGGGGCAGGTGTGCGAGGCTGTGCGCCTCCAGCAATGGACCGCGCGGGCAGCCCGTCGCGAGCGGCGGCGCTCTCAATCTTCCAGAGAGCTCCCGCAGCCGGTCGAGGTCCCCAGAAACGATGAGCCCGGCCGCGCTTGGCAGCCGCCCGGGCGGGACCGAAGCCCCGTTCGCGTATGTGTTTCGCGCCCTCGACCTGCTGGAAGTCCACCGCCGCGGGCGCCGAAAGGCTGCCGGCTTAGCAAAATCGGATGGCGGTCGTTTGGCGCCCGCGCTCCCCTCTATCCCTCCCCCTCGGGGCCCAGCACGCCCGCGAGGCGGCGGAGCCGTGCGCAACCTGGAGGTTCGTCTTGCCAACCAAGAATTTAGAACTATTCTAAACTAGGTATCAAGGAACAGGACAGGGGAAGCGCGTGCGCAACTTTGCCGAGCTGAGCGAACAGGAGATCCTCGCGCTCGCCGTCTCGCTCGAGGAGGAGGATCAGCGCGTCTACCTCGAGTACGCGCACGGGCTCGCCGACAACTATCCCGCCTCCGCCCAGATGTTCACCGAGATGGCGCAGGAGGAGAGCGAGCATCGCCGCCGGCTGATCGAGATCTACCGCCAGCGCTTCGGCGAGCACATACCGCTCATCCGGCGCCAGGACGTCCGCGGCTTCGTCCAGCACAAGCCGATCTGGATGGTGCGCCCGCTCGGTCTCGACGCCGTGCGCCACCAGGCGGAGGAGCGCGAATACGAGACGCGGCAGTTCTACGAGCGCGCGCAGGGGCGTGCGACCGATGCCGGTGTGCGCAAGCTGCTGGGCGATCTCGCAGCGGCCGAGGCAGGGCATGAGACGCTCGCGCAGAAGCTCGGCGAGAAGCACCTGACGCGCGACGCACGCACCGCGGAGGCCGAGGTCCAGCGCCGCATGTTCTTGCTGCAGATCGTGCAGCCGGGGCTCGTTGGGCTGATGGACGGCTCGGTCTCGACGCTCGCGCCGCTGTTTGCCGCCGCCTTTGCCACGCACGACACCTGGGCGACGTTTCTCGTCGGCCTCGCGGCTTCGGTCGGCGCCGGCATCTCGATGGGATTTGCCGAGGCGCTCTCCGATGACGGAGCGCTCACCGGGCGCGGTCATCCGTGGCTGCGCGGCGGCGTCACCGGGCTCATGACCTCGATCGGCGGCATCGGGCACACGCTCCCCTACCTGATCGGCAACTTCCGCGTGGCCACAACCGTCGCCATCGCGGTCGTTCTAGTCGAGCTGTGGGCGATCGCTTGGATCCGCTCGCGCTACATGGACACGAAGTTCCTGCGCGCCGCGTTCGAGGTCGTGCTGGGCGGCCTCATCGTGTTTGCCGCCGGCATCCTGATCGGCAACGCCTAGAATCTCCTCGTGCTTCCAAGCCCCTGGCACGCCCGCATTCTCGAACGCAGCGGAATCGTCGTAGCAATGCGGTCGTTCGCGGCCTGCGGTGCGCGAAGGAGCGCACCCTGAGCGTTCGTCTTGACGCGGCCACATACACAGGGATTTTAGTCGCCTTAAGAACCCCCTAGCCGAAGGAACGGCAATGCACTCTTTGAAGCTTCGTGCGGCGATGACAGCGACGCTGATCGCAATTGTGGCGGTCAGCCCCGCCGCGGCTCAGTTCTTCGATACGCCGCCGCCGGTGCAGAAGAAGACCAAGAAGGCGAAGCAAGCCGCGCCCAAGCAGCAACCCGCTGCGCCAGCCACAACCGCTCCGCCCACGGCCCCATCCGCCCAGCCGGCCGCCATCTCCCCACCGGCAAGACCCGGTCAACGCGCGCCCTATCCTCCGCCCAACGAGAATTGCCGCAACACCGAAAGCTTTCCGGCTTGGCTCGCGCGTTTCAAAAAAGACGCCGCCGCCGCCGGTATCCGCCCGACCACCATCAATGCCGTGCTCGACGGCATGAGCATCGACGGCAAGGTCACCGCGCGCGACCGCGGCCAGAAGTTCTTCTCGCAGACCTTCCTCGACTTCCAGGGCAAGCTCGCCACGCCGAACCGCGTCACCTCCGGGCGCAAGAAGATCGCGCAGCACAAGGCCACCTTCGAGCGCGCGGAGCGCGAGTTCGGCGTGCCGCCCTCCGTCATCACCGGCTTCTGGGCGCTGGAGAGCGACTTCGGCGCCGGCATGGGCAACTTCCCGATCATGCCCGCGCTCCTTACGCTCGCCTACGACTGCCGCCGTCAGGTGATGTTCCAGGAGGAGCTCAAGGCCGCGCTGCAGATCATCGACCGCGGGGACCTGCAGCCGTCCCAGATGGTCGGATCGTGGGCGGGCGAGATCGGCCAGACGCAGTTCCTGCCGACCCGCTATCTCGATCATGCCGTCGACTACGACGGCGACGGCCGTATCGACCTCTTCCGCGACGACGACGACGTCATCGGCTCGACCGCCAACTACATGCACCACCTCGGCTGGCGCCCGAACGAGCCGTGGCTGGAAGAGGTGCGCGTAACCGGCGAGCTGCCCTGGCAGGAGGCCGACCTCGCCATCAAGCATCCGCTATCGAAGTGGGCTGGCTGGGGCATAACGCGCATGGATGGCAGCCCGCTGCCGACCGACAGCAACCTCACTGCGTCGCTGCTGCTCCCCATGGGGCGCAACGGGCCGGCCTTCCTCGCCTATCCCAACTTCGACATCTATACGGAGTGGAACAACTCGCTCACCTACGCGACGACGGCCGCTTATCTCGCCACGCGCATTGACGGCGCCTCCCCGATGAGCCGCGGGCGCGGGCCGATCTCCGGCCTCGACGGCGCGCAGACGCAGGAGCTGCAGCGAATCCTCGCCGGCCGCGGCTACGACGTCGGCAAGATCGACGGTCTCGCCGGGGCGAAGACGCGGACGGCGGTCAAGGACATGCAGTTGAAGCTCGGGCTGCCGGCGGATTCCTATCCGACGCCCGAGCTGCTCGCCGCCGTACGCGGAGGCCGTTGAGCCAAGTGCTCAGTGCAGCTTGACGACCGGCTCGGTGCTCCGGGTGATGACGCGCGAGAGCGTGTCGAGGATGACCTTGCCCGGCCCGTGCAGCGCCATCTCGTGCATCTTGTAGAGCGAGCGGTACATCAGGCGCGCAAACAGCCCCTCGACGAAGAAGCTGCGGCCGACGATGAAGCCCATGAGGCTGCCGACGGTCGAATACTCGCCGAGAGAGACGAGCGAGCCGAAGTCGCGGTAGTGGAAGGGGCGCAATGGCTCGCCCTTTAGCCGCCGCTGCAGCTCGACGTAAAGATGCGAGGCCTCCTGATGCGCTGCCTGCGCGCGCGGCGGGACCGGCGCCTCGGCACCCTTAGGCACCAGATACGCGCAGTCGCCGAAGGCGAAGACGTCGGGATCGCGCGTCGTCTGCAGTGTCTCGGTGATGACAAGCCTGCCGTCTCGGCTGACCTCGAGCCCGTCGAGGTGCGAGAGCACGTCGGGGCCCTTGACGCCCGCCGCCCATACCACGAGCTCGGAGGGGATAAAGTCGCCGTTCTGCAGCTTGACGCCCTTTTCGTTGACCTCGACCACGCGTGAGCCGGTTTTGATTTGGACTTTGAGACCGCGCAGGACCTCGGCAACGCCTTTCGAGATGCGCTCGGGCAGTGCGGGTACGATGCGATCCGCCGCCTCGATGAGGGTGATCTTGATGTCCTGCTCGGGATTGATCTTGTCGAGGCCGTAGGCGACGAGGCCGCGCGCCGTTTGATGCAGCTCAGCGGCAAGCTCGGTACCGGTGGCGCCGGCGCCGATGATCGCCACGTCGAGCTGTCCGGGGCGCACCGGGCCCTCCTGGGCAAACGCGCGCACGCAGGCGTTGATCAGCCGCCGGTTGAAGCGCTCGGCCTCCTCCGGCGTGTCAAGCATGATGGCGTGCTCCTTCACGCCGGGCGTGTTGAAGGCGTTGCCGACGCAGCCGATGGCAATGACGAGGGTGTCGTACCTGAAGGAGCGCATCGGCGTGATCTCGCGCCCCTCCTCGTCGTAGGTCGCGGCCAGGAACACGAGCCGCTTCTTGCGGTCGATGCCGGTCATCTCGCCATAGCGGAACTGGAACCCGTGCCAATAGCCCTGAGCCTGATAGGGAAGCTCGTAGCGGCCGACGTCCATGCTGCCGGCGGCGATCTCGTGCAGGAGCGGCTTCCAGATGTGCGTGCGCGACTTCTCGACGAGCGATATCTTCGCCTTGCCCTTGCGTCCGAGCTTGTCGCCGAGCCGGGTCGCGAGCTCGAGGCCGCCGGCTCCGCCGCCCACGATGATGATGTGATGCAGGCCGTCATCGGCATCCATCGGCAACACCTTCGCAGCGGCCGGATTCATCTCGTTCATCGCAGGGCACCTTTCCCTTGATCCAACGGGGCTGCTTATAGCACCGCCGCGCGCCGGTGCACGATCGGCAGCCGAGATTGTCGGCGGCCAATGCGACGCGGCGCGCAGCGCAAGCTAGCGCAAACGGGAATAGGAGATGGCTATGGATTGCATTGCCCGCGCGCCATCGCAGGAAAGGAGCGATGGGGTGAATAGCTACGGCGCGGGCGGGGGCGAAGGCGGAGGTTTGATCAGTGCCCCATCGACCTGCACCGGCTGGGTCACAAAGGAAAGGTCCGCAAACACGAAGACATAGGCGAGCGCCGCGACCATGCAGACGACGAAGCCGAACACGATGAGCTTGTGGTGGGGTTGCATGAGGCGTGGCTCCGGGGCTGAGGCGCGTATCAGCGTTCGTGCCTGCTAGGAAGCGCGCAAATCCTGAAAATTCGCTAACTCTCGGGCTCTAGCCGCGAATCTCGCCGCCGGTCGCGGTCTTCACCGCGGCGACGATCTTCTGCGCGACCGCCTCGATGTCCTTGTCCGTCAGCGTCTCGGTCGTGGGTTGCAGGGTCACCTCGATCGCGAGCGACTTCTTGCCCTCGCCGGCGAGCGCACCGCCTTCGAATACGTCGAACACCGAGACGCTCTCGATCAATGTCTTGTCGGCGGACCGCGCGGCGCGCACCACGTCACCCGCCGCGACGGAAGCGTCGAGCACGAAGGCAAAGTCGCGGCGCACGGGCAGGAGATCGGCAGCATCGAGCGGCGGCTTGGCGCGGCTCTTGGCCTTCTGCGCCGGCACGGCGTCGAGAAAGATCTCGAAGCCGACGACCGGCGACGCGACATCCAGCGCCTTCAGCGTCGCGGGATGCAGCTCGCCGAAGTGCGCGAGCACGACCTTCGGCCCGAGCCGGAGCACGCCCGAGCGGCCCGGATGAAACCAGGCGGGTGCGTCGCGCGTGATCTGCGCCTTCGCGGAATCGAAGCCGAGCGCCGCCAGTACGGCGACGACGTCGGCCTTGGCATCGAACACGCCGACCTCGGCGACAGTGCCGTCCCAGTGACGGCCGCTGCCCGCTAGCTTGGCGGTTCCGGCGCGGATGCCGGCGGCGGCGACGAACTGATCCTCCGGCGCCTCGCCTCGATAGGCTTGCCCCAGCTCGAAGAGCGCGGCATCGGCAAAGCCGCGGTTGCGGTTGCGTTTGACCGAGTCGAGCAGGCCCGGCAGCAGGCTCGGCCGCATCGACGACATCTCCGACGAGATCGGATTGGCAAGTTCGAGCGCATCCGCACCGCCGCCGAATGCCTTTGCCGCAGCGCGCGGAATGAACGACCAGGTGATCGCCTCGACCAGACCACGTCCGGCGAGCGTGCGCCGCGCCTTGCGCGAGCGTTTCTGCCGCTCGGTCAGCACCGGGCGCGCGACGCCGTCGGCACGCGGCATCGGCGTCGCCGGAATGCGGTCGATCCCGGCAATGCGCACGACCTCCTCCACGAGGTCGGCGGGGCCGTGCAGATCGGGGCGCCAGGACGGGGTCGTCACGGTGAAAACCGCGCCCTTGCCCAGGATCTCGCACCCGAGCGACTCCAGGATCGTTCTGATCTCGGCAGCGGGCAGATCGAGCCCTGCCAGCTTCGCGACTTGTCCGGAATCGAAGGAAATGCTGCGGCGGGCGTCCGGAACTTTGCCGGCAACCGTCGTCTTGGACGGCTTGCCGCCGCACAGCTTCAAGATCATCTGCGTCGCGAGGTCGAGGCCAGGGAGCACGGAGTCCGGATCGACGCCACGCTCGAAGCGGTAGCGCGCGTCCGTAGCGAGGCCGGTCTTGCGCCCGGTCGCCGCCGTGCGCAACGGATCGAACAGCGCGCTTTCGATCAGCACGTTCTTCGTCGCTTCCGTAGAGCCGGAAGCTTCGCCGCCGATCACGCCGCCGAGGCCCAGAGGTCCGTTATCGTCGGCGATGACGCACATGGTCTCGTCGACGACATGCTCCTGTCCGTCGAGCCCGAGAAACTTTTCGCCGGCCTTGCCAAGGCGGACACGCACGGCGCCCTTCAGCTTGTCAGCGTCGTAGACATGCAGCGGCCGGCCGCGATCCTGACTGATGTAGTTCGTCACGTCGACGAGCGCATTGATAGGGCGCAGACCCACGGCCTTGAGACGCGTCTGCAGCCACGCGGGCGACGGGCCGTTTGCCACGCCCTTGACGCAGCGGGCAGCGAACACGGGACAGGCGTCGCGCGTTTCCTTCGAGAACTCGAGCTTGATCGGGGTTGGGCACAGGTCGGCCCCTTCGACACCCGAAATTGCCCGCTCCGGCTTCAGGGTCCCGAGGCCGGCTGCCGCCAGATCGCGCGCAATACCGCGCACCCCCGTACAATCGGGCCGGTTCGGCGTCAGCTTCACCTCAAACACCGGGTCGGCGAGACCCGCAACATCCACGTAGCGCTCGCCGACACGGGCCGCCATGTCGGCCGGCAGCTCGATGATGCCCGCGGCTTCCGCGGAAAGCTCGAGCTCGGCGGCCGAGCACATCATGCCGTTCGACACGACGCCGCGCACGGGCTTCTTCTCGAGCGTGATCTTCGACCCGGGAATATAGGTGCCGAGCGGCGCGAAGACTCCGATGAGACCCGCACGCGCGTTGGGAGCGCCACACACCACCTCGAGCAGCGGCGCGCCCTTCTCCACCTCGACCTGGATGACCTGCAGCTTGTCGGCGTTGGGGTGCTTGCCGGCTTCGACGATGCGCGCGACGCGGAAAGCGCCCAGGCTCTCGGCCGGATTGTCGACGCTCTCGACCTCGAGACCGATCGCCGACAGCTTGCTCGCGATCTCGTCGACCGTGGCCTTGGTCTTCAGATGATCCTTGAGCCAGGAGAGCGTGAACTTCATGGCGATAGCCCGCCGGAAAGCGTCGGGACGTCGAGCACGGAGAATCCGTAGTGGCGCAGCCAGCGCAGGTCGGCTGCGAACATCGCGCGCAAGTCAGGGATGCCGTACTTCAGCATGGCGATGCGATCGAGGCCCATGCCGAAAGCAAAGCCCTGGTAGCGCGCCGGGTCGAGCCCGCAGTTGGCGAGCACGTTCGGGTGCACCATTCCGCAGCCGAGGATCTCCAGCCACTTGCCCGGCTTGCCGATCGCCTCGGCGCCGATGTCGACCTCGGCCGACGGCTCGGTGAACGGAAAGTGCGAGGCGCGGAAGCGCATCTTCACCTCGTCCACCTCGAAGAACGCCTTGCAGAACTCCTCCAGCACCCACTTGAGGTGACCCATGTGGGTCGCCTCGTCGATGACGAGCCCCTCGATCTGGTGGAACATCGGCGTGTGCGTCTGGTCGCTGTCGCAGCGATAGACGCGGCCCGGCGCGATGATGCGGATCGGCGGCTTCTGCGCCATCATCGTGCGGATCTGCACGGGGCTCGTGTGCGTGCGCAGTAGGAGCCGCGAGCCGTCGGGCTTCGGGTGAAAATAGAAGGTGTCGTGCTCTTGGCGCGCGGGATGCTCCGGCGGCACGTTGAGCTTGGTGAAGTTGAGGTCGTCCGTCTCGATGTCGGGACCCTCGGCGACCGCAAAGCCCATGTCGGCGAAGATCTCGATGCACTCATCGAGCACCTGCGCGACCGGGTGAATGCGCCCCTCCGCGAGCGGACCGGGACGAACCGGCAGCGTCACGTCGGCGCGCTCGTTCGCCAGCCGCGATGAGAGTGCCTCGACCTCGAGAGCGCTCTTGCGCGCCTCGAGCGCCTCGGAGACGCGGCCTTTGATGTCGTTGACGGTCTGGCCGAACGACTTGCGCTCTTCCGGCGCCATCGACCCCAGCCGCGACATGAGCTCGGAGACGCGGCCTTTCTTGCCGAGTGCGGCGACGCGGATCTGCTCCAGCGCGCTCAAATCGGGCGCGCCGGCTACCGCGCCGAGAAGCTCAAGCTCCAGCGCTTCGAGATTGTGGTTTGGACCTGCGGACGTCATTCGCTCTCAGCCTATCTCAAGTGTCACCCTCGGGCTTGCCCCGAGGATCCATCTTGCTTCTCGCGTCGGAGCGAGCGGGTAGGTGGATCCTCGGCATAATGCCCAGGATGACAAGGATGGGCGTGCGTTAAGCCGCGGCCTTCTTCACGGCGGCGGCGGCCTGCTCGGCGAGCACCTTGAAGCCCGCGGCGTCCTTCACCGCGAGATCGGCCAGAACCTTGCGGTCGATCTCGATGCCGGCCTTGTTGAGACCGTCGATAAATCGCCCGTAGGTCAGCCCGTGCTCGCGCACCGCCGCGTTGATGCGCTGGATCCAGAGCGAGCGGAACGTGCGCTTCTTCACCTTGCGGTCGCGATACTGGTACTGCATCGCCTTCTCGACCGCCTGCTTGGCGACGCGGATCGTGTTCTTGCGCCGGCCGTAATAGCCTTTGGCGGCCTTGATGACTTTCTTGTGCTTGGCATGGGCGGTGACGCCGCGCTTGACGCGTGCCATGGCTCTACTCCGTCAGATGTCGGTTTGCGTGCTTATGCGGTCGGGTCAGCGTGCGTAGGGCATGTACTTCTTGACGATCTTGGCGTCGCTATCGTTGAGCACCATGGTGCCGCGCGCTTGGCGAATGAACTTCGCGTGGCGCTTGATCATACCGTGGCGCTTGCCCTGGGCTGCAGCCTTGACCTTGCCCGTACCCGTCATCTTGAAGCGCTTTTTGGCGCCGCTCTTGGTCTTCATCTTGGGCATTTCGCTCGATCCTTTCTTCACTCGTGGCTGGCCCTAATTCGCAACCGGCACATGGCCGATCCGAAACGTCCCTTGCGGGAGGAGCCGCCTTTGGAGGCGTGTCAAAGCAAAAAAGCCGCCACGGCATGCCCCGCCGGGCGGCTCGGGGGCCCTTATAGGGGCGCCCATCGTTTACGGCAAGGGCTGACCACAGGCCCTATTTCGCCTTCTCGCACACCCGATGCGACTTCCCCGTCGACGGGTCCAGGTGGTCATAGCAGACGTCGCGGGCGCAACTGCACTCGCTGTCGTCGCCGCCGCCGTCGGGCGCGCCGGCCTCCCGGCAGCTCTCGGCGTCCGGCGCCAAGTCGCAGCTGAAGCGGACCTCGCGCGCAGGCTCGGCGGGCGCTGCGGGCGCGGCCACAGGTGGCGCCGTCGGTAGAGGCGCGGCAACGGGCGGAGGAAGCGCAGGCGTGAGGGACCGCGCGGCGGGGAGCTCGGGCATCGGTGGAATAAGCCCGGCACCGCCGCCAACACCAGATGTGCCGGGACCGTTCGGAAGGCGCGGCGGCTCGATGACGGTTTGCGCGCTTGCCGTAGCGGTGAACATAAAAATCGCAACGGCCGCCGACAGGAGCCGGCGGCCGCAAATCCCGGAGAGAGAAAATTCGCCTCGCGCCATCGCCCCAACTCCCAAGAAGCCAGGCGAGGAAGCGAGAGCCGCTACCTCGGCGCCAGCACCATAACCATCTGACGCCCTTCGAGCCGCGGCTCGGATTCGACCTTGGCGATCGGCTCAAGGTCGCCCTTTACGCGCTGCAGCACTTCCATGCCGAGCTGCTGGTGGGCCATCTCGCGGCCGCGGAAGCGCAACGTCACCTTCACCTTGTCGCCTTCCTCGAAGAAGCGCTTGATCGAGCGCATTTTCACGTCGTAGTCGTGATCGTCGATCGCGGGCCGCATCTTGATCTCTTTGATCTCGACGATCTTCTGATGCTTGCGCGCTTCGGCGGCTTTCTTCTGCGCTTGGTATTTGTATTTGCCGAAATCGAGAATCTTGCAGACGGGTGGTTCCGCGTCGGGCGAAATCTCTACGAGGTCGAGGCCGACCTTCACAGCGCGCTCAAGCGCATCTGCGTGGCTTACGACGCCTACGTTTTCCCCGTTCTCGTCAATCAACCTCACGTCTTTGGCCCTGATCGCCTCGTTGATCTTGGGCCCGGATGGCTCGCGCTCAGGCGCGGCTCGCATTGGTCGGCGGATGTTGTGTCTCCTTTAGTAGCTTCAACTGAGATTGCGAGCGCGCTGCCTCGTTCCCCGAATTTCAATAGGGCAACGCCAGAAAGCACGCTCGGCCACTAAGAATCGAAAAGAATGAGGGCGAAGTCAAGGGATCGAGCACGCTCGTACCCAGGCGCTGGCGGCTTGTGCTGGCGCCCGGGTATCCGTCAAACGTACAGCAAATTCAATAAATTGGGGCCCCAATCCGCACTGTCTCAATCGCGCGACAGGCCCTTGGCTTCGAGCTCGGCCAGATACTCGCGCCAGCGCTTGTCCTTCTCGCGCCCGAGCTGCTGCAGGTAGGTCCAGGTAAAGAGCCCGGTATCGTGACCGTCGTCGAACGCGATGCGGATGGCGTAGGTGCCGACCGGGCGCAGGTCCTTGATCTTGACGCGGCGCTTGCGGCCGACGGTGACGCGCTGGTCGGCCGAGTGACCCTGCACCTCGGCGGACGGGCTCATCACGCGCAAGAGCTCGGCTGGGAGCTCGTACTTCGGGCCGCAGGCGAACTCGACCGTCAGCGTGTCACCATTGGGGCTCAAGCCGAGCTTCGGCGGCTTCGCCGCCACCTCCTGCGCCGATTGCAGTTCCGCCCACGTGCGCGACGCAAGCTCGCGGTAGATTTGCGCGAGCGGGGAATTGGGCTCCGTCGCGGTGATCGGCTTGCCGTCATCCGAGCGCGCCCTGATCTCCATGTCGAGCGGGACCGCGCCGAGGAACGGCACGCCGAGCCGCTTCGCTTCGGCCTCAGCACCGCCGTGGCCGAAGATATGCGAATGCTCGCCGCACTTGGGGCAGGCGAAATAGCTCATGTTCTCGACGATGCCGAGCACCGGCACGCCGACCTTGCGGAACATGGCGAGGCCCTTCCTCGCGTCGATGAGCGCCAGGTCCTGCGGCGTCGACACGATGACCGCGCCCGAGAGCGGAACCTGCTGCGCCATCGTGAGCTGCACGTCGCCGGTGCCTGGCGGCATGTCGATGACGAGCACGTCGAGCTCGCCGTCCTCACCCCAGGCGACATCGCGCAGCATCTGGTTCAGCGCGCCGACGACCATCGGTCCGCGCCAGATGACGGGGGTCTCCTCATCGACGAGAAAGCCCATGGACATGGCCTTGAGGCCGTAGCCCTCCATCGGCTTCAGGGTCTTGCCCGCCACGACTTGCGGCTGCCCCTTGAGGCCCAACAGGCGCGGCTGCGAGGGGCCGTAGATGTCGGCGTCGAGAATGCCGACCTTCTGCCCTAGGGCCTGCAGCCCCAGCGCCAAATTGACCGCCGTCGTCGATTTGCCGACGCCGCCCTTGCCCGACGCCACCGCGATCAGGCTCTTCACTCCCGGCACGCCGGCGAGCGGCTTTGCACCCTGAGGCTGAGCCGCGTGTGCCCCGTTGCCGGTTGCCGCGGCAGAGCGCGCTTGCTTGACGCGGGCGCTCTCGGCCGGGCTTGCAGCCGACGGAGCCGCAGGCGTGCTCGCGCCCGCTCCGCGCGCGGCCTCGGCCGTCAGCACCGCCGTCACGCCGGTCACGCCCGGCAGCTTGGCGACCACGGTCTCCGCGGCCTTGCGCAGCGGCTCCAGCTCGTCGGCGCGCGCGGCCGGCACGGTGATGGAGAAATAGACGCGGTCGTCCTTCACCAGGATCTCCGACACGAGCCCGAGATCGACGATGTTGCCGGCGAGGTCGGGTCCCTTGACCCGGCGCAGCTCATCGAGGACCTGCGGCTTCGAAATGGTCATTGCAAAAGCTCCGGGGATGCGTGCTCGGCTGGGGCCCGGCAATGCGGCGGATACTGTCAGACGCAATGCTGGAAGTCACGATGCTGGAAGTTCGGGGCTCCCGTGGCTATGCATATAGGGTGACCCGAGGCGGGAGCATACCCGCCCGAGGTGGGCCGGCGCAGGGGGAGGGCTCAACCATGGACGACTTTATGCGGGCGTTGCTGGCGCTGAGCCGCCTCATCGACGCCGCCACCCGCAGGCTCGGCCAGTGGGTTGCGTGGCTCATCGTTGCCGCGGCCATCATCAGCGCCGGCAATGCCATCATTCGCAAGTTGTTTGATGTGAGCTCCAACTCATGGCTCGAGTTGCAGTGGTTGCTGTTCAGCGCGGTGTTCCTGCTCGCGGCCCCCTGGACGCTGGCCCTCAACGAGCACATCCGCATCGACATCGTGAACCAGCACTTGCCGCGATGGGCGCGCAACGCCATCGAGATCATCGGGCACTTATTCTTCCTGCTGCCCATGGCGGCCGTTATCGTATGGACCTCGTGGCCTTTCTTCCTTCTTTCATATGAGCAGAACGAACAGTCCTCCAACTACGGCGGCCTGCCGCAGTGGCCGGCGAAATTTCTGATCCCGCTCGCGTTCTCGATCCTCTTCATCCAGGGCATATCCGAGCTCATCAAGCGCATTGCGATCATGCGCGGCGACCTTGCCGAGACCGACGCAAGCGGCCACCCGGCCGTGGCGCCCTCGCGCTCCGGACACCTCGATCATCCGCTCACTTCATCGGCGGGCGCGGCTGCCGGCGACGAGAGGAGCGGTCGCTAGCCCGTACCCCCATCCCTTGCGGGATGAGGAACCGGCGCTGCGGAGGGGGACATGCTGGAGCTGATCGCACAAAACTTGGCGCCGATCATGTTTGCGGCGCTCGTCGTCTTCCTGCTGCTCGGCTATCCCGTAGCCTTCTCGCTGGCGGCGGTCGGCATGATCTTCTTCGTGCTGGGCGTGTTTCTTGCGCCCTACTCGGGCGGCGCCGTCAATCTTTCTTGGCCGCTGATGCGCACGCTGCCGGAGCGCATCTACGGCGTGATGACGAACGAGACGCTGCTGGCGATACCCTTCTTCGCGTTCATGGGGTTGATCCTCGAACGCTCGGGCATGGCCGAGGACCTGCTCGAGACCGTTGGGCAGCTGTTCGGCCCCGTGCGCGGCGGCCTCGCCTACGCGGTCGTGTTCGTCGGCACGCTGCTCGCGGCGACGACCGGCGTGGTGGCGGCGTCCGTGATCTCCATGGGCCTCATCTCGCTGCCGATCATGCTGCGCTACGGCTACGACCCGCGCTTTGCCGCCGGCACCATCGCCGCCTCCGGCACACTCGCGCAGATCATCCCGCCCTCGTTGGTTCTGATCGTCATGGCCGACCAGCTCGGCCGCTCGGTCGGCGACATGTACACGGGGGCGCTCGTACCGGGCCTCATGCTGTCGGCCTCCTACGCGGTGTTCGTATTCTTCGTCGCGACCTTCTTCCCCGCTGCGGCGCCGGGCCTGCCGCCGGAAGCGCTCGCCAAGCGGTCAGGCCAGACCTCCGGCCGCTACTTGCCGCTGCCGGTGCTCGCCGCGGCGTGCGCGGTGTTCGCCTATTTCGACCATGCGTAACGCGCCCTACTCGGGCGCCGACTACGTCATCCTCATGCTCGCGGTCGGCGTCGGGCTCGCGTTCCTCGTCGCGACCTTGAGCGCTATCCTGAAACGCATCGGCCGCGCGCCGTTCCTGTCGCCGCTCTCCGAGCAGGTCATCTTCGTGATGGTGCCGCCGCTGTTGCTCATCTTCCTCGTGCTCGGCACGATCTTCGTCGGCATCGCCACGCCGACCGAGGGCGGAGCCATGGGCGCGGTGGGCGCCATGCTGCTCGCGGGCGCAAAACGCATCGCCGACCACAACCCCGCGCGCTTCAACTTCGGCATCGTGCGCAGCGCCACGGAAGCGACGGCGAAGCTGTCCGCTTTCGTGATGTTCATCCTCGTCGGCGCGCGCATCTTTTCGCTGACCTTCTACGGCGTCAACGGCCACAAGTGGGTCGAGCACCTGCTCGTCTCGCTGCCGGGCGGCGAGGTGGGCTTCCTCGTCGTCGTCAACCTGCTCGTGTTCTTTCTCGCCTTCTTCCTCGACTTCTTCGAGCTCGCCTTCATCATCATTCCGCTGCTGGCCCCCGTCGCGCAGAAGCTCGGCATCGACCTCATCTGGTTCGGCGTGATCCTCGCGGTCAACATGCAGACGAGCTTCATGCACCCGCCGTTCGGCTTTGCGCTGTTCTACCTGCGCTCGGTGGCGCCGCGCACAAGCTACGTCGACAAGGTGACGGGGCGGACGATGCCGCCCGTCACGACGGGGCAGATCTACTGGGGCGCGGTGCCCTATGTGCTGATCCAGTGCGCGATGGTGGCGCTGCTGATCGCTTTCCCCGGCCTCGTGCGCCACGATGCGGCGCCGGTCCCGCGCACCTTCGCGCCGGCGCACTACGATCCGGCCGCCCCGCAAAGCGCGCGAGGTCAGGGGCTGTCGCTACCGCCCTATCCGCCGGCGATCCCCGGCGCTCCGCCGCCGGACACATCAGGCCCCGGCGCGCCGACGCTCGACCTCTCCGTCCCGCCCGTTATCGTCAAGTAGCCGCATCGAGCCCCAGCGCCGACTGCGACTGCAACAGACGTGCGCGCGGTAATCGCCGTGGTTTACAGTAGCGTGACCGAGTAGGAGATTCTGGCAGGAGGCTCACAGCATGGGTAATCCTTCGGAACCGGCGTGCCGGCTCGTAACGCGCCGACGATACCTATGACGGCAAGCAGGGCCTCACCTATTTCTGCGGGATCGCCGCGGAGACCGTCGGATCCAAAGGCATCTGCATGCATCTGCTCACCATTCCGCCGGGCGGAAGGGCGAAAGCGCATATGCATGAGAACCACGAGACGGCTATCTACGTCCTCGAGGGCGAGGCCATCGCGCTCTTTGGCGATCGCCTCCAGCATCAGACAGTCACGAAAGCTGGAGATTTGTTCTACATACCGGCCGGCGTACCGCATCTCCCGGTCAATCTCAGCAACAAGCCCATATCGGCCGTGATTGCGCGCACCGACCCCAACGAGCAGGAGAGCGTGGTCTTGCTGCCGGAGCTCGAGCGCTATGCCGACGAGGCGATCGCCCGCTTGATGGCCCAAGGAGCCGCCGCCTCATCCTGAGCGCTTTGCGCTGCCGGCCTATCCGCCGGCGACATCAAGCCCCGGCGCGCCGCGGCGATCGCACGTTCCTCGATCATCGCGCGCCGCAGGAAGGCCCAACGGCGCGCGATGGTGCACAGATTTACGCAGACAGGAATGCGTTGACGTCGGCACCAAACTCCTTGTGGTGCTGCCACAAAAAGCCGTGTCCGGCGTCCGGATAGATCTTGACCTCGGCATTCGGAATAAGCCCGCCCATCAGGTGCGTGAGCCGCGGCGGGCACATCAGATCGTCATCGCCGTTCGCGACGAAGGTCGGCTGCTGAATGGCCGCAAGGCGCTGCAGCTTGTTATGGTCGGGCACACCCCACTCGACGACGGCATCATATTGCGCGTTACGAGTTGCAATGTTGCTCGGTGCGTCGCGGTCTTTGCGTGCCATGAAGCGGCCGAGATATTCCACGCCCTTGGCTTGGCTGCTCGGCGTGTGCCGGAACATGATGTAGAGAAGCTGCTCAGCGCCGGCCTGATCGACACGCGCGTTGTCGGCGATGTCTTTGCGCCAGCCGTGCATGACGGGCCCACCTTGCGGCCCGGTGCCGGCGAGAATGAGCTTACGCACGAGGCTCGGCCTTAGCAGGGCGATCTCCTGGGCGACGAAGCCGCCAAGCGAGAATCCGAGAAGGTCGACTTCCTCAAGCTTGAGGGCTTCCAGGAAGATAATGGCGTCGCGCGCCATCTGCGTCACGGAATTCGGTGTCGTCCCGTCAGTTGAGGCGACGCCGACGTTGTTGAACGCGATCACCTCGCGCTCTCCGGCCAAGGCGTCGAGCAGCGCCGGGTCCCAATTGTCCAGATTGCCGCGAAAGTGCTGAAGCAGGACGACAGGCACCCCGCCGCCGGAGTTGCCGAAACGCCGATAGGCATAGCGGACGCCGTTAGAACCCTGCACCGTCTGATTGGCCACGGTCGTGGCCGTCACTTTACCAAGCATGGTACATCTCCTGTATAATTACTGGCATATGCCAGTATCGGAACGCTCGACGGATAAATCAAGGGGTCAGGCTTCGAGAGGAGCGACATCCGGGAAGGACGGATCGACTTAGCCCAGTAAAAACAGTGGCATATGCCTTGAATTTTTTCCTGTCCGGCCCCACACTCGAGGGGGAGAGGTTCCGATGACACAGGACTGCAACAACTCCATGCTGCGGCGGGCAAGCCGCATGCTGGGTCAGCTCTATGATGATGAG
The DNA here is from genome assembly GCA_963817485.1 of uncultured Alphaproteobacteria bacterium. Taxonomy (GTDB): domain Bacteria; phylum Pseudomonadota; class Alphaproteobacteria; order Rhizobiales; family Hyphomicrobiaceae; genus Hyphomicrobium_A. The sequence goes on along the minus strand of CAWFOR010000012.1, from coordinate 270,319 downwards.
CTTGCGCCGAGCGGACTGCGTGCCACCCAGCATGGCCTATTGGCCCAGATCCACATCATGGGTGCGCCGACGCTGCGTGATCTTGCGGCCGAGATCGTCATGGATCTTTCGGCGCTCGGACATACTCTCAAGCCCCTTGTCCGAGACGGCTACGTCACCCTCGTGCCGGACAAGGAAGATCGCCGCGTGAAGCACGCAACGCTGACGAGTGCCGGCCAAAAGAAGCTGCAACAAACGATGCGCCTCTGGGCAAAGGCGCAACAGCGCTTTGAGAAAGTCTTCGGAGACAAGAAGGCCGCGAGCCTTCGCGCCGTTCTCGGCGAACTGTCCTCGGAGACCTTTCGCAAGGTCTATAAGGGCTGAGAAAGAGGCTTCGATGTAGAGCGTAGCGCCGTCTACACCAGCCCCTTGCGCTGCTGGATCATCATGTACGTGTCGTAGGTAGCTTCCGCGAGCTGGAACCACAGGTAGTCGGGTCCGCGTACGGCTTTCATCGCCTCGTACACCCTCTTGAAGTCGGCGTTCTTTGCCGCGATCTCCGCAAACACCTCGTTTGACGCGTTGAAGCAGGCATCCAGCACCGCTTCCGAGAACGGCCGGGGCTCAGCCCCGCCGATTGCGAGACGCTCCAGCGCCTTCGGGTTCTCGATGTCATAGCGCGCCATCATGGTCGTATTGGCGAGCGCCGAGGCCGCCTTGATCGCCGCCTGATAGCTCTTGGGCAGGCCATTCCATTTTTCCAGGTTGAAGAAGAAGCTCAGCATCGCCTGCCCCTCCCACCAGCCGGGGTAGTAGTAGTACTTCGCGACCTTGGAGAACCCGAGCTTCTCGTCGTCGTACGGGCCAACCCACTCCGCCGCGTCGATCGTGCCCTTCTCCAGCGCGGGATAAATGTCGCCGCCGGCGATCTGCTGCGGCACCGCACCGATGCGCGACATCACGGCGCCGGCAAGACCGCCGATGCGGATCTTCAGGCCGCGCCAGTCCTCCGGCTTGTTGATCTCCTTGCGGTACCAGCCGCCCATCTGCGTGCCGGTGTTGCCGCCCGGCAGCCCGAAGATGTTGAAGCGGGCGTAGAACGCGTTCATCAGGTCGATGCCGCCGCCCTCGTACATCCACGCGTTCTGCATGCGGTAGTTGAGCCCGAACGGCACCGCGGTGCCGAAGGCGAAGGTCGGGTCCTTGCCCCAGTAGTAGTAGGAGGCGGTGTGGCAGGCTTCGACGCTGCCGTTCGACACCGCGTCGGCTGCGGAGAGGCCCGGCACGATCTCCGTCGGGGCGAAGACGCGGATCTGGAAGCGGCCGTCGGTCATCTCGGCCAGCGACCTCGCGAACACGTCCGCCGTGCCGAAGATGGTATCGAGCGACTTGGGAAAGCTCGACACCATGCGCCATTCGATCGACGGCGTACCCTGCGCCAAAGCCGGCGCCGCGATCGTTGCACCCGCCGCGCCGATCGTCGTCGTCGTCAGGAATTTGCGCCGATTGAGCTTACCCGTGACCACGCGATTTTCCCCCTCGAGCCGGACGCCGCCTCTGCGGACGGCCCCGCCGAGTTATAGACGCCGCCCCCGGAGCCCACAATTGCTTGCCGGCGCTCGCAAGCGGGCCTAAATCGCAGCCCATGCCGAGAAGCGAGCGAGCGAGCGACGTGACCGGCGTGGTGATCGCCGGCGGGCGCTCCTCACGCATGGACCATCGCGAGAAGGCGCTGCTGGACCTCGCCGGCGAGCGGATGCTCGGGCGTGTCATCGACCGTCTGCGTCCTCAGGTGGGCCGCATGGTCATCAACGCCAACGGCGATCCCAAGCGCTTCGCGCAGTTCGGCTTGCCCATCGTAGCGGACGCCATCGAGGGCCACGAAGGGCCGCTTGCGGGCCTGCACGCCGGTCTTCAATGGGCGAGGGCCGAGACGCCTGATGCGCGCTTCATCGCCAGCGTCGCGGCCGACACGCCTTTCATTCCCGACGATCTCGTGGCGCGCCTTCTCGTGGCGCTCGAGCAAGCAGGCGCCTCCTCGGCCATCGCATCCTCCGGCGGGGAATGGACGCCCGTCGTCGGCGTATGGAGCGTCGCCCTGTTGGATACGCTGGCCGAAGCTTTGCGCCAAGGCGTTCGCGCCGTGCATCGCTTCGCCACGGCGCAGGACAGCGCCATCGTCGAATTCCCGTTCGTGGAGATCGGCGGCGAGCCGATCGATCCGTTCTTCAACGTGAACACGCCGGAGGATCTGGAGAGGGCGCGCGCTCTTCTCGCGGCGGAGCAGGCGCGTGGCTAGTGGACCTCCGCTTATCGGGATTGTCGGCTGGAAGAACTCCGGCAAGACGACGCTCATCGAACGCCTGGTCGCGGCACTCACGCAGCGCGGGCTGAGGGTCGCGACCGTGAAGCACACGCATCACGAGCTGCGCGCGCACGACGGCGCCACCGACGGCGAGCGGCACGCACAGGCCGGTGCCATACAAACAGCGGTGATCTCACCCTCGCAATGGGAGCTCGCGGGCAAGCTGCAGCGCACGCCCGCACCCGCGCTCGACGACATCGCGCGGCGGCTTGGCCCAGCGGACATCATTCTCGTCGAGGGCTTCAAGAGCGCGGCCATTCCGAAGATCGAGGTGCGGCGGCTCGCGTCGAAGACGCGGGACCCACTCGCGGCCAGCGACGCGCTCGTCATCGCCATTGCCGCCGACCACGCCGTCGAGGCGGCTACGGTGCCGGTGTTCGCGCTCGACGACGTCCAAGCCGTCGCCGCATTCATTATCGCGAGCACTGGCCTCAAGTCCGCTTGAGCGGAGCTTACCGCCCTCGCCCGCGTCCCCACGCCGGCCAAGGAAAGCGGGCCCCACGTCCCTGCGTGTGCGCCTTCCATCGCCGCCGCATGTAGCCGGCGGCAACTATGAGGACCACGAGCGCCACGGCCGCCAGCAGGGCCCAATGCGCCGCGAGCGAACGATCGGGTCCCGGCGCTTCCTCGGGCAGCGGCACCAAGCGTCCCGCCCGGTCGGGCCGGACCGACGGCCCCGCCTGCGCGAGATGGCTGGCGGTGCCGACGAACGAGGCGCGCTCCCAACGCTGTCCCGGGGGCCCGATATTGGCACCGGCTCGGGCCGCGAGCCACGCGAGTAGGCCAACGAGCGCACGCATTTGTTACGTCCCGTGGTCTCCGGGTTCTTGTTCGGCCAAAGAAAGAATGCTTTCTCTGCCCGCGATGATCACCCCGCCACCGGGTCGGCATCCGTTTCCCCGACGCCTGCCGGCCGGCTCACGAAGGCCCGCACACGAAAGGCCTTGAACCATCGTCAGCCGTCGCTAGCTTAACGGCAGGCCCGGCTTGCGCCGTCCCTCTGCCCGCGCTGCGAACTGTAACTCGAACTCGACCAGGAACAGGACCCGTCGATGGGTGATTGGATAGAAATGCTGCCCCGGCAGGGTCTGCGCGACCGCTATGGCCGCGACATCACCTACCTGCGGGTGTCCGTCACCGACCGCTGCGACCTCCGGTGTGTCTACTGCATGTCGGAGCACATGACGTTCCTGCCGCGCCGCGACCTGCTCTCGCTGGAGGAGCTCAACCGTCTCTGCTCGGCGTTTGTCCAACGAGGCGTGAAGAAGCTGCGCATCACCGGCGGCGAGCCGCTCGTGCGCCGCAACATCATGTGGCTGTTCGAGGCGCTCGGCCGGCATCTCGACGGCGGCGCGCCTGGAGGAGCTGACGCTCACGACCAACGGCACCCAGTTGAAGCGCTTTGCCGGCGCGTTGAAGGCGGCCGGCGTCGCGCGCGTCAACGTCTCGCTCGATACGCTCGATGCAAACCGTTTCCGCGCCATCACACGGTGGGGCGATCTCGGCGACGTCATGGAGGGGCTCGCGGCGGCGGACGCAGCAGGCCTCGCCGTCAAGATCAACACGGTTGCCCTCAAGAGCGCCAACGAGGACGAGTTCGACGACCTCATCCGCTTCGCGCACGGCCGCGGCTACGACCTGACCTTCATCGAGACCATGCCATTGGGCGAGATCGATGCCGACCGCACAGACCAGTATCTGCCGCTGTCGATCGTGCGCGCGCGGCTGATGGACCGCTGGACGCTCGAGGACATCGACCACAGCACCGGCGGGCCGGCCCGCTACGTGCGCGTGCGCGAGAGCGGCGGCCGGCTCGGCTTCATCACGCCGATGACCCACAATTTCTGCGAAAGCTGCAATCGCGTCCGCCTCACCTGCACGGGCACGCTCTACATGTGCCTCGGCCAGGAGGACGCCGTTGATCTGCGCGCGCCGCTACGTGCAAGCGACAACGACCTCGCCCTGCACGCCGCAATCGACGGGGCCATCGCCGTCAAGCCGAAGGGCCACGATTTCGTCATCGACCGCCATACCCGCAAGCCCGCCGTCTCCCGCCATATGAGCGTCACAGGAGGGTAGTTGCCTTGCCCCCGGGGATGCCTGCCTGAATTGACAATTTGGGGCAGGCGTGTGGGATCAGGCTACGGGGACCCAATGTCGAAGTATGGTATGGGGCTCTTGCGCTCGGCGCGGCTCACGCGACGGCAGCTGATAACGTTCGCGCTCGTCTCGGCCGTCCTCAATGGTGTCGTCACCGCCTGCGTCGGCACCTGGCTCGCGCAAACCTACGCCACCCAGCAGTCGCGCCGCAAATCGGTCGAGACGCTCGCGCACCTCATCTACGATCGGCGCACGCGCGCTGGCATGGTCGTCTCCTCGCTGCGGCGCAACGCGCTGCCGGAGGAGATCCAATACCGCAAGCGCGCCTACGACGAGGCCTACGTCGACTGGAACAAGAACATCCTCCTGAACCTGTTCGCCATCCGCGAGGTCGCCGGCGATCTCAAGTTCACGACGCTCGTCAAGGCGTTCGAGGACGAGCTCGTCGCCTCGATGGCCGATGTCGACCGCTGCCTGACTAAAGCCTACGACGCCAAGCTTGCCGGGCAGGACCCGGCCCCGCTGCTCGACGCCTGCCGCATGGCGACGATGCACCAGTTCGTGCTCGACTGCGGCGCGACCTTCACCGACGAGCTCTACAAGCTGACGCAGATCTCGTTCTATCCGTTCTCGCGCGCGCTGGAGGAGCGCAAGCGGCTCGCGGAGATCAACATCAAGGCGAACTGCACGCGACCGCCGGAAGCACCGCCGCTCACCGGCACGGTCGCCGCGCCCCCGGCCGCACCCACGACGACGGCCGTGCCAACGACCACGGCGACTACCCCCGCTGCGCCGGCTCCGCAGCAAACGCCCGCGGCCGCGCCTGCATTAGCGCCGGCGATGCCCACGGCTCCGAGCCCCGCGCCCTGAGCAGCGCCTAGCCAAGCAGCTTGCGCACGGTCGCCCGCACTTGATCGAGCGTGAAGGGCTTGGAGATCACCGCGACGTGGGGGCCCTTAAGCGTCTTTGCCCGCTCGAGCTGCTCGGCGAATCCCGACATGAGGAGAATGCGCAGGCCCGGCTGCAGGGCCGAGGCGCGCTCGGCGAGCTTCACCCCGTCGAGCAGCGGCATCTCGACGTCGCTGACCAGCAGGTCGAACGCCTGCGCGCCTGCGCCCTTGACGCGGTCAAGCGCCTCGCTCCCGTCCTGGGTGACTTGAACGGTGTGCCCATCGCCCTCGAGCGCGCGCTTGACGAGATCGCGGGTCGCCGCATCGTCGTCAGCCAACAGTATCCGCGCCATTGCTCCCCCCTCGTGAACCTATTCGCGCACGACCCGCCCCACGAATGGCAGTTCCCGGTAGCGGTGCGCGACGTCCATGCCGTAGCCGACGACGAACGTATCGGGACATTCGAAGGCGCAATAGTCCGGTTCGACGTGCACGGCCCGCTTCACCTGCTTGTCGAGCAGCACACAGGTCTTGATCACCTTCGCGCCACGGGCCGAGATCAGGTCCTTGGCGAAAGCGAGCGTGCGCCCCGAATCGAGCACGTCATCGATGATGAGCACGTTGCGCCCGCGCACGTCGAGATCCATGTCGCGCAGGATCGAGACCTGCCCCCCGGAGGTACGCGCCTTGCGATAGCTCGATAGCGTCATGAAGTCGACCTCGGGCGCAAGCCCGACGCCGTGCAGCGCGCGGATGAGGTCGGCCGCGAACACGAAGCTCCCTTTCAGGATGGCGACCACCATCAGGCTGTCCGCCTTCTCGCTGGCGATCTCGCGCGCGAGCTCGCCGAGGCGAATCGCGATGGCTTCCGCCGGAAATATGACCTCGAGCTCGGGGTCGGCCGTCTTCATGTCGTTCATGTCCGCTGTCCGATTGCGGTTAACTGCTTTGTGGGTCTCGAAGGATAGCAGGACATTGCATGTCCCATGCAATGCCGCCATAACGTGCCGGGGTACGGCGGGGCGCGATTTACGCACACGAACCCGCCACATTCCTGAACGATTGATCGATCGTCTCGCTTTATGCGCAAGGGTACTGGGGGACCCTGCCTTTATGATTAAAACTGCCGGCCGACAACCGTGATCCGATTGGCGAACATCGCCCTTGCCTACGAGCAGGGCCCCGACGTCCTTTCCAAGGTCAGCTTTCACTTGCGGCCTGGCTCATTCCACTTCCTCACCGGGCCGTCGGGCGCGGGCAAGACATCGCTCCTGCGCCTCCTCTTCATGTCGCGGCATCCCACGAGCGGCCACATCTTCCTTTTCAACCAGGATGTGAGTCGCATCTCCACCTCCAAGCGCGCGCAGCTCAGGCGCCGCATCGGCATCGTGTTCCAAGACTTCCGGCTCCTCGACCACCTGACCACCTGGGAGAACGTCGCGCTTCCCTTGCGCGTCGTCGGCAAGCGACTCGACGATTACAAGGAGGATGTGACGGATCTCCTGCAGTGGGTCGGCCTCGGCGACCGTATGCACGCCTATCCGTCCGTGCTTTCCGGCGGAGAGAAGCAGCGGGCCGCGATCGCGCGCGCCGTGATCGGCAAGCCCGAGCTCCTGCTCGCGGACGAGCCGACGGGAAACGTCGACCCGCAGATGGCGCGCCGCCTCTTGCGCCTTTTCATCGAGCTCAACCGTCTCGGCACCTCGGTGCTGATCGCCACCCATGATCATCAACTGATGCGGCAGTTCAAAGCGCCGCGCCTGGAGCTGCACGACGGCCATGTCCGGATCGTATGACAAGCCCGGCGGCCGCCGCGATACGCTCCCGGCCGTCGCCGACTTCGATGCACTGGAGGACGTGCTGACGGGCGCGCGCGGGGGCGCGGACCAAACCTACACCTACGATCCGAGCCTCGAGCCGACGCGCCGGCACGACGTCCGCGCGCCGGCCCGCCGCGAAGGCGAGCCGGAGCGGGCCAATACACCTGTCGTGCCGCCGAACTCGGTGACGGGGCGCTCGCTGACACTCGTTATCTCGATCATGTGTTTCCTTGCGTGCCTAACCGCGGGCGCGGTCTACATGATCAACGAGTCGGCGAACGCCTGGCTCAAGGACATCGCCAGCGAAGTCACCGTGCAGATCGAGCCGCGCGCCAACATCGACACCGAGAAGACGTTGAAGGACGCCACCGCCTTCCTCGAGCGCAGGCCCGGAATTGCGCATGCCAGCGCCTTGAGCCTCGATGACTCCTCCAAGCTGCTCGAGCCGTGGCTCGGGCAATCGGACGTGCTCGCCGCACTCCCCGTGCCGCGGCTGATCGCCGTCCAAATAAATCGGGAGTCTCCGCCCAACATCGAGACGCTGCGCGCCGATCTCGTGAAGCAATTTCCCGGCGCCTCCCTCGATGACCATCGCCACTGGCAGCGCCAGATCGTGACGGTGACGCGCTCCTTCGCGCTCGGGGGCATCGCCATCCTCCTGCTCGTCGCAGCCGCCACGACGGCGATCATCGTCTCGGCGACGCGCAGCGCGCTGGCGTCGAACCGCGAGATCGTCGAGGTGCTGCACTTCGTCGGCGCGACCGACCGCTATATCGCGCGCGAGTTCGAGCGCCACTTCCTGCGGCTCGGCGTCCGCGCGGGGCTCGTCGGCGCTGCCTGCGCCGCCGCCGTGTTCCTCAGCATGACCGCCGTGATGCAGGTTCTCGGCGGCGGCGATTTCACGGTCGCCGAGGTGCACCGGCTCATCGGCAGCGGCAGCCTCGACGTGGAGGGCTACATGCTGCTCGGCGGGGTGGTGATCATCATCGCGGCGCTGTGCATGCTGACCTCGCGATTCGGCGTGTTCCGTATCCTGAATTCAAAGCCCTGACGCTGGCCTCGCCGGCACGAAGCCCAAAGTCCCGAAATCGTCGAAGCTAATCCACAGCATAGGCTGCCACAGGGGTGTCGCTTAAATCGCCGGCGTGCCTCTGTCACAAGCTCGGCCAAATCGGATAGTGTGCTCGCCGGCGTTCGGCGGTGAGCGAGGAGCGCTTCGGGCGCGTGCGGCGGCAACGGTCTTCCAACGGATGAAGAACCTGCGGCGAGCGATAGTGCTGACGACGGGGATGGCGCTCTTGCTGTTCGCGGTCGGCTTCATCATGTTTGCCACCGTAGTGACGCGCCCGCCGGCCGTCGCGGACCCGCGCGCCGACGGCATCGTCGTCCTGACGGGCGAGTCGCGGCGCATCGCCGAGGGCGCGCGCCTCCTGAAGGAAGGCCGCGCCGAGCGCATGCTGATCTCGGGCGTCTTCCGGCACACGGGCAAGCGCGCGCTCATCAAGATATCGGGTCTGCCGGAGCAGAAGTTCGACTGCTGTGTCGACGTCGGCTACACTGCACACGACACCGCCGGCAACGCCAACGAGGCGCGCTCCTGGGCAACTCAGCGCCACTACGCCAGCCTCATCATCGTCACCGCGAGCTATCACATGCCACGCAGCCTCGCCGAGCTGGCGCTGGCGCTGCCGGGAGCGCGGCTCATCCCGCATCCGGTCACGCCCGCGACCTTCCCCGAAAGCCGCTGGTGGCTCAGCCCCGCGGTCGCCCGCAAGCTATTCTCCGAATACATCAAGTTCCTGCCGACGGCCGCGCATCTGACGGTGGCGCGCGCGCTCGGGACGAGCCAGCCGAGCTCGCTTGCGGAGATGCCGGTCGGCCGGCCGGCGGGGATCTGACCCACCGTGTGGCTCACCCGGCTCCGCTCGTTCCTCTTCGTGCCGGTGTTCTACCTCAACACCGCGATCTTCGTCGTCGGCGGATCGTTCCTGCTGCTCGGCCCGCGCAGCTGGGCCATGGCGGGTCTCAGAGCGCACGCCATTGTCTCTCTGTGGCTGTTGAGGTGGATCGTCGGCACGAAGATGGAGGTGCGCGGGCGCGAGAAGCTCCCCACACCGCCCTACCTCGTCGCCTCGAAGCATCAGTCGGCGTGGGACACCTTCGCGTTGATCCCGATCTTCTCCGACCCGGCCATGGTGATGAAGGCGGAGCTGCGCCACATCCCCTTTCACGGCTGGTTCTCGCGCAAGTTCGAGCATGTGTTCGTCGCGCGCGAGCGCGGGCCCGCCGCGCTGCGCAACCTTCTGCGCGACGCCAAGGCACGGGCGGCGGCCGGGCGCGAGGTCGTGATCTTCCCCGAAGGCACGCGGCGCAAGCCGGGCGCGGAGCCCGACTACAAGTCGGGCGTCGTGGCGCTCTATGAGGGCCTTGGGCTGCCGTGCGTGCCGGTGGCGCTCAACTCGGGGCTCTACTGGCCGCGCCGCAGCTTGATGCGCTACCCCGGCACCATCGTCGTGGAGATCCTCGATCCGTTACCCGCCGGGCTGCCGCGCGGAGAGTTCAAGGAGGAGCTACAGCGGCGCATCGAGGTGGCCTCAAACCGCCTCATCCTCGAGGCGGCACGATCGGCCGAGCCGCCGCCGATCCCGGCGGAAGCGCTCGCGCATGCCGAAGCCGGACGGGCTGGCTTGGATTTGGTTAGAAACCAAATCGAAACCCATTAATTAACGCCGCTCGAGTTTTTGCGATTTTGGCCCGTGTTTGCGGGTGTTTCGCACTATTTCCGACGCTGCAAAATCTAAATTTCACGGGTTGCCGCTCCCTCTTTTGGCGTATCCCGCTTAAGAACATAGCAAGAATTTTATAAGAACATTTTATTGACTTTCGGCGCCTCGAAACCTATATTTGGGCGAACATAGAGCGACCCCCCGATGACCACAGAACCGGACTTTTCCGCCCAGATCTCGCAAGAGATCTGGGACCGCAAATACCGCTTCAAGCGGCCGGACGGCGCGCCCATCGACGCGGCGCTGGACGACACTTTCTGGCGCGTCGCCCACGCCGCAGCCGCCCCCGAGAAAGGCGGCAAGCGGGCTCGCGAGAAGTGGGCGCAGCGCTTCCACGGCGCCATCGCCGACCTCGGCTTCCTGCCTGCCGGCCGCATCCTCGCCGGCGCCGGCACGGGGCGCAGCGTCACCCTCTTCAATTGCTTCGTTCTCGGCGCCATCGAGGACGACCTCGGCGCCATCTTCAGCGGCGTGAAGGACGCCGCGCTGACGATGCAGCAGGGCGGCGGCATCGGCCACGACTTCTCCACGCTACGGCCCAAGGGTGCGCGCGTCGCCTCTATCGGCGCCGATGCCTCGGGGCCGGTGAGCTTCATGGACGTGTGGGACGCCATGTGCCGCACCATCATGTCCGCGGGCAGCCGCCGCGGCGCCATGATGGCGACGCTGCGCTGCGATCATCCCGACATCGAGACATTTATCGACGCTAAGTCCGATCCCAAGCGCCTGCGCAACTTCAACCTGTCGGTGCTGGTGACGGACGCGTTTCTCGCTGCCGTGCGCGAGGACCGGCCCTGGGAGCTCAAATTCGGCGGCAAGGTCTACCGCACCGTCCAGGCGCGCGTGCTGTGGGAGCGCCTGATGCAGGCGACCTACGATTTCGCCGAGCCGGGCGTCGTCTTCATCGACCGCGTGAATGCGCGCAACAACCTGCATTACTGCGAGGAAATTCACGCGACCAACCCGTGCGGCGAGCAGCCGTTGCCCCCCTACGGCGCCTGCCTGCTCGGTTCGATCAACCTCGCGCGCCTCATCGATCACCCCTTTACGGGACGCGCCGGCCTCGATCTCGCCCGGCTCGAGGAGCGCGTGAAGCTCGCCGTGCGCTTCCTCGACAACGTCATCGACGTCTCCAACTACCCGCTCGAGCCGCAGCGCCAGGAGGCGATGGCCAAGCGCCGCATCGGCCTCGGCGTGACGGGGCTCGCGGATGCGCTGATCTTTTGCGGCATCAAGTACGGCTCGCGCGAGGCAACTGGTCTCGCGGCGAGCTGGATGAAAGCCATCCAGAACGCAGCCTATTTGGCGAGCGCCGAGCTCGCGGCCGAGAAGGGTGCCTTCCCGCTGTTCGATCGGGAGCGCTTCCTTGCGAGCCCCAACGTCGCGGCACTGGACGAGCCCGTGCGCGAGGCTGTGCGCCGTCTTGGCATCCGCAACGGCTGCCTCACCTCGATCGCGCCTACGGGCACCATCTCCCTGCTTGCCGGCAACGTCTCGAGCGGCATCGAGCCGGTGTTCGATTTCGTGCACCGCCGCCGCGTGCTGGACCGCAGCGGTGCGACGCACGAGGAGGTGGTCGAGGACTATGCGCACGCGCTCTTCCGCCGCCAGTTCGGAGCGGCAGCGCCCCTGCCCGACAGCTTCGTCAAGGCCGCCGATCTTTCCCCCGCGAGCATCTCGAGATGCAGGCGGCCATGCAGGCGCACGTCGACAGCGCCATCTCCAAGACCATCAATTGCCCGGAGGACATCTCCTTTGCGGCCTTCAAGGACGTGTACCTCGAGGCGCACGCCCTCGGCCTCAAGGGTTGCACCACCTACCGCCCCAACCCGGTGACGGGCTCCGTGCTGGCTCCCATGGCTGAGCCGCAGCCGAAGGCGCCCGCCAAGGAGCGCAAAGTCGAGATCTCCGCCGTGCCGGCCGCCCCGGGCGAGCGTGCTGGCGTTGTCTACATGGCGCCCCCGCTCGAGCGCGAGACGGTGCTCTCGGGCTTCACCTACAAGCTCAAGTGGCCCGGCAGCGACCACGCCATCTACGTGACCATCAACGATATCGAGCGCAACGGGCGCCGGTGCCCCTTCGAGATCTTCATCAACACGCGTAACCTGGAACACTACGCCTGGACGGTAGCCCTCACGCGCATGATCAGCGCCGTGTTCCGCCGCGGCGGCGACGTCACCTTCGTCGCCGAGGAATTGAAGGCCGTGTTCGACCCGCAGGGCGGCCACTGGGTCGCGGGCCGCTACGTTCCGAGCCTGCTCGCCGCGATCGGCGAGGTCATCGAGACGCACATGATCCGCACGGGCTTCCTGCAGAGCGAGGCCGCACGGCTGCCGCTCACGCAGGCGAAGGCCCAGGGCGATACTGCGCAGGGCGCCGCTGCGACGGCCGAGCGCTCCGTTCGTCTCAAGCTGTGCCCAAGGTGCTCGTCGCCTGAGTACACGCAGCGCGAGGGATGCTGGGTGTGCGATGCGTGCGGTTTCTCGCGCTGCGGCTGAGCGTTAACGCGCATGCGGCGATTTGGCGTCGTTGAGTGCAATCAGCGTCTGTTGTCGCGTCGTTGCTTTCACGTCGCTTAAGCGCATCGCGTTGAGTGCGCAACGTGCCGCAAGGTTGCATTCACTTTGCCGCAAAATCACTGACATGGAGCCATATTTCAGCTCCAAACCAGGGGCATCGTTAAGCAATGGAACATAGGCTGACCCGAACAAAAAACCGCGTCGTCGAGAGCGCAAGCCGTAGGGTCGCGAAGGGATCGTCAGTCATGAGTGCGCGTATCATTGAGCTTGCGGCATTCCGCGCTTCTCGCTTGGACGAGGCGGAGCTGCCCCCGCAGTCGAAGGCCAACGGGGCCAATCGCTTCCACTTCTGGACCGGCGCTTCCGGCAAGCGCTACGTGCACACCGTGTACGAGCTGCTCGATTGCCCCGCGCTCCCCGCCGCCAACTACGTCCTCGTGCGCCGTGAGCCGGGCGCGCGCCGCAAGGTGCTTTCGATCGGCCGCGTGAGCAACACCGCTGCCTCGCTCAACCTCGCGGAGATCCGCCAGCGCGGTGCCGAGCTCGGGGCCGATGAGGTCCACGTGCACTTGCTGGCCGAGACGCAGAAGCTCAGCAAGCTCGTCGAGTTCGATCTGCGCACGGGCCAGATCGAGGCGGACCTTGCGCGCCTCACCGGCAGCTCCTTCCACTGATTTCAGAATGACCTGCGCTTAGAGCGCGCCGAGCACGGTTCGGTAGCAGAACCGCCGCGCGTCCTCCGGCCTGAATGGGCGCGTGCGCACAGGCCGCTTGCGCTGCTCGTGCATGAGCGCCACCGCGCTCGGATGAGTGACGCCGTTTCCCGCGCCGTTATGGGCAAGGTGCGAGCCGACGAGGCCCAGGAGCCGCTCGAGCTCGCGCTCGCGGATGCCGAGTTCGCCCAGATGCGTAAGCGTGCTCAGGAAATAGTCGATGTTGTTGCCCGAGCGCCCGCTGCCTCCGCGGATGAGCTGCGCCTGCTCGCACAACGCGAGCGCGCCGGCGTAGCTCGGGTGTGCCCGCTCGACGAGGAAGGCCAGCGCTAGAACCTCGGGCCGCTCGGGCGTCATGAGCGTCACCGGCACCAGCGCCTCGCGATAGACGCTGACCACCTGCTCACGGTCGCGCAGGTAGGCGAGGGTCGAGGCGACGTTGGCCGGCGCCACGCGGTAGGCCAGCCCCTCGCACACTCCGCCGCGGTCGAGCCCGAGCACCAACCCGGGGCGCTGCGGCGAGCCACGATGAAAGCGGGAGTAGATGCAGAACGCGCGGCGCCATCCAACCAGCCTTGCATGCACGATCTCCTCGCTCGGAAAGCCCGGCCGCCACATCAGCGAGCCGTAGGCAAACACCCAGAGTTCGTGCGGCTCTGCCATCTACTTGTGTGCGCTCTTCCCGCTCGTGAGGGGAAGGTCCCCCTCCACCTTCTGGCGTCCGAAATCGGGCGCGGCCGTGTCTTGCCCCGCTTCGATGATACCGCGGCGCACCGCGCGCGCTTCCGTGAACAGGCGGAACAGGGTTTCGCCGTCGCCGAACCGGATCGCGCGCTGCAACACCGTCAGATCCTCGGAGAAGCGGCCGAGCATCTCGAGCACCGCCTCCTTGTTGTTGAGGAACACGTCGCGCCACATGGTGGGATCGGAGGCGGCTATGCGGGTGAAATCGCGAAAGCCGCCGGCGGAGAACTTGATCACCTCCGAATCCGTCACCCGCTCCAGGTGCTCGGCCGTATTGACGATGTTGTAGGCGATGAGATGCGGCAGGTGGCTCGTCACCGCGAGCACCATGTCGTGGTGCTCTGGCGTCATGATCTCGACCTTGGCGCCGAGCGCCGCCCAGAAGGCCTTGAGCGTCTCCACCGCCGCCTTGTCGGTCCGCGGCTCCGGCGTGAGGATGGTCCAGCGGTTATCGAACAGCTCGGCGAATCCGGCCTCCGGGCCCGACTGCTCCGTCCCGGCGATCGGGTGGCCCGGCACGAAGTGCACGCCCTTCGGCACGTGCGGAGCGATGTCGCGCACGACCGCGGCCTTCACGGAGCCGACGTCGGTCAAGATTGCGCCCGGACGCAGGTGCGGCGCTATCTCGGCGGCAAGCGCCCCGCAGGCGCCAACGGGAACGCTCAGGATCACGAGGTCGGCGCCCTTGACCGCCTCGGCGGCGTTTGCGTACCCCCGGTCGATCAGCTTGAGCTTCAGCGCCGTATCGACCGTCGCCTGGGTGCGGGCGCTGCCGCTGATGGTGCCGGCGAGGTCCTTGCGGCGCGCGGCGTGGCTGATCGACGAGCCGATGAGCCCGATCCCGACCAGCGCGACGTGCTCAAACATCGGGCGCGTCATGCGGCGGCTCCATCGAGAAACGCCGAGAGCGCCGCAACGACCGCGCGATTGTCGCTTTCCGAGCCGATGGTTGCGCGCAGCGCACCGGGCAGGCCATAGGCGTCGACGCGGCGCACGATGATGGCGCGCGACTTGAGGAAGGCGTCGGCCGCATGCGCGTTGCGCGCAGGCTCCTTCGGGAAATGCATGAGCAGGAAGTTCGCCACGCTCGGCGTCACCTTGAGCCCCAGCTTCTCGATCTCGGTCGTGAGCCACGGCAGCCAGCGCTCGTTGTGGGCGACGGACGCCTCCTCGTGCACCTTGTCCTCGATGGCGGCGACGCCGGCGGCAAGCGCGGGCGTCGAGACGTTGAACGGCCCGCGAATGCGGTTCAAGGCGTCGGCCACCCCTTCGGGGCAATAGGCCCAACCGAGCCGCAGACCAGCCAGTCCGTGGATTTTGGAGAAGGTGCGCGTCATCACCGTGTTGGGTGTGGTCGCGACGAGCTCGATGCCGGCCTCGTAGTCGTTGCGGCGCACGTACTCGGCATAGGCGGCGTCGAGCACGAGGAGCACGTGCGCGGGTAGCTTCTCGCGCAGCGTGCGCACCTCGTCGATCGGCGCGTACGTGCCGGTCGGGTTGTTGGGGTTGGCGAGGAACACGACCTTTGTGCGCTCGGTCACGCGGGCGAGGATCTGCGCGATGTCGGTGCGCAGGTCGGTCTCGGGGGCGACGACCGGCCTCGCGCCGTTGGCGAGAACGATGATGCGGTAGAGCAGGAACCCGTGCTCGGTGAAGATCGCCTCATCGCCGGGGCCAAGATAGGCGTGTGCTAAGAGCCCCAAAAGCTCGTCCGAGCCCGCGCCGCAGACGATGCGCGCGGCATTCAGCCCATAGCGCGCGGCGATTGCGGCGCGCAGGCGCGTCGCCCCGCCGTCGGGGTAGCGCTCGAGCTCGCCGGCGGTTTCCTTGAATGCGGCGACCGCCTTGGGGCTGGGGCCGAGCGGCGTCTCGTTGGAGGAGAGCTTGATCGGCTTCAGGCCTGCCGGGAGGCGGCTTTCACCCGGCACGTAGGGGTCGATTTCGAGTATGCTCGGCCGCGGTGCGGGCGACGTCATCTTTTGGGGTCTCGTCTGGTTTTTCGCGAGGGCGCCGGATGGCTCCGCGCGCAAGCCCCGACTGATAGACAGCGGCTCGCCCGAAATCAAAGAAAAGATTGACATTTGTTTTGCAGAGCCTAGCTAACCTCGACCTTCGGCGGCACAGGGTCCGAGGCACGCCAAAAGGCTAAATTCGGGCCCAGAGACACAAAGCATGAGCAGCGCCCCCGTTAAGTCATTCGACCAGACCGCGAACGTGCGACTTGCCGAGGTGAACAACCCCTCGAGCAAGGTTTTGCGGCTGCCCGCGAGCGAGCCCCTGCGGCTTGCCTGCGACCAGCTGCTCGCGCCCATCTCGGTCGCCTACCAGACCTACGGCGCGCTGAACTCGGCCAAATCGAACGCGATTCTCGTCTGCCATGCGCTCACCGGCGATCAGTATGTCGCCAGCGAGCACCCGGTGACCAAGAAGCCCGGCTGGTGGGAGACGCTCGTCGGCCCCGGCAAGCCGGTCGACACCAACCGCTTCTTCGTCATCTGCGCCAACATCCTCGGTGGCTGCATGGGCTCGACGGGGCCCGCCTCGATCGACCCGCGCACGGGCACTCCCTACGGCCTCAATTTTCCGGTCATCACCATCGGCGACATGGTGAATGCGCAGGTGCGCCTCATCGACCACCTTGGCATCGACCAGCTCTTCTGCGTCATCGGCGGCTCCATGGGCGGCATGCAGGTGCTGGAATGGGCGTCGAGCCACTCCGAGCGCGTGTTCTCCGCGGTGCCGATCGCGACTGCGGCCTGGCATTCCTCGCAGAACATCGCCTTCCACGAGGTGGGGCGCCAGGCCGTGATGGCCGATCCCGATTGGTGCGGCGGCGACTATCACGCCCACGGCAAGATCCCGCGCAACGGGCTCGCCGTCGCGCGCATGGCCGCGCACATCACCTACCTTTCCGAAGAGGCGTTGCACCGCAAGTTCGGCCGCAGCCTGCAGGAGCGCTCGCGCGTCACCTTCTCGTTCAACGCCGACTTCCAGGTGGAGAGCTACCTGCGCCACCAGGGCTCGACCTTCGTCGACCGCTTCGACCCCAATAGCTACCTCTACATCACGCGGGCAATGGACTATTTCGATCTCGCGGCCGAGCACGGCGACGTGCTGGCAAGCGCCTTCCGCGGAACGAAGACGCGCTTCTGCGTCGTCTCCTTCACCAGCGACTGGCTCTACCCGACGCGCGAGAGCCGCGAGATCGTGCAAGCGCTCGAACGCGGTCGCGGCCAACGTCGTCGTTCGTGGAGATCGAGACCAACAACGGTCACGATTCCTTCCTGCTCGAGGAGCCGGTCTTCTTCGCCA
Source organism: uncultured Alphaproteobacteria bacterium (assembly GCA_963817485.1). Classification (GTDB taxonomy): domain Bacteria; phylum Pseudomonadota; class Alphaproteobacteria; order Rhizobiales; family Hyphomicrobiaceae; genus Hyphomicrobium_A. The sequence continues at coordinate 253,091 of CAWFOR010000012.1, read as the reverse complement.
CCATCCGCGGCTTCCTCAACGCGGCCGGCGTGAAGCGCGGCCTCAAGGTCTAGCGCAGGGCCACCCTTTCATGCTCAAGCCCGAGACCCCGATCAAAGGCGCGCACCGCGTCGACCACCTGCTGATCGCCGAGATGGTCGAGCCCGGCTCGCGCGTGCTCGACGTCGGCTGCGGCGACGGCGCGCTGCTGCAGCTCCTGGCAGACACACGCTCGACCGACGGGCGCGGCGTGGAGTTGTCGCGCGACCGCGTCAACGCCTGCGTGACGCGCGGCCTCTCGGTCATCCAGGGCGACGCCGACCGCGACCTCGCCGACTATCCCGACCAGGCCTTCGACTACGCGATCCTGAGCCTCACCATCCAGGCGACACGCTACCCCAAGACCGTGCTCGAGAACCTTTTGCGCATCGGCCACCGCGCCATCGTGTCGTTCCCGAACTTCGGCCACTGGCGCATCCGCGCGGAGCTGCTGCTCACCGGCCGCATGCCGCAGACGCAGAACCTGCCCGAGCCGTGGTACGCGAGCCCCGACGCGCATCTGTGCACGATCAAGGATTTCGCCGATCTCGTGCAGCCTCGTCGACGCCGAGGTGGAATCGGCCGTCGCCTTCAACACCTCGGGCCAGCGGCTGCCCATCCGGCAGCTCGATCTCGCTGCAGAATCTGTTCGGCGAGAAGGCCGTGTTCCTCATGCGCAAGCGCGACGCCCGTTAGCTCGCGCGGCCGCCGATGGTCACGAAGTCGCGCAACGCCCGCGCCTTCGCCGGCTTGCCGATGGGCGCCATCAGCTCCTTACGCGCCTCGACGATTATGACACCGCAAAAGGCCGGGGACAGCGCCTCGCCGACGCGCTCCCACGCCGTTGCCGAACGCAGGAGGACGCGCAGATCGACGGGGGGGACGTATAGCGCGCCGCCCCAATCGAACGGCGTAAACAGGGCCTCGATCAGCAGCGCCTCGAGCTGGCGCCGGCTGTAGGGGCGTCCCTGGCCGAAGGGCGTCTTATCCAGTCTCGCCCAAACTCCGCGGCGGTTCGGCACGACGAGTATGAGGCGGCCTTCCGGGGCGAGCACGCGCCACATCTCGCGCAAGAGCGGGCGCACCCGCTCCGCGGTCTCCAGACAATGCACGGCGAGCAGGCGGTCGACCGAGCCATCGGCCAGCGGCAGGTGGTCCTCCTCGACAAGGGCCGATCGCACCGGGGCATCGCGCGGCCACACGATCGCGCCCTGCGCCTCCGGCATCAGCGCGCCTATGCGCTGCGCCTCCCCGCGGAAGGCGCCCAAGTAGGGACAGGCATACCCTAGGCCGATCAGGGTGGCGCCGTGCAAGCCGCGCCAGCGCGCGCGGATGCGGTGCGTCAGCAGCCGGCGTACGGCCTGGCCGATCGCGGTCGCGTAGAACTCCCGAAGGTCGCCGGCGTCGAGTTGCATCGATTGCCCAGAGCTGTCCGCGGCGGCCGCGTTTCCAACAGGCGGATCATGCCGCAATTCAAGCCGTTGTGGCAGGTGCGTTGTCATCACGGGATGGCACCGTTAGGGTCGCCTCCCCAAACGCTGCCGCACGAAAGTTACCCCCGTATGCCAAAGCTCGAGATTGAGCAGTTTCCCTGTCTATCCGACAACTACGCCGTGCTCATTCACGATGCGGAAAGCGGACTGACCGCTTCGATCGACGCCCCCGACGCTAAGGCGATCCTGGAGCGCCTCGACGCCAAGGGCTGGCGGCTCACACACGTGCTCAACACCCATCACCACGGCGACCACACCGGCGGCAACCAGCGCCTCAAGGAGGTTACTGGCTGCACCATTATCGGCCCGCTGGCGGAAGCCGACCGCATCCCGGGCATCGACGTCGCCGTCTCCGAAGGAGACGAGATCCCCTTCGGCGCCTTCAAGATCAAAGTAATCGAGACCCCGGGGCACACGGTCGGCCACGTCGCCTATTGGATCCCCGAGGCGCGCGTCGCCTTCGTGGGCGATACGCTGTTTGCCATGGGCGCCGGGCGTATCTTCGAAGGCAACGCTGAGATGATGTGGAACTCGCTGAAGAAGCTCATGGCGCTGCCGCGCGACACGGAGATCTACTGCGGCCACGAGTATACCGCCGCGAACGCGCGCTTTGCGCTCACCGTCGATCCCGAGAACGCCGCGCTGCAGAACCGCGCCAAGGAAGTCGACCAGTTGCGCGACAAGAACAAGCCGACGCTGCCGACGCGGCTCGACCGGGAGCTCGAGACGAACCCGTTCCTGCGGCCGCACGTAACCGCCATTCGCGCCATCCTCGGCATGCCGTATGCGCCCGACTGGAAGGTGTTTGCCGCAATCCGCGAGCGCAAGAACAAATCCTGATGACCGGGCTCGCCGCCGCCGACGTGATCCGCCTGCTCGGGCTCATGCCTCATCCCGAGGGCGGGCACTTCCGCGAGACTTTCCGCGATCAGCGCAGCGATGGCGGCCGCGCCGCCTCCACCGCCATCTATTTTCTCTTGGCGGCAGGCGAGGTCTCGCACTGGCACCGCGTCGACGCGGCGGAGGTCTGGCATTGGCATGCCGGTGCGCCGCTGGAGCTAGCGATCGCGGCACCGAGGAATGCACCTAACTGCGTCCACCTGGGGAACGATCTCGGCGCCGGCGAGCGTCCGCAGGCGGTCGTGCCGGCAGGCCATTGGCAGAGCGCCAAGAGCCTCGGCGCCTGGACGCTTGTCGGTTGCACGGTTGCGCCCGGCTTCGAATTCGCCGGGTTCGACCTCGCTCCGCCTGGATTCGAGCCCGGCGCTGCCTCTGAATGATGTTGCCTAAGGGGCGCAAAAGTGGATTTTCCACCACTAACGAACCGGGGCACGCTTTCGTAAGCTATTAAAACTAATAGAATTTCTCGCATTGATCGCCGTTGCGTCCACCCCGCGCTTGCCGCCCCCAGCCGACTCATAAACAGTTGCCGCTACTCGATTCGAATCACGGCTAGCGGGGGTTGCCGGTTATGCAGAGGGAGTCACTTGGGCCCATTCTGACGACAGTTTTCGTCGACTACGACAACGTTTACCTGTCCTTGAAACGCAAGAACGAGGAAGCGGCCAAGCGCTTCTCCAAGGACGCAGCCCGCTGGATCAAGGAGATCGAGTCCGGGCGCCTGATGACCCCGACCAACGGCCCAGCAGAGACGCGCCAGCGCCGCATTGTGATCAACCGCTGCTACGGCAATCCTGTCCCTCGTCGCAACCAGAGCGACAACTCCACCGACATGAGCTCGTTTCCGTTCGTGCGCCATCATTTCCTGCGCGCCGGATTCGAGGTGATCGACTGCCCGCCGCTCACCGCGCAGCTCAAGAACTCGGCCGATATTCGCATGGTGATGGATGTGCGCGACATCCTCACCCATGACACCTATTTCAACGAGTTCGTCATCCTCTCGGGTGATGCCGACTTCACGCCCGTGTTGCACCGCCTGCGCTCGCATGCGCGCCGCACGGTGATCTATTCGAACGACAACACGGCCGCGCCCTACACGGCGATCTGTGACGCAGAGATCCGCGAGAGCGACTTCCTCGCGCTGCTGCTCGAGGGTCAGCTCCCGGGACGGGCGGAGCCTCAGCAGGTGGAGAAGCGGCCCGAGCAGGCCGCGCTCCCCAGCAGCATGAGCCTCGAGGCCGCGCGCAAGGATATCCTTGCCGAGGTCATCGCGGTCGTTCGTGCGACCAACCACCCCGTGCCGCTCGAAGCGCTTGCCGATCGCGCGGTGCGCAACCTCGGGTACGACAAGACCGTGGGCTCCGCCTGGGGCGGCATCGGCGGCTTCCGCGACCTGCTCGCCAAGGGGCTGCCCGAGGACATCCGCCTCAGCGACCAGCCGCCTTACTACGTCTATGACGCCACGCGCGCTGCCCGGGGCGAAGCCCGCCGGGTAGAGGCGCGGCCCGAGGCGCGTACCCCCGAACCCTCACGTACCCCCGAACCGTTACGTCAAGAAGCCGCCGCCGCCCCGATGCAGCGCTCGCTTCCTCCGCTGCTGGGTGCCGCGCAACCCGCTCAGCGTCCCGTTGCTGCGCCATCCGGGCCCCCCGCCCAGGCGCAGCGCGGTCCGCTGGCCCCGGCGCAGTCCGAAGCCCTCTCGGGCCAGCCGGGGCTACTTCGCTCGCAGCCGCAGGCTCCGCAGCGGCCCGGTGACAGCGCAGCCGCGATCCAGCAGTCGATCGCGCGTATCCACGAGGCTAGCCAGGCGCCGACACTGTCGCCGCCCGACTACCGCACGCTGTTTGAAGTCATGGCGCAAGAAATCACCGCCAACGGCCTCACCGGCTCGCAGACGCTCGTCAACATCGGCAAGCGCGCGCACGACATGGGCGTCGAGGTTCGTCGCGACGACGCGCGGTTCATACTCGATGTCGTGAGCGAGGCCGATCCATGGTTCGACCAGGGCGTATCGGCGAGCCTGTTCGCCAGCCGCTTCCGCAACTTCGTGGTCGCGCGCTGCCGTAGTCAGGGCTTGAACCTTTCGGCGGACGAGCTCGATCTCATCGAAGCTTGGTTCGCCGGCCCTGCCGTCGCCCAGCGCGCCGCGGCTCCGCAGATGCCGGCGTACGGCTCGGCACCAGCCCCGGCCTATGCTCCGGCACCGCCGCAAGGCGCTCCGTCGCATCAGGCACAGCCCGTGCCCAGCAACGAGCTGCGCGCGGACCGGTGGTGGAGCCTGGAGGACCGGCAGCAGGGCGCAGCCGACCAGGGCAACCCGCCCAACGACGAGTTCCCACGGATCATCCGCACGCGTCTCCGCGGCTAAGGCCGCGGAGCGCTGCTCCAAATCCCTGATCTAAAGCTTTAGATGCGTGCGGCGCACCCGGCGTCAGGTGGCCATGTAGTGGCCGCCGTTGACGTCGAGGCAAGCCCCCGTCACGAAGCCGGCCTCGTCCGCCGCCAGGAACACGACTGCGCGGGCGATCTCGTCCGACTCGCCGAGGCGGCCGACCGGGATCTGCGGAATGATCTTCGTTTCGAGCACTTCCTTCGGCACCGCGGCGACCATCTCGGTCGCGATGTAGCCGGGCGCAATCGTATTGACGGTAATGCCCTTGGCCGCGCCCTCGAAGGCGAGCGCCTTCGTGAACCCGTGCACGCCGGCCTTGGCCGCAGAGTAATTGGTCTGCCCCATCTGCCCCTTGCGGCCGTTGATGGAGGAGACGTTGATGATGCGCCCGAAGCTGCGGTTGCGCATGCTCTCGATCACCTGCCGGCACATGTTGAAGACCGAGTTGAGATCGGTGCGCACGACCGCATCCCACTGCTCCTTGGTCATGCGGTGGAGCATGGCGTCGCGCGTAATGCCGGCGTTGTTGACGAGCACGTCGACGGGTCCGAGCTCCTTGACCACCTGCGCCACGCCCTTCTCACAGGCGGCGTAATCGCCCACATCCCATTTGAACACCGGAATGCCGGTCTCAATCTGGAACTGCTGAGCGGCGGCGTCGTTGCCGGCATAGTTTGCCGCCACTCGATAGCCCCGCGCCTTGAGCGCGATCGAGATGGCGTGACCAATGCCACGCGTCCCTCCTGTCACCAGCGCGACACGAGCCATAACCTTCCTCCCTCGAACTTTTCTGTTGTTGGTATTGGATTGATTTGAGCAACCGGTCTAGCCGGCGGCCGAAGCCGCCGGCGTTCTTATTGTCTGCCGCGCTCTCAGCCGCGCTCGACGCACAGGGCGATACCCATGCCGCCGCCGATGCACAAGGTTGCGAGGCCGCGCTTGGCATTGCGCCGCTTCAGCTCATACAGCAGCGTGGTGAGGATCCGCGCGCCCGAAGCGCCGATGGGGTGGCCGACGGCAATGGCTCCGCCGTTGACGTTGACCTTGTCGGTATCCCAGCCGAGGCCCTTGTTGACCGCGCACGCCTGCGCTGCGAACGCCTCGTTCGCCTCGACGAGATCGAGGTCCTTGACGGTCCAGCCGGCCTTCTCGAGCGCCTTTTTCGAGGCCGGGATCGGCCCCGTTCCCATGATCGAGGGATCGACGCCGGCGTGAGCCCACGACACGATGCGAGCGAGCGGCTCGATGCCGCGCTTCTGCGCCTCAGCGAGCGTCATCAGCACCACGGCGGCAGCGCCATCGTTGATGCCCGAAGCGTTGCCCGCGGTGACGGTGCCGGCCTTGTCGAAAGCGGGCCGCAGCTTGGCGACCGAGTCAAGCGTTGCGCCTTCGCGAATGTACTCGTCCTGGTCGACGATCGTATCGCCCTTCTTGCCCTTGATGGTGACGGGCACGATCTCGTCCTTGAACCTGCCGGCCTTCTTGGCGGCCTCGGCCTTGTTCTGCGAGGCAACGGCGAACTTGTCCTGGTCCTCGCGCGTGATCTGCCACTGGCGGGCGACGTTCTCGGCCGTGATGCCCATGTGGTAGCCGTTGAAGGCATCCCACAGGCCGTCCTTGATCATGGTGTCGACGAGCTCGAGCGCGCCCATCTTGGTGCCGCTGCGCAGGTAGGCCGCGTGCTGGCTCTGGCTCATGCTCTCCTGGCCGCCCGCGATGACGACGTTTGAGGCGCCGGTGAGAATCTGCTGAGCGCCGAGCGCGACAGCCCGCAGCCCCGAGCCGCAAACCTGGTTAATGCTCCACGCCGGCGCGTCGACCGGAATGCCCGCTGCGATGGACGCCTGCCGTGCAGGGTTCTGGCCCTGACCCGCAGTCAGCACCTGCCCAAGCACCACCTCGGTGATGTCGCCCGGCTGCAGGCCGGCCCGATCCAAAGCGGCTTTGATCGCAACCTTGCCAAGCTCATGCGCTGGCAAGCTCGCCAATGATCCGTTGAACGAGCCGACCGGCGTCCGCGCCGCGCTGGCAATGACGATGGTCGATGTGTCTTGGCTCATCGGCTAGGCGCCTCCTCGGGCGTAGTTGTTGTTAGTATTACCCCGCCCAAAGGGCGGACTGGCCTTCGTAAACAGCGAGCAACGGCCGATTTGCGGGCACGATAGCAGCACGGCGTTCCAGCCTGCAATTGCGACATACGGTCGATAAGGTCAACACAATCGGCTGGCACCCGGTGCGCCGGGTGTGTTACGCTGTGCACTGCAAAAACACCTTCAGCGGCTCGTGCAATGCTCAACAAAACCGACGCACCCACACCCGCCGAGAAGAAAGAAGCCGTTGTCATAAAGAAGTATGCCAACCGGCGGCTCTACAACACCGAGACGAGCACCTACGTCACGCTTGACGATCTCGCCTCGATGGTGCGCGGTGATCGCGATTTCGTCGTTTACGATGCCAAGACCGGCGACGACCTCACCCACTCCGTGCTAACGCAGATAATCGTCGAGCAGGAGAACCGCCAGGGTGGCCAGACGCTGCTGCCCGTTCCGTTCCTGCGCCAGCTCATCCGCTTCTACGACGACAGCATCGGCCGCATGGTCCCGGGCTACCTGCAGTTCAGCCTCGAGAACTTGGCGAGCCAGCAGGAGAAGTTCCGCACTCAGTTCGCCAGCGCCTTCTCCAATCCGGCCGCAGCCTTCGAGATCTATCAGGACACCGCGCGCAAGAACATGCAGATGTTCGAGCAGGCGCTGTCCATGTGGAGCCCGTTCACGGGCCTTCCCGCCGGCGGCAAGCGCGGGGATCAGCCAGAGAAGGGCGAAAAGGGCGCCGTGCCGAAAGAGTCCGATGAGCTGGGCGAACTGAAAGCTCAACTCGCGAGCATGCAGCAGAAGATCGACAAGCTCTCGCAGGACCGCGAGTAGCCGCTTCTTTCTCTCAACGATAGCTGAGCGAACGTGGGCGCCGAGCAGGCGATCGCGCACATGCGCAATCGCCCCGTCTCGCGATGCTAGTTGCTCGTTCCGAACGTGAGGTCGCGCTGCGCGACGCGGATGCCGATCGTGAAGCCGGCGACGACGTCGATCGCCGTTGCGACGACGATCAGGAAGAACACCGAGGTCGCCGCCTGCGGCGTCATCAGGAACTCGATGAGACAGGCGATGAACACAATCATCGACAGGCCATGGTCAACGAGCGAGGAGGCGTTGGTGTAGGTCGACTTCACGAGCTCGACGAAGAGCAGCATCAGGGTCGCCAGGATGATGAGATGGCCCCAGTTGAACTTCCAGATGCCGCCGCTCAGCATGGGAATCTCGAACAAGTTCTTGTCGAGCACATCAACGCCAAACAGCAGCACCAGGGCGTTGTAGAGGATGAAGGCCAGCACAATGAGCGGAAGCGACCTGAGCGACATACAAATTCCCCTTTTCCAGCCGGCCTCAATGACCCCAATCCAAGAACTTTTGCCACGAGGCCCTTGCGGCTGCAACGCGGAAAGGTCTTCGCATATGCCGCAAACAGCCGGCTGGAAGCCTTACGCGTCGGCCTTCGGGGCCAGGATCTGACGGCCGCGATACTTGCCGGTCTTTAGGTCAATATGATGGGGGCGGCGGCGCTCACCCGACTCCTTGTCCTCCACATACGTGGGCGCGCTCAACGCATCATGCGAACGACGCTGGTTGCGCTTCATCGGCGATACTTTTCGCTTGGGAACAGCCATTTTCTACTCCTTGCAATGGCGAGGTGCTTCTCGGCCAAACCGGTCAATTTCACTGCCGCGAGCCGGTTGCCGGCGCCTCTGGCCGGATACCCGATAAGTCAACGCCCCGGGGCCAATGACGGATCCGGGGCAAGCTGGGGGCGCCTTATACTACATTCCTGGGGGAGTGCCAGGGGGTCGAGTATGCCCTTACCCGCCCGTCATGACGCAGCCAATGGCCTCGGGCTCGTGGCCCGTCCGCCGCTGGATGACCGAGGCTTGGTGGGCGGTCCGCGGGCCTGGGGAACCGGCATCGCGGGCAATCGGATTTGGCAGCGCCACGGCCAGCTGGGCCGCTTGGCGGGCCGAAAGCCGGCTGGCCGGCCGGTTGAAATGGGCCTGCGAGGCAGCCTCCGCCCCGAAGATGCCGGGGCCCCATTCGGCGATGTTGAGGTAGACCTCGAGGATGCGGCGCTTCGGCCAGAATAGCTCGATCGCAAAGGTCAGCGGCACCTCGATGACCTTGCGCACATAGCTCTTAGCCGGCCACAGGAACAGGTTCTTGGCGACCTGCATGGTGATGGTGCTGGCGCCGCGTGGCGGCCCCAAGGGTGTGCGCTTCAAGGCTTCCGCGATCTCTACGAAGTCGATGCCCCAATGCTCGCAGAAGCGGCTGTCCTCCGACACCACGACGGCGTGGATGAGGTTGGGCGAGATGCTCTCGAGCGGCACCCAGTCCTGGTGGACGTCCGTTCCGCCAACCCACTGCATGGCCATGAGCGAGGAGAACGGCGGGTTGATGAAGCGGTAGAGCACGATGAGCCCGAGGACGACACAGAACCACGCGCAGAAGACGATCGCCGCGACCTTGCCGGCGCGCACAGCGAGATCGGTCAGCCGCCGCGGCTTGGTCAGCGCGAGGGCTGGCGCGGAAGGTGCGGGCACGACAGCAGACACGTCAGCTGGCGCAGGCGGAATGAAGGTCGGAGCCGCGTACTCGCGAACGGCTTCGGCCTCGGTCTGAGACTGCGCCGGCACCGTAGGCGTCAGGGCGGCCGCGATCTCGGCGGCGACCCTGCTCATCGTGGTCGGCTCGTCAGCGGCAATATTCCACGCGGTCGGTTCAACGATCGCGTCCGTCGGTGGCAGTTCGGCAGGCATCGGATCGCCGGATGGCGGAACCGGCAGATCGGCCGAAGGCGGTGGGGTCTCCGCTGGAGCGGCTTCAACTTTGCTCCCCGTGCTATCCGGGTTCTCAAGCGCCGGCTCGACCGGCTGCGTCACAGCCGTCGTTGGAACATCCGCGTCGAAGTCGGGCTCGAACCAGTTCGTGCTTTGCCGCAGCGCGCTTGTTGCGGGCGGCTGCGGCTCCTGCGCAGCCTCAGATGACTCCGGCTCCGACCGCCGCAGCGGTTGCGTCGTCGGGGTGTCGGCTGCGTCAAAAGGAGGGTTGGAGCTGGCCATGCTTTCCTTGCGTGCCCCGGGTGCTATATCCGCGAGCGCCAGGTCGCCAGATAGCACCCGGCCAGGAATGGGTTGCCGGGGCTACAGGTAATCGGTCAATGGGGATTGTGCAAAGGCTTGCTGACGCGGCGGGCCTCACCGTGGAGCGGCTTAACGCGCTGCTTACCGAGTGTGGTCCGGGCGAGGGCACGCGGCTCGGCGCCGCCATGCGGCATGCGCTGTTCACCGGCGGCAAGCGCTTCCGGCCATTCCTGGTCCTCGAAAGCGCGGCCCTGTTCGGCGTCCCGGCGGCACAAGCGGTAAACACCGCTGCAGCGATCGAGTGCATCCATTGCTATTCGCTCGTGCATGACGACCTTCCTACGATGGACGACGACGACGTGCGCCGGGGGCAGCCAACCGTGCACAAGGCTTATGACGAATGGACGGCAATCCTTGCCGGCGACGCGTTGCTGACGCTCGCCTTCGAAATCCTCGCTCAGGAGAAAACCCACCCCGATGCCCGCGTCCGCGCCGAGCTTGCGGCCGAGGTCGCGAAGGCGGCGGGCGGCCGCGGGATGGTGAAAGGTCAGATGCTCGACCTCGCCGCGGAGAAGCGTGGCGAGCCGACCGAGCGCACGGTCGCGCACGTGCGCGAGCTGCAAAGCTTGAAAACGGGAGCCCTCATCGCCTGCGCCTGCGAGGCGGGCGCGATCCTCGCGCAGGGCTGTGCGCGCGAGCGAGGTGCTCTGCGCGAGTACGGCGAACACCTGGGGCTCGCGTTCCAGATCGCGGACGACCTGCTCGATGCAGAAGGCGAGGCTGCGAAGGTCGGCAAGGCAACGGGCAAGGACAGCACAGCGGGTAAGGCGACGCTCATCGGGCTGCTTGGCATCCCGAAGGCACGAACGCTGCTTGGCGAGGCGGAGCAGCACGCGATCGCCGCGCTAAAGCCTTTCGACGCACGAGCAGAAATGCTCATCGAGGCGGCGCGCTTTGCCGCGAGCCGCGGGCACTAAAAGAGAACGGGCGGGCACGTCTGCACGCGCCCACCCATTTTGTCGATGCCATGCGTCAGAAGCGGTAGTTCAGGCCCATGCGCACGGTGTGGAAGTCGGTTTCCGAGTGCGCCGCGACTCCGCCCGGTCCGCCAAAATCGTCGTCGCCCAGGTTGACGTAGAGATATTCCGACTTGAGCGACCAATTCGGCGCGAATGCCCACTCTATGCCGCCACCGAGCGCATAGCCCGTCTTCACTTCATCGCTGCTGAAGGAGACGCCGCTGACAGTAGCGTTGGTATTGACGTCGGCGAAAGCGAAGCCGCCGGTGGCGTAGAGCAGAGCCGGACCGGCGGCATAGCCGACGCGACCGCGGACCGTAGAGAACCAATCAACGTTGGTGCTTGCAAAGGCGTTGCCGTCGCTGATGTCGGCGCCCTGCAGATCAGCCTCGATGCCGAACACGAGCGATTGGAACTGTGCGTTGTAGCCGATCTGGCCACCGCCGAACCAACCGTTGGGCTCGAGCGTACCTGTCGCGGTGCCGCCCGGACCCGACAGCGTGACGCTATCATCGCCGCCCCACGCATAGCCCGCGTTGACGCCGGCGTAGAAGCCGCGCCACGACCACGGCATGTCGCGGACCGGCTCGTAGTAGTCGCCCTGCGGCGGCGGAGCACGGTAGGGCCCGAGGTCCGCGGCATAGGCGCACACGGACGATAAGCCGGCAATCGCACCGGCCAGAAACAAGCGTTTCATAGCGAATAGTCCCCGTATGTTCGATCTCTGGCGCGGAAACGCAGCGCAGGGTGCGTGGGTTCCGCATCAGGCCTCTGCGAGACCCGCATGTCCGTCACGCTAGGCGTGCGGCGTGACCTGAGCTTGGCCGGGACTGGGCCGAATCAAGGTGAAAATAAGCGCGTCAATTCGATGCGCGACCTAGCACTTCATGCCGGTCGGGCAATTCTCGCGCGGATCGCTGTTAGTCGCCTTCTTGGAGTCGAATATCTGCTCGGTGTGAGCACGCGCGCCGGCAACCTGGCTCGCGTTGAGGCGGCACGTGTGGTCCTTGTCGAGCAGCACGAATGCGCGGTTCGGCTTCTCGACGAACTCGGCGCGGTCGAGCTTCCCGTCGCCGTTGGTGTCGTAGTAGCTGAACTCTACCGTCTGGAACATGCGGTCGGTCGAGACGATCGTCGCGTACTCGTTGCGATCGACGAAGCCGTCGTGGTTGGCATCGGCAGCATCGAACAGCTCGGCGGCATAAGCCTTCCACTCGTCGCAAGTGACGATGCCGTCGTGGTTGCGGTCCCAGCTGCCGGCTGCGGAGAGAAACACACGGTCGGTCTCGGGGATCGCAGAGCCTCCGCAGGCGGCGAGGACGGCGAGCAACGCAGCGCCGGCGCAAACGCCGGCTCCAAGCCGGAGAGCTCGCAGCTTCTTCTTCATTGCCGTTCCCCCATGAGGTGCTGCACCTCAAGCCGTCTGTCTTTGCGTGCCGTTGCCTGTGCCGGCGGGACCGAAGCGCCGCTCGATGTAATCTTCGACGATCTGCTTGAAGTCGGAGGCGATATTCGGGCCACGCAGCGTCAGCACCTTCTTGCCGTCCACAAATACCGGAGCTGACGGTGCTTCGCCCGTGCCCGGTAGCGAGATCCCGATGTCGGCCTGCTTCGATTCCCCGGGGCCATTGACGATGCAGCCCATGACGGCAAGGCTCAGCGTCTCTACCCCGGGATACTGCCGCCGCCATTCGGGCATGCGGTCGCGGATCATCTCCTGCACGTCGCGCGCAAGCTCCTGGAACACCGTCGACGTCGTGCGCCCGCATCCGGGACACGCGGCGACGATCGGCAGGAATGACCGCAACCCCATGCTCTGCAAGATCTCCTGCGCAACCCTCACCTCGAGCGTGCGGTCGCCGCCGGGGTCAGGCGTGAGTGAGACGCGGATCGTGTCGCCGATGCCGGCTTGCAGCAGAAGGCCGATGCCGGCGGTCGAGGCGACGATGCCTTTCGACCCCATGCCGGCTTCCGTGAGACCTACGTGCAGCGCGTAGCGGCCGCGCTCGGCGAGCTTCGTGTAGACGCTGATGAGATCCTGCACCGCCGACACCTTCGCCGAGAGGATGATGCGGTCGGGCGCGAGCCCCAGCTCCTCGGCACGCTCTGCCGAGATGAGCGCCGACTGCACGATCGCCTCGTGCATGACGGCGCGCGCATCCTTTGGCGCGTTGCTCTTCGCGTTCTCGTCCATCAGGCGCGTCAGCAGCTCTTGATCGAGCGAGCCCCAGTTGACGCCAATGCGCACCGGCTTTGCGTGCCGCAGCGCGATATCGATGATGGCACCGAACTGGCGGTCCTTCTTCTCCTTGAAGCCGACGTTGCCGGGATTGATGCGGTACTTGTCGAGCGCTTCCGCCGCGGCCGGATTCTCGCCCAGCAACTTGTGTCCGATGTAGTGAAAATCACCGACGAGCGGCACGCGCACGCCGCGGCGCGCAAGCCCGTCGCGAATATGCGGCACGGCCTTAGCCGCTTCGTCGCGATCGACCGTGATGCGTACGAGCTCGGAGCCTGCGCGCGCCAGCGCGGCCACCTGATCGATGGTTGCGTTGATGTCGGCCGTATCGGTGTTCGTCATCGACTGCACGACGACGGGATTGCCGCCGCCGACGACGACCCCGCCCACGGAAACAGCGTGCGTTTCGCGCCTTGGTGCCACGAGATCGGTAGCTGAGCCTTGCATGGCCTGCGCCTTCGCCGATGACCTACGCCTAACTACTCCCAGTGCCCGTCTCTTGGCCATAGCCCGAGCCGCCCCAGGCGCGGGCTGCGACCCTAGCGCCCCCGCATAACGCCCGCCGCAGTTAATGAGGCGGCCGCCGCAATTGACATCACGATGACGATCGAGGGACCGCCGGGGGTATCGAATGTGGCGGAGAGGCCGAGCCCTGCCACAACGCTCGCTGCGGCCACCAGGGCAGTGAGCAGCACCATCCGCTCAGGTGTGCCGGAAAGTGGCCGCGCCGCAACGGCAGGGACCACTAGGAAGGCCATCACGAGGAGGACGCCGACGATCTTCATAGCGACCGCGATGGTCACAGCGAGCAGGATCGTGAAGATCGCACGCACCTGGCGGCGGTCGATGCCCTCGGCGGCTGCCAAGTCCTCGTGCAGCGCCAAGCGCAAAAGCGGCTGCCAGAGCCAGGCGACAATCGCCAGTACAGCCGCCCCACCACCGGCGATCCAGGCGATGTCGGCCCTGGTCACCGCGAATACGTCACCGAAGAGGAAGCCGAGGAGATCCACAGGCGGCCCCTTGAGCATGGACATGGCGATGACGCCCGTCGCCAGGGCGGCGTGGTGCAGGAGCCCGAGGATGGAATCGAGAGCGACGACCTGCTGGCGGCCGAACCAGAGCAGGAGGAAGGCAACGAGGACGGCGATGACGACGACGCCAAGAGTGATGTCGAGCCGAAACGCGAGGCTGAGCGCAACGCCGATCAGGCTCGCCTGCGCGACCGTCTCGCCGAAATAGGCCATGCGCTGCCAGATGACGAAGCACCCGAGTGGCGCCGCTACGATGGCGAGCGCGAGGCCGGCGACGATGGCGCGAACGAGGAACGGCTCAAGCACGCTCGTCCCCTGCGGCCGATCGGCGCTCGGAAGCCGCGGGCTCGCCCGCCGAATGCGCGACGCCGGCAATATCGTGACTGTGATCGTGGTGGTGACGGTAGACCGCGAACGCGCGCGCGGCCTCCGGTCCGAAGAGGCGTGCGTAGGCTGGGTGCTGGGCCACCGTCTCGGGAATGCCCGAGCAGCAGACGTGACGGTTGAGACAGACGACACGGTCGCTACGCGCCATGACGATGTGCAGATCGTGCGAGACGAGCAGCACGCCGAAGCCGCGCTCATCGCGCAGGCGTGCGATCAGGTTGTAGAGCTCGGCCTCGCCCGTGTAGTCGACGCCCTGCACCGGCTCGTCGAGCACCAGGAGATCGGGATCGCGAAGGAGCGCACGCGCGAGCACGACGCGCTGCAGCTCGCCCCCGGATAGCTGGCTTAGCTGTTGGCGGCGCGTATGTCCGGCGCCGACCTCATCAAGGATCGCGCCGATGTCCTCTGGGGAAGCTTCGCCGCCGAGCTTGAGGAAGCGTTCCACCGTCATCGGAATGACCGCATCGACGTCGAAACGCTGCGGCACATAGCCGATGCGGATTCCCTCGCGCCGCCGCACCTCGCCGCGGTCGGGCTGCTCGAGCCCCAGCAGCACGCGCACCAGGGTCGTCTTGCCGGCGCCGTTGGGCCCAATGAGCGTCACGATCTCGCGCTTGCGAATATCGAGGTCGATGCCATCCAGGAGGACGCGGCCGTTGCGCGCAAAGCCTAGCCCACGCGCGGAAATGAGCGCGGCGGGGTCGAAGGCTCCCAGACTATCGGGCCGGCTCTCGTGCTGCGTTTGCGTCGGGCAGCCCTGCGTACAGGTCACGCCGTGGTCGTGTCTGTCGTCATGGCTGCGCGCATTCGCTGCGGGCGCGACCGCTCGCACATCCTGATCGGCCATCGGCCTTCAGTCCTTTTTCGATGCGCAGTTGCGGCACAATCCGGAGACCTCGACGAATTTTACGCGCGGCTGGAACGAGGTGGCGCGTGAGACGCGGTCAATCGTCTCGAAGATGCCTTCCGAGTCGACTTCCTGGACCGCGTTGCACTTCTCGCAGGCGAGGAAGATCGGGCGGCGTCCGGCGGTGTGATCGAGACGGCGGCAGGCGAAGAACGCGTTCTTGCTCTCCAGGCGATGGATCACACCGGCCTCGAGCAGCGCGTCGATAGCACGGTAGACCGAGATCGGCGCGAGCCGAGTGCCCTTCTCCGCTAGACGGGCGAGAATGTCGTAGGCGCCGATCGAGGCGTACGTCGACGCGATCTCCTGGAACACGTCCTGACGAAGCTTGGTAAATCGCAGGCTCTTGTCGGCGAAGGCTTGGTTGGCCCGCTCTACGGCCTTGGCCAGACGACGGTCGCTTTGTGAGGCGGACGCCGGAATCGTGAGCTTCGCCGAGCTCTCAGACATTATTCCACCCTGCCGCGCTGCCGTTTTTGTTTCGGTCACTTTATACCACTGAAGGTTTCGAGCATAGCGCCTCAGAATAAGTCCATCGCCTAGCGCAATGGAACCGTTCCCTTTTCTGCCACCATCATATGGTTACTCCCACCCCGACAACAAATATCGACAACAGTTGCGGGCACTTCGTTGCGTGCTCCGAGGCCCCTTTTTAGGATTTTCAGACCCAGCCGATGGCGTCATCTCCCGCATACATAATCGCGGCGCGGCGTAGCGCGCTTGGCCGTGTTGGCGGCCTGCACAAAGGCCGCCGGATCGAGGAACTGTGCGCTCCCATCGTGGCGGCGGCTCTGCGCGATGCCGGCATCAATGCCGACCGGGTCGACGAGGTCATCGTCGGCAACGCCACGCAAGGGGGCAACCCCGCCCGGCTTATCGCACTCGCAGCCGGCCTTTCCGACAGCGTGCCGGCGGCGACCATCGACCGCCAGTGCGGCTCCGGACTCGACGCGATCTTGGCGGCGAACCGCGCGATTGCAGCCGGCGATGCCGAGGTCATGGTTGCCGGCGGCGCCGAGGCGCTCTCAACGGCCCCTTGGCGCATCGCCAAGCCGCGCACGCTCTATCAGTTGCCGCGCTTCACGAGCTTCGAGCCCGGCCCGGCCGAGGAAGGCGGAGTTCCGCCCTTGGTTGAAGCGACGGAAGCACTGGCCGCGCGGCTCGGCATCAGCCGCGCGCAACAGGACGCCTTTGCCTTGCGCACGCATCTCAAGGCCGAGGCCGCACGCACGAGCAAGCGCCTCACTGGCGAAATCGTGCCCATCCGCGCCAATGCGGAGGAGGCGCGCGACCAGAGCGCGGTGGAGCCCGACTTCAAGGATCTGGCGCAACTTGCTCCCTACCAGCAGCCGGACGGCACGCTGACCCCAGGCAACACCAGCGCCATGCACGATGGGGCCGCTATGACGGTCATCGTATCGGAGCGCATATGGGCTGAGCTGGGCAAGCCGCGTGCGCTACGCCTCGTTGCCCAGGCAATCCGCGGCGTCGGCCCGGAGGAGGAGGCCTCGGCCCCCATCGAGGCCATGAAGACGCTGAACCAGCGCCTCAACGGCTTCAAGCGGTCCGACATCGGCATCATCGAGTTGAGCGAGTCCTCCGCGGCGCAGGCCATTGCGTTGGTGCAGAGCCTAGAGCTCGACGAGGACCTGCTCAATCCGGACGGCGGCGCGATCGCACGCGGGCATCCGCTCGGCGCCGCCGGTGCCGTGCTCGTCACGCGTCTCTTCACGCGCATGGCGCGCGGCGAGGGGAAGCGAGCGCCACTCGGCGTCGCTGCACTGGGCGCCCAAGGTGGTATGGGCCTCGCGGCGTTGTTCGAAGCCGTGTAGGCAGCAGAACCCTCCCAGGTTCACGACAACAGCATCTTATGCTTGCGTTAAGGATGACGAATCCCCAATTCTCGATTCGTTCGGCCGCGCTCGAAATCGTCGGTGATCGCGCACGCGATTGCCGCATTCTTGCCGTGAAGCGGCCAGGAGGTGTGGTCATGCTGCACCGCGCGTGACCTTTGCGCCGCAGGCATTGTCCTCGAACGGAGGACCCGGCGAGACCGCGGAACGAAGGGCGAGGAGAGGCCGAGGCAATGGACGTCAAGCAATTCGTCGACGGTGTGATCGCCAACCCCGCGGCCTACACGCGGAGCTTCCTGTTGGGGGCCGCGGTGCTCGCGGCCGTGATGCTGCTCTTCAAGGTCGGCCCGCGGCTGTGGCGGGTCATCGAGGAAATCTTCTTCACCAACTGGCAGCTCGCGATGCTCGGTACGGCGGCGATTGTGTTGTCGCTCGCCGGCGGCTGGACCACCTGGGACGGCATGACGAACTTCACCGGGGAATTGGTGCTGTCGCTCATGTTCACCTTCGGCATTCACGGCGTGATGCTGATCGTCGCCTGGCTGATCGGTGAAAGCTTCGCTACCGGCATGAGCACGGTCCCGCGCAGCGGCCTGGCGCGTGTCACTGCGCCGCTCGTGGTCGTGATCGCGCTGTCGGTTGTGTTTCTTGCCGCCGCCTTGTTCTTCTACCAGCTCCGCCACGGCATCGCCGCCGACCGCTGGATCCAGGGCCTCACCGCCGCCGGCGTGCTCTTCGGCGGACTTGGCCTGCTAACCGTGTTTGCCCGCTCCGACGTCGTCGCTCCTTACGCGCAAGCGCTGCGCATCATCGCCAAGAATTCGATGCTCTGGGTGATGTTCCTCGCCTGCATGTCGACCTCGGTGTTCTTCTCCTTCGACAGCCGCTTCAACGCCGTGTTCCCCAAGGACCAGCGCGAGCGCGTTGCGCAGTTGCGCGCCGAAAACCAGGTGACCGGCATCGTCGCCGACATCGGCGAAACGATAACGGCGCAGCAGCTCGTGCAAACGGAATCGCTGTTCAAGAGCGAGGGCTGGCATACCTATGACAGTCAGCTCGACAAACTCGCTACCGCAGCACAGGGCTCGACCGGCGAGATCGAGAAATACTTCAACGACCAGATCGAGCAGCGCAACCGGGGCATCAAGGAGCAGCAGGAGCGCATCACGACGGCCCAGAGCGGCCAGGCCGGCATCGCGGGCAAGAAGACGACGCTGACGGACGAGCTCTCACGCATCCAATCCGACCGGGCGACGCTTGCCGCCGACTACGCGGCGACGAAATCGGAGCTCGACACACGCTCGCGCGCCATCGACGCCAAACGCGTCGAGGCGATGGCCGAAGACAAAGGCGTCGAAGGCACGCTCAAGGAAGGCAAGGGTCCGATCTACCGCCAGCGCATGGACGAGCTGGAAAAGATGCAGGCGGCCTACAAGATCCAGGAAGACCGCGTGAAGGATGCCAAGAAGCGTCTCGACACCTCGGATACGCGCATCTCGCAGATCAAGCAGGAGCTGGCATCAATCGACGGCGAGCTTGCCAAATACAAGGGCGAGCAGGAGACGGCTGAGCAGCGCATCAAGATGGCGCAGGACAACGCCGCCGGCCAGGACGCCGAGCAGCACGTGGATCCCGGTCGCGTGCTTCCCGCGTTCGAGAAGGCGCGCGTCGAGTTCCGCCAGGAGCCGACGGCGGAGCGGCTCGGCATCGTGCAGCAGCGCTGCTCGCAGCTCTACAACGCCATGTATTCGGCCGAGGTCACGAAACCCAAGGTCTCCGGCATCGACTGCGATCCCAAGCAGGCGAGCGAGGCCGCAGCCACCCTGTTCGCGCTGGAGACCGGCACCAACGCCTTCAACGCCAATTGCGTCGGCGGCGACAAGCTCGCGCAGCATCAGTCTACAGATTCGCTGTTTGCATTCGCGGCGAAGTGCCTGGCCGACAGCGGGCTGCCGAGCAAGCAGACCGACGAGCTGCGGACGAAGATCAGCTTTGCCGAGATGAATCGCGACGACAAGGCGCACCGCTTCGTCGTCACCTGGAACGCCTTCCAGGACGGCAACCGCCTGGCCTACCTCGCGCTGGCCATCGCCATCGGCATCGACTCGCTCATCTTCATGACCGGCCTCTTCGGCGCCAATGCCGTGCGCTCCCCGCTTGCGGACGTGCCGAGCAGCAAGGGCCGCAACTCGCAGCAGCTCGAGGCGATCGTCGAAAACGCGCTGCTGCCCGACACGTTCGACAACGCCCGCCTGACGCTCGGCGCCATGCGGCCGATAACGAACGATCAGGGCTTCATGTCCGAGGTGCGTCCGGAGCAACTAGATCCTCACGCCGCTCAGCGCGTGCTCTCCGTCCTCAATGCGGGCGCCACCATCAATGCGGTTGAGTACGACGCGACCTCGGATCGCTACCTCGTGCGTTCCGAGCTCTATGAGTTTCTGGCGATCGTAGCTAAACGCGCGTTCGAGGCGGATAAGTCCAACGTCGACCTTGCCGAGCTCGAGAAGATCGTCGGCGTGGCGTTGCTGCCGGACGTCAACCAGAACGCGGAGACGGTGCTGCACTACATGCACCCCATCAGCGAAGATCGCGGCTTCACCGCCGAGATCAAGCTCAGCGAGGTTGCGCCCGCGGACGTCCGCACCGTGCGCAACACGCTCAACGCCGGCGCCACGCTCGACCGCGTGCAGCGCGCGGGCAAGGACGCCTCGCACTACTTCGTGCACAAGGACCTCTATAAGACGCTGGCACGCATCCGCGCTCGCTCGCTCGTCGTCCCCGGCGGCCCGCGCCAGATCGCGGCGCCAGGAGCACAGGGGTCGCGCTTTGGTGGGTCGATCACCGAGCGTTCGAAGGCGATCGAGCACAGACCCTCGCTCCCGGAGCACACGCCCGAGGAGGCGAGTGCGTTGAGGTCGCGCTACACGGCGCGGCTGCTCGAGGCCATGAACCTTGATCCGACTTTCTTTGAAGACCTGCACGGCGCGGCCTTCGGTGCCGCCATCGCGGCCAATGAGGCCTTCGCTCGTGCCCGTCACAGCAACCAGATGCTCGATCAGCAGCTCACGGTCCGGGATGAGGAAGCGCAGCTCTCGCTCGATCAGGCTTACACGCACATCAAAGGCAAGCTGAAGCCGGGCGCGGACTGGGAGCGCCAGCTCCTGCGCGATGCCTATCAGGAGATCGAGCAGAACTGGCCGATCATCATGCTGCTGCCGAACGGCCCCTACGAGATGGTGCTGAGGACGATGGTCGAGGCGCTGGAGGCGGACGCAGGCGCCGGAGGCCTCTCGACCGAGCAGGGCGAGCTTTATGATATCGCGCGCGCGCTCGTCGATGCCTTCAGGGGCAACTCCCGCGGCAACGAGATGTCGTGGCGGAGGCTTGAAGTGGGCTTCAACCAAGCGCCGCTCGCCGGCGAGAAGCGCGCAGCCTTCGACGAGCGCAACCGTCTGAATTAGAGATCGCCCTCACGGCGGACTAAGAGAAAGAGGCCCCGCTGATTGGCGGGGCTTTTTCGTTCTGGGCGGCTCACATCTTGAACGGCACGACCGTCTGGCGCTGCGTGCCAAGGCCGTCGATCGCGAGCGTCATCACGTCGCCGGCCTTGAGGTATTCGCGCGGATTGCGCGCCGAGCCGACGCCGGGCGGCGTGCCGGTGGTCACCACGTCGCCGGGGTCGAGCACCATGAACTGCGTGATGTATGCGAGCAGGAACGGGATCGAGAAGATCATCGTCTTGGTCGAGCCCGTCTGCTTGCGCACGCCGTTGACGTCGAGCGACATGGCGAGGTTCCCCACGTCGGGGATCTCGTCGGGCGTCACGAGCCACGGCCCCATCGGCCCGAACGTCTCCGCCGACTTGCCCTTGACCCACTGGCCTCCGCGCTTCACCTGGAAGCGCCGCTCGGAGAGATCGTTGCAGATGCAGAAGCCGGCGATGTGGGCCATGGCCTCGCTTTCGGCGACGTAGCGGGCGCGGGTGCCGACGACGAAGGCGATCTCCACCTCCCAGTCCATGTTGACCGCGTCCCTCGGGTACATGACGTCGTCGTCGGGCCCGACGATGCAGTTGGGCGCCTTGCTGAACAGGATCGGCTCGGTCGGGATCTCCTGGTTGGTCTCCTTCGCGTGGTCGGCGAAGTTGAGGCCTATGGCAATGAAATTGCGCGAGCCAGCCACGGGCGCCCCGATCCGGGCGCCGGCCGGCGCCAGCGGCAGCGCATCCGTGTCGAGCGCACGTATCATGGCGAGCGACTCCGGCGACAACGTCGCTCCGGTGAAGTCCGACACAAAGCCGGAGAGATCGCGGATCATGCCGTGAGCGTCCACGATGCCGGGCTTCTCGGCACCGGGATGGCCAAATCGAACGAGCTTCATGGGTCAGCGCTCACGCGTACGGATGGGATGATGGCTGGCGGAGAGGGTGGGATTTGAACCCACGATACCCTTGCGAGTATGCCGCATTTCGAGTGCGGTGCTTTCAACCACTCAGCCACCTCTCCGGAAGCGGGCGGGAAGAGGCGGCTTCTTATCGTGCGTCCCGGCCGTGTGCAAGCAGGAGCGGCAGTGAGATGAAGTCCAACGAACACTGAGCTTCGCGACGCTTAGGAGCGCCGCCGCCGCACCCGGTAGATGGCGAAGATGCCCGTCCCCGAAAGCGCGGGGGAGGCTCAGGGGTCGACGAAATACGGTAGCTGGTGGACGAGGCGTCCCGGCAGCGGAGGCGTTAGCGCCACCAGGAAGGAGAAGGAGCCGCCACTTCGCCGCGGTGGGTGTTTCACGTCTCACCCGGCTCGAGCAGCCGCGGCAGGCGCAGGTGAAAGGCCATCGATAGTCAAGGAGTCAGGGCCCTGAGCGACCGCTCCACGAGCGTCCGCTGTGCAGTCATCAAACGTAGGAGGCACTCTTCCTCGCTCAAAAGAGCTTTGCTGGCAGCCGCGTTGCAGTCGTTTCTCATAAGCTCCGCGATGTATTGCTTCTGCTGAATGATACGCGCGCGGCTTTCGGCAATCTGCAGGTCCAGCTCATGCAAGCGCTTTAGCCCTTCGGACATAACCGCCGCTCCTCTTAATAGCCAGCTCCACGCAAAACTGCGTGCTCGAAATCTCGAACGGCCGCAAGCAATCTGCCCTGGTTGCCCGCCAGATCGAAGGCGAGAACACCAAAGACCACAACGACAACCACGAGAGCGCGCATCTCGCCCATTACTCGAGCAGGTTCTTGACAAGGTTGATGAGTGGGACCGTGTAGACAGAGCGATCTTCGACTACCACGAAGAAGCTGAGGCTGGCGGCAGCCACGACGACGAGACCGGAATAGATCAGCATCGCCCTCAGCGTCTTGGCGTTCCCAATGCTTGGTACGTCCAGATCCGGCTGCGCGGTTTGAAACGTCCTTGGGCGCATTCGCTGGGGGGTTCTCACTCCGGATACCTCCCTCCTCACCAAAGTCGCTCATGACGATGCCGCTCGAGCGAAAGCTCATTACATTGAGAGATGCAGTGAAGTGAGCTTCAGCGCGATATCGCGGAACGCCTGCTTCAGCTGCACTCCGCTAGTCACATTGTAGAATTTGACATGATCCATCGGCGTGGTCGGTGCAGTCGCGCACTGGCTCAAAGTATCGATGGCGGTCTGGTTACCTCCGAGCTGGAACCCGATGGTGTAGATTACGATGCCCTTCTGCTTCATGGCCGCGCACAGCGCGCGCGCCTGCGTCGTCGAGCAGTCGTTCGCGGCGCTCGAGCAGGTGGGATAACTGTTCTGGTTCACTGAGATGCCATTCGAGTCGTACTGCGTATTGTACTCGCCATCGGTCATCAGGATCGCGATCTTCTGTACGGTTTCGGTGCCGTAAGGCGCGGGCGTGCTCGTTGGCCAAAGGGACGCCCAGTTCGGCGACAACAGGTACCAAGCCCAAGCCGTGCCGAGGTGGCCGGCGGTGCCGCCTGCCGCCTTCAGGTTCGATACGATCGTAAGGAGTGAGCTCTTGTCGCTGGTCAACGGTGCAATCGCGGCCGTGCTTCGGGACGGTGCACTTGCCCTTGCCGCCGGAAGACGACGTAGTGTAGTGCGCCATGACGTACTGGCCCGCGGCGGGCGCTGCGTCCGTGTACTTCTCATTGCCGGCACGCTCTACCACGCAATCCGAGAGATAATACTTGGTCGTCGTTTGCGACCAGCCGGAACCGGTCGTGATGGACTTGGTTGACGGCAGGTTGGCGGTGCCGCGAGCCAGGTTGATCGCAGCCGTATTCGGGAGCCTGATGTCCTCCGAGAACGGTACGATTCCCACTTTGACGGATAAATTGCTCTGGCCGCTCAAAAGCACGATGTTGAGCAGGTCGCTGGCGGAGTCCTTGAGGTCCTGCAGCTTTTGCCCCGCCATCGATCCCGTGACATCGAGCATCACGGATATTTCGAGGCTCTGGATCTGACTGCCATTGCCACCCGTCACGGCAAGCTGGGCCTGCGCAATCGGCTGCTGTCCCTCGGCGATCAGCGGCAGCTTGTCGATGCTGGCTATCTGCAGAAACGGAGTCTGGATGTACGCCGTGCCATTCGCAACCATCGATATCCCGTCGTTGCCGACGGCGAAGGCGATTGTATCACTGACCACCGGCAGTCGGCTTTTGGTGTTCTGAACATATAACTTTTGGGCAGCCGCAATCGCGCTGTCCTGATCGCTGTTATCGGTTTGAAGCTGACGTCCGCCAGCAAGCAGGGCCGCATCGACCGCAGCAACCGTTTGGTCCCGCGCATGCAGCCAACGTCCGACATCGACGGCTGCGCCGACCGCCAACATCAGCACGGTGGCCATCAAACAAAATACGATAGCGACATTGCCCTCTTGATCGGGCCGAAAGTCCTTCAGAAGGGTGTTTGGAGCCAACAATTGGCTTACAAATGTCGATTGTTTCTCGCGGAGCATGGCAATCACTCTCCAGAGACATATCGTCACAATGTGCGACTAATAATTGAAGCTATTCTTCCGCGATACCTCAGTAAACGGAGCGTGCCGTTCACCAGGATTCGTCAGCTCACAAATTATGTTGGCCGCGAAGGGGCGGAAGCATCGAAAGGCGTGGTTAAGCTGCCCTCAAGCGTTCAACGAAAATTTCACTATCTTTGCCAAATCGTCGGAGCTGCTGCCTATCAATCACACGCGGTCATAGCGAATGATTGGCCGCCGAAACTCACGGATCGAGGAAATAGGCGAGCTGGTGGACGAGGCGTCCCAGCAGCGGATGCGTCAGTGCCAGCCGAAACGAGAAGGCGCCGCTACCCTCGTCGCGGTGGGTGATGCACATCTCACCCGGCTCGAGCAGCCGCGGCAGGCGCAGGCGCCAATGGCGAAGCGCGAGGAAATAGTGGTCGGAACGGAATACCAGCGCCGCGTCCTCGACCGTGGCCTTGAGCGCCATTCCGATACCGTAGCCCACGTACTCCTCAAGCCCCGTCGGCCCGCGAAAGCGCTTGGCCGAGTGCACGGTCTGGGGGTGGCGGCCAACCCGCGTGTAGATACGCGTCCAGCTCTGGCCGCCGAGGCACGCGTCCTCGGTCACGACGACCAGCGCGGGCCCGGTGGCGCCATTGGTCAGCGGCAGCGGCGACCCGATGGCGCGGGCGAGGAAAGCGAGGAGCCAGCCCGCGCGCGACAGCTCGGTCGCGACCACCTTGCCGCGATAGAACACCGCATCCTCAGGCGACAAGCATTTGGAGAAGCGCCGGCACACCGCATCCGGCAGGCGTGCCCAGGCCGCCTCGCCGACGAGCGTACGAAAGCGCAGATCGGCAAGCGGATGCGGCGGCTTCTCCTCCGGTACGGCCACGAAGGCCAGCCCGGCAGAGGAAGACGTTTCGACAGCCGCTTCAATGTGTCGGGTCGCCACCACGATGCGCACTCCCCCTGCAACCATCCCTCACGCCGGCTTTGCGCGACTCTTCTTGCCTCGTGTCGCGAGCCGCGCTATTGCGCCGCCCATTTTGATCAAGGCCATAAGCGTCGAGGCCGGCAGCCGGATGATCTCGCCGAAGCTGCGGTCGACGGTCTCGGTGAACTCCAGCATGGCGGCGAGCCGCTTGCGCGCAGCAGCCGAGACGCGCTGGTCGGCTTTCGCCTCTGATACGCACGCGCGCAGCACCGTGAGCGCCGGATCGATCTCGCGCGCCTTGCGGCCCTGAGCGATGCGCCGCACCATCTCGAACATGTCGGCCTCGGCCTCGTAGTAGTCGCGCCGGTCACCCATCGCATGCACGCGGCGGATGAGGCTCCAGCCCAATAGCTCGCGCAGGCTGACGGAGACGTTGGAGCGCGCCATGGCGAGCTGGGCGGCAATGTCGTCGGCGGTCAGGGGCTCGTCGCTGAGGTAGAGGAGCGCGTGGATTTGCGCGACCGAGCGGTTGACGCCCCACGCGGTTCCCATCTCGCCCCAGTGCACGACGAAGCGCTCGATCGCCGGTGGCAGGGGCTTTGTTACGGTAATTTCTGTCATGACAGAAATATCAGACGGACGGTCGCCGTTGTCAAATTTTGCGGGGCCGTGACACCGCACGTCCCTGGTATTGCCGCGTTTTTAGGCAGCAAAAGTGCTTGCGCTCGGGCGTTGCGCGCCATATCGCTGCCGCGCTTGCGATGCTACTTTCGCGCCTGCAAGAGCGGTTGCCCTTCAGGTTCAGCCATTTCAATTCCGCGCGCGGAACTTTGCGCGCGAGCCAACGTTCATTGTGTCTCGCCAGCGGGGCCCCAATGCTGATCAACTACGGATACGAGATCACCATCGCCGTCGCCAAGCCGACACCGGTCATCTGCCTGCTCGACGTACACCCCGAGCGCCGCGCCGACGTGCAGGCCGAGGCGCCGTTCCGCAGCGTACCGGCTGTCTCCACCTCGACCTACACCGACGCGTTCGGCAACCAGTGCCGACGACTCCTGGCGCCTGCGGGCGAAATCACCCTGCGTCTTGACGGCACCATTGCCGACGGCGGCCGGTTGGAGCCGGTGGTGCCGCAAGCTTCCGAGATTCCCGTCGAGCGCCTGCCCCACGACGCACTCTTGTTCCTGCTCGGCAGCCGCTATTGCGAGACCGACAAGCTGAGCCAAACCGCATGGGATCTGTTCGGCCCGGTGCCTCCCGGCTGGAAGCGGGTGCAGGCCATCGCCGACTACGTGCACAACCGCATCAAGTTCGGCTACGAGCACGCGCGCTCGACGCGCACCGCACTTGAAGCCCACGAGGAGCGCATCGGCGTGTGCCGCGACTTCGCGCACCTTTTCATCACGTTCTGCCGCTGCCTCAACATCCCCGCACGCTATGTCAACGGCTACCTCGGCGACATCGGCGTGCCCCCCGATCCCGCGCCCATGGATTTCAGCGCCTGGGCCGAGGTGTTTCTCGATAACCGCTGGTACACATTCGATGCGCGCCATAACGAGCCTCGCACCGGACGCATCGTCGTCGCCCGCGGGCGCGACGCCACCGACGTGGCGCTGATCAACTCGTTCGGCCCTCACATCTTGAAGAAGTTCAAAGTGTGGACCGACGAGGTCGCGGCGGCACCCGCGCTCAGGGCCGCCCGCGGCTAACGTCACCGTCTGCCGCTAGTTACCGGAACTCCCGCCAATTTGCCGTCTTGTTCGCGCCACGGCGCTCCTGTTCGAATTAGATAGGGAGCTGGCCAAGTTGCGAAGAGAGGACGTGCGTCGTGGAAAGCGTAATGGCGGCGATCAGACGTTTCCTCAATAGCCCCGGCTTCAAATTCTTCCTCATCTGCGGCCTCGTGCTGGCTCTTCTCATCCCGCTGCTGCTCGTATGGGCGCTGGTGTCGGAGCGCGAACAACGCGCCGAGGGCGTGCGCCAGGAGGTGGCGCGCGAGTGGGGCGGCGCCCAGCGCATCGTGGGGCCGGTGCTGATCGTCCCCTATACCGTCGTGGTCGTGACCGGCCAGGGCGACAAGCGCACCGAGGAGGTGCAGGAACGGCGCGCGGTGTTCCTTCCACAGACACTGAATATCAACGGCAACGCCGCGACCAAGGTGCTGCACCGCTCGATCTACGACGTGGCCGTCTATACGGGCGATCTCGAGTTCGAGGGCCGCTTCGCCGCCCCCGACATGAGCGAAGTCGCAACTGACGTCCATAGCGTGCGCTGGCGCGATGCCGTGCTCGCACTCGGCGTCAGCGACGTCTCTGGCCTCAAGACCGCAGCCTCGCTTTTGATCGATGGCGGCACCAAGATTCCCTTCGAGCCGAGCATCGGCGTCTCCGGCGCGCGCGACGGCATCCACGCACGCATGACGTCGGCAACGAGCCTCTATACCCCGCCAGCCACGACGTCCGGCGCCACCCCGGCTCCCATGAGCGCCTTCGACTTCAAGTTCGCGCTGACGTTCAACGGCTCCTCGGAGCTGACATTCGCACCCGTCGCGCAGGAGACAACCGTCAGCCTCACGTCCGACTGGCCGGACCCGAGCTTCACCGGCGCCTTCCTGCCAACGAACCGCACCGTCGAGCCGACCAGATTCTCAGCGCACTGGCTGGTGCCGCACCTTGCTCGCTCAATCCCGCAGGCGTGGAGCCACTTCGAGCAGGGGCTCGAACGCATCGACCCCTACCAGTTCGGCGTGCGCTTCATCGTGCCCGTCGACTTCTATCAGCTCGTCACGCGCGCCGCGAAATACGCGATGATGTTCCTGGCGACGGCCTTCATGGCCGTGTTTCTGCTCGAGCTCGGATCGGCGCGCCACGTCCACCCCGTGCAATATTTGTTTGTCGGCTTCGCGATGATCATGTTCTACATCCTCTTGCTGTCGCTTGCGGAGCAGATCGGGTTCCTTTGGTCCTATCTCATCGCCGCGACGGCAACGAGCGGCCTCATCTCGCTCTACGTGGCGCGCGTGCAAGGAAGCGCCATGAAGGGCCTTGCCATGCTGCTCGTGCTGTCCCTGCTATACGGCCTGCTCTACCTGATCCTGCGACTCGAGGACTACGCCCTGCTCGCGGGCGCGGTCGCCGGCTTCGTGATGCTGACGATCGTGATGTTCTCGACCCTGAAGGTCGACTGGTCGGGCGAGAAGGCTGGCGCCGGCTGAGCTTTAGGCAGCGAGGTCGAGTGTCTCGGTGGCGGGCCGATAGGCCTCGATGCCGCGCGCGATCAACCGCCCCTCGGCGGCGTCCGCGATCATCACGACGCGTGTGTTGCGGTTGAGAATCGGCGGCACGAGCCAGGAGAAATCCCGGTCGAACGCGGTCGAAACCGCGTGCATCCGGCAAGCGCGCTCGGCGCTTTCGCTGCCGCGCTGATGTCCGCGCCAGCCGGGTGCTTGCCAATGGTTGGTCGCTACGTTGCCACCCTCGTGCACGCGTGCATCCGTTTCGGTACGCTCGATGACGGCCGTCTCCGACGGCTTGAGACCGGCAAGCGTGAAGATCGCCGGCGTGGAGACCGGCTGCTCAGTCAGCATGCGCTTGGCCTCCGCAAACGAGCCCGCGGTCTCGAACACCTCGCGCAAGAGATGCGCCGGCGTCTGGTACGTCATCCTCCACACGCGCGCACGGTTCACCGCCCAGTCGAGATGGAAAGAGCCGAGAGGCGCGCGCATGGGCGCCTGATTAAGCGCGGCGGAAAAGCGTTGCGGCGCCATTGCCTGCAAAAGCCCGGTGTATCCGGGCCACGTCAGCGTGGTGAATGGGCCTGCGGCACCCGCGACGCGTGCAGCGACGAGTTCGCGTCCGAGACCCGGCGTCAACCAGTCGAGCACGCGCACGAGACGCGCGCTCTTTTGGTCGGGCGAGGGACCGACCTTGCAACTACAGCCCCATTCGTAGTTCACCGACAGAAAGTAGGCGCCGGGCCGGGCGAGCCGTCGGGCGATGGCGTCGATCTCGGGCAGATAGCCGCTGTCCTGTTTGGCGAGCCAGCGTCGCGAGATGGCGTCGAGCACTCTGAGAGCGGCCGGCGGCAGGTCGCCGGTGGCATCGTCGATTAGAGCGTGCGCGCGCGTCTCCTCGCGCTCGAGCGTCTCCATCGGATAGTCGGGACCCACCGCGTGCACGGGAATCCGCGCGAGGGGCTGAATTACACTTGTCTGCGCCATGCCGAAGACCTCGAGGCGAACGACCGCCTGGCTGGCAATGTGCACATTCCTCGGCGCGATTGCATCGGGCGGGGAGCCGGCGCGCGGCACCCGGACAGAAAAAAGGCCGCCGATGGGTAGCTTCGGCGGCCTAAGGTCTCATGCCTGAAGTGAGTAGCCCGGCCAATTCCGACGGTCCTCAAAGGTTCGGCGTCCGAAAGGCGCCACCGCAATCGACCAGGCTGAGCGGATATTCGCAGGCAAATCCGCTGCTGCCCTTGACCGGGGTCAAATCCCGGCAACGTCAGGCGCGGATTGACAATTTGACGCGTCGAAGCGATAAAGCCGCCCGATCGCGTCCGGCCTCTGAGCCTGGCGCGCAAGATGCGCTGCCCGAGGCTTGCATCGCCATCCTTTCGGCGATCACCAAAGTCCGCAGGAAGCTGCGGCGCCATAGGGCGCGGATAACGTGAAGGAAAAGCCATGTACGCTGTCATCAAGACGGGCGGCAAGCAGTATCGTGTTGCTGCAGACGACGTCATCACCATCGAGAAAGTATCGGGCGACGCCGGCGCCAAGATCGAGTTCGGCGAGGTGCTCATGATCGGCGGCGGCTCGGATGCCGCCAAGCTCGGC
The DNA here is from genome assembly GCA_963817485.1 of uncultured Alphaproteobacteria bacterium. Lineage (GTDB taxonomy): Bacteria > Pseudomonadota > Alphaproteobacteria > Rhizobiales > Hyphomicrobiaceae > Hyphomicrobium_A. The sequence continues at coordinate 222,951 of CAWFOR010000012.1, read as the reverse complement.
GCACCGTTCATCTCCGGCGCCAAGGTCGTGGCCGAGCTCGTCGAGCACACGCGCGGGCCGAAGGTCATTTCCTTCAAGAAGCGCCGCCGCAAGAATTCCCGCCGCAAGCGCGGCCATCGTCAGGATCTCTCAACGGTCCGCATCAAGAGCATCATCGGCGCATAGTATTGCTGCCGGCCATTTTCAAGGAACTGACCCATGGCACAAAAGAAAGCTGGCGGCTCGTCGAAGAACGGCCGCGACTCGCACTCCAAGCGCCTCGGCGTGAAGCGCTACGGCGGCGAGCACGTCATCCCCGGCAACATCCTGGTGCGCCAGCGCGGCACCCAGTGGCACCCGGGCACCGGCGTCGGCATCGGCAGCGATCACACGATCTTCGCCGTGGTCGAGGGCGCCGTTGAGTTCACGACCAAGCGCAACGGTCGCGTTTACGTGTCGGTGCGTGGCGGCGACGCCGGAGCATCCGAATAGCGGACACGGCCCATCGCCTGCTTTAGGTTGAAGGGGGATGCCGCAACGTCCCCCTTTTTTCATGGGCCGTTTCATGAGCCGTTTCAGGGGCCTTTCTTGGGCCGATCCAGATGAGGGATGAGGCGATAGACGATCGGCGTGCCGCAGAGCTGCGCTCGGCCAGGCTGAGCTACCGCCCGCTCGGGCACTCCGATGCGGGCCGTATCGCCGCATTGGCCGGCGAGTGGGACATTGCGCGCATGACCTCCCGCATTCCCCACCCCTACACGCTCATTGATGCCGATCTGTGGATCGCCTCGCTCGGCAACGACGAGTTCGTGCGCGGCGTCGAGCACGAAGGCGCAATCATCGGGGCCGTCGGCTACATCGAGGGCGAGCAACGAGACGCCGAGATCGGCTATTGGATCGGCAAGCCCTGGTGGGGCTACGGCTTCGCGACCGAGGCGGCGCAAGCGCTGGTTGACCATTGCTTCGGGCCCGCGGGCTTCGTCCGTCTGACGTGTGGCCACTTCATCGACAACCCGGCCTCCGCCCGCGTCATCGCCAAGCTGGGGTTCCGCCGCGCCGGCAAGGGCCGGCAATGGTGCGAGGCGCGCAAGAGCGAGGTCGAGACGGTGCGCTATACGCGGCGGCGTCCGCTGCTGGCGGCCTGGTGGAGAGCTGCGCCATGAAGTTTCTCGACCAGGCCAAGATCTACATCGCATCGGGCGCGGGCGGCGACGGCTCGATCAGCTTTCGGCGCGAGAAGTTCATCGAGTTCGGCGGACCCGACGGCGGCGACGGCGGCAAGGGCGGAGACGTATGGGCTCTCTGCGTCGACAATCTCAACACGCTGATCGACTATCGCTACCAGCAGCACTTCAAGGCCAAGAAGGGCGGTAACGGCGCCGGCAAGAACCGCGCGGGCGCAAACGGCGCCGATTGCATCATCAAGGTACCGCCCGGCACGCAGATCTTCGCCGAGGACCAGGAGACGCTGCTTGCGGATCTGTCGAAGGTCGGCGAGCGCGCCCGGTTAGCGAAGGGTGGCAACGGCGGATTCGGCAACGCGCATTTCAAATCCTCGACCAACCAGGCCCCACGCCACGCCAACCCGGGTCTGCCAGCCGAGGAGCTGACCATCTGGCTCAGGCTCAAGCTCATTGCCGACGCCGGCATCGTCGGGCTGCCCAACGCCGGTAAATCAACATTCCTTGCCGCCGTGAGCGCGGCCAAGCCCAAGATCGCCGCCTACCCCTTCACCACGCTGCACCCCAACCTCGGGGTCGTGCTCGCAGGCGACAGGGACTTCGTGCTGGCCGACATCCCCGGCCTCATCGAAGGCGCGAGCGAGGGGGCCGGCATCGGCACACGCTTCCTCGGCCACGTGGAGCGGACGAAGGTGCTGCTCCACCTGGTCGATGCCACCGAGGAGGATGTGGCGAAGGCCTATCGCACCGTGCGCCGCGAGCTCAAAGCCTACGGCGCCGGTCTCGATCGCAAGAAGGAGATCGTGGCGTTGTCGAAGTGCGATGCGCTCGACCCGGACACGCTGGCTGAGCGCGCCGCCGAGCTCAAGAAGGCCGCGAAAAAGACGCCGCTTCAGCTATCGGCGGTGTCCGGCCACGGGGTCAAGGACGCGCTTTTCGCCATCGTTCGTGAGATCGACCGCGCCGGAAAGAAAGACGAGTCCGGGACGCCGGAAAGGGAAGGGCCGTGGCGGCCCTAAGTCGGGCGCAGCGCCCGCTCTCCTCACTTTGCCGCGAGCCGGCAGCCCGTCACACGCAGAAATAATGCGGTTGTACCGTTCAGGGCCAAAATCCCTGTTGCGTTAACAAAATGCTTACTGCGCCCGCAAACTTGCGCCCATCATTACTCGGATTTTCAGCCCCGTTGCGCATTACCGACCCTGTAAAGCGCATCCGCCGGGACGGCCGTGGAAAACCAACCCCAAAAGAAAACAACCGCATTTGCAACGATACCCATCGCGTTGCTGGCGGCCGCGGCATTTCTCGTGGTGCTCGGCTCCATCATCATCGGCGGCCGCGAGACGAACGACATCGCCCTCGCCCACCAGCGTGAAACCATCAGCCACGTCATAACCCAGCACGGCCTTTCGCTGGCGCGCGAGCTGCGGGTGCAGACGGTTTGGCGGGAGGCATACGAGAAGACGGAAGCGCACGATCTCGCATGGATGCACTCGTTCTATGGCGCGTTCCTCAGTCAGTCGTTTGGCTACGACGAGATCTACGTGCTCTCGAGCGATGATGCGCCGGTGTACGCTTTTGTCGGCGACCACGATGTTCCGGCCGCCGAGTACGACCAGATCGGCGCGAAGATAAAGGATCTGATCGCCGCCGTGCGCGAGCCCGGCAGTGCGCCGAAATACGACGTCGTGACAACCGACGTCGCGCTCGGCAACGGGCAAAGCGTCCAGCACCGCGCCGTCGCCGATGTCCGCGACATTCTGAAATCGCCGGCGACCATCGTCGTCTCCACCATCGTTCCCGATCGCTCGATCGCGGACGCGAGCGTCGCGGCCCCTTACCTCCTGGTCGCGGTGGAGAATCTCGACGAGAACTTAACCAAAAAGCTCGGCGCCAATTTCGCGTTCCAGAACCTGCACTGGGTCTCGGGCGCGGTTCCCTCCGGTTATTCGAGCTTCAACATCCGGGGGCTCGACGGTTCCGAGGTGGGCAAGCTTTCGTGGCTAAGCGCCCAGCCCGGCTGGCTATTCGCCCGCCACGTGGCGGTCGGACTTGTTATCTCACTGCTGCTGCTTGCGGGCCTTGCCGCCCTTCTCATGCGGTGGGGCAGGCAGCAGGCGCGCAACCTTGTCGAAAGCGAAGCCGACGCCCAGCGCGCTGCGAAGACCGATGCTCTCACCGGCCTGACCAACCGCGTGGGTTTGAGCGCGAGGTTCCCGGTCCTCATCGAGAAAGCCAAGGAGGAGGGCTCGACGCTCGCGGTGCTCATCGTCGACCTTGATCGCTTCAAGGAGATCAACGACGGCTTTGGGAACGCCTGCGGCGATGCCGTGCTGCTCGCCGTCAGCAGACGCCTCAACGCCTCGCTGCCCACCCCGGGCGCGATTGTTGCGCGCCCCGGGAACGACGAGTTCCTGCTGCTGGTGCCGGGCCTCAATCGCCAGGGGCTCATGGAGCTCGCCGACCGCATCGCCATGGAGCTCACCGGGCCGATCGACGTTGATGGTGGAACTCGCGTTATCGTCAGCTCCTCGGTGGGCTACGCGCTCGCCCCTGGCGACGGAGACCGCGCCGACGATCTCGTCCGGCGCGTCGAGCTCGCCGTTGCCAAGGCCAAGGATGACGGAGGCGGCGAGGCCGTCGCCTTCGCGCCCGAGATGGACCTCGAGCTGTTCCGCCGTCGCGCGCTCGAGAACGCCCTGCGCAGGGCGGTCACCGCCCGAAACATCGACGTCGTCTACCAGCCGATCATGGACGCATCGGGAACGAGCGTCGTCGCCGTGGAGGCGTTGGCGCGCTGGCGTGATCCACTTCTGGGACCGATCTCGCCCGACCTCTTCATCCCGCTCGCGGAAGAGACGGGCCTCATCCCCGAACTCGGAAGGCAAGTCTTGCGGCGCGCTCTCGACGACGGGTTGGACTGGCCGGAGATCGACGTCGCCGTCAACGTGTCGGCAGCGCAGATCCACCACGGAGACATCGTGCAGGTCGTGCGCGAGGAGCTGAGCGCGAGCGGATTTCCACCTCACCGGCTCGAGATCGAGGTCACCGAAAGCGTCCTGCTCGCGGACGAGAAACGCGCCAACGAGCAGATCCGCGGCCTGCAGAAGGTCGGCGTCAAGGTGGCGCTCGACGATTTCGGCGCCGGCTACTCGAGCCTGCAATATCTGCACAAATTCGGGTTCGACAAACTGAAGATCGATCGCGGATTTATCAAGGGACTTGGAGCTCCCAATGACAGCTCGGTCATCCTCGCCTCGATCGTGAAGCTCGGTCTCGATCTGCGCCTGACGCTGACCGCGGAGGGTGTGGAGACGCCCGAGCAGCTTCGCATCCTAAGGGATCTCGGCTGCCACCAGATCCAGGGTTATCTATTCTCCCGGCCGCTCTCCGCCGGTCAGTTCACCCAGTTCCTCGCGGCGCACCAGCGGGCGCAAGCGGCAGCCGGCTAATCAGACCCCGCACTTCGGTAGAGCTACCTCTTGTCCTCCAGGTGAGCTATCAGGCGTCACGGGACAGGCGGCCGCTAAAGTGCGTGCCAGATCCAAGGACGGGGAATGAGTGATCGCTACGACGTCATCGTCATCGGCGCGGGACTCGGCGGACTGACGGCGGCGGCGCTGACCGCGCAGGCTGGACGCAAGACGCTTCTCATCGAACGCAACTACGGCGTGGGCGGCGCGGCGTCCACCTACAAATCGGGCGATCTCGTCATCGAGGCCTCGCTGCACGAGACGAGTAATCCGCAAGACGCCAACGACCCCAAGCATCATGTGCTGGCGCAGATCGGCGTGCTCGACAAGGTGGCATGGGTGCCGACGGGATCGGTATACGAGGTTCGCGGCGGCCCGGTCGGAGTCCCGTTCGTCCTGCCGGAAGGCTCCGATCAGGCACGAGAGGCTCTGATCGACCGCTTTCCAACGCAGCGCGCGGGGATCACCACGGCGCTACGAGAGATGGAAGGCATCTCTAGAGGTCTCGGCACATTGAGCCGGGGCCGCGAGGCCTTCGACAAGCCTCTCGAGGGTCTGGCGGCGCTCTGGAAGCTCGCGCCTCTGCTTTCGGGATGGCGGCTATCGCTCGCGCAACGGCTGCAGCGCGCATTCGGCGACGACGAGGCGGTGAAATGCGCGCTCGCCGCCAACATGCTCTATTGGCACGACGACCCCAACACGTTGTGGTGGGTGCTGTTTGCCGTGGCGCAGGGCGGCTACCTGGATTGCGGTGGCCGCTATATCAAAGGCGGCTCGCAGCGGCTGAGCAATGCACTTGCCAAAGCCCTCAAAGCAGCCGGAGGCGAGCTGCTCTTGCGCCGCACGGTTAGCGGCATCCTGCTCGACAGCGCGGGGCGTCCCGCCGGCGTCGTGCACGAGCGCAAGGAAGGCGGCGAGCCCATCGAGGTGCGCGCTCCCGTCATCATCGGCAACGCTGCGCCGGCGCACATCGCCAACATGCTGCCAAGCCCGGCGCGGGACCGCTTCTCCGCGCCCTACGCCGGCCACCCGTTGTCGATCTCACTCTTTTCCGCGACGTTCGGACTGTCGGTGCCTCCCGCAGAGCTCGGGTTCGCCTCCTATTCGACGTTCCTGCTGCCCGAATGGATGCGCACGCTTGCCGACTACCGCCGGTGTGCCGCCATTCTCGCGGGCCCGCCGGGCGAGGCGATGCCGCCGATCGCCGTCGTGAACTACTCGGCGATCGACAGCGGCCTCGGCGGCCCCCCCTACCCCGTTTCCGTCGTCGGCGTCGACCGCGAAAGCAACTGGGCCGGGCTGGACCGCGAAGCCTACGACGCAAAGCGCACGCTCTGGCGCGCCGCCCTAACGGCGGCGATCGACCGCGCGTTTCCCGGTTTCGCCGCGCACGTGGTCGCTTGCACATTCAGCACCGCGAGCACGATGAGCTCCTACCTCAACGCCCCGCAAGGTGCGGTTTACGGATTTGCGCCGCTGCCGCCGCAAGGCCCCATCTGGAAGGGGTCGGAGCGATCGTCGAGGACCGCGATTCCGGGGCTGTATCTCGCCTCCGCCTATGCGGCGAGCGGCGGCTACACGGGGGCCATTCTGGCGGGGGCAACCGCGGCCCGCGAGGTGCTGCGCGTCGCCCGCGGTTAGGAAAAAATAGGCACCTTTCGTGTTACTGGCGCGCCTTGCTGGCTTGCGCATATGGCAGCCAAACAGGAGGCATCCCATGGCGACGACGGACCTGCGCGGCAAGCTGCACCAGAGCTGGGGCTGGCTCCTCGCGCTCGGCCTTGTCCTCATCCTGTTCGGTGGCCTCATCCTGACGACCCCGCTCGGCGTCGTCACGGCAACGCTCACGACCGAGGTCTGGATCGCGGCGGCCCTCGTCATTGCCGGCATCCTGCAACTCGCTCACGGGTTCAAGACCGAGAACTGGAGCGCACGCTCCTGGCAGATGCTGGGCGGCATCGCCTTCATCATCGGCGGGCTGCTGATCTTCGTCTACCCGCAGCTGGGGCTCCTCTCAATCACCATGATCGTCGCCGCGACGCTCGTCGCCCAAGGCATCACCTCTCTCTTGGTCAGCGGCGGCGTGCCCGAGTGGAATGGGCGCAAGTGGCTGGTGCTGTCGGCCGTCGTCTCGATCGTCGCCGGGCTGCTCGTGCTGTTCGACCTGCCGTCCTCGGCCGGCTGGACGCTCGGCACCATCGTCGGCGCGGTGCTGCTCCTGCAGGGCATCAGCCTGACGCTGCTCGCTCTCGAGGTGCGCCGCACTGCTCCCAACACCTAGGCCCGCGCCAAGCCGGCTAGTGCTGCGCCGCGGCCGTTGCGGGCGCAGCCGCGAGATCCCAGATGCGCGCAACCCCGTCAAACGATGCGGCGACGATCCGCTTGCCGTCGGGGCTGAAGGCTGCACTTTGCACCTCGCTGCCGTCGGTCAGGAACGTCGCCAGCGGCGCGCCTGTCTGCGCATCCCAGACCCGTGCAGACTTGTCGAGAGAGGACGTCACGATCCGTTTTCCGTCCGGGCTGAACGCGGCGCGTGAGACGGCGCGGTCGTGACCGGCGAGGGTGACGAGCGGTGCGCCTGTCTTGGCATCCCAAACGCGGGCCGTCTTGTCGGTCGATGCGGTCAGCACGCGCGCACCGTCGGGGCTGAACTCGATATAGGTCACTGCTCGGTCGTGGCCTTGCAGCGTTGAAAGCAGCGCACCGGTCTTGGCATCCCAGATGCGGGCGCTCTTGTCGCTCGCGGCGGTGGCGACCTTGGCCCCGTCAGGGCTGAACGCGGCGCTGAGCACCATGCCGGTGTGGCCTTCGAGCGTCGCAATCGTGCTCCCGTTCGCGGCGTCCCAGACCTTGGCGGTCTTGTCGCTCGAGGCTGTGACCACCTGCCGGCCGTCGGGGCTGAACTCTGCGCGCATGACCGGCCCCTTGTGGCCGGCAAGATCGGCGATGGCGGCGCCCGTCTTGGCGCTCCACACCGTCGCCTTTGTGTCGCGCGATGCGGTGACGACGCCCGCGCCGTCGGAGCTGAAGCCCGCGTATTCAAGCATTTCGCCGTGGCCCGATAGGGTGAGAAGCGGCGCGCCAGTGCCCGCATCCCAGATGCGAGCGGTGCCGTCGCGAGAAGCGGTGACGACGAGCTTGCCATCGGGGCTGAACTCCGCGCTCCGCACGCTTTCGGCGTGTCCCGACAGCAATGCGAGCTGGGCCCCCGTCTTGGCGTCCCAGATGCGCGCGGTCTTATCGCTCGAGGCCGTCACCACCTTGGTGCCGTCTGGACTGAACGCGGCCCCGGCAAGGTCGCCCGTGTGGCCCCTTAGGATCAGAGCAGGAGCCGGGGGCGCGGGCTGGCCCGGGGCGAACTGGGGCGCGCCTTGGGCCTGCACCAAAGTGGGCGCGGCGAGTGCCATGACACAGAGCGCAACCGCGCTGCGGCCGTTCGACCAGCTCATCTCGGGGCTCCTCCAGTCGCAGCTGACCGCCGCCCGGTCTTGAGCCGGGCGCAGGCCAGTTCAGGTTCTGCCGCGCTGGAACGGGACGATTGAGCCCCTACTTTTGCGGTTAGGCTACCTCTTTTTGGCAAGCTGAGCTATCAGGCTCGCCAGAAGCCGATCGGAACCATCGCAAGCGAATGAGCACACAGATCAAATCCGCCCGGGACGCCGCCGCGACGCCCGCCCGTCCCGAATGGGCGAAGGCGAAGCGCATCGTCGTCAAGATCGGCTCGGCGCTGCTCGCCGACCGCACGACCGGCGCGTTGAAAACCGCGTGGCTCGAGTCCCTCATCGACGACGTGGCCGCGCTCTCCGCGCAGGGCAAGGAGATCGTGCTGGTGTCGTCCGGCGCCATCGCGCTCGGCCGCCACGCCCTGAAGCTGCCGAAGGGCGCGCTCGAGCTCGAGCAGAGCCAGGCTGCCGCAGCGGTCGGGCAAATCGGGCTCGCCCATGCCTACCAGGAACTTGCCCGCGCCCGCGGCCTCGTCGCCGCGCAGATCCTCGTCACGCTCGGCGACACCGAGCAGCGCCGCCGTTACCTCAACGCGCGTCACACCATCGAGACGCTCATCGCGCTCAAGGCGATTCCGGTCGTCAACGAGAACGACACGGTCGCCACCACCGAGATCCGCTACGGCGACAACGACCGCCTGTCGGCGCGCGTCGCCTCCATGGTGTCCGCCGATTGTCTCGTCCTATTGTCCGACATCGACGGCCTCTACACCGCGCCTCCCGGCGGCAAGAGTGCGGGCAAGCGTCTCGACGTCGTCACCGCCATCACGCCCGAGATCGAGGCGATGGCGGGCGACGCCGGCACGGAGCTGTCGAAGGGCGGCATGAAGACCAAGATCGAGGCAGCGAAGGTCGCGCTCGGCGCCGGCACGCACATGGTCATCACCAGCGGCAAGGTGCAGAACCCGCTGCAGGCGATCGCCGACGGCGCGCCGTGCACGTGGTTCCTCGCCCCCTCCGACCCGCTGACCGCCAAGAAGCGCTGGATCGCCGGGCAGCTCGAACCCAAGGGCTACATCTACGTCGATGCCGGCGCGGAGAAGGCGCTGGCTGCGGGAAAGAGCCTGCTGCCCGCTGGTGTGGCGCGCGTCGAGGGCGCATTCGACCGCGGCGACGCGGTGATCATCCGCTCTGCCGACGGGCGCGAGCTCGGCCGCGGGCTCATCGCCTATGCTAAGGCGGATGCAGAGCGTATCATCGGCAGGAAGAGCAGCGAGATCGCAGCAATCCTAGGCGTGTCGCGCTGCGATGAGCTCATCCACCGCGATGACATGGCGCTCAACAGGACCTGAGGCACGGCCATGAACAAGCCAGAGCGCATCGACAAGAACACGGCATCCACCGCTGAGCTGATGCAGACAATGGGCGCTGCCGCGCGTGTTGCCGCGCACGCGCTTGCGCTGGCGTCAACGGAATCGAAGAACGCCGCGCTACGCGCCGCAGCGCAGGCCCTGCGCACGTCGACGCCCGCCATCCTCGCCGCCAACGCCAAGGACCTTGCCGCCGCCGGCGAGGCCGGCCGACCTGCGGCCTTCATCGACCGGCTCATGCTGGACGAAGCTCGTATCGCCGCGATCGCCAAGGGGCTCGACGAGATCGCCGAGCTGCCCGATCCGGTTGGCACCGTGCTCGCGCACTGGACCCGCCCCAACGGCCTAGAATTCGAGCGCATCCGCGTGCCGCTCGGCGTCATCGGCATCATTTACGAAAGCCGCCCCAACGTGACGGCGGACGCTGGCGCGCTGGCGCTGAAAGCAGGCAACGCGGCGATCCTGCGCGGCGGCTCTGAGAGCCATCATTCCTCGCTGGCGATCCATGCTTGCCTCATCGCCGGCCTCAAGGCGGCCGGTTTGCCGGAAGCTGCGATCCAGCTCGTGCCGACGACCGACCGCGACGCCGTCGGCCACATGCTCGCTGGCTTGGGCGGCACCATCGACGTGATCGTGCCGCGCGGCGGCAAGAGCCTGGTGGAGCGCGTGCAGAAGGAGGCGCGCGTACCGGTGTTCGCGCACCTGGAAGGCATCTGCCACACCTACGTCGACCGCGACGCCGATCTCGACATGGCGGTCAAAGTCGTGCTCAACGCCAAGATGCGGCGCACGGGCGTGTGCGGGGCGACGGAGACGCTGCTGGTCGATCGCGTGGCGCCGGCCGCGGTGTTGCCCACGCTCGTGAAGGCGCTGCTCGACGCCGGCTGCGAGGTGCGCGGCGATGCGGCCACGCAAAAGACAGATGCGCGCGTCAAGCCCGCGACCGAGACCGACTGGGCGACCGAGTATCTCGACGCCATCATCGCGGTGAAGACGGTCGCCGGGGTCGAGGAGGCGATCGCTCACATCGCCAAGTACGGCACGCAGCACACCGACGCCATCGTCACCGGCAACCAGGCAACCGCGGATCGGTTCCTGCGCGAGGTCGATTCGGCGATCGTGCTGCACAACGCCTCGACGCAGTTCGCCGACGGCGGCGAGTTCGGCTTCGGCGGCGAGATCGGCATCGCCACCGGCAAGCTACATGCACGCGGGCCCGTCGGCGTCGAGCAGTTGACGAGCTTCAAGTACGTGGTGCGCGGCGCAGGCCAGATCCGCCCGAATTAGTTCGCCGTCTCACAAGGGGTCACCCCATGCTCCGCGCCATCATCTGCACTGCACTCGTGATTGCCGCTTTCGCGATGCCTTGCGCCCCGGCGGATGCGCGCGGGAAAGCGCGGCGGGCGTATGCGGATGCGCCCGTCAAGGATTGCACACGCCTCAATGGCCGCTGGGGCTACTACGGCAACCCCTGGTGCAGCCCGGCCGAGCAGCTTCGCTGGGACCGCTGGGACGCCCGGCGCAGCGGCCGCTAGCACACGACACTCGGCCTCCGTCCTGCCGGATTGCCGTGGCGGACTCGGCGGATCAAGTGGGCGCAGCCCCGGAGACACCCATGCTCAAGAAGATTCTTATTGCCCTCGTACTCCTCATTGCGGGCTTCGCGGCGGTCGTCGCGATGCAACCGTCGGAGTTCCACGTCGAGCGCACGGCTACCGTTGCCGCGCCGCCGGCTTCGGTGTTTGCGCACGTCGACGACCTGCACAAGTGGGAGGCCTGGTCGCCCTGGGCAAAGCTCGATCCCGCCGCCAAGGTCGCCTACGAGGGCGCGCCGGCCGGCAAGGGCGCCGCATTCACATGGTCCGGAGACGACAAGGTCGGCGAAGGACGCATGACGATCGTCGAGAGCCGCCCGGCCGAGCTCGTCGACATCAAAGTCGATTTCACAAGGCCGTTCGCGGGCAGCAATTCGTCCACGTTCACATTCAAACCTGAAGGGGACGGCACCGCCGTCACCTGGGCCATGAGCGGGCACCAGAACTTCCTCGAGAAGGCGGTTTGCCTCGTCATGAACGGCAAAAAGATGATCGGCGATCAGCTTGACCAGGGCCTCGCGCAATTGAAAAACGTGGCCGAAAAGAAGGCCTAAACAGCCGGCAACTTCGGCAAATAAGCGCGGAATTTGAAAGCAAGTATCGAAGTGCGGGATGCGCGCCGGGGCACTATTTTGTGCACGTGATGAGGACCCGACCAAGAGACACCCAACCAAGAGACGAGCGTTTGGCAAAGCTGCGCAAGCCTGAGCCCCGCAAGGGCGATGACGCCCGGTGGGTCGCGGTGCAGGCACGCGATGCCAATCGCGACGGCACGTTTTACTACGCGGTCGCCACGACCGGCGTCTATTGCCGGCCATCGTGCCCGTCGCGACGGCCCAAACGGGCGAACGTGAGATTCTACGCTACCGCTGCCCAGGCGCAGACCGCCGGCTTCCGACCCTGCAAACGATGCAAGCCGGATGCGGGGTCGCTGCACGATGAGCACGCAGCGAAGGTGGCGGAAGCCTGCCGGCTCATCGAGGCGGCGGCAGAGCCTCCCAAGCTCGATCGACTGGCGGCTGAGGTCGGTCTCAGTCCCTATCACTTCCACCGCATCTTCAAGTCGATCGTCGGCGTGACACCGAAAGCCTACGCCGTCGCGCATCGCAACAGGAACGTGCGCGACAAGCTGCAAAGGAGCACGACCGTGACCGAAGCCATTTACGATGCCGGGTTCAACTCGAGCGGCCGCTTCTATGCCAACTCTACCGAGGTCCTCGGCATGAAACCTAAGAGTTATCGAGCGGGTGGAGCCGATGAAGAGATTCGCTTCGCTCTTGGCGATTGCTCGCTCGGTGCGATCCTCGTCGCCGCAAGCGCAAACGGCGTCTGCGCGATCCTGCTCGGCGACGACCGGAAGGCGCTCGCCGGCGAGTTGCGTCAGCGCTTCTCGCGCGCGAAGCTGATCGAGGCCGACGCGGCCTTCAGCAAGACGGTGGCAAAGGCCATTCGCCTGATTGAAGCGCCCGCATCGAGCGTCGATCTGCCGCTCGACGTGCGCGGCACCGCCTTCCAGCACCGTGTTTGGAAAGCGCTGCAGGCGATCCCCGCCGGTTCGACTTCGACCTACGCAGAGGTCGCGCGCCGCATCGGCAAGCCGAAGGCGGTACGCGCGGTTGCGGGTGCCTGCGCGGCAAACCCAGTTGCCGTGGCGATCCCGTGCCATCGCGTTGTCAGAGCCGACGGTGGCCTTGCCGGCTACTATTGGGGCGTGGCGCGCAAACGTGCGCTGCTCGACCGCGAAGGCAAGTAAAGGCGCGGCGGCTTAGGCGCTGCCGCGCCTTGGCGCGGTTACTTCTTCGTCCACTCGGGCTGCTGGGACAGCTGATCCTCGGTCAGCTCGGTGACGATATCGCCATCCTTCAGCTGCAGCCGATCGAGCGTGATGATCGAGTCTTTCGACCCGAAGCCGAGGAAGCCGCCGTGCACGACGGCGACACCTTTGATCTCGCCCTTCTTGTCCTGCAGCACGGCGTCGACCTCGCCGATCTTCTTGCCGTTCTTGTCGTAGACATCCATCTCCGCGACGCGATCGGCGGGGACCGCCCACGGCGTCACAAGCTTTTTCTGGTCGTCGACCGCGGTGAGCTCGGTGATGACGACCTCGGCGGGAACTTCCGCCTGTTGCTGCGGCGCAGGCGCCGGAGCGGGCGTTGCCGCTTCCGTCTGCGGAGCGGGTGCGGGAGCCGGCTCGGTCGCTGCCGGTGCGGGCGCCGGTAGGCCCGGATCGGACTTCGGCGTCATCGAGTCTTCCGCCCAAGCTTGGCCGGCAAAGAGCAACGCAGACGCAACAAGGCACACTCTGGCTTTCATGGGACACCTCCTGTTTTTTGAAAGCAGAACTCGCTCCTTGGAAAACTCATGGACTGGGACTCACGGGGACGGCGCGGCGGGACGCTCCGGCGCCTCGTAGGCGATGTAGCGGATGATCTTCCAGGCGCCGTCCGGCTCCTTGCGGAACACGTCCATGCCGGGCTCGACCGAGACGACCTGCTGGCCGTTCGGGAGCGTAACGGTGAGCCTCCAGACGAGGCGCACCACGGCGATATCGCCGGAGACGATGATCTCGCGCACGTCGAGGTCGTAGGAGTAGGTTTTGCTGGCATCGCCGAGCGAGCGCTGCATGCGGTCGCAGATATCGCGGTAGTCGCGCTCGGGATAGCCGCGGAAGTCGTAGCGCAGGTCCTGCGCGAAGAGCGAGCAAGCCTTTTCGGCATTGCGGTTGTTGAAGTCTTGCGTCCACTGCGCCAGCGCCGACCGAATTGCGGCTTCCGCGCCGTCTTCCGCGAGCGCCTTCAGCGGTGGCAGGAACGCCACCAGGGCCAGGAGAGCAAAACCGAGCGCATTGCCATTCAACATTGTCGCATTCCAGCGTTGCCGCCTCTAGGTCTGCGGCTCGAGCACCTGCTTGCGGGTGCGCCGTAAAATTTCGGCGACGGTTTGCTTGTAGCGGCCCTCGACCGCAGCCTTCTCGCCGTCGCTATCGGTCCAGTTGAGCATGAGGCAGAAGGTGACGGGCGTCGCCGCGACGATCATCTGCCCGGCGACGGCGAGGCAGTGGAAGCCGTTCCAGTCGATGCTGCCGCCCTTGAGGTAGGCGGGCGTGTCCTGCGGGACGACGAGCGCGATCGCATCGGCCATGGCCTGGATGCGCTTGAATTCCACGAGCGTCTCCTTCTTCGCGAAGAAGTCGCCGGCGAGCGCGCGCTTGTAATAAGCGACGAACTCCGCCGCCGGACACACCATCGTTTCCTCGCCGTTGATGGGAGAGCGCGGGGTGCGATCGTCGGTCTTGCCCGCTTGCATCTCCTCGAGCCCCTTCCAGCCCATGTCCTCACCGGCGGGGTAGCCGGCGAGGTAGGAGAAGAAGCGTCGCGTCGAGTCTGGAATGCGGGCCTGATGCAGCCCCGCTTCGGCGATGAAGGCGCGCACCTTGTCGGGGCCGACGCGATGCAGCGCTACGTCGGTTGCCGTGTTGTCGCTGTGCGCGATCATGGCCTCGAGCACGTTGCGGGCTTCCGTAGTGCCGCTCAGGTGCTCGAACACGCCGCCCCCGACCGAGCGGATGCTGTCGTCGATGACAAGCTGCTCGGATTCCGAGAGGCGCCCGGCCTCCACCTCCTTGAGGTAGGTCGCGAGCACGAAGGTCTTGAAGGCGCTGCCACAGAACAGCGGCACGTCGGGATCGTGCGTCACGCGCCAGGGCTCGGTGACGGCGTCGACGTCGAGCTGCGCGCTCTTGTTGCCGGGGAGCGCCAGGAAATCGTCGAGCAATCCGGGGATACCGCCGCTGCCGATCGGTGTCGCGCCCGCACGCATCGGCGCCACCGCGGCCGCACCCGCGAGCGCGCCTGCTAGTGCCAGAAACTCGCGCCGCCCAAAGTCTCGCTTCGGCAAATCTCAACTCCCGTCCGTCAATCGTGGCTCCAGGATTGGCTGAGCAATAATGACCGGGCCGTTACTTAGGTTGCATCGGCGCGCTTAAAGCCGCGTTTCGCGCGGCGGTCCGCCCGCCTACAATCGTTCATGCTCAGATCCGCCCTGCAGAGCTTCGGCACCTTGCATGCGCACCCGCCGCTCGCCCTCCCGGGCCAGCGCATCGGACTCATGGGCGGCACCTTCAATCCCCCGCACGAGGGCCACGTCGTCTGTGCGGAGACGGCGCTAAAGCGGCTGAAGCTCGACCAGCTGTGGTGGATCGTGACGCCGGGCAACCCGCTCAAATCGCCGTCGGGCCTGCCGAGCCTCGAGAGCCGCATGGCCGCGAGCCGGGCGCTCGCCGCCGATCCCGCCATCAAGGTGACGGGCTTCGAGGCAGAGCTCGGCAGCCCCTACACCTACGCCACGGTCCGCTACGTGCGCCGCCGGTTTGCTCGCACGCGCTTTGTCTGGGTCATGGGAGCCGACAACCTCGCCGGCTTCGACCGCTGGCAGCATTGGCGCGAGATCGCCCGGCTGGTGCCGATCGCCGTGGTCGACCGCCCCGGCTGGCATCTGAAGGCGCTGGCCTCCCCCGCCGCGCGGGCGCTATCGCGCTGGCGCCTACCGGAATCGGCTGCTTCTCGTCTTCCCCAGTGCAAGCCGCCCGCCTGGGTGTTTCTCGCGACTAGGCTCTCGGAGGCCTCATCGACCGCACTGCGGACCCTGCAAACGGGCTAATGCTCTGGAATAGCTACGTATTTTATCGAGGCCCGCCATTATGACATTCAGACTAAGAAGCGAAGCCTATTGCTGCCCCCCTGCCCGAACGCTTATCTATTGCTTCGGCGGGTGCGTGCAGGCCCGCTGACAAGCGCCTGGGTGCTCGGAAGGCAGAACGGCACGCTTGGGCGTCAGCCCTCTTAGGGTGGATGAGGAAAGGACAACCAGCAAACGATGCGAACCGCAACTGAGGGTGCCCGCAGGGGCACGCCTCGCGCTGAGCTTTTGTCCAAAGGGCACAAGCCGGCAGCTCTGGTGAAGGAGATCGTTCATTGGCTCGACGAGGCCAAGGGCGAGGAGGTCGTGACCATCGACCTCAAGGGCAAGTCCTCCATCGGCGACTTCATGGTGATCGTGAGCGGCCGCACGGACCGTCACGTCGGTGCCATCGCCGAGCAGTTGCAGCGCAAGCTGAAGGACAAGGGGCTCGGCCGCGTACGCATTGAAGGCCTCGAGGCCTGCGACTGGGTTCTGGTCGATACCGGCGACATCATCGTGCACGTCTTCCGGCCCGAGGTACGCGAGTTCTACAACCTCGAGAAGATGTGGTCGGCCGAGCGTCCGGTCGAGGTCGCCCACTGACGACGGCGTGAGCTGGGCCGCGACGCCCTCTGCGCACCGCTGAGCCTCGCGGGAGTAGGCCGATGCGCGTCATCGTTGCGGCGGTCGGCCGCCTCAAAGACGCCGAGCGCGAGCTATGCGAGCGCTACGTCGAGCGCTTCGACGCGGCAGGGCGCGCCCTGAAGCTTGGCCCGTTGCAGATCTCCGAAATCCCTGAGAGCCGCGCGGCCACGGCGGAGCTGCGCAAGTCGGACGAGGCGCAGCGCCTGCTCAAGGCCGCGGCGGGCGCCGAGGTGACGGTCGCGCTCGACGGCGGCGGCCTCTCACTATCGAGCGAGACGTTTGCCCACCTGGTCGCCAAGGAGCGCGACGGCGGGGCGCGCACGATGGCCTTCCTCGTTGGCGGCCCGGATGGGCACGCCGATCAGGCGCTTGCGGCCGGCAAGCTGCGGTTGTCGCTTGGACCGATGACCCTGCCGCACGGGCTCGCCCGCATCGTTCTGGTCGAGCAGCTCTACCGCGCTGCAACAATCCTGTCCGGGCATCCCTACCACCGCGCGTGAGGCTCCCCATCAAGGAAGCGTACGCGCATCCGCGCGGCGTCCGCTAGAATGCGCAGAGTGATTCGTCTCGCGCGCAAGCGGACAGGGGATCGGACATGATCGGCAATTTTCTCATTCTGGTGATCATCGGCGCGGCCGTCGGCTACGCCATGCTCCACTACGGCAGCACCTGGCTGCGTCAGCAGTTTGCAACGACGAGCGGCGAGATCACGTACGGTCTCGTCGGCATCGCCGGATCGTTCATGGGCTATGAGATCGGCCTGATCCTTGGGCTTGTGGCGCCGATCCTGCTCTACATCCTGGCGATCATCGGCGCCGCCGGCACCATCTACCTGTGGCGCGGCCGCTAGGCGCGACTTAAGCGCTCTTCGCCGAACCACCGAACGGCCACCACGACCTGCCCTTTGCTGCGGCGGCCTCGGCTTCCGCCGTCGCCAAGCTGCCGTCGTCGGCGAGCACCATCAGGATCGGCGTCAGCCCCTCGATGTCTTCAAGCGGGAAGATCTCGATGTCGCGACGCGCCTTCTCGCTCCAGCCGGCAAACGTCAGCGCCTTCTCCGCTTTCGAGAACAGACCATGGTTGCGGATCGGCTGCGCCTTCTCGAACGCGACGTCCTCTTCGTTCTTCTCGCCACCGCGCGACGCGAGCCACTTTTTGCGAATTTCCGTTAGGTCCGTCTGACTGGCCTGGCTCTCCTCGGCCTTGAGCTTGTCGAGCTCGCCCTTCTGGAAACGCCACCACTTCGGCCGCTGCGGCCAGCGCACCAGATTCAAATCATCGAGCACGCCGGCAAGCTGGTTCATGGCGAGCGCCCTCGCGCTTTCCTCCTCGTTCTTGGGATCGCAACTGTAGAGGTTGGGAATGACGAGGTACGACGCACCCTTGTGATAGATGAAGTGGCGGCGCACCCACTCCATGTTGGCGCCGGGCGCACGCTCGATCGCGGTGTTGATGGCGGCGCGGATCTGGCGGATCACCTGCGACGACGGCCGCCGGCTCGGGGCCGGAGGCGGATTGAGGATCGCCAGCGCCAGCAGCCCGAGGTCGATGCCGATGGTGGCCAGCAACGCGATCATATCGCGGCCGGTGATCGGCTGGCCCGTGTGCGTCGTCGCCCCCGTCGTCTTGCCGCCCGACGAGATGTAGCCGAACAGGCTCGACAGATAGGTGCCGATGTTCTCCCACAGTCGCTTGATGGCGTTGGCGACGCCGGCCGGGCCTTCGTTGAACGACGCTTCGCGCAGGTTCAGCGTCGCCGGCTGATCGGCCTGGTCGGCCGCCTGCGTCAGGCGCTGCGCCAGCGTCGGGTCGTGGCAGGTGAACCCGTTCTGTCCCGGCGCCACCGACACCGAAGCCGCGATCGCGCGCATCTCGGTTGCCGTCGACTTGCCGAGCTCGTTGGAGCGGGCGGCGATGTCGCGGGCGCGCGTGCGGATGTTGCTCGCCATGGCGTCGAAGCTCTGCTGGCGCTCGGCGACCGTCGCCCCCTGGAGCTGCGCGACGCTCTTCTGCAGGGATTCGATATCGGCCTGCACGGGGGCCAGCCACGAGGTCTGCACGCTGTTGCGCAGGGACGCGATCTGGTCGCGCACGCTTACGCGTGCGGCATAGAGTGGGCCGCGCCCGGCGCCTGACGAGGTGCCGCAACTGCCGCCGCTCGTTTCCTCGCGCGCCATCTGGCCTTCCGACCAGGTGACGACGGAATCGAGCTGCACTTTCACCGCATCGAGGCGTGCAGCGACCGCGCCCGCCGCATCTCCCGCGTCCTGCTGCAAGCCCGAAAGCCCCGTGCGCGTTGCCTCCTCGCCCGCGATCAGGCTCCACCAGAAGCCGTAGCCGAAGCCGATCGACCAGATGGCGAGGAACACGTAGAGCGGAAAGGTGACGAGCCGGTCGGTGAAGCGGCGCTGCTCGCCGAACGTCTCGCGCAGGCACAGCCACATCAGGAAGGTGAGCGCGAAGACGACGATGATGACCAGGAAGTCGTTGGAGAACGACATGCCGCCGGGAAGCTGCTGGGAGCTCGCGGCGGGCGAGGTCGACACGCCGATGATGAAGTCGCGCATGCCGTGCCAGGTCGCGAAACCCGAGATCAGCAGCAGCATCAGCGATGCCACGCCGATCAGCGTGTTGCGCCCCAGCAGGTAGTCGACTGCACGGCCCCAGCTACCGGGCGACGCCGTCTTCTTGTCGGCCATGGTCACGTCCCCCAATCCCAACCTTGTATAGGCCGTTATAGGGAAATCGCGGCGTTGTCGCCTCGCTTGTCGCAAGCCCCATGCCGCAATTTCAGGCAGCGTAACGCAGCCGCCACGCTTTGCGATCCGTTGTGCCGGTCATGTCACCGTCATAGGCTGAGCCCACGTGTCCACGCGCATGACCGAGCCATGGAATCGGAACATGGGACCGGAATAGGAAATGGCCCAGCCGCCCTTCGATTTCGAGCTTCTGGCGCGCGGCGGCTTCCCGCTGCTGCGCTTCGAGACGAACGCCAAGATCTTCGTGCAGGATGATCCAGGCGAGTGCATGTACGTCGTGCGCTCGGGTAAGGTCGGCATCCTTGCGGGCGGCGCCGTGCTTGAGAACATCGGCCCCAACGGCACCTTCGGCGAGATGGCGCTGATAGATGGGGCCCCGCGTAGCGCTACCGCAGTCGCACGCGAGCCGACCGAGGTCGCGGTGATCGACGAGAAGGCGTTCCTCTATCTCGTGCAGAAGGACCCTGCGTTCGCGCTCGATCTTCTGCGGCGGCTGACGGCGCGGCTGCGGCGCACGACGGAAAGCCTCTAGCGCCTTCGCATGAACGCGAGGATGTAGCCCGCGATGAGCGGAGCCTGCTCCTCGACCGCGAAATGCCCCGCATCGATCAGGTGCAGCTCGGCCTTCGGCAGGTCGCGCAGATAGGCCTCGGCGCCGGGCGCGATGAACGCCGGGTCGTTCCTGCCCCAGACGATCAAGGCCGGAAACTGACGCTTGCGCATCAGCGCCTGCCAGACCGGATAGCGGTCGATATTGGTCTGGTAGTCCTGGTAGAGCTGCACCTGAATCTTCTGGTCCTTCTCGGTGCGCAGGAAGGAGAGATCGAGCGTCCAGCTGTCGGGGCTCATGATGTCGCGGCGCTCGGGCGCCACATCGCGCAGGTACTGCCCATTGATGATCCCGTCCGGGCCCATGCGCGCAAACAGCGACGCGACCTCCGCCGGGCTCTTGTCTTCGTGCGCCTTGCGGAAGAACTCGCGCCGCTCCGGCGTCAGTCCGTCGAGATAGGCGTTGGCGTTCTGCGAGATGATGGCTTCGATGGCGTCCGGGTTGCGCTCGATCAGGCGGAACCCGACCGGCGAGCCGAAGTCCTGCATGTAGAGCGTATACCGGTCGATCTTGAGCGCTTTGAGCAGGCCTTCCACGTGGTCGGCGAGCTTGTCGAACGTGTAGGGCTCGACGTCGGGATCGGGGCGGTCGCTGTAGCCGGAGCCGAGATAGTCGGGCGCGATCACGTGGTAGTCGCGCGAAAGCATGGGGATCAGCTCGCGATAGGAATGCGAGGACGCCGGAAAGCCATGCAGCAGCACGATCGTCGACTTCGCCGGATCGCCGGCCTCGCGATAGAAAATGCGGTGCCCGAGTACGCTGGCGGTGCGGTAGTAGGTCTTGGGAGGGAGATTGAATTCGTCCGCCATGGCGGTCGCGCCCAATGCCATCAGCGCGAGCGCGATGCCAAACAACCCGCGTCGCCAACTCACGTCGTCCGGCATCCCTGCTAGGCCTTCTTCCGCTTCGGCGTATGCTCGCCCTCGTAGGGCACATATTCGCGTCCGCGGTGACCGAAGTTACACACGTCGGGATGGAGGATCTCGGCGAGAATCTCGGCACTCTCGACGAGCCGCGGGCCCGGCCGGTTAAAGAAGGCGTTGCCGTCCGCGAGGAACACCCGGCCCTGGCGCACCGCCCGCAAACCCTGCCAGATCGCGTTGTCGTCGAGCACACGCATCTCGCGCGCGGTCGTTGGGATATCGTAGCCGCACGGCGCCACGAGGATCACGTCGGGGTCGGCGGCAGCGACCGCGTCCCACGTGATCCAAGGCGATTGGGCCCCGCACTCGCCGAAGAGGTTGATCCCGCCCGCCGCATCGATCAGCTCCGGCATCCAGTGGCCGCCGGACATGGGCGGGTCGATCCATTCGATGAAGGCGAGGCACGGCTCGTCGCGGCCTGCGACCTTCGCTGTCACCTTGGCGATTCGGGTCTGCATGTCGGTAATGAGGCTCTCGCCTTCAGGGGTGCACGTCAGCGCCCTCGCGACGCGGCGGATGTCCGCATAGATGTCGGCCATCGTATGCGGGCGCAGCGACACGACCGTCGGCGCGCTGCCGACCCACGCGCACACCGCGCGCTCCACATCCGCGAGCGAGACCGCGCACACCTCGCACTGGTCCTGGGTGAGGATCACGTCGGGCTCGAGCGCCTGCAAAGCCTCCGCGTCGACCTCGTAGACGGCGAGGCCCTGCTCGACGAGTGCGCGCACGGCCTGGTCGATGGCGCGGCTCGAGCCTTCGACCTTGAACTTTGGGCGCGTCAGCCCCGGCAGCGCCAGCACGTCCGCCGGCCAGTCGCACTCATGCGAGCGCGCGACCTGCGCCGGCCCGCGGCCCAAGGCGTGCACGATCTCGGTCGCGCTCGCGATCAGCGAGACGACGCGGGGGGCGCCGGAAGGGCTCGAAGCTTGCTCCATGTGCTGCCGTGATGGCACTGCAGCACGGTCGAGGCAAGGGGCGGCTTGCATGGCTCGCTGACCGCCATGATTGGCGCCGATTTGGCACCACTCTCGGCTCGCATTGAGGAAGCCGAAAGGTTTATCGCCAGCGGGTTGGCAGAATGCATCGAACCTGCCCGCAGCCGCCAACCGTTTCTTACCCCTCATTTGAGGATGCGCGGGCGCCCAGCTTGAAGCGCGCTTATCGTCCGCGCATCTCGCGCCCTTAGCGACCTCCCGAATCCACGGGCAGGCGCGTTCAGGGTTGGGGCGCTCAAAGAGGGCAATCATGCTTCGCAGTTCCACAGTTGCGCTTATGGCGGCCGTTTCCATCGGCACGTTGTGCTCAGTCCCCGACGCGTTCGCACGCGGCGGCGGCGGTCATTTCGGCGGCGGCGGCCGCGAGTTCAGGGGCGGCGGCGAGCGCGAGTTCCGCGGCGGTGGCGAGCGCGAGTTCAGAGGCGGCGAGGAGCGCATGCGGGAAGAGCGACCGCGCGAGGAATCGCGTCCCCGCGAAGAGGAGCATCACGACGCCGAGCGTCATGAGGAGCATCACGAGGGAGAGCATCACGACGCCGACCGCCACGAGGATGCCCGCGGCGAGGTCTTGCGCCGCGACGCCGCCGACCATCACGACTTCAATCACCCCATCGACAACGGGCATTGGGACCACTGGAACCACAACGCCTTCTGGAACAACCGCTGGGGCGGCCACGACTGGAATTGCCCCAACTGCCACTTCGGCTGGGCCGGCGGCGTGTTCTGGCCCTTTGCCTGGGGCGACATGTTCTCCTGGGCCTGGTGGCCCAACGCGGGCGCACCCGCGTTCTGGGGCTACGGCTCCGGCTTCATCCTAAGCAGCCTATTCTGGCCCTACGGCACCTACGCGTGGCCGGACAACAGCTACGGCGCCTACGCCTACTCCCCGAGCGGCACGAACTATCAGGTCGCGCGCGAGACGCACGAGGAGATCTACAGCGGCGGCCCGGAGATCATCACCCAGCAGCCACCGGCCAGCATGACCGAGGCGTCCGCGTGCAGCGGCTTCGCCCCTGGCGTCGGCTCGCTCCCGTTGAGCAAGATCGAGGATACGGTGAAGCCGGATAAGCAGCAGATGGCGTCGTTCGAAGCGCTGTCGGCGGCATCCTCCAAGGCCGAAGCCATCCTCAAGGCGTCGTGCTCCAACGATCCGGCACTCACTCCCGTGGGCCGGCTCGACGAGCTGCAGAAGCGCTTGACCGGCATGACGGAAGCTCTCGCCACCGTAAAGCAGCCGCTAACCGCCTTTACCGACGGCCTGTCGTCCGAGCAGAAGCAGCGGCTCGACAGCATGTCCGAGGGCCAGAAGAGCGATGCGGACCTGTGCAGCGACAAGGACGAGCAGTTCACCGATGTGCCCGCCCAGCAGATCGCCGCGGCGGTAAAGCCCGACGAGAAGCAGCAGCTCGCGCTCGATGACCTGAAGAGCGCTTCGAGCCGGGCGTCCCAGATCCTGAAAGCTGCCTGCCCATCGGGCACCCCGGAAAGCACGGGCGCGCGCCTCGACGCCATGAGCAAGCGGCTCTCGGCCACCAAGCAGGCGATGAACGACGTGCGTCCGGCGCTGCTCGGGTTCTACGACTCGCTGTCGGACGAGCAGAAGGCGCGCTTCAATACGCTGCCGCAGCAGGCGAGCAAGTAAGCCCGGCCGGCGACCAAAAATCGAGCTGCCGGGCGGAAACGTCCCGGCGGCTCGACTTTCTGCAGGGGCCTCTTTCCTCGTGCCGAGTTGAACGAGGACAAGGCTCCGTGATAACGCATACCGACCTTCCTCAGCGGATGCGACGGCGATGGCCACGCAATGGACCCTCGAGAAAGAGCTGTGCGGCATCGCCAAGACGCGTTCGGCGGGCGAGGCGCTGCGCCGCCTCGGTATCGTCGACGCCGATAGCCCCGATGCCGTGCTCGAGGAGGTCGAGGCTTGGACTTGCGCGGGCGACTGCTACACCTACCGCTTCCGGGTCTTGCTTCCCGAAGCGGCGCATGAAGTGGTGCTGAAGGCGGTCGTTGCGTTTTCGATTGCAAGATCCCTCACCGAAATGGCCGAGGAGTGGGTGCGCCGCCGCCGGCTGCTGGAGCGCGAGGGCGTCCTCACCTCCAAGCTCTACCACGCGGGAAGAGCTCTCTTCGTGGAGCAATCCGTGCCCTTCGAGCTATCCGACCACCTGCGCAGCCGCCCGGCGGAGTGCAAGCGGCTCGCCGACCAGGTGATCCGGTTCGCGGCCATCCTGTCCAAGAAGGGTTTCTGCCCACTCTCGCCATTTCATGCGTTGAAAACCGACGGCTCCGACGTATTTGTCACCGACTTCGGGCAGGATATTGGTCCGCCCGGCGTCACCTCCCGGCGCAATGGGCGTCTGCTGCGTGAGGCGGTGCGTTGGCTTGAGCGCGAGGGCGGCCGCTCCATCGACCGGACTCGCGCCAGCGCGCTTTATGACTTTCATTGCGGAAGCACTCGCAACGAGGAAACCAGATGGACCTAGCGTCCAAGATTCTGAAGGCGCTCCCTGCCGTCGCGGCGGCAGAGGAACCCAGCGAGCGATGGATTAGCCCGCTTCGGCAAAGCCAGCCCGCGGGGCGAAACCACTTCGTTCTCTTCCTCAAGCCGGAGGCCCTGGCTCTCGAAGACGGCGTGAACGTCGAGGGCGTGCTCGAGCTCGTGCTGGCAAAGCTGCGCGCCAACGGCATCAAGACCGGAGCCGTGCGCCTCTTGAACGGCCCCTATCTCGGCCAGTACCGCATCATGGAAGCCCACTACGGCGTGATCAATCGCGCCTCGCGCCTGGGGGAGGCTGCTCTTTCGCAGCCGACCAAGAAGAAGCTCATGGCGGAGTGCCCGGGCGTTGGCCACGTGCTCGGCGCGCACCAGTTCCTCGGGAAATATCCCGACATCTCCGCCTTTGCGCTCAACGTCCTGACCGACACGCTCGGCACCAAGAAGGTCGCGAGCGGAAAGTATTACGGCGTCTTCAATGTGGGCGGTGAGAAGGTCGTCGTTCTCAACCCATTCCATCCGCAGCAGCTTTTGCACTACACGCAGCCCGGGCGCGCGATCGTCGTGTTCGAGTGCTCGACCGATACCGACTGGGCCGTGCTGCGCAATGGGGTGACGGGGGCGACCGACCCGACGCGCGCCGCGCCGGGCTCCATTCGCCGGACGTTGCTAGACCGGAAGTCGGAGCTCGGCCTGCGCGATGTGAGCACCGCCAACAACGGCGTGCACTGCTCGGCCGGGCCACTCGAGGCGATGGCCGAGTACGTCCGCTTCTTCTCCGATCACGCGAAAAGCGAACTGATCGATCCCGAGGAGACGCCGTTCGGGCGCCTCCTCGCCAAGCTCGGCCTCGGCAAGAAGGATATCGCCGGCCTCGCGAAGAATCCGCTGCTCGGACGGGGTGCGGAGGCGACCTACGCCTTCAACCTGACGGAGGAGAAAGATTCCGACGCGGCGGCCGACCTCCTGGCCGGGGCGAGCCGCAAGAAGGCCGCAGCGAAGTAGCTTCCGTCAGTTTCCGCCTTCGAGCAGGCGGCGCGTGATCACCTGCGCCTGGATCTCGGCCGCGCCCTCGAAGATGTTGAGGATGCGCGAGTCGCACAGCACCCGGCTGATCGGATACTCGAGCGCGAAGCCGTTGCCGCCGTGGATCTGCAGTGCGTTGTCGGCATTCGCCCAGGCGACCCGCGCGCCCAGGAGCTTCGCCATGCCGGCTTCCAGATCGCAGCGGCGTCCCTGGTCCTTCTCGCGCGCGGCAAAATAGGTGAGCTGGCGCGCGACCATGGTCTCCACCGCCATCATCACGATCTTGTTGGACACGCGCGGGAACGCATAGATCGGCTTGCCGAACTGGTTGCGGTCGAGCGCGTACTTCAGGGCGAGGTCCATGGCGCATTGGGCAACGCCGACGGCGCGCGCCGCGGTCTGGATGCGCGCGGCCTCGAACGTATTCATGAGCTGCTTGAAGCCCTGGCCCTCGACGCCGCCCAGCAGCTGGCCTGCGGGCACCTCGAAGGCGTCGAAGGAGATGTCGTACTCCTTCATGCCGCGGTAGCCCAAGACCTCGATCTCGCCGCCGGTCATGCCCTTCGCCGGGAACGGATCCTCGTCCGTGCCGCGCGGCTTCTCGGCGAGCAGCATGGAGAGGCCCTTGTAGCCCTTCTCGTTCGGGTTGGTGCGCACGAGCAGCGTCATCAGGTCGGCGCGCACCGGATGCGTGATCCAGGTCTTCTGGCCCGTCACCTTGTAGGTGTCGCCCTCCTTCACCGCGCGCGTCTTGAGCGAGGCGAGGTCGGAGCCCGTGTTGGGCTCGGTGAAGACGGCGGTGGGGAGCAGCTCGCCGGTCGCGATCTTCGGCAGGTACTTGCTCTTCTGCTCATCGGTGCCGTTGTTGAGGATGAGCTCGCCCGCGATCTCCGAGCGGGTGCCGAGCGAGCCGACGCCGATGTAGCCGCGCGACAGCTCCTCCGACACGATGCACATGCTCTCCTTGCCGAGCCCGAGGCCGCCGTACTCCTCCGGCATGGTGAGGCCGAACACGCCGAGCTCGGCGACCTTGGCGATGACCTCGAGCGGGATGTACTCATTCTTCAGGTGCCACTCGTGCGCGTACGGCACGACCTCGGCCTCCGAGAACTTGCGCATCTGCTCGTGGATCGCGGCGTGCGTGTCATCGAGGCCGGTATCGCCGAAGGTGGTAGCGCCGGGTTGGGCGGCGATCAGCTCGGCAAGCCGCGACTTCACGTCCTGGCCCGAGCCGGCAGCAACGAGCGCGGCGACCTCGTCCTCGAAGCGGCGAACCTCCATGCGTGGGACACCCAACGCATCCGCCCGGATGATCTCGACCTGGCTCATCGGGATGCCGCCGGCGATCTGCGCCAGGTACTCGGCAAATGCGGCAACGAGGATGAGCTGCTCGAACTCGCCGAAGCGGCCCTCTTGCGAGAGCCGCGAGCCCCAGGCGTGCATCTGGCGCAGGCCCTCGACCGTGGTGGCGAGCCAGGCGAGACCGTGGCCCGCATGCTGGGCTTCGTCGATGCCGCCCGCCTCGGCGACCTTCGCGCGCACGCCAGCCTTGGCCGATTGCAGCACGCGGTCGGCCGCGGCAACGGCATCGGCTGCGCCCTGCAGCAGGGCCGTCGGGGCCGGCCGCCAGGAGGCCCGGTTCAGCCTTGAGCGCCGCAGTCGACATCTTGCTCACCTCGTGGATGGAGTTGTAGGGCGGGCAATCGCCGGCCGCCGCATGTTGCGATGCAGGATAATCGACCTGGCCGTCAAGGCAATCGGCGCAATTGGCCGGTCTAATCGTCCTCGCCGCCGATCAAGGCCTTGAGGAACCGGTGCGCCTGATGCGCCGTCCGCAGCGGCGTGGGGAGCAGCGCTGGCTCTGCGGCAACGGCCGGCGCGGCCGTCGATGCGACCTCGACGATCTCGACGGTTGCCTCCTCGACGTCGCCCTGATAGGCCGCGTGCTCCTCTGGATCGATGTCGGGGGCGTCCCCAATGTCGCCCAGACGCGCCCGCAGGGAGCCGGCCGGCGGCGGCTCGGCTTCTTGCTCCGGCTCCGCCATCATTTCCGCCCGCTCGATGATGGTCACTGAGGCCTCGGTAACGAGGTCGCCGCAGAAGTCGGGCTCCAGGCTCTCCATCGTCTCGAGCGCCGCCAGGATGCGCAGGCCGTCCTCCTCGGCGTTGCCAAAGGCAAAGTGCGGCGCCTCGGGCGGCTCCGGCAGCGGGGGCGGTTGCGTTACGACGGGTGCCCGCAGCTTTGGCTGGCGCACCGGCTGATAGCCGGCGGCGCTGCGCCGGGGTGTCCTGCGCCGTCCCATTGGGCTCTGGTCGTTGACCGCCAAGGCGGACCCCCAAGTCGTCTCAAGTCGTCAATTGGCTGCCACCCACTTTAGGATAAGGACGCAAGCCCCGTCCACGGCGTGGCAATCCGGGCATAGACCTGCCGCAGGGAGGCAGCTAGCTTCCGGCCGCCCAGACCTGAAGGAGACAGTAGGAATGAAGCGTTACCGCACCGTGCTCGAAGCCATCTACCGGCTTTATGCGCACAGCGGCTTCACCATGGCAGGCGCCGTGGCGTTCTCCTTCGTCGTATCCCTCTTTCCGTTCTGCATCTTTCTCGGTGCCCTTTCCGGCATATTCGGCGGCCGCAAGCTCGCGACCGAAGCCGTTACCCAGCTCTTCCAGGTCCTACCGCAGCGCGTCGCCGAGGGCATCGCACCGCAGGTGGATTCGATCATGAGCAGTACACGCATCGACCTGTTGACCGTGAGCGCAGGGCTGTCTCTGTTCTTCGCCACCAACGCCATCGAGACGCTGCGAGCCGCCCTGAACGGCGCCTACCGCGTCACCGAGACGCGGCCCTATCTGGTGTCCTTGTTCCGCAGCACGTTGTTCGTGTTCATCAGCGCAGTCTCCATGCTGGTGCTCACCTACGCGGTTCTCGTGGGTCCCGTCATCGCGCATCGCTATGAGCCGCACTTCGCGCAATCGATTTTGCGCAGCACATGGTTTGCGGCCACCGTGCGCTACGCCCTCGCCGGCGGCGTCATGGCCTTCCAGCTCACGGCGTTCCACCTGTGGCTGGCGGCAGGCGAGCGCACGCTCAAGGACGTGTGGCCGGGCGTGCTGCTCTCGATTTGCCTCTGGCTCGCGCTCGCGAGCCTTTACTCCTACTACCTCAACTTCAGCGACTACACGCGCTTCTATGCCGGCCTGTCGCAGCTCATGGTGGCGCTGATCTTCTTCCAGATGAGTGCCGTCATCATGATCCTCGGGGCCGAGCTCAACCGCGGCATCTCCGAATTGAAGCGGCTCGGACCCAAAGGCATCGAGCGCGTCGCTAACGGCGGCGCCATCCCGGCAAAATGAAAACGGCGCGCGGGGCTGCCGCGCGCCGTCGAATTGCAACCGTTGACCTCAGGGCCTACCGCGGCTTGTGCATTTGCGCACTCGCCTCGAGCACGTCCTCGATCGTGCGCAGGCCCGTCGTCGGCGCCGAGACGAGCACGGCCATGTTGCCCGGCTTGTGCTCATTGCGCAGCATCCGCATGTGGGCCTTGGGGATCTGCTCCCAAGGGAAGACCTCCGACATGCAGGGATCGATGCGCCGCTCGACGACGAGTTTGTTTGCCTGCGAAGCCTGCAGCAGGTTGGCGAAGTGCGAGCCCTGAACACGCTTCTGGTGCATCCAGAGGTAGCGCGCGTCCATCGTGAGGTTATAGCCCGTGGTGCCGGCGCAGATGACGATCATGCCGCCGCGTTTGACGACGAACACCGACACCGGGAACGTCGACTGGCCGGGGTGCTCGAACACGAAATCGACGTTGTTGCCCTTGCCGGTGACCTCCCAGATGGCGGCGCCGAACTTGCGCGCGCCCTTGAACCAAGCATCGTATTCGGGCGTGCCGACCTTCGGCAGCTCGCCCCAGCAGTCGAAGCCCTTGCGGTTGATGACGCCGCGCGCACCAAGCTGCATGACGAACGCGCGCTTGTCCTCCTCCGACACGACGCCGATGGCGTTGGCGCCCGAGGTGGCGCACAGCTGCACGGCCATGGAACCGAGGCCTCCCGAGGCGCCCCAGACGAGCACGTTGTGCCCGGGACGCAGCACGTGCGGGCGGTGCCCGAACAGCATGCGGTAGGCGGTGGCGAGCACCAGCGTGTAGCAGGCGCTCTCCTCCCAGGTGAGGTGACGCGGGCGCTCCAAGAGCTGGCGATCCTGCACGCGGCAGAACTGAGCGAAGGAGCCGTCGGGCGTCTCGTAGCCCCAGATGCGCTGGCTCGGCGAGAACATCGGATCGCCGCCGTTGCACTCCTCGTCGTCGCCGTCGTCCTGGTTGCAGTGGATGACGACCTCGTCGCCGACCTTCCAGCGCTTCACCTTGGAGCCGACCGCCCACACGATGCCGGACGCGTCCGAGCCCGCGATGTGATAGGGGTTCTTGTGCCCGTCGAGCGTCGAGATCGGCTTGCCGAGCGAGGCCCAGACGCCGTTGTAGTTGACGCCCGCAGCCATCACGAGAACGAGCACGTCATGGCTGTCGAGGGGCCACGTCGGGAGCACCTCGATCTGCATCGCCTTGTCGGGCTCGCCGTGCCGCTCCTTGCGGATGGCCCAGGCGTACATGTTCTTGGGAACATGCCCGAGCGGCGGGATTTCGCCGATCTCGTAGAGATCTTTTTTCTCAGCCACGACCGAGAGCGGCTTGGCTTCGGTCTTGGTGGCGGCGCTTGGGCTCGACATTTCTCCGGCTCCCGATGCTGGCCTCACCCCTTAAGATGGGCCCTTATTTTGCATTGCGGTAGCATGACCGCATGGTTTTCCATGCCGTTTCAAGCACGATTTCGCGCTGCAATGAAGAGGCTGCAGTGCCGCTCCGGGACCATCTCAACCTATCTTTAATGGTGTTCACGGCAATTCCCCGCCCGCTAACCCATTGCGCCGCGGCCTGTCGTAGGGTCCCCGACACTCCGGGAACGCATACAGATGATGCAATTTCTCAATCAGACCTTCGAGGTCGACGCTTTCACGCTCGTGGTGGTGGCGTTGCTGTCCGGCTGGTCCGGCATCTTGACCGTACAGGTGCTGTCGAGGGCAACGCTTGCCATGCTGTTCGTGCCGGGTTTCATCTTCGGCGCCCTGGTGGCCAACTACCTGTTTGAGCAGTACGCCATCCACCCGACCCCCGATAAAGAGACCAATGTGGTCGTTGCCTGCATGCTGGGCATCATTGTTGCCCTGCTCGTCCTGCTGGTCATGACGAGACTTTCGGCAATCGCGGCGGGCTTCCGCGTCGCCCGCCACCAGTTCAAGCGCACCTGAAGCGACCACGCTGTCGCGCTGGCAAAGATCATTTTGCATTGCGATCACGGCCGGGTACTTTAGGGCGCACGCCCGACCTGTCCGAAGGATGACGTATGCGCGAGCAAAAGAGCGGCCCAGCAGCTCCCCGCGGCACGCCCGAAAAGCCCTGGATCTTCCGCACCTACGCCGGCCATTCCACGGCGACGAAGTCCAACGAGCTCTATCGCAAGAACCTGGCGAAGGGCCAGACCGGCCTTTCCATCGCCTTCGACCTGCCCACCCAGACGGGCTACGACAGCGACCACGAGCTGGCCAAAGGCGAGGTCGGCAAGGTCGGCGTGCCGGTCTCCCACATCGGCGACATGCGGGCGCTCTTGGCCGGCATCCCGCTCGACCAGATGAACACTTCGATGACGATCAATGCGACGGCCGCATGGCTCTTGTCGCTCTACGTCGCCGTCGCCGACGAGCAGGGCGCGCCCCGCAACAAGCTCACGGGCACGATCCAGAATGACATCATCAAGGAATACCTCTCGCGCGGGACCTATGTCTTCCCGCCCGAGCCGTCGCTGCGGCTGATCAAGGACACCATCGTCTTCTCCACGCGCGAATTGGAGAAATGGAACCCGACCAACGTCTGCTCCTACCACCTGCAGGAGGCGGGGGCGACGCCGGTGCAGGAGCTCGCCTACGCGCTCGCGACCGCGCAGGCCGTGCTCGACCGCGTCAAGGCCTCGGGCGAGGTGAAGCCCGCGGACTTCGGCAACGTGGTGGGCCGCGTCTCCTTCTTCGTCAATGCGGGGCTGCGGTTCATCACCGAGATCTGCAAGATGCGCGCCTTCGTCGAGCTGTGGGACGAGATCACGCGCGAGCGCTACGGCGTCACCGACGCCAAGCACCGCATGTTCCGCTATGGCGTGCAGGTGAATTCCTTGGGCCTCACCGAGCCGCAGCCCGAAAACAACGTCTATCGCATCCTCATCGAGATGCTGGCCGTCACCCTGTCGAAGCGGGCGCGCGCCCGCGCCGTACAGCTCCCGGCCTGGAACGAGGCCCTCGGCCTGCCGCGCCCGTGGGACCAGCAGTGGTCGCTGCGGATGCAGCAGATCCTCGCCTACGAGACGGACCTCCTGGAATACGGCGACATCTTCGACGGCTCGACCGTGATCGACGCGAAGGTCGCCGGGCTCAAGGCCGAGGCCAAAGCCGAGCTTGCCACCATCGATGCCATGGGCGGCGCGGTGGAGGCCATCGACTACATGAAGCGGCGGCTCGTCGAGAGCAACACCGATCGGCTGCGCCACATCGAGACCGGTCAGCAGATCGTCGTCGGCGTCAACAAGTGGACGGAGACCGAGCCGTCGCCGCTGACGGCCGGAGAAGGCGCGATCATGGTCGTCGATCCGGCCGAGGAGGCCCGCCAGGTGGAGCGCCTTAAGGCCTGGCGCGCCGAGCGCGACGCCAAGGCCGTCAAGGCCGCACTCGCCGACCTGGAACGCGCGGCCAAGGAAGGTCGCAACATCATGGAGCCGTCGATCGCCTGCGCCAAGGTAGGCGTCACTACGGGCGAGTGGGGCGGCACGCTGCGCAAGGTGTTCGGCGAGTACCGCGCCCCGACCGGAGTCGCGCAGGCGGCCGTGGGCGGAGCCGGTGCCGGGCTCGAGGGCGTGCGCAAAGAGGTCGAGGCGGCGTCGGCGAAGATCGGACGCCGCATCAAGTTCCTCGTCGGCAAGCCGGGCCTCGACGGCCATTCCAACGGCGCCGAGCAGATCGCCGTGCGCGCGCGCGATTGCGGCATGGAGGTCGTGTACGAGGGCATCCGCCTGACGCCGGCGCAGATCGTGCGCGCCGCGCTCGACGAAAGCGCGCACGTGGTCGGGCTGTCGATCCTGTCGGGCAGCCACGTGCCGCTCGTCTCCGAGCTCATGGAGCGCATGCGCAAGGAAGGGCTCGGCGACATCCCCGTCGTCGTCGGCGGCATCATCCCGCCCGAGGACGCGGTGAAGCTCAAGTCGTTCGGCGTGGCGGCGGTGTACACGCCCAAGGACTTCCAGCTCAACGACATCATGGCCGACATCGTGAAGCTGGTGTCGGTGAAATCGATGGCAGCCTGAAACAATACGGGCGCCCGGGGGAGACAATGCGCGAGGAAACGAGGCGGAAGCTCGAGCGCCAGATTTGGCTGCAGCGGGCCAAGAAGATCGGCATCGGCCTTGGCGCCGCGGCCGTGATCGGACTGTTCTTCCTCTACGAGGACTACGATGCGCACGTGGACAACGTGCGCGTGCCGGCGACCGTGGTCTCGATCGGGCCGCTCAACACGACCAACACGCAAGCGATCGAGAACGGCCTGTCGGTCGACGTCGCGCTCGAGAACGGCCACCGCGTCAACGTCATGGTGCTGAAGACGACCGACCCGCACGTCGGCGATCATGTGCAGATCACCGAGCACCGGCACCGCACCGGGCGCCTGACCTATTCGTGGAAATAACGGCGCTACCTGCCTCTGTCGCCGCGATCGCCCTCGCAATAGTTTTCAATGCGGACATCGCTGCCGACGAAACGGCAAATCTGGCCCTTGACGCTCGGGTTGTTGCGCACCGCCTCGTTGGCGACCTTCACGCCGTGCTGGCGCGCGACTTCGGCCACGTAGTTGTCATTGCAGTAGGGAGTGGAGATCTCCTGTCCGTTCACGACCTGAAAGCCGTCGTGACAGACGATACGAGCTTCGGCTTTAGCCCCATAGAGCACGAGGGCGGTAGCCAATCCTGCGAGCGCGACCACTTTGTGCATTTTGTGCATCATGTGTCTCCTCACCTTCGGTCCCGCTGCACACGTGGGCAGTCGGCAGCTCCGCCGCAAGCGCTGCACAGCCAGATGATGTAACCCCTTGACCGGTCGCTATTTGCTCTTCGCCGGACGCTCGCCGGCGACCTCGACCTTCTCACCCAGCGTCGCGCGCACGTAGAGCTTGCGCACGGCGACGTCGATGACGACGGCGAGGGGATAGCCGAGCAGCAGCCCGAGCGGTCCGAACAGGACGCCGATCGCGACGACCGCAAAGAGGCCGACCGCAGGGGGCACTGCCACGGCGCGCCCGGCCACCAGCGGCATGATGAGGTTGCTCTCGATCTGCTGCACGACGACGAACACCGCGAGCGTCCACGCAACCGTGTGCCAGCCCTCGGTGGAGGCGAGCAGCAGCGCCGGGACGGCGCCGATAACCGGGCCGACGATCGGGATGAATTCGGTTACGCCGGCGATGAGCCCCAACGCCAGCGCCGAAGGCACGCCGACAAGCGCGAGACCCACCCCGATCAGGATGCCGACCATGATCATCGCCAGCAACTGCCCGCCGAGCCAGAGGCGCAACGCCTCGCCGGCATCATCGAGGGTCTCGGCGATCTGCGCCTGCATCGGCTTGGGGAACAGCATGACGAAGCCGTCGCGATAGACCTCGGGGCTGACGGCGATGTAGATGCCGGCCACGATGACGACGACGAGCGCGGCCGCGGCACCAAAGATCGTCGTGCCCCACGAGAACGCATTCATGAGCAGGTCGCCGATCGACGAGCCTTTGACCATCGCGGTGATGGATTGGCCGGGCGCCGTCTGCGACAGGCGCTGCGCGGCCTGCGGCAGGCTGGCGGACAGCGACGCGAGCTGGTCGCTGATCTGCGAGCCGAAGAGATAGCCGGTCCCGCCGATGACGATCAGCACGCCGAGCCCGGCCGCGAGCAGCGCCAGGCGCTCGCCCATCGACGTCCCGGCGCGGATCGGGCGCGCGATGGTCCGCAGCACGACGGCGACGAGGATGGCGCCGAACACGAGGAGGAGGATGTCGGAAAGCGCGTAGAGGGCGGCCGCGAGCGCGACGATGCCGATGAAGATGAGCACGCGGCGCACGAACTGGGCGTCCGAGATGCCGGCTTCCATCGGTGGGTCTTTCTTCATGGCCTGTGCATCATGGGGGTGGTCGAGGTCTGCGAGGCTTCAGACTTCGAATCGGCCACGAGGCTCGCACGGGTGCGGCCAATCCGCTATCGGGGGCGCCTCACCGCAATCGAACCTCGGGCCAAAGCCAAGCACAACGCTCGGGCAGGGCCCCTTGGTTCCCCGTCTTGCCGAGGTCCGTCATCGCGCGTTGACGGGCTTTGAGCCGACAGTATTATGCGCGGCCTCTGCGCTAGCCCCAGTGGCGGAACCGGTAGACGCGCCAGACTCAAAATCTGGTGTTCGCAAGGACGTGCCCGTTCGAGTCGGGCCTGGGGCACCACGCCGACAATGGCACAGCGGTATCGGGCCGCACGATCATCCCGCGCCTGCCGGCAAAGCCGTCACCGCATATCGAGCATCAGCCACCAGTCGCCGTCGATCCGGCGCTCGAGCAGGGCGTCCTTCTCCTTCAGCGACGCGGCAGCCGCGTCGAGGTCCCCGTCGACGATGGTCGCGTCCTCGTCGGCATGCTCGGCGTGAACGAACCCTTTGGCGCTTCCGCTGATCGCCAGCCCGCGCGTGTGCACAATGAACTCGATGGGGTCGCCATAGTGGCTGAACCCGTGCGCGATGCCGGCCGCGGCGCAAAGACGCCTGTAGGCCGCTATCCGGTCGGCCGAGACTCCCGCCAAGTCAAAGCCCTCGGGCCGCATGAAATCGGGCGCCAGACGCTGGAGCTTGGGGTCCGCCTCGATCATGCGCACGAGCTCATCGAGGAGCTTGCGCTTTGCCCCGAACTGGGCGAGCAGCGCCGCGTCGCTCGGATGCGATCCGCCGCCGAACGGATCGGCCAACACGAGCCACACGAACATGCAAAGGGCCGGCAACGCGGATGCGGCAAGTATCGCGGCAACCACGACGACAAGACGTATGACGGGCCTGCCGGAGGACATAGCTTCTGCTTCGAACGAGAAGGCTTGGGAGCGCCAAGCCCAACGAGCTTCGACGTCGCACGTCCCGAAAGCGCAATTGCGGCGCGGCAACCGCCATGATGGCCGGTCGAGTGGGCTTCGAGCCCGGCATCGATTTAAGTGCGTTTCAGCGATGGCTCGAGGAATTGAGCGCGCGCAGGTTGCCGGGATCGTCGGCGCCACCTTGCTCCGGCGGGGTCGCGTGGTGGGCGTCCCAGGCATAGTGCGACCCGTTCTCGGCGTCGCGATGGATCAGGCGCCCGCGCGCATCCGCGCACCAGGTCATGTCGAAGCTGCCGGCCGTATTGATCCACGCCGCGCGCCGTCGCCAGGACGGGATCGCCGCCGGCGCGCGAGCTGCCGGCATCATCGCGTTGGGGTAGGACGACACGAACTCGTCGTCTTGCGCGGGCATGATCGCATTGCTGCCCAATCCGAAAAGACCGTTGGGATTGAATGGGTGCACGGGAGTCCTCTGCGTTCGCGGGTTCGACGCAGCCGACTCACCTCGGCCAGCAATGAGCGTAGGTTGCGCATGGAAGACCAAACAAGCGGCCGCACACGTCGCGCACAGCTCTCGAGTGTCCCGATGCTGACATGCGGGCCGAGCGCTGCCTTTTCGCCCTCCCCGGCACACCGCGGTTCGTGTAGTCTGACCGCGGACTAAGAGAAGCTTCTATTTCGGCGCTCGCGGGAAAGGTTCCTTAAGCGCTGCCGGCCGACGATCGTAAGCGTCGACAACCAATTTTGGCGGCGCAAAATTCCGCAAAAAAGGGGGCTTGCATGCCTGCTTTACCGATCGGCGATTGCATCAAATTCGGGTGGGAGACGTTCAAGAAGCGTCCGTGGATACTCATCGGCGCGATCCTACTTGTCTATCTTATCTGTTCCATTCCCAACCTGTTCATGCCGCATCCCCAATTGGCCCAACCGGGGGTTCCGCAGGAACCGCTTTCGACATCTCAGACAATTACTGCGATCGTCGCGGGCTTGGTCGCGGTTGCCGTGAGCTTGCTCGCTCA
The DNA here is from genome assembly GCA_963817485.1 of uncultured Alphaproteobacteria bacterium. GTDB lineage: Bacteria > Pseudomonadota > Alphaproteobacteria > Rhizobiales > Hyphomicrobiaceae > Hyphomicrobium_A. The sequence goes on along the minus strand of CAWFOR010000012.1, from coordinate 186,559 downwards.
AGTGGGAATGACGCACTTTTCTCTGCGCGCGCATGACGACATCGAAAAGGTTGAGATCGGTGATCTGTGGTACCCGGCCCCGATCTGGAGGTTCATTGGCGCGATCCTGCTTATGTTCCTCGTCGTATTTGTGGGCGTGCTGCTGCTGATGATCCCTGTTTTCGTCGTCTCACTCATCAGTCAGAAGCTTGGCCTGATCGTCGGGGTGCCGTTGATCTTAATTCCGCTCTTCATCGTGTCGTTCGCCTGGATGTTCGTGCCCTATCTCATCGTCGACCGTGATCTGGGACCGATGCGTTCGCTGAAGGAAAGCTGGCGCATCACCGAAGGCAACAGGTGGCGGCTTTTCCTTCTCTGGCTCGCGTTGATCGGGGTTATTCTGCTCGGAGCCATAGCGCTTATCGTCGGCCTGCTCGTCGCGATTCCGGTCTGCATGCTCGCGCTCGTGCACGCCTACCGCTTTCTTCAGTCGGCGGCCGGCCCCGCGCCCGCATAAGGCGGCGCGCTGCACAGCTCAGAAACTCAAAGCCCCGCCGGAGCGCTCCGGCGGGGCTTTTCTATTCTGCTGTCTGCTGGGAGTGCCGCGCGCTTACTTCTTCTTGCGCGAGTCCTGGCACTTGCCAGCCTTGAAGTAGTGGAACTCGCCCTTGCAGGCCTTGCCCTTGTGATGGTGATGGTGATGGTGATGCGGCTTGCCGCCCTTCTTGTGGGCAGCGGTTGCCACGGTGGCAGCGGCCAACGGCAGCGCCAGCGCGCAGATTGCGAGTACGATCTTCGACTTCATGGTGTCCTCCCCTACCGATACACGGCTACACGACCTAAAGAACGCACGCGAAGCGGCGAGCATCACCCGTCGCGCCGCGCGTTCGAGCTACTTCTTGACAGTGCACTTGCTCGTCTTGTCGTCCCACTTGCCCTTGGCCTTGTCGCAATCGGCCTTCGTCTTCGGCTCGTCGGCCGCAAACGCGGGAGCCGCGGTGGCGAGCAGAAGGCCGGAGATGATCGCGATGTTCAGAAAACGGGTCGACATGATGAATTACCTCCCTTGTTTTGGGCATTAAACCTGCCCGAGCCGCGGGAACCTGAGCGGGCTTCTTTTCACGCGTGTGTCGGGCGCAATACTTTTTGGTAAACGGCGCGGTTTGCGCTCTGGGTGCGGCTTCAGCGCATCTGTCACGCTTCAACGCGCGCAATAAGACCGCTGATCGCGCCCCTCCTCATTTTGGACGACAGCGCCCTGCAAAGTGGGCTCGTTTACTGCCCTTGAGCACGCTTGTGTGCGCGTGCGGTCACACCGTTGCCGGAAAGGCTGGCCACCTGCGTTGCCCCGCCGTCCGCGAATATGGTATTCCGCAAAAATCCGATTTTCGTCCGGGAGATGACATGCGCCGCGGGACCGCATTGCTCGGCCTTCTGTTTGTCGCCGCTCTGAGCGTCCCCGCATCCGCCGCCGGCCCGTCGCTGCTGTTCGACGTCTCGAACGGCAAGGTTCTCTACGCCGAGGACCAGGACAACCAGTGGCATCCCGCCTCTCTCACCAAGCTGATGACGGCCTACCTCGCCTTCGAGGCGGTCAAGAGCGGCAAGCTCGCGCTCACCCAGAAGATCACTTGCTCGGCCGTCGCGAACGCAGAGCCGCCGAGCAAGGTGGGGCTGCCCATTGGCGGCGAGCTCACCGTCGATAAGGCGCTGCAGGCGCTGATCATCAAATCCGCCAACGACGTCGCCGTCATGCTGGCCGAGGCGATCGGCGGCAGCGAGGGCGACTTCGTTGCCAAGATGAACGCGGCGGCCCAGCGGCTCGGCATGTCGCGCACCAAGTTCGTCAATCCCAACGGCCTGCCGGCCGACGATCAGGTGACGACCGCCCGTGACCTCGCCAAGCTGTCACGCGCCATCGTCACCGACTTCCCCGAGTTCGCGCACTACTGGTCGATGCCGCAGATGCGCCTCGGCAAGAACCGCGTGCGCTCGCACAACGGGCTCCTCGACACCGTCGAGGGCGCCGACGGCATGAAGACGGGATTCACCTGCGACTCCGGTTTCAACATCGTGGCCAGCGCCACGCGCGACGGGCGTCGCCTCGTGGCGGTCGTGCTCGGGGATTCGAGCATCGCGGATCGCAATACCCGCGCGGCCGGACTGCTCGAGTATGGGTTCCAGCAGACGGGTCTCACGCAAGTCTTCAATACGCAGACCGTCGATAGCATGCCGCTCAATCCCTCCGCCGAGGGGGCCAAGAGCGTGCGCGCGAGCATCGAGTCCTGGGCCTGCAACCCCAAGCCGCACATCATCAACGGGCACAAGGGTGGCAAGAAGACCGCAAAAAAAGGCGCCAAGAAAGACAAGGACGCAGTCAAGGCCGCGCAGGCGAACACCGAGGCCGATACCACGACGGGCACGCTTCAGACCGAGGTCAAACCCGTCCTGCGCGCCGAGGAAGAGTAGGCGTCAAGCCGCACGCGCGCGGCGCGATCCCGCGCCGGTACACCTCAGGCAATCAGCTCGAGCTTGCCACCGCGGAAGGGGCAGCCGCCGGTCGAAGGCGGCAACGTCTGCTGGTCCGTCGGCGTCGGTGTGCCAGCGCCGGCGCCTTCCTCCGCACGCGCTCCTGCGCCGGCCGGCAGCGTCAGCACGATGGCCACGGTGAGGCCTGCCGCCAACAGAGTTAATCTCGATCCCGCACGCATCGCTTGTCTCCCAGCTGTATCGAGCTGAAGCAGCTTAGCACAATCGGCTCCGACGAAATCCGTTCAAAAGCGCGAGTTGCAGTCTCGTTTTGAGGCAAATCGGCTGGCGCACTTTTTGCTCCCTTCACCACGAGACCGTCCCAGCGACCGCCAGCAACGGGATACGCGACCATGGAAAACATCTGGCAACCAAATCAGCCCATGAACGAGCGTGAGTGCGAGGCCATGGCGGCCATCCTCGAGGCGAAACATGGGTTTCATGCGGCCGAGGTGGCTGACTTCTTCGCGACCATGCACACCGGCTACGGCGATGAGCGCCGCTCGAGCGCCTGGGCGGAGGTCGCCGAGCTCGTGCGCACGCGCGAGCAGGATCGGCTACAGCGGGACTAGCCGCGCAGAAGGGCCGCGCCGACAAACCGTGCACGCGCACCCCCAGGGCCGGAGCTGCCGATGACCCACGACACCTCCGTCGCCCCCGGCAACAGCACGTTCGCGTGGCTGAGCGTCCGACCTGGCGTTGCGCAGGTGATCGCCATCTTCAAAGCCGATGGCGAGAAGGCGCGCACCCAGCGCGACGCCGTCACCGCCTTCGGCGTGCGCTGCGGCAGCGCGGCGCTCATCTATCTTTCCCAGGTCGTGCTTGCCCGCTGGATGGGCTCCAACGAGTACGGCATCTACGTCTTCGTTTGGACGTGCGTGCTCTGGCTCGGCGGTCTCGCCGATCTCGGCCTCAGCATCACCTCCATCCGGTTGATACCGCACTATCGTGAGACGGGAGACTTCGCGCACCTGCGCGGATTGATCCGCGGATCGCGCCTCGCCTCTATCGCTGTCGGCGTAGCCATCGCAGCCCTCGGCATCGCCGTGCTGTGGCTCTTCAAGCCACTCGAAGAGCACTACATGCTGCCGGCCTATATCGCGCTCTTCTGCCTCCCGCTCTACGCACTCACGCAGGTGCAGGACGGTCTCGGCAAGGGCTTCGCGTGGATGGGGGTTTCGCTCGTGCCGCCCTACATCCTGCGGCCGCTGCTGCTGCTGCTCGCCATGGTGGCGGCGCACTTTGCCGGCCTGCCGATGGAGGCGACGACGGCAGCGGGCGCGGCGATTGTCGCGACCTGGGCGGCGGGTCTCATTCAGACGCTGATCCTCAACCAGCGGCTTCCGGATGTCGTCCCTTCCGGCGAGCGGGCCTATGCGTTCAAGGCGTGGATCCTCGCTGCCCTCCCGCTCCTCGTCATGACGGGAAGCGACCTCACGCTGCAGAGCGCGGACGTGCTCATCGTCTCTCGCTACATGACGCCGACCGACGTCGCCATCTACTTCGCGGCGGCCAAGACGATGGCGCTCATCATGTTCGTGCACTACGCGGTCGGCAGCGCCGCCGCCAACCGCTTTGCCGCGCTCGGGGCACGCGGCGACAAGGAAGCTTTACGGACCTTCGCGCGCGATGCCGTGCACTGGACCTTCTGGCCCTCGCTCGCCGCTGCCGTCCTATTGCTGGCGCTCGGCCTGCCGCTGCTGTGGCTGTTCGGACCGCAATTCGTGCAGGGCTACCCCGTGATGCTGATCCTCGTCGTGGGGTTCCTGTTCCGCTCGTCCATGGGACCGGCGGAGTTCCTGTTGAACATGCTGGGGGAGCACAAGATCTGCGCGGTAGTGCTGGCGACGACCGCCGTGCTCAACATCGCGCTCAATCTGGTGTTGGTGCCCGTGTTCGGGCTTATCGGCGCGGCGACGGCGACGTCGATCTCGCTCGTGGCGGCGGCATTGATGCACTACGCAGTGGTTTGGCGGCGCCTCGACATCGATATCGCGGTCTGGCGCAACTTGCGCCGCCGCTAGGCGCTTACATCGACGCGCCGATCACGAGTGTCCAAAACGACTTGAACTCGGTCTTTGGGTCCTGCACCAGCGCGATGCCCATGTGCGTGGCATCCGGGAGCAGCAGGTTCTTGTTGTGCCCGGGGCTCTCTTTCCACCCGCGCAGCACTTCCTGGAAGTCCACCTGCCCCGTGCCGACGTTTTCGGCCGCAAGTCGCGCGTGATAGCCGGTGCGCTTGACGCGGTCCCACGGGTTGGAGCCGTCGGAGCCGAAGTGCGAGATGCGGTCCCATTGCGCAAGGTCGCGCGAGTGCGCCTTGGCGGCGGAGGTGAGCTCCGCATTGAGCTGCAGGGGTTTCAAGCCCTTATCGCGGCGATACTGGTTGATGAGGTCGCGCGCCTTGTCAGGATCGAGCGCGGTTTTGGTGTAGTCGCGGTCGGCGAGCGCGCCTGCCGGAGCGCGCTCGAAGGAGCCCATCGGCGCCTTGTCGTCGAGCTTGGCAACCCGCTGCGGAGCAATCGATTCCGTCGTGTCGGCTCGCGCATCCGCGCGCCGCGTCGAAGGTTCGCCACCGAGGGCAACGCTCTCGACAGCCGGCGCCGACCGCACCGAGGTGGTATCGGATGAATTGGCGAAGCCTGAGCTTATGGAGGTCGAGCCGAGACTGCACGCCCCCAGAAGGACGGCCAAGGCGGCAGAGATCGCGACGCGGTACATACGAGCTACTCTCGCTTGCAGAAGCGCGGTACACCCATTCATCATCGCGAAAACCCGTTAACTCGCCGTTAATGCTAAGGAGCTGCAACAACTCGTCCGAAAGCGGGAAGGCGAATCCCGCAAACCCCGTTCATCATATCCCCCCAACATGGTGTCGCCATTTTGACGCGCCTGCGGCGAAAGCCGGGCGTCGTTCGGATTTGGCTTAGCGCAGCGACGAGTTAAGTGGGCTCGTCGTCGCCGCCTCTTGGAAGTCATCGCCAACTCACCCAAACTCCGCCGCGAGCGGCCGGTGATTCGCGCGTCCGGCTCACAAGCCTCGAGCCTGAGGAGACGCGTTGTATGTCGCTCTTTCGCCGGCAAGCGCGTGCGCAAGCACAGCCCAACGCCGACCGCGACCTCCTCGACGATCTCCTGCTCGTGCGCATCGTCTGCGCCGGCGGCGCGACGCGGCCCCAGCTCGTGCGCGACCTCGGGCCCTTGTTTGCCAACAAGCTTTCACCGGCAGAGTGGCGCGTCCGCACGGAAGCCGCGCTCACTCGACTTGCTGATGGAACTCATCTGCGCGAGAACCGCGGGCGATACCGTATAAGCGAGGAAGGGGCGCAGCTGGTCGCCAGCTTCCTCGGGGAGAAAGAGGCGCGCGCGCGGGCCTGGAGCGAGCAGCGCGACCTCTGGCTTGTCGCCAAGGCGCTCGGCGTGGACGCAACCAAGCCCAGCCTCCGCAAGGCGCTGACGCGGCCCGAGGGATTGAGCGCGCTCATCGTACAGCAGGCGTTCGGGCTATCGCTGCGTGAGGCGCTATCGCCCTCGAAGCTGCGTACCGCACTCGCGCACGTAGCCCAGGAGAGAGTGGCCGAGAACGGCAAGGCGCCGAGGAAGACCGGCGCGCTCTCAACCGAGGACAGCCGCAAGCTCGCCGCTCAGCTGTTGCAGAGCCCGCGAGATTTTTCCACCGACGCCCGCCTCATTGCGGCGCTCAGCGCCGAGCAAGTGGGCGCCGCGCGCCCCGAGATCGAGGTGCTGCGGCTCGGGCTTCTGCGCCGGCTCGCCACGCCGCACGCGGAGCCCCGCCGCGAAGTCCCGGCGCCGACACGGGCGCAGCACGTTTCGGCAAAGGGGCCCCAGCGCCCTGGTCTGGCGCAATTTTCCGCCGGTGTGCTCACCGCGGCACGCTCCCATGCCGAGGGCTGGCCAGGCAGTCGCAAGGCGTTTATCTCTCAGGTCTGGGAAGCGATTCGCACGTCGCACCCTGAGTGGGGTCTCTCCGAGATCGAGTTCAAGGACATGCTGGCCGGCGCCCATCGGGCGGGTCAGCTCGTGCTGGCCAGCGCCGACCTCAAGAACAAACGCGACATCAAGGAGTTCGAGGACTCGGCGATTCTCTACAAGAACACGGTCTGGCACTTCGTGCGGGTCGAGGATTAGGACGTCGATGCAGCAGCAAGAAGCACCCGCCCACATCGGCCGAGCCGAGGCCTCCCCCGACAAGCTTGTCGCGGCCTTCGAGCATTCGATCACCTGGGAAGACGATATCTGGCACGCCGACCCTGTCGACGTGGCGGAGGTGCATGCAAAAGCACGGCGCAAGTTCACCGACCTGCTGGCGACCATCAACTCGGGCCGCGGCACCGGCACGCAGGACCGCATCCTGCTGTTTCACGGCCAGTCGGGCGCCGGCAAGACGCATCTGTTGCGGGCATTGAGAACCACCGCGCATCGCAGCGGCACGGCCTATTTCGGCTACGCGCAAATGACGCCCGACGTCGCCAACTACGCCGACTACTACCTGCGCCGGCTCGTGCACTCGCTGGAGAAGCCCTACGACCCCGACCGCTCGGGTGAGAGCGCGCTTTCCCGCCTTACCACGCGCCTCATGGACGACGCCGCTGTCGTCGCCGAGAAGGATCTGGAAGCGCTGCGCGAGGCGACCCTCGATGACGGCAAGCTCTCGACGCTCGTCCTGAAGCTCGCCGATCAGATCGTCTCGAGCCCGAAGTACGCCGCGCAGAACCTCGACATCAACGTCGTGCGCGCGCTGCTGTATCTGGAACGCCGCGATCCGCGCATCGACCAGCGCGTGCGCCAGTACCTCTACGGGCGCCCGCTCACCGCGCTGGCACATCAGGCGGTCGCGGCACTCGACCCCAACACGGGCGAGGACCGCGCCTTCGAGATCATCGCCGCGCTCGGCTCGCTGATGTGGACGGTCGACCGCGCCGCGCTCGTCTTCTGCGTCGACCAGGTCGAGGACCTGCGCTTCTTCAACGACGCCGAGGAGCGCTTTCAGCGCGCCGTGCGCGACCTCATCCAGATCGCCAACCGTCTGACCAATGCCATCCTCATCATCTCGTGCCTGGAGGACTTCTACGGCCAGGTGCGCGGTGTGCTCGCCCAGTCCTACATCGACCGCATCGAGAAGGCCGGCCCTGTCGCGCTCTTGGAAAGCCGCACGCCGGAGGAAGCGCGTCTCATCATTTCCAAACGCCTCCAGCACATGGCCGCGTCTGCAGGCACGGGCTACTCCGACCCGGCCGCCTATTTCGGCCCGCAGTTCTATGAGGAGTTCGCCGGCCTTTCGACGCGCCGCCTCCTCGAGCACGCCTATACGCGCCTGCGCTCCAAGACCGGCATCGCGACCGAGGAGCCCGAGCACGCCGAGGAGGAGCGCGGCAGTTTCGTCTCGCGGCTTGCGGCCGCTCTCGGCTTGGGCTTTCCCGGGGATCAGCCCGAGGCTCCGGCCGAGGTCGACTACCGCGAGATGTGGGAGCGGTTCCAGAACGCGTCGGAAGCCGAGATCCCATCCGACGAGGGAGAGCTGCTCGATATCCTGTCCGGCGCGCTTCTCGTCGCCCGCGAGGAATGGCCCGGCGCCATCGAGATCACCGCGCAACGCCAACAGCTCAACGAGGATGTCCCCGTCCTCGACCTTCGCCTTAAGCACAAGAACGGCCTTGCCTCGGATGCGCGCGTGTTCCTGTGCAACCGCCCGACGCAGGGTGGCGGGCTCAAGCGCCAGCTCGACAAGGTGCTCTCCGCCATGGACGGCAAGAGCTGCTTCATGCTGCGCGCGTCCGACTTCCCGCCCAATCGCAAGAACCAGACGGCGCAGGCATTCCGCAAGTTCCGCGATGGCGGCGGTCGCCAGTTCCTCGTGCCCATCCCCGAGTGGGAGCGCATGATGATGGTGCGCGAGTTCTTCAACCATCATCGCAACGACCCGGGTTTCCTTGCCTGGTTCGCGCAGGCGAAGCTTCTCTCTAAGCTCGCGCCGCTCGCCCAACTGCTGCGGCTCGACCTCCTCGGCTATGGCGTGGCGAAGCCAGCGGTGGCGGACGCCTCCGACGGCAAGGGCGGCGTGCGGCGCAAGGCCAACGGCGCCAACGGCAACGGTGCCCACCACGAACCGACGAATGTCGAAGCGGCGCATGCCAACGGCAGCGCCGAGGCCGTGCCCGAAGAGGACGAGCTGCCGCTCTCCGTCATCCTCGACGAGAACGGCGGCCCCCAGGCCGGCATCCTCGCCGGCCGTGAGCTCACCGGGGCCGCGCGGGCCGTGACCCTCAACAAGGACGTCCTCAAGCGCCACGCCGCCGTGCTCGGCGGCTCGGGCTCCGGCAAGACCACCCTCGCCCTGTGCCTCATCGAGCAGCTTCTGCTACGCGGCATCCCTGCCGTGCTCATCGACCGCAAGGGCGATCTGTGCAGCTACGCCAACCCGGACGTCTGGCGCGAGAACACCGAGGAATTCTCCGAACGTCGCGGCGAGCGCGAGAAGCTCGCCGACGCGATCGACGTGGCCGTATTCACGCCGGGCCGCTCTTCCGGCCGTCCGATCTCAATCACGCTGCTGCCCAACGGCATCAACGAGCTGCCCGAGCATGAGCAGCAGCTCTTGGCCAATCTCTCCTCCGCGGCGCTCGGCGAGATGCTGCACCTCAAGAACTCGGCGACGCACCAGAAACAGTCCGGCACGCTGTCGGTCGCGCTCCGCATCCTTGGCTCGCGCCACAGCCGCGAGGTGACCCTCTCCGACCTCATAGCGTTGCTCGAGGACGAGGACCCGGAGCTTTCCGATCTCACCCAGCGCATGGATCCCTCCGGCAAGCTGCGCCGCGACCTCGTCGCCCAGCTCGACAGCTTGCGTCACCGCAACTCGTCCCTGTTCGAGGCGGGCGGTGAATCGTTGCGCATGGAGTCACTGCTGGGTCTCGGCCGCTACGCGCGCGAGGGCCGCACGCGGCTGTCGATCATCTACACGGGCTTCCTCGGCGACAACGAGAACATCCTGTTCTGGGTCTCGCAGTTCCTCTCGGAAGCCCTGCGGTTCTGCCAGCGCAACCCCAACGACGAGCTGCAGGCGGTCGTCATGTTCGACGAAGCCGATCTCTACATCCCCGCTAACGCCAAGCCGGCGACAGCGGAGCCCCTGCAAAGCCTGTTGAAACGCGCCCGCTCCGCCGGCCTCGGTATGATGCTGGCCACCCAGTCGCCGGGCGACCTCGACTACAAGAGCCGCGACCAGATCACGAGCTGGTTCATCGGCCGTGTGCGCGAGGATACGGCGCTGCGTAAGCTGAAGGCGGCCTTCCAGAGCGAGTCCGGGCTCGAGCCGGCGGCCGTTCTGCCGGGCCAGACGGTGGGCGAATTCCACCTTGTCCAGGAAGGCCTCGTGCGCCCCATGAAGGCTCAGCGCTCGCTCATCCTGGCCGAGCAGGTGCCGTTCGACCGCATCGAGCAGCTCGCGCGCGAGACGAAGGGTCAGGACGAGCGCCAGCTCAAGCTCTTTGACCTGCCGTCAACCCGAAAGTGATGCGTGCGCGCCACGCGCTAACAGGTTGCTCCAGCAATAGAAGCGGCGCTCGTGAGCGCCGAGTCAGCTCACCCAACTCCTATAGAGTTTTTCCTAACGCGCTCGGCGATTTCGCTTTTTCGCATCTCGGAGTTTAACCGAGTGCGCACTCGAAGCTCACACCGCTTCGCACCCGCGAACCTAAATTGCTGTTCAGTCATGAAGAGTGAGTGTCAACTTCTTTTTTCTGATGTAAATTCGTTTGTCGCCGAAATTTTAGAGGGGTTTCGGCGGTGGCTGCGCTTCTTGGCTTCTTAGGGGGTGCCAAAGAGCGCAATTGAGCGGCGTTAGTGCGGGGTGTGTTATGGTTGCGAAGTCATTCGTGATGGTGGTCCTAGCCACGTTGCTAGGACCGGCGATCGGCGTGGGGTTGTTCGTCCTGTTGCACACTTTGTGACGGACGAGCGGGTCCCTTAGGCACTTGCCGTCGACCGCCATAGGGCCAAATCCGCCATAAAGGCTGACTAGGGCATTGGGCATGCGGGCGCTCGCGCGCCGCCATTCCTAGCCTTCGCGGCCGATATGCTAGCCGTAATTCGTGTGCTGATGCGCGCGCTTGAGCTGTTGGTGCTCCTGCCGTTCCGCATCCTGCGCGTCGTGCTCGACCGCATTGCCTTCAACCCCCGCTTGGGGCCGCTGCGCTATGTCGCCAGCGCAGCCACGGTCTATATCCTTTTCGCGCTGACCCTCGTCTATGCGGTGGCGCCGCTGCGGGCTCTCGTCGGCCACTACACACTGGGCGAGAAGCTGCACTACGACGCCGAGCGCTGGCTCGCCACCGCCATCTACGACGCGCGCGGCAACTTCGTCGGCACCTTCGACCCGCGCCTCGATAGCCTGCGCGACATCAACTACACGGCCGAGGCAATCGATGTCGGCGACTACACCGCGAACCCCGACCACAAGTCGATCCCCGTACGCGAGGTGCCGGAGCAGTACTGGCAGTGCCTCGTCTATCTGGAGGACCGCAACCTCGGCGGACCGCTCAACCCGTTCGGCATCGACCTCGCCGGCGTCCTGAAGATCCCGCTCTCGACGCTGCGCCGCTCGATCCTGGCGCGCCACCCGGTGCTCGGCATCGGCGGCTCCACGCTCGCCATGCAGTTCGTGCGCGTCATCTACCAGACGCCGCCGCACGCAGACGAAGGCGCGCTCACGAAGCTCAAGCGCAAGTTCGGCGAATGGTGGCTCGCGCCCGTCATCTACCGCGAGCTGACGCTCGACGGCGACACCAAGCTGAAACAATGGGCCGCGGATCACCTGTGGCTCGCGCAGCGTACGGGCGGCTCGCCGCTGCACGGCATCGAGGTGACGAGCCGCATCGTCTTCGGCAAGGAGGCGAAGGACCTCACAGTCGCCGAGCAGTTCGTGCTCGCCTCCGCCGTCAACCGCCCGATCATCCTCCTCCAGGGCAGTGAGCGGCTGAACGAGGTGCGGCTAGACCGTTGGCGCTACCTGACGGAAGTGCGCGCCCGCTCGTGCGCGCAGAAGCTCATCACGGATGAGGCCGAGCAGAAGCAGGTCGTGTTCGACCTCATAGCCATGGCTGGAGGCCCGCCCGACCCCAAGATCAAGCCCAAGCTGCAGCAGGCCCTCGACCGCTACGACCCGGCGATGGCGCAACGCGCGCAGGCGAACCCCGTGATCCGCGCCAACGCGCTGATGCGGGGCGCCCGCTACGGCGTGCGCGAAGAGATGAAGCAGGTCTACGGCTTCAGCTGGCGCGACCACGTGCGCGGCGTGACCACCACCTTCGAGGCGGGCGAGAACCTCGCCTTCGGTCGCAAGGAGGAGGCTCGCCTCGCCGAGCTCGACACGCAGTTCACGGGCAAGATCGACGCCGGCTACACGCTCGACCCCGCTAAGGTCTCGCCCGAGCGCAAGAGCCCCAACGTCATCGTCGTCGCCGCCAACGCCGAGGGCGAGATCGTGCGCTACTACGAGCAGGGCGAGACGGCGTCCTATTTCGGCTCGCCGTTCGCGCGCGATTCCGCGACCGGCTTCTACGACTCGAGCCGCGAAAGCCGCATGGTTGCCTCCACCGGCAAGATCCTCGCGGCTATCGGTATCGCCAACACCATGCGCGACACCGCGCAGACGCTCTACCTCGACACGCAGGCGCCCGCGAAGGGGCTCGAGGACTGCGGGCATGGCAACGAGCGGCGCGGACGCAGGGCGATCGTGACGTTCGCTTGCTCGCTCAACGATCCGCTCATGAACCGCACCGCCCAGGTCGGCCAGGCGCGCATTCGCAAGATCATCGACGCGCTCGGCTACGCCATGCCCCCGCCGGACGCTACCGGTGCGCAGACGCCGCCCTCGACCGCGGTCGTGCTGGGGCTCGTTGCGGCCTCTCCGCGCCGCGTGCACCGCACCGCCGGCGTGGTGCTGGCGAGCTTGATCGGCCGCGGTGGCTCCGGCATCAAGACGCCCTCGCTGATCAAGAACTATGACTACGTGGATGCCGCGAGCGCCGCCGCCCAGCCCGACGCCGGCCGTATCGTCCCCGATAAGCTGATCCGCCGCGGTGGCCGGTCACTGCTGCGCGCGCTGCTGCAGGCGCCACTGTGCTACCAGGCCGGCGGCAAGCCGACCGGCACGCTGAAGAGCCTGTCGGCATGGTGCGCCTCCCGCCATCCTGGCTTGCGGCTGCATTTCGCCAAGACCGGCACGCAAGTCACGAACGATCCCGATGCCACGGTCGACGCTTGGATCGCAGGCGGCCTGCAGTTCGGCAACGGCGCCGCCTACTCCTACGTCGTTGTTGTCGGCACGGGCTCGGCGCGCGACCCGTGGGCACATAACCTGCACTCCGCCCAGCTCGCCGCGCCGCTACTCGAGACATTGCTCATCGATCTCGAAGCCGACGCGAAATCGCATCCGCGGCCCGACCTGCTGTCGCCGGCAGCTCGTGTGCCGGCGGCAGCCTCGCTCCCGTCGCGCACGCGCACCGCCGAAGAGGATGTGCGCCGCGACGTCAATCCGAACTGAGCTGCGCGCAAGCCGGGTTCCGCCATCGCTGCGCCGCACTGGCGACAAAAACCGCGCTTACCTACGGAAGCGGATCACTAAAAAACCGGGGCTGACGGACGACACTGAAAGCGAGAAGAGGCGTTTCGCGCATTCGGTGGGGGAAGCGGTCCCGCACGTTCATCGTGCCGGCTCGACGAACCTGCTTTGCCGCGAGAAGTTGAGCAGGGCACCATGGCGTTGAGGTCGGGCACGTCGCGGACGCGGACCCAGGATAGATTGAGCGCAGCGGGGGATTGGGCCGACGACTGGTCCGAGCCGGAGAAGCCGCAGCGCGACTGGAAGAAGCTTTTCCTCATCGGCGGCCTGGCTGCACTGTCGTGGGTCGCGACCTACGTCGGCATGCTCGAGCTCATAAAGTCGAACATGGGCGACCTGCCGCTCCTCCACAAAATCATCATTGGCTTCTCGGTCGCGATGCTGATGACGATGGTCGTGTGGCTGCTCGACCAGATGTTCTCGCCCATCGACTGGTTCACGCGGCTCACCTACATCGGCGGCTACATTTTCCTGACCATCATCTCCGTCGGGTTCGGCTTCGGCTTCTACTGGAAGGTGCTGGAGAGCCGCGCGGAAGCATCGCGCTCGGCCGAAAGCGCCGTCGGCCAGGTGCAATCCTCGCTGCACGGCGCCTCGACGCGGCTCGAGCAGCTCCAGGCGACGCTCCTGCAACTCTCGGCGATTTCCACCGAGAAGGCCGAGATCGAGCGCAACAAGGGCACGTCCTGCCCCAACAGCTCGCCCGGCGATGGCCCCCGCCGCAAGATGCGCGACGAGGACGCCGCCCGCTTCACATTCGCCTCCGACTTCGTCAAGGCGCGCGTCACCGCGGTGAAGGGCGACATGGCGGCGCTCGATACCGAGCTCGCCAAGATCCTTGCCGACGACCCGGCGATCATCGACGCCAAGAGCGGCACCCGCAACGAGTTCATGCGCGCGCTCGGCCGCAAGCTCGACCTCACCGTGACCGGCTTCAATGCCTTCCGCACCGATCCGCAGCTCAGACAGATCCGCGCCGACCTTGCCGACCGCGCCGGACGTACGACGCTCGCCGACACCCACGGCGGCACGATCGCGTGCCCCGACCCACAGTTGCAGGTCGCACTGCGCGGCGTCGTCGCCGCCATCGACCAGCTCCCCAACCTGGAGAAGCCGGAGATCGCCGCGGTGGAGGGCTCGGAAGCGACCATCGAAGCCTTCCGCCGGCTGACCGCAACCTTCTACGGCCTTCTGTCCTTCAAGCTGCCCCCGTCGGCGGACGAGCTGCGCGAGCTGCAGCAGAAGGCGGTGCAGTCGATCGAGAACCCCTCCGCCGTGCATGCGCTCAGCGACCAGGCCGCGGGCCTGTCGAAGCGGGACTACATCCCGCTCGGCGTCGCCGTATTCGTCGACCTGTGCCTGCTGCTCGTGTCCATCGGGCGCCCGATGAACCGCTTCGTGGCGACCCGCCAGCGCATGATCGAGGCCGAGCGCGGGCCCGTGTTCCCGATCCTCTCCCGCTTCAGCGAGATCCACGACCACGAGGAGATGCGGCGCACGTTCGACGTGTTCCGCGAGGTGATCTTCGAATCGGGCGGCACCTACTACGTCGCCGTGCCGCTCAACGCGCCGCGCGGCCACCCCGAGCGCGAGCGATTGCGCCGCGACGCGCAGGCATTGGCTAACCTCTGCTACGCGCTCGAGGGCCAGGGCGTGCTGGCGCGGCCGTGGAAGCTCGCCCCCTCGCTCGTTGCGCGCCGCAAGCTGCGCCGCCAGGGCAGCAAGTTCATCGAGTGCTACCGCGACCAGCAGCTGGCGCCGATGCCGCGCGCCTGGCGCGCATTGAAATCGCTGTTCGTGACCGATCGCGCGCAGGATGAGCAACCGGCGTTCCGCATCTATGCCTTCAAGAGCGGCGCATGGCCCGAGCTGATCCTCGGCGCCGTCATGGGCGCCGCAAGCCGCATCGAGGCGGAGCGGCGGCGCAACGCCCCTGTGATGGAGGTGCGCGAGGAGCCAACCGGGCGCTCACGCGAGACAGATGATTTCTATGCCGACCTGGCGCGCGAGCAGGCACGCATGGCGGCGCAGGATGCAGCCCCCGGAATCGAGTTGCCGAGCCTCGACGATACGGCACCGTCCACGCACGACCGCGGTCACAACGGCGCCTTCGCCTACCGGCCGGCCGAGCGCCCGAGCCTAGACGGCAGCCCGCGCGCGGCGCGCCGTTCGGCGGTTAACGGTGCCGCGGCGGCCGACCTGCGTCCAGCCGGCGGCGAGCTGCGGCCGGCGGGCTCGCTCGGTGCGGCAGCCCCGCGGCCAAACGGCCACTACCGCAGCCAGTTCGGCACCTACGCCAACCAGGCGCAGGCCGAGTTCGCGAACTTCGATCCCATCGACGACGAGGATAGCGAGATCACGCCGGCGACGGTCGTCGCCGAGGCCGCCAACGGCAACACCGGACCTGTCGATAGCGAGCGCAAGCCGGCCGAGCCGCCGACCGAGGTCATCGTGGTGCCGTTTCCGTCCCCGCGTGCTGCGGTTGCCGCTCCGAAAGCGCAAGATCCCCTGATCGAGCGGCTGACGACGGCGCTCAACGGAAGCGACGACGTGGCGCTCCAGCCGGGCCCGAGCATCGGCGTCGAGCTGCGGCGCGAGACGGCGACGTTCACGGTTCCGGTGAGCCAGGCTTCGCTGCCGGCGGCGCTCGC
This sequence comes from uncultured Alphaproteobacteria bacterium, assembly GCA_963817485.1. Lineage (GTDB taxonomy): Bacteria > Pseudomonadota > Alphaproteobacteria > Rhizobiales > Hyphomicrobiaceae > Hyphomicrobium_A. The sequence goes on along the minus strand of CAWFOR010000012.1, from coordinate 170,758 downwards.
CAAGCTCACGGGGGCAAGGCTCATCGCAGAGGAGCCGGTCGGCGCGCCGCAGCTCGTTGGTGCAGCGTCTCCGCCCGAGACGATCCATCTCGGCGGCGAATCACCCACCGAAACGGCCCTCATCGAGGACCATTCACAGCCGACCGAGAACGCAGATTTCGAGCCACCGCTCGTCCTGCGCAGGATGGTGGAGTAGCGCGCCGCGAAATGCACTGCAGCAAGCCGCCGGCACGGGCGCGACGGCAATACTTGCTTAACCCAAATGACACCTTAATGGCGCAGAAGATCAACGACTCGGGCGGCTTTCATTCACGCTCGGGCAACAAGGGGACCTCGGACATGCCTGATACTTCCTCGCGACTCCTGGAAATGTCCATCAGCGAGAAAGTGGCGAAGCTGAGTGCGTTCATTGCAAGCGACATCGATACGCGTACCGCGCGCGGGCTCTACGCCGCCGGCGGCTGCTACCTCCTGATTGCACGTTCCCCCGTAAGCCCCGTTGCCATTGCCCTGCGCGACCACGCCAGCAGCCTCGCCAAGTCCGGCATCCGCATCCGCGCCGTCTTCTGCGAAGTCGAGCTCGGCCAAGGTGCGGCGACCGTCGCGGCGGCACCGTTCGCGCTGCCGAGCGAGTGCCGGATCGCCCGCGACACTCGCCTGCTGTCCGCACACGAGCAGCTTGTGCTTGCTCCCGACCGCGCCTGGATCGGCGACAGCATGCGCCGCGAGCCGTCGAAGCGCGACGCCTACGAGAGCTTTGCGGCAGGGTGCGCGGAGACGGCGACGAATGCGGCCCGCTCGTTCGAGAAAATCTGGCGCGCGTCCGCGCCGGTACGCTCGGTTCCCGTGCTGCCTCCGACGCTCGCCCCCCGTCTGCCGGAGATGCCCGCCAGCGTTCTCGACCACCCCGAGTCGCCGCGCCGCCAGTAGCGCCGGAGCGAGCCGCTCAGAACGAGGCGCATCGTTTCGTTCTCATTTGCCGCAATTCGTCGCTTTCATTTGAAGGGGCCGGTCAGCGACCGGCCTCTTTCCTTTTGTCCCGCCTTCAATTCTCCCGACCCGCTGAATAAGGCCGCAACCAGCGGAAAGCCGCGATACTTACGTGGTTATCGCCGCTGTTAGCCCGTTGGGCTCCAATGGCCTTCACCGCGACATCGGCGACACCGATAATGCCGGCAGACTGTCCCCGGCATCGACCTTTCAAAGGTGGCCCCTATGCGGTTCCTCGCGCACGCTCTCCTCGCACTCCTGTTCGTTCTCCCGATAGCTTCGGCATCCGCCCAGGACGCCGCGCAGCCACACCCCTTCGCGCATGCAGGCATCGCCAAGGATGGCGAGCGCTACGAGGCCTACCTCAAGGCCAACTGGAAAGCCGCAGGCAACAAGGCGACGGAGCTGCGTCAGACAGGGGAGAAAGTTCTCGGATCCGACCCGCGCGCAGCGTCGCGCAACTTCGCAGCGGCCGTCGTCGCCGACAGCCAGGACGTCGATGCGTGGATCGGGCTCGCGCGTGCGCTGCTCGCCATCAAGGTCGACCCCGACAAGGGCAACGAGCGCTACGACCTGCCGGTGAATGCCTCGGGCGCGGCTTACATCGCCTACCAGCGTGCACAGGACGACGGCCACAAGGCGCGCGCGCTCGCCGTGCTCGGCGATGCGCTCGAGCGTCGCTCGTTCTGGCGTCCCGCCATCGATGCGCTGAAGACCAGCCTCGTGCTCGCCGACAACAGCAAGGTGCGCGCGACCTACGAGAAGCTGCGCACCGAGCACGGCTTCCGCATGGTCGACTACAAGGCCGAGTCGGAGGCCGCGACCCCGCGTCTCTGCCTGCAGTTCTCCGAGGCCCTTTCGCACGAGCAAGTCGATTTCGCCAAGTTTGTGTCGGTCGACGGCAAGGACCCGCAAAGCGTCTCGGTCGAGGGCGAGCAGCTCTGCATTGACGGCCTTGCGCACGGCGAGCGTTATCAGATTCAGCTCCGCGCCGGGCTTCCCTCCGACGTCGAGGAAAACCTGCAGAAGAGCATCGAAATCGCCGTCTATGTGCCCGACCGCAAGCCGTTCGTGCGCTTCTCGGGCAAGAGCTACGTGCTGCCGAGCCGCGGCCAGCAGGGCATCCCCGTCGTCACCGTCAACACCGCGAAGGTCGAGGTCGAGGTCTATCGCATCGGCGACCGCAACCTCGTCGGCACGCTCGACAGCGGCGACTTCCAGCGCCAGCTCTCCAGCTACGAGATCGAGACCATCAAGTCGCGCACGGGCGAGAAGGTCTACACCGGCGAGATGGACGTCCCCCAGAAGCTCAACGAGGAGGTCACGACAGCGCTCCCGGTCACCGATGCCGTCGGCACGCTGAAGCCCGGCGTCTATGTCGTCATCGCCAAGCCGACCCAGAAGTCGAAGGAGGAGTACAACGCCGAGGCCACGCAGTGGTTCATCGTCTCCGACCTTGGCCTCACCGCCTTCTCCGGCGATGACGGCGTGCACGCCTTCGTGCGCTCGCTCGCCGACGCAACGCCTACCTCGGGCATCAAGGTCAAGCTGATCGCGCGCAACAACGAGGTGCTCGGCACCGCGCAGTCGGACGCCAGCGGCTACGCCAAGTTCGACTCCGCGCTCGCACGCGGCGAAGGCGGCCTGCGCCCGGCGCTGCTCGTGGCGGAGAGCACGGGCGGCGAATACGCCTTTCTCGATCTCACCTCCAACGCCTTCGATCTCACCGACCGCGGCGTCAAGGGCCGCGAGGCTCCGGGTCCGCTCGACGGCTTCCTCTATACCGAGCGCGGCGTCTATCGCCCCGGCGAAGAGGTGCACCTCGCGGCAATCGTGCGCGACAAGGCCGGCAAAGCCGCGAGCCTCCCCGTCACCGTCATCGTGACGCGCCCCGACGGCGTCGAGCACCGCCGCTTCACGCTCACCGACGCCGGCCTCGGTGGCCGCGAGCTGACGCTGCCGCTCGGCGCTTCCGCCATGACCGGCACGTGGCGCGCCAAGCTGCACGCCGACCCCGAAAGCGAAGCGATCACGCAGGTCTCCTTCCTGGTCGAGGACTTCGTGCCTGAGCGCCTCGACCTCAAGCTCGAGCCGCCGACGGCTGCGCTCTCACCCGACGAGCCGCAGACCATCAAGGCGTTCGGCCGCTATCTCTACGGCCCGCCCGCGGAAGGCCTCGCGATCGAGGGCGACATCGTCGTGAAACCGTCGAACGCAGGTGTCGAGGGCTTTACCGACTACCAGTTCGGCCAGGCCGACGAGAGCATCGAGCCCGTGCGCAAGTCGCTCGACCTCGCCGCCGTCACCGACGCGAAGGGCAACGCCGACATCGCCGTGAGCCTACCGCAGGTGCCGCACACCGCGCGCCCGCTCGAGGCTAACGTGAACCTGCGCCTGCGCGAGACGGGGGGCCGCACGATTGAGCGCAACGTGACGATCCCGGTCGACCTCAAGGAGGCGCGCATCGGCATCAAGTCGCTGTTCGATGGCAAGGACCTCGACGACAACCAGGCGGCGAGCTTCGAGGTCGTCCTCCTCGACGACAAGGGCAAGCGCGCTGCCGCACCCAAGCTCGAATGGCAACTCGTGCGCCTCGACACCAACTGGCAGTGGTACCGCCGCGATGGGCAGTGGAACTATGAAGCCGTCACTCTCACCCGCAAGGTTGCGGACGGAGCGATCGCTGCAACCGCCGACGGCGCCCCCGCCAAGATCGAAGCCCGCGTGACCTACGGCCGCTATCGGCTCGAGGTCCGCAGCCCAGAGGCAAACGGCCCCTCCGCCAGCGTCGCCTTCAACGCGGGCTGGTACACGACTGCCAGCGAATCCGACAGCCCCGAGATTCTCGACGTCGCCCTCGACCACGCCAACTACAAACCGGGCGATACCGCGAAGCTCCGCATTGCGACGAAGCAAGGCGGCAAAGCGCTTGTCGCCGTGCTGTCGGGCGGCCTCATGTCCATGCAGGAGGTTGAGGTCCCCAACGGAGGCGGCGAGGCAAGCGTCGCCATCGGCAAGGACTGGGGCGCCGGCGCCTACGTCACCGCCATGCTCTACCGGCCGCTCGATGAATCCCTGAAGCGGATGCCGAGCCGCGCCATCGGCGTGCAGTACCTGCAGCTCGATCAGTCGGCGCACACGCTGAAAGTTGCGCTCGATACCCCGGAAAAGATCAAGTCGCACACCACGCTCACCGTGCCGGTCAAGATCACGGGTCTGGAGGCCGGCGAGGAGGCGCGCGTCACGCTCGCCGCCGTCGACCTCGGTATCCTCAATCTGACGCGTTACCAGGCGCCGGCGCCGGAAAGCTGGTTCTACGCCCAGCGGCGCATGGGACTTGAAATCCGCGACTTCTATGGCCGCTTGATCGACGGCATGCGCGCGGAGCGCGGCACGCTCCGCACTGGCGGCGACGAAGGCGCGGGCATCCAGGGCAACCCGCCCGTGGAGGCCACGGTCGCCGAGTTCTCCGGCATCGTCAAAGTCGATGCCGACGGCACCGCCAAGGTCGACTTCGACATGCCAGACTTCAACGGCACCGTCCGCGTGATGGCGGTCGCCTGGAGCGGAGACAAGCTGGGCCATGCGCAGAGCGACGTCATCGTACGCGACGCAGTGGCGCTCACGGCCTCCGCCCCACGCTTCCTCACCCTCGGCGACGAGGCGCGGCTCGATGTCGCCGTGCACAATGTCGAAGGACCGGCTGCGGCCTACAAGCTCGAGGTGGACAGCGGCACCACGACCGTCTCCAGCGCCTCGCTCGACCTCAAGGCCGGCGAGCGCCGCTCCGAGCACGTCAAGATCAAGCCCGAGGCCGTCGGGCAGATCACCTATGACGTGCACGTCACCGGGCCTGAGGGCATCGCGGTCGAGCGCCATCTGACGTTCGACGTGAAGCCGCCCGCGGGCGACATCAAGCGCACCACGGTCACGGCGCTCAAGGCCGGCGGCGGCAACATAACGCTGTCCTCCGCCCTGGTGGCCGACATGATCGCCTCGCGCACCAAGGTCAACCTGAGCGTCGGCCCGACCGCGTCCATGGACGTGCCGGGCCTGCTGACCGCGCTCGACCGCTATCCCTACGGATGCGCCGAGCAGACGGTGAGCCGCGCCCTGCCGCTCGTCTATGCCAACGCGGTGGCAGCCCAGCTCGGCATCGCGCCGGACAAGGAGATCAAGGAGCGCGTACAGAAGGCCGTCGACCGCGTGTTCGAGATGCAGGATAGCTCCGGCGCCTTCGGCGTCTGGGGGCCATACAGCACCGACTTGTGGCTGACCGGCTACGTCACCGACTTCCTGACGCGCGCCAAGGAGCAGGGCTTCAACGTCAATCCGCAGGGCTTCACGCAGGCGCTCGACCGGCTGCAGAACTTCATCGCCTATGCGGAGGACTTCGAGAAAGGCGGCGAGGACCGGGCATACGCGCTCTACGTCCTCGCCCGCAACGGCCGCGCGCCGATCGGCGATTTGCGTTACTACGCCGACACGCGCATCGACCGCTTCTCGAGCCCGCTCGCCAAGGCACAGCTCGGAGCCGCACTGGCGATGATGGGCGACAAGACGCGGGCAGAGCGTGCGTTCGCCGCCGCGCTCGACTCGCTCGGCGAAAGCGCTCCGACGGACACTTATGTCTATCGGGCGGACTACGGCTCCGACCTGCGCGACAGCGCTGCCCTGGTCACGCTCGCGGTGGAAACACGGATGGCGAACGTCGAGACGCCGAAGCTCGTCAACGTGATCTCCAAGGCCTACTTGAGCCGCGAGTACACTTCGACGCAGGAGCAGGCCTGGATGTTGCTGGCGGCGAACGCGCTCGCCGATCAGGCCAAGGCCGGCAAGCTCGTCGTCAACGGCGCTCCCGTGCAAAGCCCGCTGCTGCGGTCGATGACGGCGGAAGCGCTCGCCAAGACGACCCTGTCGGTCGCCAACGAGGGAGACGAGCCGGTCGATGCGGTCGTCACCGTCATCGGCGCCGCGCTCACGCCCGAGCCGGCCGTCTCCAAGGGCTTCACCATCGAGCGCAGCTACTACACGCTCGACGGCAAGCCCATCGACCTCAAGAGCGCCACCGGCGGCAACGGCACCGTGAAGCAGAACGACCGCTTCATCGCCGTGGTCAAGATCGAGGCGAAGGAGCCTGGCGGCCGCGTGTTGCTCGTCGACCGGCTGCCGGCCGGCTTCGAGATCGAGAACCCGCGGCTCGTCGAGAGCGGCGACGTCAAGGCGCTCGATTGGCTCAAGACCACGGTGCGGCCGGAGCACAGCGAGTTCCGCGACGACCGCTTCGTGGCGGCGTTCAACCTGACCAATGTGCCCGCCGCCGAGAACAGCGACGGAAGCAACGCAAACGACAGCGAGGGCGACGCGGCCCCGGCAAAAGGACCGGCCGCGTCGGCAACGGTTGCCTACATGGTTCGTGCGGTGACGCCGGGCGCCTTCGTCCATCCGGCGGCAACGGTCGAAGATATGTATCATCCGCAGCGGTATGCGCGCTCGGCCGCCGGCAAGCTCACGGTAGCCCCGAGCGAGTGAGGAGCTTCATGCGGGCTGGGCTCAGACAAAAATCTCCCTCCCCCCTCGCGGGGGAGGGCCAAGTCGAAGAGGGGGGCGGGACCGCAGCCCCGGCCTCCGTTTCCGTGCGAGGGCGACGGGCGCTGCTCTGGATGGCCGGAGTGCTCGCGGCCGTCATGCTGCTGATTGGCGGCGGCATCGCCACACTCAACGCGGCTGTCGACCGGCTCGGCGTTCCACAACTTGCCGGCGTGAGCCAAGTCTCGGTCTCCGTGCTCGACCGCCACGACCGGCTTCTGCGCGCCTTCACCACGCCCGAAGGCCGCTGGCGGCTCCCGCTCGAAGCCGACGAGGTCGACCAGCGCTACCTCGCCATGCTCATGGCGTTCGAGGACAAGCGCTTCTACCGGCATGGCGGCGTCGACTTACGCTCGCTCGCGCGCGCAGCCGGACAGCTCGTCCGCCACCGTCGCATCATCTCGGGCGCCTCCACGCTCACGATGCAGGTTGCGCGGCTGATCGAGGGCAAGCACGAGCGCACGGGCAGCGCCAAGCTGCGCCAGATCATGGGCGCGCTGCAGCTCGAGCGGCATCTCTCGAAGAAGGAGATACTCGCCCTGTATCTCCGCCTTGCTCCGTTCGGCGGCAACATCGAGGGCGTGCGCGCTGCCTCCCTTGCCTACTTCGGCAAGGAGCCGCGGCGGCTGTCCGTCGGCGAGGCCGCGTTGCTCGTGGCGCTCCCCCAATCGCCCGAGCAGCGTCGCCCCGATCGCAACCCGAAGGCCGCGCGTGCCGCCCGCGACCGCGTGCTCGAGCGCGCCGTCGGCGCCGGCGTGATCTCCGAGGGCGAGGCGACGCGCGCCAAGCTCGAGCCGGTCCCGACGATACGCCGCGATTTCCCGAAGCTCGCCCCGCACCTTTCCGAATCCGAGGTGGCCCTGGCGCCGGCCAAGATCGTGCACCGGCTGACGCTCGACCGCGACGTGCAAATGGCGCTGGAGAAACTTGCCGAGGAGCAGACGAAGTTCCTGGGCCAGAAGCTGTCGGCCGCCATCCTCGTCGTCGACCACACGACGGGCGAGGTGATCGCGCACGTCGGCTCGGCCGGCTATCTCGACGATGCCCGCTGGGGCGCCATCGATATGGCAACCGCCGTGCGCTCGCCGGGGTCGACGCTAAAGCCGTTCATCTATGGCCTCGCCTTCGAGGCGGGTCTCGCGCACCCCGAGACGCTGATCGAGGACCGCGCTGTGCGCTTCGGCAATTACGCACCCAAGAATTTCGACGAGGGCTATCACGGCACCGTGTCGATCCGCGAGGCGCTCGATCAGTCCTACAATATCCCCGCCGTGAAGGTGCTGGCAGCCGTGGGCCCCGGCAAGCTCGCCGGCCGCTTCCGCCGCGTCGGCGTCGAGCCGCAGTTTCCCGACAAGACGCCGCCCACACTGGCCATGGCGCTCGGCGGCGTAGGCCTGACGCTGCACGACGTCGCCACTCTGTACGCAAGCCTCGCCCGCGGCGGCGAGGCCGTCACCCTCACGCACCGCCTGGGCGAGAAGCCGAGCGCGGCGCAGCTTCTTCCCCAGGGCAAGCGCAAGCTGATGCCGCAGGCTCAATACGTGCTCTCGCCCGTCGCCGCCTGGTACGTGACCGATATCCTCAAGGACGCGCCGCCGCCGCTCAACGCCAAGGGCGGCCGCTTCGCCTACAAGACGGGCACCTCCTACGGCTACCGCGACGCCTGGGCCGTCGGCTACGACGGCCGCTACACCATCGCGGTCTGGGTCGGCCGTCCCGATGGCGCCGCCACGCCCGGGCTCTCCGGGCGTATCGCCGCCGCACCCATCCTGTTCGATGCCTTCGCCCGGTTGGGTGAGAAGCGCGCGCCGCTGCCGAGCCCGCCGCGCGGCGTCGTGCTGGCGACCGGCACCGAGCTTCCCCCGCCGCTCAAGCGCTTCCACGAAGGCAACACCCTCGATCTCGCCGAAGGCCCCTATCTCGAGCCCCGCGTGCTCATCTCGTTCCCGCCCGATCGCGCCGAGGTCGAGACCGAGCAGGACGCGCCCGTCCTGTTCAAGGCCAACGGCGGCGTGCTGCCGCTAACCTGGCTCGTCGACGGCGCCCCGATCACGTCCGACCCGCGCGCGCGCCAGGTCGTGTGGCAGCCGAGCGGGCCGGGGTTCGTCAAGCTGTCGGTGATCGACGCCAAGGGCCGTGTCGACCGCGTAACCGTGCGCATGAAGTGAACCGCGACGTGAATCTTGGCCGATGCAAGGGAGCGGCGGACGGGTTAGTCTCAAGGTCCCCTCCACCCCCGGAGCGAGCCGAAGCCCGATGACGAAGCACCTGCGCATTGCGGTCGCGGTTATAGCGCTCGGGCTCCTACTATGCGGGTGCGGGCAGAAGCAGGGCAGCGAGCTTCCCACCCTCGGCGCCAAGATCAACCAGACGTCCGTCTCCGGCATCTCCTCTGGCGCCTACATGGCCGGCCAGTTCGAGATCGCCCACTCACACGACGTAATCGGCGCAGCGATCATCGCCGGCGGCCCCTACGGCTGCTCGGAGAGCCTCTTCGCCGACGTGATCCCGGGGCCCGGCACCGCGCTCCTCAACCTGACCAAGGCCATCAACGGCTGCATGCTGAACTCGCTGCAGGCCTTCGGCGTGCCGAACCCGAAGCTGCTCGCCGAACGCGCGCGTCAGCTCGCGGAGCGCGGCAGCGTCGACCCCGTCGCCGGTGTGAAGGACGACCGCATCTATCTCTTCTCGGGCCAGGACGATCACACGGTCGTGCCCGCAATCGTCGCCTCGGCGAAGGAATTTTACGAGGCGCTCGGCGTGCCGGACGCCAACATCGAGTACGTATCGAATATCCCGGCAGGGCACGCGTTCGTCACCGAGGACAAGGGCCCGGCGTGCGACTACTCCGGCCGGCCCTACATCGTCGATTGCCACTACGACCAAGCCGGGGCGCTGCTGAAGCAGATCTACGGTCCGCTCAACCCGCGCGCGGCGGAGCCGACCGGCACCTTCCTGGTGTTCAACCAGAACCCGTTTACCAAGGACCTCGACAACCCCGGCTTGAGCGACGAGGGTATCGCCTACGTGCCGAGCGCGTGCGCAGCAGACGACGGCTGCCGCGTGCACATCGCCTTCCACGGCTGCGGGCAGAACCGCACCTTTGTCGGCGACACCTTCGCGCGCGATTCAGGCTTCGCCCGCTGGGCCGACACCAACAACATTATTGTGCTGTTCCCGCAGACGGCGGCGACGCCGCTCAATCCACAAGGCTGCTGGGATTGGTGGGGCTACACGGGCCGCGAGTACCTCACCCGCAAGGCCCCGCAGATTGTGGCGGTGCGCCGCATGATCGAGCGGCTGGCCTCTCCCCGCACCCCGTCCTGAGCCCCCGCGTCAACACGGCACACGGAGTTATGACCGTAGTCATTTGTGACGGTCGGTAAGCGCGCCTAATTTGCGGCTTCAATATTCGCGGGGGCGCCGCGATGCTAAAGGTAACGAGACAGGCAAGGGGGAATTGCCGATGACAAGCAGTCTCGCGATCGGCCGGGGCGCAGGCGAGGGCGCTAGCCGCGGCAAAGTTCGCAGCGGCAGGCTCGATCCGTGGCGCGCGCTGAACGTGCTGTCCGCTGCCGCCGCCGCGGTCCTGGTGACGGCATCGACCGCGGCAACCGTTATGGAGCAGAGCAGCCTCGAGGAGGATCAGCGGCGCGCCGCGCTCAGCGGCACGGAGCGGTCGGCAATCGAGCCGGGCGCGGAGACGGTGGTCGGCGCCTATGGCGGCGCGCCCTACACCTATCCGAGCCCCGCGACCATCGGCAAAAGCGGCGACAGCTTCACCATCGATCCGGTGCACTGGTACACCGACCCGTTCCACAACCCGATCTACTACGGCGCCCGCATCGTGCGCTGGTTCTCGGGACGCGCCGGAGTGATGCTCGACTTCATCCATTCCAAGGCGATTGCGCGGCCGGGCGAGGAAGCCGCCTTCAGCGGCAGCATCGACGGCAAGCCGCTGCCGCCGCGCGCGCGCGTCTCCGAGATCATGAAGAAGCTCGAGTTTTCGCACGGCCACAACATGCTGATGCTGACGGGGCTCGTGCGGCTGCCGGGCATCGGGCCGCGCTTGAGCCCGTACGCGGGCCTAGGCGGCGGCGTGCTCCTGCCCCACACCGAGGTCGAGCTCGCGCAGGGCAACCACCCCCGCACCTACGAGTACAACTACGCGGGGCCTACGGGGCAAGCGCTCGTCGGGCTCGAGATCCGGCTGTCGCGCATGTCGTTCTTCGTCGAGTACAAGTTCACCTACGCGGACTACGACGCGCCGTTGTCGGAGAAGGACGGAAGCTGGCTCGGCGCCGACCTGTGGCGGCAATTGAAGCGCTGGATCGACGGCGAGCCGCCGCCCGGCGGGCACATCTCGACCACGGTCGCGAGCCATCAAGTCGTGAGCGGGTTGCTCGTTCGCTTTGCCCCACACGTCTCGGCGCCGTAGCGCGCGAACGTCCTGCCGACCTGTTCCCTCGCCGATCCTCGCCTCTCCCAGGGGGGTGAGGGGTGATGAGCTTCTGAGGATGACCACCCCTCACCCGGCTGTCTGCCTCGCACGTCCAGCCGATCTCTCCGCACCGGGGATGTGATTGGCCGCTGCATCGCGCGGATCAGAAGCGGCGGAGGAGGCGCTCGAAGTAGTCGAGCTCCATCGCGGGACGCGCCGGCTGGGCGACGCGGCGGCGCAGCTCCTCGAGGATCTCTCTCGCGCGCTGCATGTCGATCTCGTCGGGCACCTTCACCGAGTTGCCCGCATCCGGCCCCTGGAAGCGTTGCGGCCGTCCCAGCGGATCGCGCGGCGTCTCGCCGTTCTGGCCGAAGCGCGACTGCCCGTTCTTCTGCGCGTCCTCGGCCATCTTCTGGGCGCCCTGGCGCATCTGGTCGAGCGCCTGCGACTGGTCGCCGAGCGCCGAGCTCGTGTCGCCCTGATTGAGCCCCTGCTCGGCATTCTTCATCGACTCCTCGGCGTTGCCCAGCTCCTTGGAGTTGGCGCCCATCTCGTCCAAGCTCTTCTTCAGCTTCTCCAGCTGCTCGCGCAGCGCCCGCTGCTGCTCGCCGAGCCCCTGGCCCTTCTGCTGGCCGCTCTTGCCGCGCTGGCCCGAGCCCTGCTGGCCCTGCTCCTGGTCGCCGCCTTCGCCGTTCTGGCCGGCCTGATCTTGTCGGCCGCCCTGGCGCTCGTGCCCCTTCTCGGGCGAGCCGCCGAGCTGCCGCTGCGCCTGCTTCCGGTGCTCGCTGTAGGTCTGGTCCATCAGGCGCTGCTGCTGGCCGATCATGTTTCCGAGCTCATCGAGCTTCTTCATCATCATCTGGCCGCGCTCGCCGTCCTTCTTCTGCATCTGCCCGGTCTGCAGACGCTCGAGCAGGTCGCGCAGCTGGCTCAGCATCTGCTGGGCCTGGTCGCGCGAGCCGTTCTTCGCGGTGTCCTCGAGCTCCTTCATCATGCGCTCGAGGTCTTGCTGAGAAAGTTGCTGGTTATCCTGGTCGAGACCCTCGGGCGGATTCTGGTCCTTGTTGTTCTTCGCCAACTGGTCGACGTACTTGCTCAGCGCATCGCGCAGCTGCTGCATCAGGCTCTGGATTTCCGAATCTGGCGCGCCTTTCTCCAAGGCTTCGGCGAGCTTGTCCTGCGCGTCGCGCAGCGCCTTCTCGGCGTCCGACAGGTCGCCGTCCTCGATGCGCAGCGCGATGTCCCAAAGGCCGTCGGTCGCGCTCTTCAAACCCGCGCGCGAGCCATCCCGCTCCAGCCCGTGTAAGAGCGTGCGCAGGCTCAGATAGATCGAGGCATTGTCGATGAAGCCCTCGGGCTCCGTCGTGAGGGCGTCGAGCGCGCGCAGAACCTGCGGGCGATAGCGCGAGTCATCGAGCAGCTTGCCGCGCTGCTCGATCAGCGCGCGAGCGAGCGGCTTGTCGAATTGGCGCTGCGGCAGCACGATGCGGATCGGCTTGCTGCGCCCGACGTTACCGGCGACGTCACGGGCCTCCAGCGTCAGGATCACCTCGCGCCCGGCGTAGGGATGGGGCGCGGTATCGATGTAGGTCTGGGCTGCGTGCGTGTTGCCGCGCGGCAGGCGCAACGTCAGCGTCGGCGGATGCTCGAGCGGCAGGCGCGCACCCTTCAGCGGCTCGGGGCGCGCCCAATCCTTCGCCGGATCGGCGGCCTTCTTTTCGGGGTCCGGGCGCCTCACCTTCGCCTCCGCCGAGACGACGCCGTAGTCGTCCTCGACCGTGTAATCGAGCTTCAGGGCGCCGCGGCGCGTGCGCTCTGGGTCCTTCGTCAGCGCGATCTTCGGGGCCTTGTCGGGAATGACGTAGAAGGGCCAGCGCGCGAGCTCTGCACCCGATGCCAAGACGCGCACCTCGGCCGACTTCCTCAGCTCGTAGCGCAGCTCGGAGATCTCCGCGCCCGTGCCCGACGACTTGCCGGCCTCCGGTGCCTTGGCGGCGATGTGCTGCTTCTCGGTTGCGCCTTCGTTCAGGACCTCGAGGCTCAGCTCACCGAGACCGCTGCCCGTCGCGCGCACGATGAGCACGCTGCGTTCGGGTACCTCGATCAGCTTCGCCGGGGTCGAGGAGATGGTGCCGCCGCGCGCGCCGTCGGCGAGCATCACCGGGGGCCGCGTGGTGTAGGAGGGTGGCGTCACCCAGGCGTCGAGCCGCGCAGAGGCGAGGGCGGCGAGCGAGTTGAAGCGGAAGGCGGAGCGGAGCCGGTCGGCGGCGCTGTCGCCAACGAGCGAGGCGACGGCGACGACGCCGAGCAGCAGGAGAGCGCGCAGCGCGACAGGGTCGGCGCGGTCCGTGCGGGGATGCGGGGGACCGACGCGCAGCCGCGCCATGGCGGCGGCGAGGCGGGCACGGTGCGCCTGCCAGATTGCGCTGGTACGCGGGTCCTCCGCGTTGGCGGTGATGGTGTCCTCGTAGGACGAGGCCGGGCGGTGCGGAATGCCGGAGGCGCGCTCGAGGCGGCGCACGGCTTCCTCGCGGCCGGGATAGTTGACGCGCGCGGCATAGATCACCGCGGCGAGGGCGGCGACGGCGAAGCCGCCGAGCAACGCGATATGGGCCGGCTGGGGCAGGTGCGCCCAGACGTTCAGGAGGGATACGAGCAGAAACAGCCCGGCAACGCCCAGGATGAGCCACAGCCGCGGCCACAGGCGCTCGAAGTAGAGCGTGATGCGGCTGGCGCGGACCTTGCGCGCGAAGGCGGCGTCGACGGGGGAGACCGGGGGCTCTGCCATCAACTCACGATAGCCGGAACGATTGGGGCGGCAAAGGCGGCGGGTTGGCGCCGATCATTAAACTTTCGTCAGGCGTTCCCGGTCTGTTTGAGACGGAAGCCGGTGCTGTCCTAAGGACAGCATCGGAAGTCTAGCAATGTGATCGGGGCTCCGCTCATCTGCCGTTCAGGCGCAAATGCTTAGGCTTCCTCCAAAAGCTAGTCGGAGGACCATCATGGTACGCGGTCTCATTCTTGGAAGCGCCGTTGCTGCCACCGCCTTGGCCACAGCATCGTTTCCAGCATTCGCTTACGGGTGCCGCAACGGGCGCAGCACCGATCCTAACTGCTATCGCGAGTACGGCTACGTTTGCGGACCCTGCTACAACGACTGGGGCGGTGAAGGTTGGCGCCGCTATGATGGCTGGCGCGGCGGCTGGGGCCGTCGTCATCGCGATCGTGACGACTACGGCTACGGCTGCGATCGATACGGACGCAGCACTGACCCCAATTGCTATCGCAGAGAAGGGTATGTCTGCGGACCCTGCTACCAGTGATCCTGCTTATTTCCGTCGTGGCGTTCAAAAAACGAGGGGCCAGTGCCGAATGCGCATCCAGAGGGACTACTGAGGATTTCTGGCGGCCAACAACCGGGCGTTGGCCCAGCCGTTCTGGGCGATATTGAGGTGGCCTGGCCAAGCATGAACGATGACGTAGGAAACCAACAGACTGGCGAGCGCCAGAGAGGCTATCACGCTTAGGCGGATCATCTCGGGTGACCGTAGGTGAAGCTTTGGCATCGTGCCCCCCAGACCTTCTCTAGTTGAGTCGGGAGCGGTCAGTCCACGGCAGCTTCGCTGCCAGCTTAGGACACATCCTCCGCCAACTTAGGACACTGAACGCTGTCCTAGGATCGGTCGATCAGCCGATCTAGGCGCGACGACGCTATGTCGCCCATGAGAATCGTCCCGCCCGCGACCAACAAAGCTCCGATAACTAGGAACGGTACGGCCAGCGCGACGCGCAACCCCCTCACCACGCTTAGCGCGACACTTCCCGTGGCCGCTTCATCACGGGCGGTGCCGTTTCGATCGCCGTCATTTTCTGTCCCCGCCATTGCCTCTCCCCAGAGCACGGTAAACAGCCCGGCAGGTCCCTTAACGACTTCGGCGACCGTCTTTCCGTCGGTCGCCACTGCAAAATCTGGTGGTGTTTCCGGAATGACACCTGTCGGAATGCGTGCCTTGGGGTCCGGTCAGCACAACCGTCACCGCACCCGAACGCTGGTACCAAGTTAGTGGATCTGCGCCGCCGTTAACCCTTCGACGAATTAGGGTACCGCGGCCATCAAGCTGTCTGAGAAGCGTGCCTTGCTCGGCGCGGGGCGATGGAAGGCCTCTAACCACCGGCACTTCCAGAGCCGGCGATGTACTCCCTAGACGGCTCGCCCCGACTTGGCCGCGAGCCACTCTGCGGCCTTTTTTGCTCACTGTCGGGGACGAAAAAAGGACGCTGATCCGGGGGGAACCAGCGTCCACACACGCCACTGGCCCACGCAGGGCAATTTCCACGAGGGAGGCGGAAATCGTGGCGTGAGGCGTGAATAGTCTCCCGTCTGATTATTTCATATCGGACATTTTGGCGTGCGGCAGCCTGCCCCACAAACGTCGGACGGACGCTGCCATCGTCAGCGCAGCCAATCCGGCACGCGGTCCTGGGCGATGAGCTCGTCGAAGCTGCCGCGCGGGCGCACGACGGCGTAGCGATCCCCGTCGACCAGCACCTCCGGCACCAGCGGCCGCGTGTTGTAGGTCGAGGACATCACCGCCCCGTAGGCCCCCGCCGTCATCACCGCCACGAGGTCGTCCGGCTCCAGCGGCGGCAGCGGCCGGTCGAGCGCCAGATAGTCGCCCGTCTCGCAGACGGGCCCCACCACGTCCTGCGCCATCGGCGGCATCGCCGTCTTCGCCTGCTCGACCGGCCAGATCTCGTGCTGGGCCTCATACAGCGTCGGCCGGATGAGGTCGTTCATGGCGGCGTCGACGACGGTGAACGTCTTGTCGACGCCCTCTTTCACGTAGAGCACGCGCGTAACGAGGATGCCGGCATTGCCGACGATGACGCGGCCGGGCTCCAGCACGAGCTTGAGCCCGAGGTCGCCGAGGATCTCCTTAGCCAGCGCTGCATAGGCGACGGGGAGCGGCGGCGCCGCGGCCTCCGAATCGTAGGGCACCCCGAGGCCGCCGCCGATGTCGAGATGGTGGATCGCATGGCCGTCGCGGATCAGCGCCTGCGCCAGCTCACGCAACAGCCGGAACGCATTGCGGAACGGCTCGAGCTCGGTGATCTGGCTGCCGATGTGCATATGGATGCCGGACACGTCGATGCCCGGTAGCGTGCGCGCCTCCGCATAGAGGCGCGGCGCCTGCGCAAAGGGGATGCCGAACTTGTTCTCGGCCTTTCCGGTGGAGATCTTGGCGTGCGTCTTGGCGTCAACGTCGGGGTTGACGCGCAGCGCGATGCGCGCCGTGCGGCCCAAGCGTACCGCCTCCTCGCTGAGCACGCGCAGCTCAGGCTCGCTCTCGACGTTGAAGCCGAGGATGTCCTGGGAGAGCGCGAAGGCGATCTCCTGGCGCGACTTGCCGACGCCGGCGAAGATGATCTTCGACGCCGGCACGCCCGCCGCGAGCGCGCGCCGCAGCTCGCCTTCGGAGACGACATCCATGCCGGCGCCGAGACGGCCCAGCATCCGCAGCACCGCCTGGTTGGAGTTCGCCTTCACGGCAAAGCAGATGAGCGCGTTCTGGCCCGCGAAGGCCTCGCTGAGCACCCGGTAGTGCCGGGTCAGCGTCGCCGTCGAGTAGCAATAGAACGGCGTACCAACCTCGGCCGCGAGGCGCGCGATCGAGACGTCCTCGGCGTGCAGCACGCCGCCCTTGTAATGGAAGTGATGCATTGCAGGCTTCTAGCGCGAGTTGAGCGCTACCGCAGCAGCGGATCGAGGATGAAGCCCTCGTGCGGCTTGGGTGGTGCCGCAGAGCCGGGCTGGGTCCCGGCCGCTTCGGCCGACTTCGCCGTGCCGTCGGCCTTGGCGCCGGGCGGGGCGTCGAGCGAGCCGCGCACGCCGCAGGCGGCGAGGCCAAGCGAGAGGGCCGCCACCACGATGCCAGCACCGATGCTCTTTGCAGTGACCCTCACGAGCACGTCCTCAAAGACCGGCCAAATACCCAACACGTATCCCAAAACGCGAAACCGGAAGGGCCCTTGCCGCCCTCTTTTTTGCTTAAAGGGTGCAGGTGCCACCGGAAGGCTTGTTTTAGCGCTTTGAAGTGCCTTTTTCCAACCTCTTCCGCCAGTTTTGCGCCATTTTGCGCACGTTCTGTGGCGCCGTTCCCCCATAGCTCGTACGGCTCGCAACCGACTTTTCCGGGGAGAGAACCGTGAAAACATCGGCCGTTATGCGCGGCTCCACGGCCTGCATGGCGGATAGCGGGAGCTTGTCCAGAGGTAAATCCTGCACCTCCGCCGCTGCGACGATGCGGCCCGTCACGTGGTGGGCCTCCCGGAACGGTAGCTTGAGGGTCCGCACCAGCCAGTCGGCAAGGTCGGTTGCGGTGGAATAGCCGCCACCTGCCGCCGCCCGCATGGCCTCCGCGTTGGGCTCCATGTCGTCGACCATGCCGGTCATGGCTGCGACGGCGAGCGCCAGGCTGTCGAGGGCATCGAACGACAGCTCCTTGTCCTCCTGCATGTCCTTGGAATAGGCCAGCGGCAGGCCCTTGATGACCATGAGCAGGCCCTGGAACGCGGCGGCGATACGTCCGACCTTGGCACGCGTCAGCTCGGCCGCATCGGGATTGCGCTTCTGCGGCATGATCGAGGAGCCGGTCGTGAATTTGTCAGAGAGCTTGAGGAAGCCGAACTGCGGCGTCGTCCACAGCACGATCTCCTCGGCAAAGCGCGATAGGTGCACGGCCGCGATCGAAGCGGCGGCAAGCGTTTCCAGCGCGAAGTCACGGTCGGAGACGGCGTCGAGCGAGTTGGCGGCAGGCCGGTCGAAACCGAGCCGCTCCGCCGTCATGTGCCGGTCGATCGGAAACGACGTGCCGGCGAGCGCCGCGGCGCCCAGCGGGGATTCGTTGAGCCGCCGCCGCGCATCGGCAAAGCGCCCGCGGTCGCGCGCGAGCATCTCCACGTAGGCGAGCAAATGGTGGCCGAAGGTCACAGGCTGCGCCGGCTGCAGGTGTGTGAAGCCCGGCATCACCGTCGCGGCGTGGGTTTCCGCCTTGGCAACCAGCACGAGCTGCAGCCGCGCCAGACCTTCGTCCAGCGCATCGATGCGGTCGCGCACGTAGAGCCGGAAATCGGTCGCCACCTGGTCGTTGCGCGAGCGCGCCGTATGCAGCCGCCCGGCCGGCGTGCCGATCAGCTCCTTGAGGCGACTTTCGACATTCATGTGCACGTCCTCGAGTGCACGCGAGAACTCCATGCGGCCGCTCTCGATCTCGGCGAGGACCGCATCGAGGCCCTTCGCGATCTCGCGCGCGTCCGCCTTGCTGATGATGCCCTGCTCGGCCAGCATCGCGGCATGCGCCTTGGAGGCGGCGATATCCTGCGGGGCCAGCCGCTTGTCGAAGCCGATGGAGGCGTTTATCTCCTCCATGATCTCGGCGGGCGAGGCCATAAAGCGGCCGCCCCACATGCGGTTGGCAGGCTTGTCGGTCACGGGATCGGCTCCGTCAGCGATCGGTCTCGGCGAAGGCAACTGCGAAAGACAACGGCATGAGCGAAATACCGAAACCCGCGAGCCCGCTCGCCCGGCAGCTTTGGATCGCGGCGCTATCAGCGCTTGCGGCGTTCGCGGCGGTATACGTCATCGCGGGCCGGCCTGACAACGACAGAGGCGCGGAATCGAGCCCTCCGGCCACCGCAACCGCTCCGGCAGGCACGAACAAGCTTTCGACCGGTGCCATGACTACCTTCGTGTTCAAAGAGCCGCCGACGCCGCTTCCCGATGTCCAATTCGTTAACGCCGAGGGCAAGCCCGTCACCCTCAAGGACTGGAACGGCAAGGTCGTGCTCCTGAACCTGTGGGCAACCTGGTGCGCGCCTTGCCGCGCCGAGATGCCGGCGCTCGATCGCCTGCAAGCGGCACTCGGCTCCGACAAATTCGAGGTCGTCGCGCTCGCCGTCGACAAGTCCGGCATCGAGGGTGCGCGCAAGTTCCTGGACGAGACCAAGGCGCAAAAGCTCAAACTCTACGCCGACCCCACTGCGCGCCAGGGCAACGAGCTGAAGGTCATCGGCATGCCGACCTCGATCCTCATCGATGCACAGGGCCGCGAAATCGGGCGCCTCATCGGGCCGGCCGAATGGGACAGCCCCGAAGCGAGACGCCTGATCGAGTCTGTCCTCTAGAGGAGGTGCACGGCGATTGCGGCGAAGGCGAAGCCGGCAACCGCGATGAGCAGCATGGTCGAGCGTCGCACGCTCGTCTCGGCGCGCGCGATCAGACCCTGCATCGCGTTGAGCTCGGTGAGCTTCTTGTCGATGGCCTCGAACGACTTGTAGGTCAGCCCGGCGAAGATGCTCCTCTCGCCCTCGATGGCGTCCAAGCGGACCTTCAGGTCGCGCATGCCGCGCTGGAGGTCGCCAAGCTTGTAGTCGCGCGAGTTCTTGAGCGTGTCCTCGAAGCTCTGGAAGCGGCGCGTCCGGCCGGCCTCCTCGGCCATCTCGGCGATCAACTGGCGCGACTTCTCGAGCTCGCGCTCGAGCCGCGCGATAGATGCCTGTACCCGGTCGAATTGAACCGCCGTCTCAGCGACGAAGCCGTCGCGGCCGAGCCATGGCCCTTGTGTCACCACGGCAACCCTATCGCCCTGCAACACGACGCAACCCTTCCAACGCAACCTACCAACGCCGCTCCGCCTTTCGCCGAGTATGGATAGCCGAGTTTAACGGGGCGTATCCAAATGAGGCGGGAGGCGGAATTTGCCGCCGATTGACACCCGCAGGGGATGCGCGCGACAAGGCCGCGAGCCGCATCATCCGTCGAAGGAACCGCGATGTCATTGAAACCCGACACAGCCGAGCTGCAGAGCGCGATCGAGGCTGTCTGGGAGGAGCGCCAGGGCGTCAACCAGGGCACCACCGGCGTCGTCCGCGACACGGTGGAAGCGGCTCTCGACCTCCTCGACAAGGGCGAGGTCCGCGTTGCCGAGCGCACGCCGGCCGGGTGGACCGTCAACCAGTGGCTCAAGAAGGCGGTCCTGCTCTCGTTCCGGCTCAACGACACGGTCGCCATCTCCGGCGCCCCGGGCGGAGCGACCTGGTGGGACAAGGTGCCGTCCAAGTTCGCCGGCATGACGCCCGATGATTTCCGCCGCGCCGGCTTCCGTGCGGTTCCCGGAGCGATCGTGCGCCGCTCAGCCTATATCGCGCCAGGCGTGGTGCTGATGCCCTCGTTCGTCAATCTCGGCGCCTACGTGGACGAGGGGACCATGGTCGACACCTGGGCGACCGTCGGCTCCTGCGCGCAGATCGGCAAGAACTGCCACATCTCCGGCGGTGCCGGCATCGGCGGCGTGCTGGAGCCGCTGCAGGCGGGCCCCGTCGTCATCGAGGACAACTGCTTCATCGGCGCCCGTGCCGAGGTGGCCGAGGGCGTGCACGTCGGCGAAGGCTCGGTGCTGTCGATGGGCGTCTATCTCGGCGCCTCCACCACCATCATCGACCGTGCGACGGGAGAGAAGCATTTCGGCAAGGTGCCGCCCTACTCGGTCGTCGTATCCGGCACGATGCCCGGCAAGCCTCTGCCCGACGGGTCGCCGGGCCCGAACCTCTATTGCGCCGTCATCGTCAAGCGCGTCGATGAGAAGACGCGCTCCAAGACGAGCATCAATGAGCTCCTGCGCGATTAGGCTGTGGGCATGAACTCCCTTCGCAACAACTCCTTTCGCAATCTCGAGATCGCCGACATCGTCGCGACACTACAGCAGCTCTCGGCGCGCATCGGCGAGCGCTTCCCCAACAGCGGCCTCTACCGCGTCTGCCGCGAGCTCGAGGTCATGGCGCAAGAGACCTCGGCGCGGGCGGCGAACATCTCGCGGCCGAAGCTGTGGTTTCGGGGCCTGCTCGCCATCCTTGCCGCTGCCGGAGCGGTCGGTGCCATCTTCATCGGACACTGGATGCTGGGCCTGCGCTCCTCCGACGAGCTCGCCGGCACCATGCAGGGCCTCGAGGCCGCGGTGAACCTCGTTATCATAATCGGCGCGGCCGGCGTCTTTCTGGTCACGCTGGAGGCGCGCTGGAAGCGGCAGCTCGCGCTCTCGGCGCTCAACGAGTTCCGCTCGGTCGCGCACGTGATCGACATGCACCAGCTCACGAAGGACCCGAGCGCACTCGGAGGCCCGCGCACGAGCTCTTCCCCCAACCGCGTGATGAGCCGCTACGAGCTCGTGCGCTACCTGAGCTATTGCTCGGAGATGCTGTCGCTGGCGAGCAAGGCCGCCGCCGTCTATGCCGACAACATTCACGACGCCGCCGTCATCGATGCGGTCGGCGACATCGAGCGGCTCACGACCAACCTGAGCCAGAAGATCTGGCAGAAGATCACGCTCGTCGAGACCGACCTTGAGGACGATCGCGGCGCGCGCGCCGTGTCCGCGGGCGAGCTGTCTCAGATTCCGCACCCCGTGAAGCCATGAGCGCATCCGCGACCCGCTTAAACGGGCTCGTCACCCTGCTGACCAGCTTTCGCGGACGCATCAGCCGCAGCCAGTGGTGGCTCGGCTATGCGATCGTGATCGTCGGCAACCTGTGCGGCGCGCTGCTGTTCAACCCGGACTACTTCACCGCGGACGAGCCTCCCCAACCCTACTGGCCCGACACCCTCTGGCAGCTCGCGTGGCTCGTCCCGGCCACTGCGATCACGATCAAGCGCTTCAACGACCGCGACCAGCCGTCCTGGCTCGGCTATGCTTTTGCCGCGCTCAATGGCCTCTACTATGTCGCGCCGCATTTGGGCTGGGCACTCGGGCCAACAGCCGCAAGCACTGCCGCCCGCATCGCGTTTTGGGTCATCGCCCTGATCATGCTCATCATCTTCGTCGACAACGGCTTTTTCCGCGGCACAGACGGCCCCAACCCATACGGCCCCGACCCGCTCGATAGAAACGCGGCGCCAACATGACCAACGCCCCAGATCCTGTCGCACTGGCCCAGGCGCTGATCCGCTGCGAGAGCGTCACCCCCGCCGAGGCGGGCGCGTTGACGCTGTTGCAGGAAATGCTCGAGCTCGCGGGCTTCGAGTGCCACCGCATGACCTTCACCGAGCCCGGCACCGCGGATGTCGAGAACCTCTACGCTCGCTTCGGCTCCGACGGGCCCAATCTATGCTTCGCGGGCCACACCGATGTCGTGCCGCCGGGAGACGAAGCCGCCTGGACCGTGCCTCCCTTCGCCGCCGAGATCCGCGACGGCGTGCTCTACGGGCGCGGTGCCGTAGATATGAAGGGCGCGGTTGCCTGCTACGTCGCCGCCGCCCTCCAGCACCTCGCCGCCCACAGGGGCAAGACGAAGGGCTCGCTCTCCTTCCTTATCACCGGAGACGAGGAAGGTGCCTCCGTGAACGGCACGATCAAGGTGCTGGACTGGCTCAAGGCGCGCGGCGAGAAGCTAGATGCCTGCATCGTCGGGGAGCCGTCGAGCCAGTCCGCGGTCGGCGACGAGATCAAGATCGGCCGGCGCGGCTCGCTCAACGGCGAGCTGATCGTCAAGGGCAAGCAAGGCCACGCCGCCTATCCGCATATCGCCGACAACCCGCTACCGAAGCTCGCACGCATGATCGACCGGCTGGCGACCCTGCGACTCGACGGCGGCACCGAGCACTTCGAGCCCTCGCATATCGCGGTGACCATCGTCTCGGTGCCGAACACGGCGTCGAACGTCATCCCGGCGCACGCGCGGGCGGTGTTCAACATCCGCTACAACGATGCGCACACGCGCGCCAAAATCGAGCAGCGGATCGCGGAATGCTGCAAAGCCGCGGCCGCGGAGGTCGGCGCGCAATATACGCTAACGTTCTCCGGCACCGGCGACGTGTTCCTGACCAAGCCCGGTCCGCTGGTCGAGGCCATGGCAAACGCCGCGCACGAGGTCACCGGCCGTTCGGCGAGGCTGACGACGACCGGCGGCACCTCGGACGCGCGTTTCATCAAGGACTACTGTCCGGTGGTCGAGCTGGGCCTCGTCAACGCCACGATCCACCAGGTGGACGAGCGCGTGCCGGTCGCAGACTTGGGCGTCCTCACGCAGATCTACGCACGCTTCATCGAGCGCTTCTTTGCGACGGCGTGAACGAACGCTCTTGCTGTGGCGCTGCGGCTTTTCTAGACTCCGCGCAGGCGCGTCTGAAGGCGCAAGCGCATGGCAGAGCCCCCGTTCGATTTCGCTTCGCTGATCCGCCGCGGCGTCAAGTTCCGCCGCTTCGACGCCGGCGAGCGTATCTTCCTCGAGCACGATCCCGGTGACTGCCTCTACGTCGTGCACACCGGACGCGTCGACGTCATCACGTTCGGCAACGTGCTCGAGAGCGTGGGCCCCAACGGCATCTTCGGCGAGATGGCCATGATCGACGATGGGCCGCGCAGCGCCGCCGCGCTGACCAGCGAGCCGGCTGAGCTCGCCATCGTCGACAAGAGCATGTTCCTGACTCTGGTGCGCGAGGAGCCTGAATTTGCGCTGCGCGTCATGCGCGTGCTCGCGCAACGCATCCGCCGCATGGGCGCCGCGCGTTGAAAGAGGGGCGGCTAGCTGCGCCGGGAGAGCTTCTCGCGCGCGACCACCTCGCGCGTCACGCGCCGGTTGCCGACGTAATAGATGGAGGCGCCATGCGCGAGGATGCCGATGCCCCAGCCGATCAGCGGCCAGTAGAACCACAGCGTGTTCGGCGTCGTCAGTAGATTAATGGCGATCAGCAGGAGGTTAACGAGCACGTAGGCCGCGAAGTGGATCTTGAATCCGGTATCTTCCAAAAGCGTCTTCATCAGAACGATCCTTCAAATCAGCAGTCGCCCTCGTCGCGCGAGCTTTTATCACGGGTGGCGGCCGGCCCCAAGCGACGCCTTTCCGGTCTCTTGAACCAAGCTAAACGTTAAGCGAAAATGGCGTGGCGCCAGCGTCTTACTGCTTGCGCGGCTCCACTGTCTCGGCGTCGATCGAGTACCCGGCGTCGGCGATGCCGGTGAAGGCGGTCTCCGTCTTGATCGTGCCCGTCACGGTCACGGGATCGAACTGCCCGGCGACCTCGAAGCCCTTGTCCGCCTTCACGTAGATGATCTGGTTGGCGGGTGGTGGCGGCACGTGGATGCAGGCGCCTACGAAGGGCACGAGCAGGAACTCCTTCACCGTCGTCGCCTCGAAATCGAGCGGCACGACGTAGCCGCCGATGCGGACGTGCTTGCCGTTGAGCTCGGTCACGATCTGCGGGGGCAGATCCGAACCCACCTGCCTCCGCTTGACCGACATCCAGTTGCCCTCGGCCAGCGGCGGCGGAGGCGGACCGCCGTCGTTGCTCACGGTCGATCCTCCGAAGAACGTCTTCGGCTTCAAGGGCGACACTGCCTGCGCGGGCGGCATGAGCTGCGCCCACTTGAGCTCCATGGGCGGATCTGCCGCGCGCGAGCCCGTGGAGCAGGCGAGCGCGAAGGTCAGCGCAAGGGTAGTACCGGTTGCAATCCGTCTCATCACGTCCGAGCGTCTCATCATGTTCGAGCTCCGTTCAATCATGTGCGTACCGTCATGCCGTCGGCGAGCGAGAGCCTGTAGGCCCGCATCGCCGGCAGAAGCCCCGCCAGGAACCCGGCGAGGACGATGGTCCCGAGCGTGAGCCATTCGCGTGCCGTCGGGGGGTCGATAGAGAGATGCAGCCCGTACGTGCGGTCGATGAAGGGCTGCAGCAGGGCGAGTGCGGCGTAGAGCAAGACCGTACCAACCACGACGCCGGCGAGCGTAAGCATGCCGGCCTCGGTGGCGAGGAGGCCCAGGATGGTCGCCGGTCGCGCCCCGACCGAGCGCAGGATCGCCATTTCGCGGCGGCGCTCGTTCAAGGTGGTTAGAACCATTGTGACCATGCCGAGCAGCGCGGTCGCCACGACCATGGCGGAAACAATCGATAGCGCCGTCTCCGCCGTGCCGACGAGGCCCCACAACTCCTGCAGCGCCGCGCCGGGGATGATCGCCGACAGTGGCTCCTCCTGATACTCGTTGATCGCCCGTTGCAGCTTGAAGGTCGCCAGCTTCGACTTGAGGCCGAGGAATGCAGCCGTCACCGCCTTCGGCGCGAGGTGCATGGTGCGCACCTCGTCCGCCGATATGCTCTGGCCCGGCATGGGGATGCCGTTCTGCCAGTCGACGTGGATCGCCTCGATGGCCTCGAGGCTCACGTGCACGGTGCGGTCGACCGGCGTGCCGGTCTTGGCGAGGATACCGGAGACGTGGAACGGTTTGTCCTTGTGCTCGACAAACGAGATCGAGCCGACGCCGTGCGCGACCACGATCTCGTCGCCGACCTTGTAGCCGAGCGCCTGCGCCACGTCGGCGCCGATCACGGCGTCGAACAGGTCGCTGAACGGCTTGCCGTCGGAGAAGGCGAGCGACTGGCCATGCCGATACTTGTAGCGGGTGAAATATTCCGGCGTGGTGCCGAGCACGCGGAAGCCGTGATGGCTGTCGCCGAGCGAGATCGGCACGATCCAATCGATCTCGGGGCGCTTGGCGATGTCCTCGTAGCTCTTCCAGGTGACGTTGTTGGTCGCGTTCCCGATGCGGAACACGGAGTAGAGCAGCAGCTGGATGGCGCCGCTCCGCGCGCCGACGATGAGGTCGGTGCCGGAGATCGTGTCGGCGAAGCTCTGGCGCGCGCCGGTGCGCACCTTCTCCACGCCGAGCAGCAGCATGACGCTGAACGCGATCGCAAGAACGGTGAGCGAGGCGGTGAGCGCGCGGTTGCGCAGGGATTGCAGCGCGAGACGGGGGACGATCATGCCGCGGCACTCCGTTCAGCCGTCGCTATCTCGTCGAGCCGCACCACACGGTCGAAACGTTTTCCGAGCTCTTCCTCGTGGCTGACCATGATGAGGGACGCCCCGGCCGCGGCCACGTCGGCGAACAGGAGATCGAGAAACGCCTGCTGGCGGTTGCGGTCGAGCGCGGACGTGGGCTCGTCGGCAACGATCAGCTCCGGCGCACCGATCAGGGCGCGCGCCGCCGCGACGCGCTGCTGCTGGCCGACGCTCAGGCTCGCCGTCGACAGACCTTCGACCTCCTTGGGGTCGAGGCCGAGGCTCGACAAGCAGGCGTCCGGCTTCGCCCTCGGCGCTACCTGCCCGGCTCGCGCGCTCCCGCCGCTTCGGCGCGAAGCTCAGCGGCAAGAGCACGTTGTCGAGAACAGACCCGTAGGGAAGCAGGTTGAACATCTGGAAGATGATGCCGAAGTGCTCGGCGCGGAAACGGTCGCGCGCCGAGCTTGAGAGCTTCGCCATGTCGGTGCCGAGCACCTCGAGCCGCCCGGCTTTTGGCGTGACGATGCCGCACAGCAGGCTCAGGAAGGTCGACTTGCCGGCGCCCGACGGGCCGACCAGCAGCACGCGCTCTTTTGCCCGAAGAGCAAAGCTGTCGATCGCCAGCGAGAACGCTCGCGGCCCCCGCCAGCGGAAGCGGACACCCGACATCGAGACGACGTCGGGCGCCTGCGCCTCGGATAGAGGACGCTGCATCACATTATGCCAGCGAGGTCGAGCGAAGGCGCGTCGCGGCTAACCTCGTAGCTGTTCTGCGCCTTTGCCGTGACGACGTTGACGGTCAGGTCGTGCGCACCGGCGAACATCTTGAAATAATCGAAGTCGATAGCGGTGATGCTGGCCGGCTTGGCGCAATCGAGCGCGTAGGTGACGTGGAACTCCTTGTGGCCCTCGTGCTCGGCGTGATCGTGGTCCGCACCGGCGGCCTTGTCGTGGTCGTTGTCGTGATCATCATCGGCATCGCCGTCATGGTGATGCTCGGCTTGGAGCTCCACCTTGGCGTCGGCGACCGTGCATCCCGCCGCGGCCGGCAGCTTGAACACCGCGAGCGGCTGGGCGAGCTGCGCCTTGGCCTTCTCCATGGCGACCTTCTGGTCGTCGGTGGTGGCGTCGTGCTCGAAGCCTACGATGTCCATGCCGGGCACCTCGAGCTCCATGGAGACGCGCTTGTTCTCCACCGCGATGTTGAGATTGCCGTGGCCGTGCACGTGGGGGCCGAGCTCCCGGTGCTCATCGGCGGCGCGGGCAAGCGTAGGCGCCGCGGCGGCGATGGTGAGCGCAGCGAAAGCCGCAAGTGTGTTGATCTGCATGTCGATCTCCTGATCGTGGCGAGCGCGCAAGGCACGCGGCGAAGGGCCGGGCCGGCTCGATCAATTGCGGATGGGGAAAGAAGGGAGCCTTGGCTCACACTTGGGCGCAATCGATGCGCGCCTTGCGAGGCGGTCAGCTCATTAGGAGAGCGGGTGGCGCGCGCGCCTGGAAGTGAACGCTGTCGTCGCCGCCGACAGCGTGGATGACGCGGACCGGCGCCGGCGCCGGGAAGCGCGCGGGCGGTGTCAGGACGACGGGCGGTTGATTGAGAATCGCAGCCGTCGCGAGGTTGACCGCCCCGCAGACCGGACAGTTGCCGCGGTCGTCGTGTGGAGTTGAAGGAGCGCAAGGGTGCTGGGCGCGCGGGGCGCAGGCGCCGAAAGTGATGGCCCGCATCGCGAGCTTGCCCGCTACGGCCTGCGCATGGCTGTGGGCGTGCGTCTCGGCAAATGCCAGCACGGCCTGCATCGCGACGGCGAGCAGCGCGAGGAAACCGAGGCTGGAGCGGCGCCTGAAGAACCGCATGCTTCCTCCGGTGGTGCGCACAACCATAGCGCGACGAATGGGGCGGGCGAAAGACGCTTGGCGCCGGTCACACGACAACGAAGCGGATCGTTCTGGATAATATCCGCAATTATGCCGCCGGCTCAAGGCCGCAGACGACAAGACAGGACGGCTGCGGACAAAGCGAGCGAAACCGTTAGCCAACACCGGTACCCACGGGCCACGACGGCTCGCGACATCTTGTTGCGGGCGGTCAACTTTGGCACTGTCGCGCTTTCAAGGTCGGCAGAGGCGGTCGCATGCGACGGATTGCGCACGGAGTGTGGATTTTTCGAGTTGCGGCGACACTGGTCGGGTTCGGCGCCGTCTTGATGGCCGGGAGGGCGTCTGCCGCGCCGTTCGATCAGAATGAGATCCGCGAGAGCGTTGTCCGCATCGAGGTCGAGACCGAGCAGGGTACCCGGGCCGGCACCGGCTTCATCATCAACGACAAGCGTACGATCGCCACCAACAACCACGTGATCGAAGGCGCCAAGTCGATCTACGTCACGTTCCTCGCGGCCGGCAAGCCGACCGCCGTTCCCGCGCGTCTCATCACCACCGACCCCGTCAAGGATTTGGCGATCATCGAAGCTACCTCCGACCTCTTCGGCGAGCCCGTCGTGCTCGCGAACTACGACACGCAGCCGCCGGCGAAGGTGACCGCCATCGGCTACCCGGGCGCCGCCGACTTCGTCGCGGGTGGAGTGCTTGCAAACATCATCTTCGACCCGTCCTACACCGTTGGGACGGTGGCCCGCCTCGTGTCGAACGGCAAGGTGCTGGGGGGCGCCCGGCTCATCCAGCACACGGCCGCCGTAAACCCCGGCAACAGCGGAGGTCCGCTGTTCGATGAATGCGGGCGCGTGATCGGCATCAATACCCTGCGCCCGCTGCCGAAAGAGTCCGACTTCGCGCAAGGCATCTTCTTCGCGGTCGATATCCGCGAGCTAGAAGCCATGCTGAAGGACTTCGTAATCCCGGCGACGATCATCGATCAGCCGTGCTCGGGCAGCACGGCCGACAACGCTCCGAATATCGAGCAGGCGACGACGAAGGAGGGGGAGGCGGTAGCGTTCGACCGCTTCGCCGCCTGCGTCCGATCGCGCCCCTGCGACCATGCCATCTGCGAGGGCCGCTACAAGAGGCGCGTCAAGCCCGAGCTGGCGGAAGCGCGCAAGCCCGACATCGAAATTCGTCTGACCGCCTCCGAGCCGGCCTGCAAAGAGCAGGACGAAACCCAGGCATTCGAAGAGTTCCAGCGCTGCGCCCTCAACCAGCCGTGCGAGTTCGACAGGGTTTGCACCGCCAAGGTCAGCGAGGCGCTATCGGCCGAGACCCTGAAGAAGCGGCGCACGCTCATGGACCGCGCCAACACCAAGGCGCAGGAGGATTGCCGCCAGGCCAAGGCGCCGGGGATCTGGCGCGGCGGAGAGACGGACAAAGGCATCTGGATGGCGACCGTCTCCAACGAGAGCGGCGCGGCCCTCGTGATCGCGTGCGACGTCGCCGGGCCCAATCCGGGCAACGGTGTCATCCTTCTCGGCGACGTCAAAGGCAAGCGCGACCGCTGGACCGGGACGCGCGATATCCCGATGACGATCGACACCTACTCCGATTCCGTGCGCCTCGAGCTCAAGACCGACGGCGAGGAGCTGCAGGCCGGCACAAAGCACGTCGAAGGGGCCGATACGCGCGGCTGGTTGAAAGAGATGATCGGCATGCTTGGCGCCGGCGGCGTCGTGACGTTCGAGGAGCCGAAGATCGAACTCGACGAGACGTTCACCCTGCAGGGTGCCAAGGACACGCTCGCCCCCTGCCTCAAGGCGCGCTACGTCGAGCAGCAGCAGCAGACGCAGGATCAGCAATAGGCGCACCCGAACGACACGCCGGCCCAATGGGGCTGCCGTTCGGATTAATCCCTGCCGTTACTCTGGCGCTTCAAATCGCCGGACGCTTGGTACTGCTGGCCGTTGTTGGTCCCGGTCCAGCTGAAGTGCATCTTGTTGCCTTCGACCGAGACGATCACGCTGCCGCTGAGGCAACCGGGATCGACCTCGTCGACGCCGCCCCAGCTGATCGTCTCCTCGTACTCGTAGCCGTCGCCTTTGCGACCGCCCTCGAGCACGCCACCACAGGGAAACCCCGGGTAGCGGGTGACGCCGCCCTTGGGCGAGACGAAGGTCGCGGTCACATCGAAGGGATCGTTGTCGGGCTGCGAGAGCTTGCCGACCCATGTGCCGACGATCGGGTCGCCCGCCTGCGCCGCGGTGGCGAGTACGAAGAAGACCGAGGCCCGGACGGCGTACCTGGCAAACATGGCTCGAACCGATGACGGCATGGGAGATCCGAAGCTGGTGCGTGACTCGAAAATCTTAGCCTGCCCTTTCAGGGAGGAAAAGCGCTTCTCAAAGTGAGGTCAACGCGAGCTGAACCGGTATCCTCAGTCGACCGCATCCGGAGACGGCTTGAGCGGAGCCGGCGGATGGCTCGGCGGCCCATGCAGGTAAGTCATCGAGGCATAGGCGCCAAGCCACGATCCGATCGCCGCGAAGAATACGTACACCCAGTTGTTGGTGTAGCTGATCACCGCAAACGAGGAGAGCAGATACCAGATGCTGCTCCACGACGCTGCCGCAACGCGCCGGCGCGCGATGACCGAGGAGGTGAACATCACGTAGACGGCATCGGTGGCTGCGGTGGCGAGCACGACGCCCGCTGCGAGCAGGAGGTCAATTCCCCATAAAGAGTCCATGATCGTCCCCAGGCGTTGGGCCCTGGGTTAGGGTAGCCAGCGACCGTTAACGAAGCTGGTGAAAGGCGCGCTACTACTTGAAGTGCTTGGACAGCTTCAGGCCCTGCGCCTGGTAGTGGGAGGCCAGATCGCGTCCGTAGACGAGCTTCGGCGTCTCCGTCAGCCGCTCATAGATCGAGCCGCCCGATGGTCTGCCCGTCCTCCAGGATGAACGGCACCTTGTGCGAGCGCACCTCGAGCACGGCTTTCGCCCCTTCGCCGCCCGCGGCCGCATGGCCAAAGCCCGGATCGAAGAAGCCGGCGTAGTGCACGCGGAACTCGCCCACCAATGGATTGAACGGCACCATCTCGGCAGCCTGTGTCGGTGGCACGCGCACCGCCTCCTTCGAGGCGAGGATGTAGAACTGATCTGGATCGAGAATGAGCCGCTTCTTCTCGCGCACGTGAATTGGCTCCCAGTAGTCGAGCACCGGGCAGCCGCCCACCAGGTCCACGTCAACGAGGCCGGTGTGGCGCTTGGCGCGATAGCCGACGAGGCCGTGCTTGTCGCCGACGAGATCGACCGATAGTGGGATATCGTCAACGGGCTCGGCCTCCGTGCCCCCGCCCGCGCGGAAACGTATCTGCGACAGCCGCGAGCCCTTGCGCACGACGACGGGAAACGTCTGCGGGCAGATCTCGGCGAAGAGCTGGCCCGCGTAGCCGGCCGGGATCTGGTCGAAGGCGGAAACGCCGTCCGCAATCACGCGGGTGAACACGTCGAGGCGGCCGGTTGAGCTTTTCGGGTTGGTCGCGGCCGAGAGATCGTCGGGCAGCGCGAGGCTTTCGAGCAGCGGGGCGACATAGACACAGCCGGTCTCCAACACTGCACCCTGGGAGAGGCTGATCGTGTGCAGCTGCAGGTCGTCGAGCTTGGCCATCACCTTCTCGCTACGCCCGGGCAAAAAGCTTGCGCGCACGCGATAGGCGATGGTGCCGAGGCGCAGGTCGAGGCTCGCCGGCTGTAGCTGATTTTCGAGCAGCGGCTCGGAGAGCTTGACCTCGCCGCCTTCGATTAGCGCTTCGATCGCCTGCGAGGGCAGGATGCCTGAGGCGGTCCGCTTCAATCCCGATCTTGCAGGGGTTACTCGAGCCATCGCCATCGCCGCGGTCTATCGCTGTATCGCAAATTCAAAGTTCACTTTTGCCGCTCTAGAGCAAGCGGGCCTTGACGCCAAGCGCCGCGCGGGAGTAATCCCCGCAACACCCCGTGGTCATTTGGCCGGCCGGCTTGCAGCCACGTTAAATAAGTCGCTAAAAGGGCCGTGCGCACCCCCCGGATTTCGTTGGCGCCGGCTTTTCAATGCGGCGTTCTGCGAGCCGGGTTTTTTGCTGGGCGAAGAGCCCGCATCGAGGAAGCGCATGGCAGGCAACGACGATAGACCGGCAGACCCGAAATGGGCGCCTGAAACCCAGCTCGTGCACGGCGGCACGCTGCGCTCGCAGTTCGGCGAGACCTCCGAAGCGCTCTTCCTCACCCAGGGCTTCGTCTATACAAGCGCCGAGCAGGCAGAGGCCCGCTTCAAGAACGAGGACCCGGGCTTCCAGTACAGCCGCTTCGGCAATCCCACGGTCGCCATGTTCGAGGAGCGCATCCGCCTGCTCGAGGGCGCGGAGGACGTCGCGCGCGACCGCAACCGGCATGGCTGCCGTCAATGCCGCGTTGCTCTCCTACCTCAAGGCCGGCGACCACATCGTCTCCGCGCGCGCGCTGTTCGGCGCCTGCCGCTACATTGTCGAGACGTTGTGCCCGCGCTTCGGCATCGCGGCAACGCTCGTCGACGGCACCGACCTCGACGCCTGGCGCAAGGCGATACGCCCCAACACCAAGATGATCTTCTTCGAGACCCCGTCCAATCCGACGCTCGAACTCGTCGACATCGCCGCGGTGTCGCAGATCGCGCATGAAGCCGGCGCGCTCGTCGTCGTCGACAACGTGTTCGCTACTCCCATGCTGCAGCGGCCGCTGCAGCATGGTGCCGACATCGTCGTCTATTCGGCGACAAAGCACATCGACGGCCAGGGCCGCTGTCTCGGCGGCGCTGTGCTCGGCAGCAAGGATTTCGTGACGAACCACCTGCAGGAATTCCTGCGCCAGACCGGGCCGACGCTGAGCCCCTTTAACGCCTGGGTGATGCTGAAGGGACTCGAGACCATGCCGGTGCGCGTCAAGGCGCAAACGGCGACCGCGGCGCGCATCGCCGACCACCTCGCCGGACGGCCGGGCATCGGCCGCGTGCTCTACTGCGGGCGCCCCGACCATCCGCAGGCCGACATCGCCCGCCGGCAGATGACGGGCGGCGGGCAGATGGTCGCCTTCGAGGTTGAAGGTGGCAAAGCGGGCGCTTTCCGCTTCCAGAACGCGCTGCGGCTCATCCGCATCTCCAACAATCTGGGCGATGCCAAAAGTCTCATCACTCATCCGGCCACTACGACCCACCACCGCATCGGGCCGCAGGCACGGGCCGAGCTTGGCATCACCGACGGCATGCTGCGGCTTTCCGTGGGCCTCGAAGCCTTCGAGGACCTCGCCGGAGACATCGAGGGGGCGCTCAAGGTCGCACAAAAAGGGTAGGGCTGCGCGGCCGTGCGCGATTGACCCCGGCTGGGGACGGCTTAGAGTCGGCCCGCTTTAAGATGTGATCCCGCAGGACCTTGCCAGCATGTACGAAACTGTGACCCGCGGCATCCGCATCCGCGTCACCCCGCATTATCTCGAGGAGCAGTCGACGCCTGAGGAGAGCGAATTCTTCTGGGCCTACACGGTCGACATCGCCAACGAGGGCGAGGAGATCGTGCAACTTCGCTCGCGCGTATGGCGCATCACCGATGGCCATGGTCAGACGGAGGAGGTGCGCGGGCCGGGCGTCGTCGGAGAGACGCCGACCATCCACCCCGGAAAGTCGTTCAGCTACACCTCGGGCTGCCCGCTGCGGACCCCCTCCGGAATCATGGTCGGCAGCTACCAGATGGTCGACGCCAACGGCCAGATGTTCGACGTGGCGATCCCCGCCTTCTCGCTCGACAGTCCCTTCGCCAAGCGGAGCGTGAACTAGTGGCTCTGCGACGCATCACCCGCAGCGGCGGAGCAGCCGCTAAGCTCCGCGCATGAACGGCCCCAGCTACTCCGCGGCGGAGCTGCTGTCGCGGCTCGTGCACTTTGACACGACGAGCCACAAGTCGAACCTCGCGCTCATCGCCTTCGTCGAGGACTACCTCGCCCAGCATGGCGTCG
Source organism: uncultured Alphaproteobacteria bacterium (assembly GCA_963817485.1). Lineage (GTDB taxonomy): Bacteria > Pseudomonadota > Alphaproteobacteria > Rhizobiales > Hyphomicrobiaceae > Hyphomicrobium_A. The sequence goes on along the minus strand of CAWFOR010000012.1, from coordinate 137,009 downwards.
AGAGCCACCTCGTGCCGAGCGCCGATGCCGCCAAGGCGAGCCTCTACGCTTCGATTGGGCCCACAGGGGTGCCGGGCGTCGCGCTCTCGGGCCACACCGACGTCGTGCCGGTCGAAGGGCAGACGTGGTCGAGCGACCCGTTCGTGCTAACCGAGCGCGATCACCGCTTCTACGGGCGCGGCGCAGCCGACATGAAGGGCTTCCTCGCCTGCGTTCTCGCTGCCGTGCCCGACTTCCTGAAGCGCAAGCTCGCGGTGCCGATCAGCATCGTCTTCTCCTACGACGAGGAGGTGGGCTGCATCGGTGTGCGCCCGCTGATCGCCGAAATTGGCCGCCGTTTCGTGACGCCGCGTATGGTGATCGTCGGCGAGCCTACGTCGATGAGCGTCGTCGACGCGCACAAGGGTCCGGTGCGCTGGCACGTCGAGATCAAGGGCCGCGCCGCGCATTCGAGCATGGCGCCCCTCGGCGTCAATGCCATCAGCATCGCCGGAAAGCTCTTGCAGGAGCTTGCCCGCATCGAGCGCGAGCTCAAGACGTCCCCGCGCGCCGAGCGCTTCGATCCGCCCTACGCGACGCTGCAGGTGACACGCATCGACGGCGGCACCGCGACGAACATCGTGCCGGTGTATTGCCGCTTCGACTTCGACGTTCGCGCATTGCCCGGCGTCGACGTAGACGCCATCGACCGGCGCATCCGCGCGTACGCCGACCGCGAGTGCGTGCCCGAGATGCGGCGCGTGGCGCCGGAGTCGGGGATCGACATTTCCGTCGCCAACCAGGTACCGCCGTTCGCTGCAGGGACAAACTCCGAGGCGGTCGCGCTCGCGCTGCGCCTTGCCGGCCACAACGAGACGCACGCGGTCTCCTACGCGACCGAGGCCGGCCTGTTCCAGGAAGCAGGCTCGCCCTCGGTCGTCATCGGGCCGGGCGACATCGCGCAGGCGCATGCGGCCGATGAGTTCATCGCCAAGGACCAGCTCGACAAGTGCATGGCCTTTCTCGACCGCCTTGGTGCCTGGGCCGAGCGCGGTGCGCCGGTCCACTAGCTTCCTCTGTTTGCAGGGGAATTCCGCATACGGAACTCGTAACCTGAGAAGGGCGTTTCCTCGGCATCGAGAAACGCCAACGACAACGCAGGTCGCATCATGGCTCACATTGCATTCGTCCAATTCATAGTTCCCGCGATCGCGCTCTTGGCCACCATCACCGCGGCGGGCGCCGCCGACCCGCAGATGGCGTTCAACAATGCCTGCCGCACCTGCCACTCCATGAAGGAAGGCGACAATCGCCTGGGGCCGAGCCTCGCCGGCGTCGTCGGCCGCAAAGCCGGGACGCTTCCGGGCTTTGCATTTTCGCCCTCGATGCAGAATTCCGGCGTCACCTGGGATGAGGCGACGCTCGACACGTTCATCGCCAACCCCGACGCGGTTGTGGGCGGCAACAAGATGAAGCCGTTCACCGGCATCTCGGACGAGGCGCAGCGCAAAGACATCATCGCGTTTTTAAAGTCGATCAGCGGGACGTAGCGCCGATCAGGCGATCTCGCCCGGTTCGAAGCGGTACTTCGTCGCGCAGAACTCGCACGTCACGCTGATGCCGCCGTCCGCCTCGTGCATATCGGCGAGCCCCTCCGCCCCGAACGAGCGCAGGAAAGCCTCGACCTTCTCGCGCGAGCACTGGCAGTAGGCCTCGACCGGTGACGGCGGCAGGGCGCGCACGCCCTCCTCGTGGAACAGCCGATAAAGAAGCCTCTGCGGAGACAGCATCGGGTCGAGCAGCTCGTGGTCCTCGACGGTAGCGGCAAGGATCTTGGCCCGCTGCCAGTCCTCGATGCGCTCCTCCTCCAGCTCCGCATCATCCGAGCCCTCCGGGCGCTGCGCCTGCGGATTGCCACCACCGGCGGCGGCGAGGCTCTGGATCATCAGCCCCCCCGCGCGCCATTGCCATGTGCCGCTCCGGCCGCCTTCGCCCGCCATGTAGTGGCGCGCCACCGCCAGGCGCAGGAACGTCGGCAACTGCTCCGATTGGCGGAAATAGGTGAGGGCCGCGTCCACCAGGCTATCGCCGTCGAGCGCGACGATGCCCTGGTAGCGATCCATCTCGCCCCCCTGGTCGATGGTTATGGCAAGGTGACCGCTGCCGATCAGCTTTCCTTGGTCGGCCGCGGCGCCGGCGCCAAAGACCTCGGCGAAGCGCTTCTTGCTATAGCGCGCATAGCCGCGCACGCGGCCGCCAGCCTCGAAATTGACGACGAGGAAATCGAGCACGCCATCGGTCTTGGTCTGCACGATCAGCTTGCCGGCGAATTTCAACGCTGCGCCGAGCATCGTCGTCAGCGCCACCGCCTCGCCCAGCGCCTGCGCCACCGGCACCGGCATGTCGTGGCGCGACAGGATCGTATCGATCGCGGGCCCGAGCCGCACCAGCCGGCCGATGACGCCCGATCGCTCGGTCCGGAACGGCAGAACGATGTCGTCGCCGAGATCGTCTCCGATCTGCGGCGCCGTGGCAGCTTCGCTCATCTACTGGGCTCCCAGGCACCAGGCGAGGATCGCCTTCTGCACGTGCAGGCGGTTCTCGGCCTCGTCGAAAACGACGGACTGCGGCCCGTCGATGACGTCGGCCGTCACCTCGCGCCCGCGATAGGCGGGCAGGCAGTGCATGAAGATGGCACCCGGCGCTGCTTGCCGCATGAGCTTGCCGTCGACGCCGAAGGACTCGAGCATCTTCTTGCGGCGCGCGGCGTCCGTCTGGCCCATCGACACCCAGGTGTCGGTGACGACGCAGTCGGCGCCGCGCACGGCTTGCGCGGCATCGCTGCCGATCGTCACCGCGCCCTTCTCACGCTTCACCCAGTCGATCACCGGCTGCTCGGGGCGCAGCGCGTCGGGGCAGGCGATCCGGAGCTCGAAGCCGAAGCGCACGGCCGCGTGCATCCACGAGGCGGCGACGTTGTTGCCATCGCCGACCCAGGCAATGGTGTGGCCCTTGATGGGTCCCTTGTGCTCCTCGAAGGTCATGATGTCGGCCATGACCTGGCACGGGTGGCTCTTGTCCGTCAGGCCGTTGATGACGGGGATCGTGGCGCAGCGCGCGAGCTCGAGCAGGGTCGCGTGCTCGTTGGCGCGGATCATGATGGCATCGACGTAGCGCGAGAGCACGCGCGCGGTATCCGCGATCGATTCCCCGCGCCCGAGCTGCAAATCCGTGTTGTTGAGCGAGATCGTCTGCCCGCCGAGCTGGCGCATGGCGACATCGAAGGAGATGCGCGTACGCGTCGACGGCTTCTCGAAGATGGTGACGAGCAGCGCGTCCTCGATGCCACGCGGGCGCATCTTCGCCGGCACGCGTTTGCCGGCGCGCTTCATGGCGTGCGCCATATCGATGATGCGCCGCAGCGTCTTCACGTCGAGCCCGTCGAGATCGAGGAAATGCCTCGGCGCGGGCGCGGTCTTGCTTTTCGTTGCCATGACGCTCCGCCCGGCGAGCCCGGGGACATTTCTCACGAGCTTCTACCTTCCAGGCGGGACAGTGCGCGCGAAAGCCGGCCGGCGGCCTCCGCGATCTCCTCGTCCGTAGCATTGAGCGGCGGCAACAGGCGCACGACGTTGCCGCCGGCGCCGGCCAACAGCAGCTTCTCGGCGATGGCCGCCTTGACGACGTCGGCCGGCGCCGCCTTGACCTTGATGCCCATAAGGAGCCCTGTACCGCGCACGTCCTCGACGAGACTCGGGATGCTCGTCCTGCACGGCAGCGAGCGCCTGCTTGAGCCGCAGCGCCTTCTTGCGCACGCCATCGAGGAAGCCCGGCTCGAGCACCGCGTCGAGCACGGCGTTGCCGACCGCGGTCGCCAGCGGATTGCCGCCGAAGGTCGATCCGTGCGTTCCGGACGTCATGCCCTTTGCTGCTTCGCTCGTCGCCAGCAGGGCGCCCAGCGGAAAGCCGCCGCCGATGCCCTTGGCGATCGCCATGATGTCAGGTGTAATACCGGCCCACTCGTGGGCGAACAGCGCCCCCGTGCGGCCCATGCCGGATTGCACCTCGTCGAGAACGAGCAGGAGACCGTGGCGGTCGCACAGCTCGCGCAACGCCCGCATGTACTCGAGCGGCGCGACGTTGACGCCGCCCTCGCCTTGCACCGGCTCGATCATGATCGCGGCCGTCTCCGGCCCGATCGCCTGCTCGACGGCGGCAAGATCGGCGAACGGCACATGGTCGAAGCCTTCGACCGGAGGCCCAAAGCCCTCGAGGTATTTCTCGTTGCCGCCGGCGGAGATGGTCGCGAGCGTGCGGCCGTGGAAGGCGCCTTCGAAGGTGATGATGCGCCAGCGCTCGGGCCGGCCGCTGACATAATGGTAGCGCCGCGCCGTCTTGATTGCCGCCTCGCACGCTTCGGCGCCGGAATTGCAGAAGAACACCTGCTCGGCGAACGTCGCCGCCACCAGTCGCTCGGCCAGCTTCTCCTGGCCCGCGACCCGATAGAGGTTGGACGTGTGCCAGAGCTTCTCGGCCTGGGCGGAGAGGGCCGCGATGAGCTTGGGGTGGGCGTGGCCGAGCGCATTCACCGCGACGCCCGAGGCAAAGTCGAGGTAGCGGTCGCCATTCGTGGCGACGAGCCAGCTGCCTTCCCCGCGCTCGAAGACGAGATCCTGGCGTGCGTAGGTCGCCATCACCGCGGGTGACGGCCCGGTTGTATGAGCAGCGGCCTTGGTTTTATGGTCCGAGGCCGCCACGGATGCGGACATTGGGGCCCGTCCCATTGCAGCGATCATTCGCTAGAAAATCAAAAAAGCCGCCTTCCGCGGCGGCCCTTGAGCGATTGTAGATACGCGTGCGCCTTTAGCCTGTCAACGAAACCGCACACGCAGTTTTGGCTTGATCGCGGGCCGAGCGCGGCCTGTGGACCACTCGGTTCCTCCAGGCGCTGCAGCAACTTAGAGCCACTGGTGCAGAGTTGCATGTGGCGAATATGCCACCTTCCCGTGGCCGCGGACCCATCTTCCAATCGCTGATCTTGAAGGTCGGATTCCCCTTGTTGTAGGTTGCCCCCATCGGAGCTTGAGACCTCGCCGCCGTCGCCGCGAAGCGTCTCGCAGAGTAGCCCGATGTGTGCCCTGGGCAAGCGTGTGCCGCTTCCCCGCGTCGGGCATTCCGATAGTCCAAGCGTCATCCCAGTAAGCGTCAAAACCGGTCGGGCCCGTAGCTCTTCGCGTCGGTCGCAGCGTTTTGCGCTAGGCCTTCGCGCGCTTCGTCGTCCGCGCCGAATGTCAATGGGTGTGTGCCGCAAGGCGCCCGCCCCTGAAGGCTCAGGGAGCGATCTATGGCTTGGACAGATGAGCGCGTGGAGCTGTTGAAAAAGCTCTGGGCCGAAGGCTTGAGCGCTAGCCAGATCGCGGGGCGGCTCGGCAGCGTCACCCGCAATGCAGTCATCGGCAAGGTGCACAGGCTCGGCCTCTCGGGGCGCGCCACCACGTCGCGCATGAAGAGCCATCGTCCGCGGCCCCGCATGGCGGCAAAGCGCATGGCGAAGACGCGCTTCTCGCCCTTGGGCAACCCCGCCTTTCGCGCGCTCTATCAGGAGGTGGACGCCTTCGTCCCGCCGGTGGAGGAGCTCGTCATTCCGATGAACGAGCGCAAGTACATCCAGACGCTGACCGAGTGCAGCTGCCGCTGGCCGATCGGCGATCCGCAAGCCGCGGACTTCCACTTCTGCGGCAAGAACAAGGTCCCGGGCCTGCCCTATTGCGAGTTCCACGCGCGCCGGGCCTTCCAGCCCCCGCAGACGCGGCGCCGCGAGCGCGAGCTCGTCGAGCCGATGGTCATCGACGTGGCGGCGGGGCGCAAGGAGCCGGTTTGAGCCGGCTCCCGCTCAACTCCAACTTCGTTCAATCCGAGGATCAGGCTTCGGCGCGATCGCCGAACACGTAACCGGCTGAGCGCACGGTGCGGATGGGGTCGCGCTCGTTGCCGCGGATGAGCGCCTTGCGCAGCCGCCCGATGTGTACATCGACGGTGCGCTCGTCGACGAAGGCATCGCGGCCCCACACGCCGTCGAGGAGCTGGGCGCGCGACAGCACACGGCCCGAGCTTTCCATGAGGAACTCGAGCAGGCGGAACTCGGTTGGCCCGAGGCGCACCTGGCGCAGGCCGCGCGTCACCTTATGGGCGGCACGGTCGAGCTCGATGTCGCCGATCTTCAAGACCTCGGCCATGCGGTCGGGCGCGGTGCGGCGCAGAATTGCCTTCACGCGGGCCATCAGCTCGGGGAGCGAGAACGGCTTTACGACATAGTCGTCGGCGCCGGTCGAGAGCCCGCGGATGCGGTCGGTCTCCTCGCCGCGCGCCGTCAGCATGATGATCGGCACATTGCGGGAATCCGACTTGGAGCGCAGGCGCCGGCACAGCTCGATGCCCGACACGCCCGGCAGCATCCAGTCGAGCACGACGAGGTCGGGATGCTCCTCCTGCAAGAGGATGAGCGCCTCCTCGCCGGTCTCCGCGTGCATGACGCGGAAACCCTCTGCCTCGAGGTTATAGCGCAGCATCTCGGCGAGAGGCGCCTCGTCCTCGACGATCAGGACCTTCGCAGACATCGAGATAGCCCCACCTTCAGCCATCAGGTGCCCGAGATGAGAGTGGAGCTCGTCTGATCGTCCTTGGGACGATCGTCCGTGATGTTGAAGCCGCGCACGAGGAAGTGCACCGTCTCGGCGATGTTGGTCGTGTGATCGCCGACGCGCTCGATGTTCTTGGCGCCGAACAGGAGATGCGTGGAGATGCCGATGTTGCGCGGATCCTCCATCATGTAGGTCAGCAGCTCGCGGAACAGCGAGTTGTACATCGCGTCGATCTCGGCATCGTTGCGCCAAACCGCCAGCGCCTTGTCGGCGTCGCGCTCGGCGTAGGCGTCGAGCACCTCCTTCAACTGATGCAGCGCCAGCTCCACCATGTGGCGGATGCCCGACATCAGCGGCTTGGGGTGCGACTCGTCCGCGATTGCGAGCGCGCGCTTGGCGATGTTTTTGGCGAGGTCGCCGATGCGCTCCAGGTCCGTGGTGATGCGCAGCGCGCCCATGATGTGGCGCAGGTCGTCGGCCATCGGCTGGCGGCGCGCGACCATAGAGATGACCTGCTCCTCGATCTCACGCTCGAGCGTGTCGATGGAACGGTCGGCGGCGACCACTTCCTCCGCGACCTTGGGATCGCGGCGCTCCAGCGCCTCCAGCGACTTGCCGAGCAGCTGCTCGGCGAGGCCGCCCATCTGCGCGATCTTCTTGTCGAGCAGCGCCAGCTCTTCCTCGTAGGATTTTACGGTGTGCTCGGTCATGGGCCCTCCTTGCGGGCGTGTCGGCTGGGCGGCTGGGGGCCTTGTGGCCGGCGACTTGGGCGCCGGCGGCTTGGCGAACGGACGAAGCAATCGCAGCATCAGCCGAAGCGCCCCGTGATGTAGTCCTGCGTGCGCTTTTCCTTGGGGTTGGTGAAGATCTCGGCGGTGGCGCCTTCCTCGACAAGATTGCCGAGATGGAAAAATGCCGTGCGCTGCGACACGCGCGCCGCCTGCTGCATCGAGTGGGTCACGATGATGATGCAGAAGTTCTGCCGCAGCTCATCGATCAGCTCCTCGATCCGGGCGGTAGCAATGGGGTCGAGCGCCGAGCACGGCTCGTCCATGAGAATGACTTCCGGGTTCACCGCGATCGCCCGCGCGATGCAGAGCCGCTGCTGCTGGCCGCCGGAGAGTCCCGTGCCGGGGTCCAACAGGCGGTCCTTGACCTCGTTCCACAGGCCCGCCTTCTCGAGGCTCGCCTGCACGATCTCGTCGAGGTCCTCCTTCGAGCGGCAGATGCCGTGGATGCGCGGCCCGTAGGCGACGTTCTCGTAGATCGACTTGGGGAACGGGTTCGGCTTCTGGAACACCATGCCGACGCGGGCGCGCAGCTGCACCACGTCGAGCGAGGGATCGTAGATGTCCTGCTCGTCGATGATGATCTTGCCGGTGACACGCGCGCTCGCCACCGTATCGTTCATGCGGTTGATGCAGCGCAGGAACGTGCTCTTGCCGCAGCCCGACGGCCCGATGAAGGCCATGACCGCGCGGTCCGGCACTTTGACGGAGACGTTCTTCAGCGCGTGCTTTTCGCCGTAGTAGACGTTGACGTCCTGGGCGAAGACCTTGGTCTCGGTCGCCACCGCCTGGGCCGGCGTCTCATGCACATCTAGGGTCGGCATCTTGAGCATCGAAAGCTCCTGGGACGGGACAGACTTACCAGCGCCGCTCATATCGGCGGCGCAGGATGACGGCGACAAGATTCATGCAGATGAGCACTGCTAGCAGCACCATGGTGGCGCCCGAGGTGCGCTCGACGAAACCGCGCTCGGCTGAGGTGGCCCACATGTAGATCTGCACGGGCAGCGCCGTCGACGGGTCGAGCGGGGTTCTGGGGGCCTCCACGACAAACGCCACCATGCCAATCATAAGCAACGGTGCGGTCTCGCCCAGCGCCTTGGCAAGGCCGATGATCGTCCCGGTCAGGATGCCCGGCAGCGCGAGTGGAACCACGTGGTGGGTGATCGCCTGCATCTTGGAGGCGCCGACGCCGAGCGCGGCTTCCCGGATCGAGGGCGGCACCGCACCGATTGCTGCGCGGGTCGCGATGATGATGGTCGGCAGCGTCATAAGGGCCAGCACGAGGCCGCCGACGATCGAAGCCGAGCGTGGCAGTCCGGCGAAGTTGATGAAGATCGCGAGGCCGAGCAAGCCGAACACGATCGACGGCACGGCGGCCAGGTTGTTGATGTTGACCTCGATGAGGTCGGTCCAGAAATTCTTGCGCGCAAATTCTTGCAGGTACACGGCGGCCGCGACGCCGAGCGGCACCGCCAGCACCAACACCGTGATCATCATGAAGAGGGAGCCGATGAGGGCGGCGCCGATGCCGGCGGTCTCCGGGTTGCTGGAGGCGCCGTTGGTGAAGAGACCGGTGTTGAACCGTTTCTCGAGAACGCCCGCCGCGGTCGCCTTGTCGATCCATTCGACCTGCTGATCGGAGAGCTTACGCGTCTCCGGCGGCAGCTTGCGGTCGAGCTGGCCTTTGAGCAGCGAGTCGACACGGCCGCTCGCGAGCACCCAGATCGGCAGCGTCTTGCCGATGAGCAGCGGGTCGGCTTGCACCGCCTTGCGGATTTCGATGTCGACGTCCTTGGAGAGAAGCGCGCCGACTTCCTTCATTTGCGGCTTGTTCGCCGGATCGACGCCGAGCGCCGTCGCGAGCGCGCGGCGCACCAGCAACGTGTAGTCGGCCGTCTGCAGCGCGCTCTGCTCGTGCGTGCCCGAAGGATCGATGACCGCGCGGTCGAGCGCCACGTTGAGCTTGAACGAGGACTGCACGAAGGCCGTGTAGCCCTTGGAGATGATGCTGGTGAACAGGATCGCGAGGAACGCGAGCCCGAACAAGATCGCGGCGATGCCGTAGAGCCGAAAGCGGCGTTCGGCCGCGTAGCGGCGCGCGATGCCGCGCTTGACCTCGGCCTGGGTGCGAGGTGCGAACCTGGTCGGAGCGGGAGCCGTTGCCACGGTCATTATTCGTATTGCTCCCTGTATTTGCGCACAATGTAGAGGGCGTAAATGTTGAGGCCCAGCGTGAACACGAACAGCGTCAGCCCCAGCGCGAAGGCGACCAGCGTCTGAGGTGAGTTGAACTCGAGGTCGCCCGTCAGCTGGCTCACGATCTTGACCGTGATCGTCGTCACCGGCTCCAACGGATTGAGCGTCAGGTTGGCGGCGATGCCGGCGGCGAGCACGACGATCATCGTCTCGCCGATGGCGCGCGAGGCCGCGAGCAACACCGCACCGACGATGCCGGGTAGGGCGGCCGGCAGCACGACGCGGCGGATCGTCTCCGACTGCGTGGCGCCGAGCCCGTAGGAGCCTTCACGCAGCGATTGCGGCACCGCGTTGATGATGTCGTCCGACAGCGAGGACACAAATGGGATCAGCATCACGCCCATAATGAAGCCGGCGGTGAGCACACTCGTTGCCGAGACGTTGAGGCCAATGGTGGCACCCGCATCGCGCAGGAACGGCCCGAAGGTAATGAGGGCGAATAGGCCATAGACGATGGTCGGGATGCCGGCGAGGATCTCGAGTAGCGGCTTTGCCGCCGTGCGCACGTGGCGGTTGGCGTACTCCGACATATAGATGGCGCTGAAGAGGCCCACGGGTACCGCAACCAGAAGCGCGACGATGGAGATATAGAGCGTGCCCCACAGCAGCGGCAGAAGCCCGAACTGCCCCCCTCCGCTGCCGGTGCCGCCCGCGGCCGAGAAGCGGGGATCCCAGACGGTGCCAAGGAAATAGTCGAGCGGCGAGACGAACGAGAAGAAGTGGATGGTCTCGAACAGCATCGACAGGATGATGCCGACCGTCGTCAAGATCGCGACCGTCGACGACAGCACGAGCGCAATGAGCACGACCCGCTCGACCATGTTGCGGGCGCGAAGCTGTGGGCGGATGCGCGCGAGCCCGTATAGCAGGCCGAGGAGCACGAGCCCGGCGGCGGCGCCGGTGTTTAGAAGCCGGCTCCAGCGCTCGTACTCCACCTGGTCGTAGGCAGCGGTGATGACAAAAGGCTCAGGTGCCGAGCCGAGCGCCACGCCGCGGTCCTGCAGGATGCGCAGCGCGTCGTCGGGAGCGGCAAAGCCGAAGCGTACACGCTTGATGACCTCGTAGTCCTCGCGCGACAGCGAGGGCAACCCCTTCGCCACCGACGAGATGCGGCCGATGGTGAGCGACTGCTCGGCCGGGGACAGGCTGCGCACGCTCTGCGGCAGCGTCTCGCCGACCAAATGGCGGATGACGGCGGGCTCGGCCGCAGCCCAGATAAGCGTGACGATAAGGGCCGGGAGAATGGTCCAGATGGCGAGGTAGGTGCCGTAGTAGCCTGGGCGCGAATGCATCCGCGCCTCGCTGGAGAGGGCCTGCGCGCGCGCCCGCCAGACGCCAAGCACGAAGGCAGCGAAGCCTGTAGCCAGCAGCCCGAGCAAGATGGCGATAACTGACACCGGAGTGGCCCTTCTCGGCGATGGGGCTTGCAATAGCCCATCCCGCCGCAAATCGTAAAGTGTGACGTTCGGCGATGACTGCGACGGTCCGGGCTGCCAAATATGCAACCCGGACCGCCGGTAGTCGAAGCGCGAAGGCGACTTACATCGTCTTGGCGGCCTTCACGGCCTCCTGCAGCTTCTGACGCTCCGCGTCAGGAGCCGGGACGAGGCCATACTCCGCGAGCGGGCCATCGGGACCGATCATCTTGTCGGACGAGAAGAACTCAACGTATTCCTTCAGGCCCGGGATGACGCCGATGTGCGCCTTCTTCACGTAGAACTGCAGCGGACGCGACACCGGATATTTGCCGGCGGCAACGGTCTCGACCGACGGCTTCACGCCGCTGACCGTGGCGACCTTCAGCTTGTCCGTGTTGTTCTGGTAGAACGACAGACCGAACACGCCCACGCCCTTGGGGTTCGAGGTGAGGCGGGCGAGCGTCTCGGTGTAGTCGCCGTCGATATCGACCGCGGCGCCGTCCTTGCGGACCTTCGTAGCAGCCTTGTCGGCGGCCTTCTTCTTGGCTGCGTCGTCGGCACCCTCGGCCTTGGCGAGGAAGAGCGTGTCGGCGCCCGCGGCCTTGGCGCCAGCGTGCAGGACCTTCTCCTCGAACACTTCGCGCGTGCCGTGCTTTTCGCCCGGGATGTAGGCGATGATCGGCCAGTCGGGGAGCGAGGGGTTCACTTCCTTCCAGGTCTTGTAGGGGTTGGCGACGAGCTTGCCGTCCTTCGGCACCTCGGCCGCGAGAGCGAGGAAGATATCCTTCGGCTCGATAGCCCAATCGGCGCCCTTGGCGTCGACGGCGAAGACGATGCCGTCATACCCGAACTGGACCTCGACGATCTCCTTCACGCCGTTCTTGGCGCACTCTTCGATCTCGTCCTTCTTGATCTTGCGCGAAGAGTTCGCGATGTCGATCGTGGCGTCGCCGAGGCCCTGGCAGAACTGCTTGATGCCGGCGCCGCTGCCGCCCGACTCGACGATCGGCGTCTTGAAGTTCGAATAGGTTTTGCCGAACTGCTCGGCAACGATGTTGGCATACGGCAGCACCGTGGACGAGCCGGCGACGTGGATCTGGTCGCGCGCCGACGCCTCGCCGGCAAACGCGAACGTGCCAACGACGGCCGCCGCCGCCGTATAGGCGATGAACTTTGTGCTCACACTAATCTCCCAGTCTTGGAGGTGAATGCGCGGGCCCGTGCTGTACTGCTGGACCTCGGAAATACGGCCTCTTTGGCCCCCGCCCGCCGACGCCTCGCATCGGCCGGACACTCAATAGACCACTGCAACTATACTTTAGTGACAGGTTAATGTATTGATTATGATGGAATTTTAAGAATAATCGCGATTTTGGGCAAAATGGGTGTCCATGTCGAACAACCAGCCGTCGCTTTCGCGAGCGTAGCCTTGGTCAGGCGGGCTCTGCCTCGCCGACCTTCAGCTTGAGATGGTCGATCTCGGCCGGTGATAGCGCCCGAACGACGCTCAGGGCGGCCTCCGCGGAGGCGCCAAGCTTCTTCCGCGCCGCCTCGATTGCCTTATCGGCCGACACGATCGCGACGTTAAAGAACTGGAAGGTTGGGGCTGTGGTCACGGCGGGACGCCATTTGGCCCCCTCGGGCTGCACAACCAGAACTCCGGGGATAGTCAATTGAACCACCCACCCGGCCGCTGAAGCTTTTTCCATCATGCGCGGGACTATGGGCTGCGCCGAGAGGCCACGCAACCGCAGATGATGGGGCCAACGAGCGGCGCGACCATCAGCCTCCGGCGCCCAGCTCATCGAAGCTTGCCGTAAAAGTCGAGCCGACGCCGAGCTTCGAGGCAATCCGCAGCTCGCCCCGATGGCGGTTGAGGATATGCTTCACGATAGCAAGCCCAAGCCCCGTGCCACCCTTCTCGCGGCTCGAGGCGACGTTGACGCGGTAGAAGCGCTCGGTCAGCCGCGGCAGGTGCACGGGCGCGATGCCGGGGCCATCGTCCGCGACGCTCACCCAAACGCGCGCGCTGCCCGAGCCGCGCGGGGCGTCGCGCCCCACGCGCACCTCGATGTGTCCGCCCTCGCGGCCGTACTTGATCGCGTTCTGGATCAGATTCTGCAAGACCTGCACGATCTCCTCGCGGTCACCGCGGACGCGATCCGGCACGTCGTCGCGGAAGAACTCGAGCTTGATCTTCGCATTCTCGGCAACGGGCTCGAGCGACTGGCACACGTAAGCAGCGGTCTCGTTGAGATCGACGATGCCGCGTGGCGGCAGGTGCACGCGCATCTCCACGCGGCTCAACGACAAGAGGTCGTCGATCAGCCGCGTCATGCGCTCGGCTTGGCTCGCCATCAGCCGCAGGAAGCGGTCGCGCGCGGCAACGTCCTCGCGCGCCGGCCCCTGCAGCGTCTCGACGAACGCACGCAGAGACGCGACCGGTGTGCGCAGCTCATGGCTCGCGTTGGCGATGAAGTCGGCGCGCATCTGGGCAAGCCGGTCCTGCTCGGTCAAATCGCGGAACGTCACCAGCAGGTAGGGCGAGGAGGGCTCCGCCGAGGGCGCAAGGCGCGACACCGTCGCGGTGACGCGCCGCTCCACCGGCACGCGCTCGATCAGCTCGACGTTGATGCGCTCCTCCGCGGCAAGCGCACGGTCGACCGCAGCGATAAGGTCCGGGTTGCGCGTAACCTGGCTCACCGGCTGGCCATTCTCGATCTTGGGGAACAGCTCGGCGACGAGACGGTTGTGGTGCACGACTGTGCCGGCGGCATCGAGCGCGACGGCCGGGGTGGGGATCGCATCGACGACGGCGCGCCACCCCTTGCGGTCGAGCCCGCGCGCGCCGTCCGTCCGCGTCGACCGGCCGCTGCCCGCCAGCGCCTCGATCAGCACGGTTGAATCGAGCGGCCAGAAAGCGGCGGCGACGAACAGAGCGGCGATGCTCGCGATCGCCGGCAACGCGTCGATCGCGTGGAACAGCAACAGCACGGCAAATATGGCGGTCGCCGCCGCGAGCGGCATCCAGCGTGCCGCCACACGCCGTTTGGCGCCGAGCCAGAGCAGGGCGCTCCAGGCTTCGAACTCGTCCTTGCGCGCCGTCCAGCGATTGCTCAGATCCGGGCCAATGGCCATTTGTTAGCGCTTTGCTCTGGGCCGCCTGGGGCGGCGGCAGTCGTGGTAGATAATCGGCTTTGCCCGGCCTTTCAAACAGGCGCTCGAGGCCGCGCGAAGGCGACCCCGCGGAACGCTAACACCTAATGACGGGAACCACACCATGAACGACTCCAAGGGCGGCAAAGGGAGCAAACGCCTCAGCTTCGACCTCGACGATCCCAAGCTGCCCGCGGAGATCGAGGACAAAGCTTTGGGATCGGGTGGCTATCCGTATGACGAGAAGCTCAAGAAGAAGGACTATGAGAAGCAGCTTCTGGGGCTGCAGCTCGAGCTCATCAAGCTGCAGGACCACATCCAGAAACACGAGGAGCGGCTCGTGGTGCTGTTTGAGGGCCGCGACGCCTCCGGCAAGGGTAGCTGCATCAGCCGCTTCCACGGCCGCCTCAATCCGCGGCACGCGCGCTCCGTCGCGCTGTCGAAGCCGACCGACACGGAGCGGGGCGAGTGGTATTTCCAGCGCTACGTCCGCCACCTGCCGACCCAAGGCGACATCGTGCTGTTCGACCGCTCCTGGTACAACCGCGCGGGCGTCGAGCGCGTGATGGGCTTTTGCACCGAGGAGCAGACGAGCGCGTTCCTACGCGATGCACCCGATTTCGAGGCGCTGCTGGTGCGCGACGGCATCCGCTTCTTCAAGCTGTTCCTCGTCATCGGACGCGAGATGCAGCTGAAGCGATTCCACGAGCGCCGGCACGATCCGTTCAAAAAGTGGAAGATCACCGACATCGATCTCGCTGCGATCAAGAAGTGGGACGACTACTCGGAGGCGCAGCACGACATCTTCCGCTTCACGCACACGACGATCGCGCCGTGGACGGTGATCCGCGCGAACGACCAGCGGCGCGCGCGGCTGGAGGCGATCCGCGTGGTGCTGTCGGCGATCCCCTACGACGGCAAGGACGAGGATGCGGTCGGCAAGCCGGACCCGCTGATCGTCGGCTCCGGGCCTGAGTTTTTCGCAGCGGATTGATGTTGCTTGGCAGCCTACGGCTTTGCCGCGGGCGCACCGAAATCCGCGAGAACCTCGGCGAGCGCATCAGGCTGCACCTTCACCACCCCTGCGAATGGCCGATCGATGACCACTGTCGTCAACAGTACGGAAAAAATAATGATCGACAGCATGCCCGTCATCAGCGTCTGCGCGCGCAGGTTCTGCGTTCCAAAGAAGAAGGTGAAAGCGATCGTCACGGCGGCACCCACGAAGAGAACCGGCCATATCACGCCAGGCACAGTGCCTTCGGCCGCAACGAGCCTGGCGCGACGCATCTGTGTCACGATGTCGAGCTGGCGCAGTATCTCGGTGAACAGGGCGGTATCGCGTCGCTCGGAAGTACCGAATGCCAATAGTGCACGATAAACCGAATCGAGCGCTTGCTGCGCAGAGCGGCTTTCGCCACCGTGTTCCATGGCCGGCCAATCATCTGCGATCGCAGCCTTGAGATACGAGGTGAGCGCGGCTCGGAGCGGGTCCCCGGCCTGCTCGCCGACGCCCTGCGACAAACGATAGACCGTCGCGGCGGCCCCAGCTTCCTGTGCGACGTTGTTTTCGGCTTCGTTGAACTTTTCCCACACGACGATGATCGCGAAGGCGACCAGAACCGCGTACAGCACCCCCACGACCGCAAACTTGAACCCCGCGACCTCGTGGTTCGTCGTGAGTTTTTCGAGAGTGACGTAGCGGCGCACGAGACTCGGGCCAAGCATCGCCAGAGCAGTCGCCAATCCGACAAGAAGCAATCCGGACAACCAGAGCGGCTGCCTTGTGAGAAAAGAAATCATGGTTGGCGGCAATCCAGAGGCGCGGCCCTCTTCACGCAAATTATGGGCTTTTTGCTTTGCGGGCTACCAATTCGGGGAAGCGAGACATGGAGCGCCAGAACATTGCAACGGGGCGGTTAACGTCACCGCACCACGAGCAGCGGGCAGGGAAGCGCGGCGGCGAGCGAGCGCGGCGTATCCTCGCCCGAGACGACGAGCCCGCCGTACTGCGCCAGCACGAGGCCGGCCTTGTGACGGCGCACGGCCCCGGCCATGGCAGCAACATCGCCGCGCGCAGCCAGTACCGTCTCCAACTCTGGGCCTCCGCTTTCGCCGAACAGCAGCCGCGCTCGGCCCTCTAGCTCGGAGAGGTCGTTCGGCCGATTGCCTACGAGCATCAGCTTCACATCGCTATTTGCCGCACGCGCGAGCCGCTCCGCCGCCTTGAGCATCGGCCCCAGCCGCTCGAAGTGCTCGACCGCCGCGACTACGGGCCCCGATGAGATGCGCGCCGCCGGCCCGGCAACCATGACGCCGGTCGTATCGCTTACGCTCGCGAACACCTCGCGCAGCCGCTTGTCGTCGGTCGCGGCGAATGGCTCGGCGATGGCGACGACGTTCCACGGACCGTTCTCGGCGCAGGCCTTGGCCAGGGCGTCGAGCGGATCGTCGCGCATGGTCCGCGCGCGGCACGGGATCGCAGCACGCTTGGCGGCATCTGCCACCTGGCGCTGGAGCGCCGCGCCCACGAAGCGCAGCTCGTGCTCGAGATCGGGCGCGGCCATCGACCGCCAGCCCTCCCCGGAGGCGAGCTGACGCGCGAATGGAAACTGTGCGAGATCGAAGAGCTGCTTATCCTCCACGAACAGGCTCTCGACCTCGGAGCCGAAGGCGCGGGCGAGCCTCATAGCCGCTTCGATAGCGGGCGGGCTCGCGCGCCCAGCGGTCGGGAGCCAGACGACGACGCGGCCCCGCTCCTCGCCGGCAGCGGCGACATGCGCGATCATGACAACGACCTTGTCCCGCGCTCGGGAGAGCGGCCCGTGCGCTCATCGAGCGCGCGTTTAACGTCGGGACCGCAGGTGACTTTGCGCCCTTCGCGCCCGGCCCAGTGGTCGGCCTCGCGGCAGATGTCGGCGATATGGCCGACCTCGAGCGACAGCTTGCCGTTGCCGCCGGCCTTGCGTGCGGCCTCGTCGATGAGCATGGCGACGCCGTCGGCGTCGACCGGCTTCAGGGAGTTCTGCGCCACGATGCTGGCAATCGTGCGCGCATAGGCCGTGATGACCTCATCCGAGCGCTCGACTGCGTCCTCGAACTCGGCCTCTGCCTTGAACAGCCGGACGAGATGCGGGCAGCTCTTGGCGAGCGCGCGCTGATCCTCTGCGTCGCCGAGGACGACGAGCTTCACGTTGAGCGGAATGGCCTCGAGGTCCGGGATCTCGCTCGAGCCGAGCGCTACTGGCTCCGACGGCGGATCGAAGCGGATCTCGCCTGCTTCCAGCGCGCGGGCAAGCGCTTCGGCCGTCGGCCGGGCGGCAAGCAGCTCGCGCGCCTCCAGCAAGAGGAAGCCGCCGTTCGCCTTATGCAGTGCACCGGACTTGATGCGTCCGACTTGGGCGGTGTGCCCTTCGCCGCCGCTCGCCGATTCGACGCGACCGAAAATGTTGGCATAGGTCGGGTTGGCCTCGGCCACCACGGGCGCGCCGGGCGTGGCGCCACTCGCCGCCATGATGTGCACGCGATAGCGCGTGAAACGCGGATCGCCGATCGAGCCGACGGGGATCTTGACGCTGTCGTTTGCACCCGAGCCGAGAAACAGCGCCGCGTTGCGTATGAGGTCGCGGCCGGCGGCCTTGATGAAGCTCTCGACGCCGGACGTGTCGCCGAACTGAATCTTCAGCTCGTCCAGCGCCGCCCGCACCTGGCGCCCGGCGACTTGCTCGTTCAACGCCAGGAGGCGGTCGCGGCGCGCCTTCTCGGCGCCGGGGCGCTCGGCGAGCAGCGCTTCGATCTCCGATTCGAGCGCGGCAATCTTGGTCTCGACCTCGCGGCGCAGCGATTCAGGAACCGAGTTGAATACGTCGGTCTTGACCACCTTGCCTTCGAGGATCGGCGCCACTGCGACTCCGGAGGGCGTGCGCAGCAGCGCGATGTTCTGAGATTCCGCCTCGCGGCGCAAAGTCTCAAGCGCGTCCTCGCGGCTGAAGCGGAACTCCTCCTCGATCGTGCGGCGCTTCAACTCGTAGTCGTCTGCCGCGAAGGCGGCGGGGAGCGCGTCGGCGAGGCGGTCGATGACTTGCGCCATACCGTCGGCGAAGGCTTTCGCCGTGCCGGCCGGCAGCTTCAGCGCGCGAAATCCGCCGGTTGAGTCAAACGAGCTGACGTAGACCCAATCGGCGGGCTTCTCCGCGATCCGGGCAATCGATTGCAGCTCGGAGCGCACGGTCGCGGCGTAGCCGGAGCCGTCCCTACCGGTGACGAGGATGTTGTAGCCTGGACCTTTCATGCCGGCGCCAAAGGTGAGCGCATTCAGCGCGCGCGCCTGGCCAACGAGGCCATCCCCAGGCTCGATATCCGCGGTTGTCTCGAAGCCGAGCGTCTTGGGGTCGAGCCCCTTGGCATCGAGGTTCGGCAACGGCGAGCTCGACCCATTCAGACTGGCTTGCGCGTCGGGCGGTGGCGCGGTCGCGGACGCCTCCGGTTGCGCCGCCGCGGTCTCAGCGGCGCCGGACTTGCTCTTGCCTTGCTTGGCGCGTTTGAAGAACATGGGGTTAGGCGCTCGTCTTGCTTTAAAGTGGGCAGATGAGGGGCCACAACGCCAAGAACAGGGCCGGGCGGCCGGGGAACGGCACGCACGACGGAGAAATGTCAACGGATCAGCACGCTCCCCTACCCGTCCCGTGCCACCAGCTTGCGGCGGATCGATGACGGCACCAGAGGATAAAGCCGGGGATATCGGCATCGGTGTGGCGGAGGACGCCGGCAGCGGAGTGGCCGAACAGGACGGAGGCTGCGCGACGTCCGAGCAGGAGCTGTGCCGCGAAGCCGTCACGCGCGAGGTTTGCCGCGGCGTTTGCCGGCTCATGCGCGACCTTGGCCACGCCTGCATTGCCGAGATGCCGCTGCCGAACGGGCGGCGCGCCGACGTGGTCGCTCTGGCGCAGAATGGCGATCTGTGGATCGTCGAGGTGAAGTCCAGCGTCGAGGACTTCCGCACCGATCACAAGTGGCCGGAATACCGGGATTTTTCCGATGCGCTGTACTTCGCGGTGGCGCCCGCCTTCCCGGTCGAGCTGCTCCCGGCCGACGCCGGGCTCATCCTCGCGGACCGCTACGGCGGCGAGGTCGTGCGTGCAGCGCCAGAGACGCGGCTCGCACCTGCCCGCCGCAAGGCGATGACGCTGCGCTTTGCGCACTGCGCGGCGCTGACGCTGCAGGCCGTGCTCGACCCGGCCTTGAAGATTTCCTGATTACGCGTCTGAGCCGCCGGCGTATAAATGCCGAGAGGGCATCAATTTTATTTCACGCGAGGTTCGGGCGGCTATGGGCAAGAAAAAGCACGAAGACGATGACGACGACGAGCTTGCCGACGATGCGCAGACCTATACAGATGTGCCCGATGCGCGGCCGCGAGCCTATACGCCGCCACCGCGCCGCGGCCTCTTGCCCGCGCTCAGCGTCGGCGACGTGATCGCGCTGCTCGCTTTGGCCGTCGTCTCAGCGGCGCTGCTGCTCGAGGGCTACAACAAGGACTTCAAGGACTATTCCAAGGAGATCGTGGCGCTGTTCGCCGTTGTCGTCGGCTTCCTGCTCGGCCGGAAGACCTGAGCGACCCTACTTCGGCGCGCGCTTGGCGAGGATGCGCTGCAGTGTGCGCCGGTGCATGTTGAGGCGGCGCGCCGTCTCCGAGACATTGCGGTTGCATAGCTCGTAGACGCGCTGGATGTGCTCCCAGCGTACGCGGTCGGCCGACATCGGATTCTCGGGCGGCGGTGCCTTGTCGTTGGCGGGCGCCAACAGCGCGTCCGTCACGTCGTCGGCATCGGCAGGCTTGGCGAGATAGTCGACGGCGCCGAGCTTCACGGCGGTCACCGCGGTGGCGATGTTGCCATAGCCGGTCAAGACGATCGCGCGCGAATCGGGGCGCGCACGCGACAGTTCCGCGATGACATCGAGACCGTTGCCGTCCTCGAGCCGCATGTCGACGACGGCGAAAGCCGGGGCACGCGCGCGGATCAGCTCGATCCCCTCGGCAACCGAGTGGCCACCGCGCACCTCGAACCCGCGCAGCTCCATGGCACGCACGAGGCGCTGCGCAAAGGCACGGTCGTCATCGACGATGATGAGCGAGCGATCCTCGGGCAGCTCGTCCTGCCGGAACGAAAGATCTTCCGTTATGCTAGCCCCTGACGCGTCCGTCACGTCGTCTGCCGACACAACTGCCTCCTTCGAAATCCGTTTGGCCGTGGCCCATCGACGCGGCTGATGCCGATCGGTCGGGCGGGCATGCGCTCAGCGCATAAGTAGGTTGTCGCGCGCCAAACTGCCACCTTGTTGGCGTTCTGTCAGCCTGAACGTGTGATTTTTGTCAACGTTCTATTAGGGCAACAGCGCCCGGGCTGTTTTGCAGGCGCTCAAAATAGCTTTGTAGACACAATAAGTTAGCGGTTTAGCGCGGCTCAGCGGTTCAGTATGAAAGTCCGCGGCCAGCTTACGCGCACCACGGCCCCCGAGCGCGGGCCAACCCGATTGGCGAGGCTCACCGTAGCCCCCGACCGCTCTAGCAACGTCTTGGCGATGAAGAACCCCAGGCCCAGGCCGGAGGCCTCCTCGACCGCGTCGGGGTCATCTTCCTCCAAGCCTTCGGCAGGCCGCGTCGTGACGTAGGGCTCCCCGATATTGTCCATCACCTCGTCGGGGAAGCCAGGACCGTCGTCCGTGATGCTGACGATGAGGTCCGATGAGCTCCATTCCCCGCTGATCTCCACCCGCGCCTTGGCGAAGTCGGTGGCGTTCTCGATGATATTGCCCAGCCCGTAGATGACGCCCGGCCGGCGTTCGACGACCGCATCGCCGACGGGAGGCCCTGTGTGCTCGGCCGACGGCCCCGCGGTGATCGAGATGGCAATCCGCCCGGAACGGTACGGTTCGGCCGCCTCCTCCAGCATGGCGCGCACGCTGACGCGCGCGTGCAGAGGGTCCTGCTCGCTGGGGCTGCGCGTGAGCTTTTGCAGGATCTCTCGACAGCGCAGAGCCTGGGTGCGCAACAGACCGATATCCTCGCGCAGCGGGCTGTCGGGGGGGAGCGCGTGCTCGAGCTCCTTCGTAACGAGCGCGATCGTCGACAGCGGCGTGCCGAGCTCGTGCGCGGCGGCGGCGGCGAGACCATCGAGTGCGTGCAGTTTCTGCTCGCGCGCCAGCACGAGGTCGGTCGCGGTCAGCGCCGCCGACATCTGCCGGGATTCCTTGGTGAGCCGCCAAGCATAGAGCGCGAGGAATGTCGTCGAAGCGCACACCGCGGCGAAGGTGCCGAACTTGTAGATCAGCGGCAGCTCGAAGGCGAGGCCTCGGTACCACGGAAGCGGCTCGTGAAAGACGACGAGAATACCGGTGGCGGATAGCGCCATAAGCCCAAGCGCAACCGTATTGCGCAAGGGGAGCGTCGCCGCCGAGACGGTGACGGGCGCCGCCATCAACATGGTGAAGGGATTGTCGATGCCCCCTGTTAAGTAGAGCAGCATCGCGAGCTGCGCGATGTCGTAGGCGAGCAGTGCGGTGGCGAACCACACGCTCAAGCGGTGGCGCGAGGGGTACCAGACCGCGAGGAAGACGTTGAGCCACGCGGAAATGGCGATCACGATCAGGCACATGCCGATCGGCAGCGAGAAGCCGAGCCCGAACGACACGGCCAGGATCGCCACGAGCTGGCCAAGCACCGCGATCCACCGCAGCCGCACGATGGTATAGATGCGCAGGCGGCTGTCGACGGAGTCGACGAGGACGCGGCCGTCCCTGCCTTTGCGAAACAGTAGCTGCACCGCTGCCTACCCTTAACCAATGCCGGCGGCCGGCACGTTAGCATGGACGGGCTGAAAATGCGTTGCGGGCGCGATCCCTGCAGCGCGACAATAGGGCATGGCCGCAGGCGGTTGCAGCCGCGTGCCCCGCGCTTTAACTGGCGGTCGAAGGACGAGGGAAGCTCATGGCTGCAAAATCGATCGTTATCGGCATCGCCGGCGCGGCATTGGGGCTCGCTGCAGCGATCGCCCTGCTGCCGGATGTGCGTGAGCGGCTTCTGCCCTCGATCGGCCAGCAGGTCACCGGCAAGGCGCTCATCGGCGGCGCATTCACGCTGACCGACAACACTGGCAAGCGCGTCACCGACCAGGACTTCCACGGCAAGTACACGCTCGTGTTCTTCGGCTTCACGTCGTGCCCAGACATTTGCCCAGCCGGGCTGCAACTCATTGCAGGAGCGCTGGAGAAGCTCGGGACGAAGGCTCAACGCATCACGCCGATCTTCATCAGCGTCGACCCGCAGCGCGACACGCCGGAAAAGCTCGCAGCGTACGTGAAGAACTTCGATCCCCGACTCGTCGGCCTCACCGGAACGCCGGAGGAGATCGCCGCGGTCGCCAAAGCCTACAAGGTCTATTACGCCAAGGTGCCGAGCAAAGAGCGCCCCGACGACTACACCATGGACCACACATCGATCATCTACGTGATGGACCCGAAGGGCGAGTTCGTCACACACTTCACGCCGTCGACGAGCGTCGACGACATGGCCGCCAAGCTCGACAAGATCGTGGGCTAACGCAATCGCGCAGGCTGCGTGCTAAGCGGCAGGTGCGCCACAGTGTGGCAGATTCGATTGCCTGTCACTTCTTCGCACTGGCAGGACAACGGAAATTCCTCTACGTCTGAGACACCCTCACGGTGACTGAAGTGTTGCACGTTGGCTTCGACGCGTTCGAGCCACGCGGGTTCTGCTTCTACACGAGGGACGATCATGCGGCGCACGAGAGCGCTCGAGGAGCAAGTATTGAAGCGTCCCCGTATCGATGAGCTCGGCTGCGAGGTCGAGGTTCGCCGCCACCCCGGCGCCCGCCGCCTGACGCTCCGCGTGAGCCGCACGAGGCGCGCCGTCATCGTGACGCTTCCCGTGCAATGCGATCTCGACGAGGCCGGAAGCTTCCTCAACCGCAATCTCGAATGGGTGCGCGAGCGCCTCGATAGCCTGCCGCGTCCCGTACCCTTCAGCAACGGCGCGCTGATGCCGTTGCGCGGCGACTTCCACCGCTTATCCTTCAGCGACCGGCGCAACGCAGGCGGCGTCGTGCAGCGGCGCTCGACCAACAGCGGGGTTCCCGAGCTGCACGTCAGCGGGCGCAACGAGCACGCCGCGCGCCGCTTGCGCGACTGGCTGTTCGAAGAAGCGCGCCGTGATCTCGATACGCGCGTTGTCCATCACGCGCGCCGTCTCGGCGTTGCTCCGAAGCGCATCGTCGTGCGCGACCAGGCATCCCGCTGGGGCTCCTGCTCCACGACGGGCGTGCTCTCGTTCTCTTGGCGGCTTATTCTCGCGCCGGCGGACATTCTCGACTACGTCGCAGCGCACGAGGTCGCGCACCTCAAGGAAATGAACCACGGCCCGCGCTTCTGGGCCCTCGTCGAGCGCACCGTGCCGGCGATGAAAGAGGCCAAGAACTGGCTACAGCTCTACGGTCTCGATTTGCACCGGTACGGGTCCGACGGCCGCGCCTGACGCAGGCCCTTGCACTAATCCCTGAATCGCCCGAGCGACATGCGGCCGTCCTGCAGCGGCCGCGACTCTGCCGCGCCAGTCTCCTCGGGGGCGGGCGGCGCGTCCTGCAGCGCGCGGGCGATGAAATCGTCGCCGATACCTTCCTGCGGATGCGTGGCCGGCGCCGGAGCAGCCGGAGGCTGCGAAACGCTCGAGGTCACCACGCCCTGCAGCGGTGCGGGCGGCCGCGCCTCGTGCGCGGCGAGCATCACCTCGCGCCAAATGTCGGCCGGCAGGCTGCCGCCGACCACGCGGTTCATGGGCGTACCGTCGTCGTTGCCGACCCACACGCCCGTCGTCAGCTCCGCCGTGTAGCCCATGAACCAGGCGTCGCGGAAGCCTTGCGAGGTGCCGGTCTTGGCGGCCGCCGCGTAGGGAAGCGCCGCACGCTTTCCCGTGCCTGAGGTCAGCGTCGCGTTGAGCATGTCGGTCATCGCGGTGACCTGCGGCGCTGCCACCGCCTGCACCGGAGGCTGCGGCTGGTAAGCGTAGAGCACCGTGCCCGAGCGCGTGACGACGCGGCGCAGCACATGCGGTTCGACCGCGTGGCCGCCGTTGGCGAACACGTCGTAGGCGCCGGCGAGCTCCAGCAGCGAGACCTCGGAAGTGCCCAGTGCGAGCGAAGCGTCCTTGCGCAGCGGCGACTGGATGCCGAGACGGCGCGCCGTCGTTGCGACGCGCGAGGGCCCGAGCTTGAGCGCGAGCCGCACCGCGACCGCGTTGACCGAGCGCGACAGCGCCGCGCGCATGGTCATGGTGCCCTGGTACTCGCCGTTGTCGTTGCGCGGCGCCCAGCCGGAGACGCTCACGGGCAGGTCCTCGACCATGCTGTCGGGCGTGTAGCCGGCTTCGAGCGCCGCGAGGTAGACGAACGGCTTGAATGCGGAGCCCGGCTGCCGCTGCGCCTTCACGGCGCGGTTATACTGGCTCTCCGCGTAGGAGCGGCCGCCGACGAGAGCGCGGATCCCGCCATTTGGATCGAGCACAACGAGCGCGGCCTGGCTCGCCAGCAGGCTCGGGCCGCGCGCGGCGATGTTGCGCGAAAGGATCTCGGAGGCGCGCGCCTGCAGCGGCTTGTCGAGCGTCGTTTCGACGAGGATCTCTCCGCTTCCGGTACGGGCCTCCGGAGGCAAGCTGTCGAGCACGTAGTCGATGGCGTACTCGGCACCCGCGTCCGCCGCCCGGCTCGCCTGCGGCATCCCGCTCATCTGCGCGGAGGCCTCGCGCTCCTCGTCCGCCGAGATGAAGCCCGCGCCGCGCATCTGCGCCAGCACGATGCGTCCCCGCGAGCGCGCGAACTCGGCGTTCGAGGTGGGGGAATATTTCGACGGCGCCTTCAGCAACCCGGCGATGAGCGCCGATTCGGCGATAGTGAGCTTGGGCGCCGGCTTACCGAAGTAGCGTCGCGCCGCCGCATCGACGCCATAGGCGCCGCCGCCGAGGTACATGCGGTTGAGATAGAGCTCGAGGATGTCCGATTTCGTCAGCCGCGACTCGAGCCACAGCGACAGCGACACCTCCTGCAGCTTGCGCGCGAAGGTGCGGTCGGAGGTCAGGTACAGGTTCTTGGCGAGCTGCTGCGTCAGCGTCGAACCGCCCTGCACGAAGTGCCCCGCGCGCGCATTCGCAACGGCCGCGCGCAACAGCCCCAGCGGGTCGACGCCGTAGTGCTCGAAGAAGCGTCGGTCCTCGGTGGCGATGACCGCGTTGATGATCGAGCGCGGCATGAGATCGAGCGGAATGTAGTCGTCGACGCCGCCGCGCTCGGCTAGCAGCGAGCCGTCGCGCGCGAGGATACGGATCGCCGGCTCGCGCGCGTGCGTTCGCATCGTCGTCAGCGGGTCGGAATAAAAGACCTGGTTGCGCACCTGCATGGCGCCGAGCGCGGCCCCGCCGGCGACCGCCAGGTAGAGCGGCCACACGAGGAACAGCTTCACGGCGAAGGAGGAGCGCCTTTTCGCGGGCATCCTCGCTGGCGGCGGAGACGGCGGCTTCTTGGCGGAAAAGAGCCCCATGACCGGCAGCGTGCTCCCGAGGTGAAACTGGCTTCGCGACAGCCGCGAGCGCAGTCACCCCGGCAGGCCGACCGTAGCGGCGGCCTGCTAAGAGCCGGTTAACCATCAGCTAGGCGAGGCGGTTGCGGATCATGAAGAAGGGCAACGCGACGAGCCAGAGGACGATGCGCGCGAGCACGACGAAGAACATGAAAACGAGCTGGCGGTCGTCCAGCAGGAACTCGATCCACACGTTGTATTTCGGATCGAGCGAGGTGCCGGTGATGATCTCCTTCACGCTGTGCGACCAGCGCAGCAACGAAGAGAGCGTCTCGGGCGAGTGAACGCCGACAAGGGCGAGCAACACCGCGCCAAGTATGAGCGACAGCACGATATTGCCGATGGAGAGGAGCATACGCAGCACGTTACGGTCCCCCGGAAAGCCGGCGCTTGACGCGCCTTCAATCGCCCAAGCTAGCCCGAGCCCGCGCGCCTTGAAAGAAACTTAACGCCGTGTGGAGATGCGTGCCGCTTTGGAACTCGAGCCGCGTCTTGCCGGTTTCGGGACCGAGGCGCCGCCGGATCGTCCGGCGCCCACGCGCATTTGTTGGAGCTTTCCAATGGCCTACGCCGCCGCCGGCACCCGTCCCCGCATCGAGCGCCTGGAGCGCGAGGCGATCGACGCCGCCATGGCTCGCGTAACCCTCGTCGCCCGCGCGATGGACGCCTTGTTCGTCATCCCGGGCACCGGCATCCGGCTGGGCTTCGACGCCATCCTGGGGCTCGTGCCGGTCGCGGGCGACCTCATCGCGCAGGCGATCTCGAGCTACATCATCTGGGAGGCGCACCAGCTCGGCGTCGGCAAGCTCACGCTGATGCGCATGTTCGGCAATACGTTGATCGACACGGTGGTCGGCTCGATCCCGGTCGCGGGCGACGCCTTCGACGTCGCCTTCCGCGCCAACATGAAGAACCTGCGACTGCTGCAGCGCCACCTGGAGAAGCAGGGCTATAAGCCCGCCGGCTCCGGCCCAGTCATCGAGGGCGACTGGCGCCGCGCGGCTTAGCCGGGCACGGCCGTTTCCTCCCTTGCGTCATCCCGAGCAGGACGACGAACGAACGGAAACTGGGCGCCTCGTCTCAGACGTCGAGGTTGGAGACGGAGAGCGCGTTCTCCTGGATGAACTCGCGCCGCGGCTCGACCACGTCGCCCATCAGCTTGGCGAAAATCTCGTCCGCCTCCGACAGGTCGCCGATCTTGACCTGCAGCAGCGTGCGCACGTCGCGGTTGAGCGTCGTCTCCCAGAGCTGGTCGGGGTTCATCTCGCCGAGGCCTTTGTAGCGCTGCATCGAGATGCCCTTGCGCCCGGCCTCGTAGACGGCCTCGAGCAGCGTGCGCGGGCCGTAGACGGGAATCGTCTCGCTCTTGCGGCGCAGCTTGGCCGGGGTGCCGTAGACCTCGGCCAGATGCTGGTGGCGCTCGTTCAGTCGGCGCGCATCGAGCGAGCCGAGAAAGGCCAGATCGAGCGCGTGCGACTCGGTCACGCCGCGCACCTCGCGCTTGAAGCGGAAGCCGTCGTTGCCGTAGCGGCCCTCCCAGCCCTTCTCCGTTTCCTCGGAGATGGCGTCGAGGCGCTCCGCGATCACGTCGGCGATACCGTTCGCCTGCTCGGCCGAGCGCAGGAGCTGGGCATCGAACGCGCCGGCGATCGCCGCCTGCTCCACAACGGAGCGCGAATAACGCGAATGCAGCCCGTCGATCAGCCCGACGAGGCCGCGCGCGGAATCGACGATTGCCCGCAGATCCTTGCCGGCGCGCTCCTCCCCGGTGCCCGACACGAGCACCGTCTCGTCGAGACCCTGCTCGACGAGGTAGTCCTCGAGCGCGCGCTGATCCTTGAGATAGGTCTCCGACTTGCCGCGCGACACCCTGTAGAGCGGCGGCTGCGCGATGAACACGTGCCCCTTCTCAACCAGCTCCACCATCTGCCGGTAGAAGAACGTCAGCAGCAGCGTGCGAATGTGGGCGCCGTCGACGTCGGCGTCGGTCATGATGATGATCTTGTGGTAGCGCAGCTTCGACAGATCGAAGTCGTCGCGGATGCCGGTGCCGAGCGCGCCGATGATGTTGGTCACCTGCTCGGATGACAGCATCTTGTCGAGGCGCGCGCGCTCCACGTTGAGGATCTTGCCGCGGATCGGCAGCACCGCCTGATACTCGCGCTTGCGGCCCTGCTTGGCGGAGCCGCCGGCCGAGTCGCCCTCGACAATGAAGAGCTCGGTGTTGGCCGGATCGCGGTCCTGGCACTCGGCGAGGCCGCCGGGGAGCCGCAGGTTGTCGAGCGCGCCCTTGCGGCGCGTCAGCTCGCGCGCCTTGCGCGCCGCTTCGCGTGCGAGCGCCGCCTCGACGATCTTGCCGACGATGTGCTTGGCTTCCTTGGGGTGCTCCTCGAACCACGCGCTGAGCTGCTCGCCGATGATGCCTTCGACCACCGGCTTCACCTCAGACGAGACGAGCTTGTCCTTCGTCTGGCTGGAAAACTTCGGGTCGGGCACCTTGACCGAGAGCACGCAGGTGAGGCCCTCGCGCGCGTCCTCGCCGGAGAGGTCGACCTTCTCCTTCTTCGCAAGCCCGCTTTCGCCCGCGTATTTGTTGATGACGCGGGTGAGCGCCGCGCGGAAGCCGGCGAGGTGCGTGCCGCCGTCGCGCTGCGGGATGTTGTTGGTAAAGAGCAGCACGTTCTCGTGGTAGCTGTCGTTCCACCACAGCGCCGCCTCGACGATGACGCCCTCGCGCTCGCCGCGCAGCATGATCGGATCGGGGATCAGCGACTGCTTGGAGCGGTCGAGATAGCGCACGAAGGCGGCCGTGCCGCCGTCGTAGATCATCTCCTCGCGCTTCACGTCGGCGTGGCGCGCGTCCGTCAGCACGATCTTGGCGCCGGAATTCAGGAATGCGAGCTCGCGCAGGCGGTGCTCGAGCGTGGCGAAGTCGAACTCGGTCTGCGTGAACGTCTTGGTGCTGGGCAGGAACGAAACCTCGGTGCCGCGCTGGCCCTTGCCGTCGCCGACCGCCTGCAGCGGCGCGACGGGCACGCCGTCGCGGAACTCGATCACATGCTCCTTGCCCTCGCGCCAGATGCGCGCCCTGAGCCATGCGGACAGCGCGTTGACGACGGAGACGCCGACACCGTGCAGGCCTCCCGACACCTTGTAGGAGTTCTGGTCGAACTTGCCGCCGGCGTGCAGCTCGGTGAACACGATCTCGGCGGCCGAGCGCTTCGGATCGTTGTCGTCGTCGTTCTTGATGCCGGTAGGGATGCCGCGGCCGTCGTCGCGCACCGTGGCCGAGCCGTCGGGGTTGAGCGTGACGAGGCATTCCTTGGCGTGGCCGGCGAGCACCTCGTCGACGGCGTTGTCGACGACCTCGTAGATCATGTGGTGCAGGCCCGAGCCGTCATCGGTGTCGCCGATGTACATGCCGGGCCGTTTGCGCACAGCGTCGAGCCCCTTGAGCATCTTGATCGACTCGGCGCCGTAATCGTCGGCGGCCGTGCTTTTTTTCGCGGGCAAAGCGCTCATCTACGGGGTGTCCCTGGGACGGTTTTCGGGGTGCTGTAGGCCTCGCAGACTTTATACCACGAACGGGCCGGAAACGGTGCGAAAAAGAGCGCTTAACAGGCCATAAACTGTCCGCAAAAGCGCTATTTTCTCAATAACTTATATGGGGTGCTAAATGGCCCCGGGGGATGCGGCAAAGAAGTCCGTCAAAACCCCCTCCTCGACCCTACGGAATCGAGCCCTCTGGGCGAGCGCCGAGAACGCTTGAACGTCCGTGCCCGTCATCCACGCCTGGGCCCTGAGACGGAGCACTTCGGCAAACAGCGCGGCACGTCGCGCCTCGTCGAAATGAGCGGTCACCTCGTCCAGGAGCAGGATCGGCGCGATGCCTTCGCGGCGGCGGGCAACCAGCTCCGCGTGCGCCAGCACGAGGCCGAGCAGCAGGCCTTTCTGCTCACCCGAGGAGCACAGGCGTGCCGGCATGGCTTTGTCGAGGTGCGAGACGAGGAGGTCGGAGCGGTGCGGGCCATCGAGCGTCCGCCCGGCTGCCCGGTCGCGCTCGCGCGCGTCGCGCAAGACGGCCGCGTAGGATTCCTCCACCTCCACCGCGGCCATGCGCTCCAGATCCGCTTCGAGCGTGCCCTCGATCGCAAGGCCGGCGGCCGGAAACGGCGACTGCGGATCGCGCACGCGCCGCTCCGCCGCGATGCCGGCAAGCGCGGCCACGACCTCCGCCCGCGCCGCGGCAATCGCGGTGCCGGTCTCGGCCATGATGAGCTCGAGACCCTCGAAGCGGGCGCTATCGCGCACGCCGTCGGCGAGCAGCCGGTTGCGCTGTTGCATGGCGCGCTCGAAGTGGCCAACGCGCGTGCGGTAGCCGGTGTCGAAGCAGAGGATGAGGCGGTCGAGGAAACGCCGGCGCTCGGAGGCGGGGCCGGTAAAGAGCGAGTCGAGCGCAGGCGTCACCCACACGAGCTCGACGTACTCGGCGAGCACGCCGGAGCCGCCGGCGGGGGCGCCGTTGATGCGCACGATGCGGGAGCCGCGCTCGCTCTGCGCCGCGGCCGGTGTGAGCCCAGTGCCGATGTCGACCGGGCCCGAGGGCGCATGCACGTGCGCGGCGACGGCCCATCCCCCGTCGCCGGCGGCGCGCGCCAGCTCCGGGTAGGTGGCGCGGCGCAGGCCGTGCCCGGGCGCCAGCAGCGAGACAGCCTCGAGCAAGTTGGTCTTGCCCGCGCCGTTGGCGCCGATCAGCACCTGCGGCTCCGGCCCCGCATCGAGCACGAGATGGGCGTAGTTACGGAAGTTCGTAAGCGTCAGCCGCTCGACCCAATGCATCGCGTGCGCGCCGGGGCCGGCGGACGGCTGTTGGGACGCGTCGTGCGGCTGCAACCGCCTACACCCGCATGGGCATCAGCACGTAGAGCGCGGTCTCATCCGCCGGGTCGTTGACCATGGTCGGTGAGCCGGGGTCGGCGAGCTTGAAGCACGCCTCCTCGCCCTCGAGCTGCCCGGCGATGTCGAGCAGGTAGCGCGCGTTGAAGCCGATCTCGAGCGGGCTCGAGGCGTATTCGACGCCGATCTCCTCCGTCGCGCTGCCACCCTCCGGGTTGTTGACCGAGAGCACCAGCTTGTCCGGCTTGATGTTGAGCTTCACGGCGCGCCCGCGTTCGCTCGCGATCGTCGACACGCGGTCGACCGCGCCCATGAACTCGGCGTTGGAGACCTTCATCTCCTTATCGTTGCCCTGCGGGATGACGCGGCTGTAGTCGGGGAAGGTGCCGTCGATGAGCTTCGACGTCAGGGTCACGCTGCCGATCTCGAAGCGCACCTTCGCTGGGCTCACCCCCACCTTGACGGCGCCCGAGCTGTCCTCGATCAGCCGGTGCAGCTCGTGCACCGTCTTCCGCGGGACTATGATGCCGGGCATGCCTTGCGCGCCTTTCGGCAACGGCAGCTCGACCTGCGCCAGCCGGTGGCCATCCGTCGCCACCGCGCGCAGCGTCGCCTTCTTGTTCGTCTGCGCTGTGTGCAGGTAGATGCCGTTGAGGTAGTAGCGCGTCTCCTCGGTCGAGATGGCAAAGCGCGTCTTGTCGATCAGCCGCTTCAGGTCCTGGGCCGAGAGCTCGAACTCCTGGCCCATCTCGCCCGAGCCGATGTCGGGGAAGTCTTCGGCGGGCAGCGTCTGCAGCGCAAAGCGCGCCTGACCGGCGGCCAGCGTCAACCGCTCCTTCTCGCCGTCCTTGCGGATGTCGACCTGCGAGCCGTCGGGCAGCTTGCGCACGATATCGTGCAGCATGTGCGCCGGAACGGTGACGGCGCCCGGCGCGCTGATGTCGCCCGGCACGCCCTCGATGACCTCGCGTTCCAGATCCGTCGCCTTGAACTCGAGCTTGGAATCGCGCGCCCGCAAAAGCACGTTGGAGAGGATCGGGATCGTCGTACGCCGCTCGACGACGCTCGTGACGTGGCCGAGCGCCCGCAAGAGTTCACCACGTTCAATCACAAGCCGCATGGCTGTTTCCTCGGCGCATTCTTGAGGGCCAAGCCTGCCTCGCTGCTGACGGAGTGAGGCCACCTGTCCTGGGTGGACGGCGGAAGCGCGGGCTGGGTCCGGGAATTGGCGTCGTTTGAAGAGATTCGCGCGCCCCGCGCAACTTGACCCGATGCCGGAGCCTTTTTCAAGCACGGCTTGAAAAGCTGAGCAAAACCCTGGGGCCAAGTGTCAGGAACGGCGCCACAAGCGGCGTAAGGAGCGGCGTCATACGACGCCGCCCCTCCCCGCTTTGACCCCACCGTACACGCCCTGCACGGCAGGCCCAACCTTGGTCGAGCCGCTAGTGGCTCAACAGTTTTTTCAGCTCCTCGAGCTCGTCCTTGAGCCGGGGATTGTCGGCAAGCTGGCCTTCGATCTTGCGAATCGCGTGCAGCACCGTCGTGTGGTCGCGATTGCCGAACCGGCGCCCGATCTCCGGGAGGGAGCGGGCCGTGAGCTGCTTGGCGAGATACATCCCCACCTGCCGAGGCCAGACGACGGAGCGGTGGCGGCGCTGCGAGAGCAGGTCGCCCTTCGATACGCCGAAGTGCCGCGAGATGATGCGCAGGATGTCCTCGATCTTGATGCGGCGGGGCTCAAGCCCCTGCACCAGATCGCGGATCACGGTCTCGGCGATGTCGAGCGTGATCGCGGTGCGCATGTACTGCCACGTCGCGTAAAGACGCGTCACCGCGCCCTCGAGCTCGCGCCCGCTCTCGACGAGCCGCTCCGCCAGCAGATCGAGGATCTCGCGCCCCAGCGTGAACGAGGGATCGAGTGCCCGCTTCTCCGCGAGCCGCTTCTCGAGCACCTTCAGCCGTAGCTCGTGGTCGAGGCCGCCGATCTCGGTGACGAGCCCCCGCTGCAGCCGCGAGCGCATGCGCTCGTTGAGCCGCTCCACGTGGTTGGGTGCGCGCGCGGACGCAACGACCACCTGGCGCCCGCCGTCGAGCAGCGAGTTGATGATGTGGTCGAACTCCTGCTCCGTGCGCTCGCCGTGCATGAACTCGAGATCGTCGATCAGGAGAATGTTGATTAAGCGGAACTTCTCCTTGAACGCGAGCGGGTCCTGGCTGCGCAGCGCTTCCACGAACTGATAACGGAAGCGCTCCGCCGTCAGATAGAGCACCTGCGCGTTGGGCGTCCGCCGCTTCACCTCCCACGCGATGGCGTGCAGGAGATGCGTCTTGCCGAGGCCGACGGAGGAGTGGATGTAGAGCGGGTTATAGCCACGCCCATCGCTCATTACCGTATCGGCGACCTGCACGGCGCCCGCATGCGCCATGCGGTTCGAGGCGCCGACGACGAAGCTCTCGAAAGTGTAGCGCGGATCGAGCGGCGACCCCTCGAAGCCACCGACGCTGGTGCGCCCGACCGCCTGCGCGGCCGCGAGAATCCCGGTGCCTCTGGCAGCATCGGCGTTGCGCACGCCGTTGACGCCAGTGTCGGCCGCCGGACCAGCGGGCTGACCGTCCGCACGCACGACCGCACGCGCATGAGGCTGCCGCAGGGTTACCTCGACCTTCTCCGCGCCTTTGAACTCGGCGCGGCAGCAGGACAGGAGATCGTCGGAGTAGTGCGACTGGATCCAGGTCTTGAGGAACTTCACCGGCACCGAGACCTTCACGGTCTTGGCATCGAAGGCCTCGAATTCGAGCGTATGGAACCAGCTCGTGAAGATGTCGTCGCCCAGTCTCGCCCGCAGCATGGCACGTGTCTTCTCGCCGCGAGGCTCGTTGGTGGTGTCGTCCGTTGGCCCTTGTGGTCCCGCACCGGTGCGCACGCCGGCCACGACTGTGCGCTCCGCTTTTTCGATCGTTTGCATTGAAACCCCCGCAAAACTTGTCGACTTGCTCCTCAAAGTCTTCTGAGCAAATTCCAATTGTCGCCCTCCGCCGCCGCGGCTGCGTAACCGGTCTCTGTCTCAGTCTTCCGAAACGGGCGCTTTAACCTTGCACCCAAGACAAGCCGGCAGCTTTCCAACCGGCTACCTGCCCTCGATGACGGTTGGCATCGAGAGGCCCCTCGAAGCCATCCGCAACATTCCTGCACTGCCGATACCCGGCGCCCGCCATGGCTTCCGCTGCCATGCGGCTTCGAGCACCCGACCGACAGATGAAAAGCAACTCTGAGTCTTTGGTGGCGCCCGCCGCATCGAGCACCGCCGTCAGTCGCTCCGGAAAGCCCGCATCTATTTTGCTGTCCGGAGACGTCTGCCACTCGACCGTGAGAACCCGCTTTCCGATCTTGCCTAGATCGGGAAGGCCAACGAAGGTCCACTCGGCGCGCGTGCGTACGTCGATCAGTACGGAGCCAGGATCCTTCTCGAGGCGTGCCCAAGCCTCGTCCACAGGCACGTCCTCGATGTGGACAGCTTCGCTCGACTGCACTTCGTCCTCCACTCGTCCAGACCAGCGCGACTGCGCTCACGCGATCCGTCTTACAGAAAATGGCAAGGTTCTATAGAACAACGCCTCAACTCCCCGGACAATTGTCCAGAAAGATACGCAGTTACACTCAGATATGACGCTGGAACCAGGGACGAGATACTAAAGTAAACCTGGTGTCGTCGTTCGCCGGGACTGGCATACACATGGCTGGGCCCGTCGGGGCGAGGCGACCATCTCGACCGTAGCTCTTAACTTTCCCCTAATCAAGTGCACCGACAGCCCACAGCGCTATCCACAGCGCGCGGAGGGATGCTGATGCCTCCAGTGGAGAACCTGTGAATTCGCTCCAACGGCTGTGGGTAGCGGGCTGGAGAAGTTGAGGATTTGCGCGCGACCGCCTGTGGATCAACGGAGCTGAAAATTCGTCCCCCGTCGCGTCAGCAAATCGTCATTTTTCTTCTTGGTCGGAATGCGCCGCCTGCGAGGCGAAGGGGCGGAGAGAGACTTCAGCGCAGCGGGAGCAATCGGTGAATCCGCGACTTACGGCCGTTCACGACTCTCGCTGCGCAACTCGCCTCGCGTCGATCGATGTGGCGAACATACCGCGTCCGCTTTTTCGAGCGACGAATGCGTGACGGTCAGTCCGCCATCGCTTTTACGCGCGCGCTCAGCCGCGACACCTTGCGGCTTGCTGCCTTTTTATCGATCACACCCTTCTGCGCCGTGCTCGCAAGCACCGGCTCCGCCGACTTCAGCGCGTCTTTCGCCGCAGCCTTGTTTCCGGCCTTGATCGCAAGCTCGACCTCGCGCACGGCGCCGCGCGCGCGCGACGTGCGCGACTTGTTGATCTCGGTGCGCCGAACTGCCTGGCGCGCGGCCTTCTTCGCCGACTTCGTATTGGCCATGTTGTGCCTCGTCCTCGATACTTGATGGGTTGGATCGGTTGGGGTGGATGCCCGCCGCACCAGCAAGGGCGGCGGAGCTTGAATTTGAATGCGCTTGCCGCCGAAACGCTGGCGCTTCGAGCGGCAGAACGGCCGATGCTATAGACGGGCCCCAATCCAGGGTCAACGCGCAAGCTGCGGCGTAAAGGATTGGCCGGCCTTACAGAACACCTTCCCGTGACGCGAAATCTGCTAAACAGGCGCCGACAAGGGGAGCTGGGGAGCTTGCGATGACCTCCACATTCGGCTGGGCCTACGCGCTGGTGGTCAGCGTCGCCGCCGTCGCCTTCGGCGCCTGGAGCAACGATCCGGGGTTGCAGATGACGCTCGCCGCCGCCGCCTGCCTGAGCTTTGCGTTGCTGGCCGTCGTGCAGCGCCGCCGCCTCGCCGCTTCGGGCGCCAACGCGGCGGCACTCTCGAGCGCCACGGCGACCGCCATGGCCGTCGTATGGCTGTGGGCCGCGGCGACCCTGCTCGTCACCTACGTGTTCATTTCCACGTGGGGGGAGTGGTGGCAGTACGTGCTCGGCGCCGGCATCGTGGGGCTTCTCTGCCTCTTCTTTTCCGCGACGCTGTCGCGCGATGCGTCTGCCGGCCGCGACGATGCGACGATGCTCAACCTTGCCCGCTACCTCACGATCGGCCAGCTAGCGGGCATGGTGATAGCCATGATCGGGCTCATCGCCGACGCCAAGATGCCCCGCGACCCCAAGAAGCCCGACTGGGCCGCATGCGCGATCTTCTTCTTCGGCGCGGCATCGCTCGCGGCGATCAGCGCGGATGCCTTGCGGCCGACCGCATCCTCGCGCAAAACGTAAGCGCCCGCGCGTTACCGCAACGAGGCACGCGAAGTGCCGGCCAACAAGCCCCGAAACCACGGACGCTCAGGACCGCCTCCACGATGCCCTTGAGACCCATGCTGCCGGTCATTCTGCTCGCGCTCTTGTTGAGCATCATGATTGCCGTGCTCGCTGCCGGCCGCGGCTCGGGCTGGACTCTGGCGCTCGCGGTCGCGCTATTCGCCCTGCAGATGCTGGTCGTCGCGCTCCGCATCAACGCGCCGTTCTGGGGCTCGAGCCCCCCGGCGACCGAAGGGCCGGCGACGGTCGCGTGCGCACAAACCAACGCCGTGCTCACCGGCCTCGTCTATGCCTGGGGCGCCATCGCCATGCTGGCGACCTACTCGCTCACGCCGCTGAAGTGGCAGCACTGGTGGCAGTACGGCGCCGCCATGCTGCTGATCGCGGGCGCGATCTTGCTCTATGCGTATGTGCTCACCGCCGGCCGCGAGAGCTACCGCAGCCCGCGCGCGCTCGAGGTCCTCGTGGGGCTGACGGCCGCGCAGGGGCTCGCCGTGCTGATCGTGATCTGTTGGATCCTGTTCTCGGGCAAGATCCACACGCCGCGCGGCGACTGGGCCGCGAACGAGATCTTCATCGGCGGCGCAGTGATGCTCGCCGTGCTGTCGGGGATCTCGATCATGACCTACCGCAAGCTCACGCGGCGACCGGCACCGGCTTGAGCCGGCCTCAGCGCTGACACTTGGGGCAGTAGAACGTCGAGCGCCCCGACTGCACGATGCGCTTGACAGTGCCGCAGCGGCCCTCGGGTCCGCATGGCTTGCCCTCGCGGCCATAGACCGCGAACGTGTGCTGGAATTCGCCGAGCGCGCCGTCGGCGCGGCGGTAGTCGCGCAAGGACGAGCCGCCGGCGGCGATCGCGTCCTTGAGCACGGCGCGGATGGCCGCCACTAGCTTCTCGGCGCGCTCCGTCGGGCGGCCGCTCCGGGTAGCAATCGTTGCGGCCTTGCGCAGGGGCGATAGGCCGGCGCGGAACAGGGCCTCGCACACGTAGATGTTGCCGAGACCGGCAACGATGCGCTGGTCCGACAGAAACGCCTTGAGGTCGACTTTCTTGCCGGCCGCGCGCCGCGCGAGATACTCCGGGCTCAAATCCGCGCTCAGCGGCTCGACGCCGAGGCCGTGCATCAGCGGGTGCTCTTGGAGCTCCGCCTCGGGGATCAACAGCATGAAGCCAAAGCGGCGCGCATCGTTGTATGTGACGGTCGCGCCCTGCTCCATGTGAAACACGACGTGGTCGTGCTTCAGATCGGCACTCGTCTCGTGCACGTACTTTCCCACGCGTGCAGGATCCGATTTCGGGACGTGCACCGTGAAACGGCCGGTCATGCCGAGGTGCATGAGCAGGACGTCGCCTCCGGAAAGGTGCGCCAGCAGGTACTTCGCGCGCCTTTCGAGATTTTCAATCTTGCGTCCTTTCAGGCGTTCGGCGAAGTGCTCAGGCAGCGGAAAGCGCAGGTCCTTGCGGTTCTGGTCGAGCTTGGCGATGCGCTTGCCCTCGAGCACGGGCAGAAGCCCGCGCCGCACGGTCTCGACTTCGGGCAGCTCGGGCATGCTTAACGGGCGCGATGTGGGATTTTCATGGGTCGCTGCGAGCATAGCGGGACCTACGCCGCTTCGCTATTGTCGGCCCCATGGCAGAAACCATGACAGAAGTCCCGCCCAACGCCGCAGAGACCAGCTTCGGCTACCGCAACGTGCCCGAAGAAGAGCGCCAAACGCTCGTCAACCGCGTGTTTGCCACCGTCGCCGAGCGCTACGACCTGATGAACGATCTGATGTCCGGCGGCCTGCATCGGCTGTGGAAGGACGATTTCATCGCCGCGTTGAACCCGCCCCGCGCGGCGACAAGCCCTACCGCCTGCTCGACGTTGCCGGCGGCACCGGCGATGTCGCGATCCGCTATGCGCGGGCGAGCGGACCCAATGCCACCGCCGTGCTGTGCGACATCAGCCCGGAGATGATCGAGGTGGGCCGGCGCCGGGTGCGCGAAGCCGGGCTCGACGATCGCATCACGTTCGCCCAAGGCAACGCGGAAGCCCTCGCCTTCCCCGACCGCGCCTTCGACGCCTATACGATCGCGTTCGGCATCCGCAACGTGACCCACATCGACAAGGCGTTGAGCGAGGCGTTCCGCGTCCTGAAGACCGGCGG
This sequence comes from uncultured Alphaproteobacteria bacterium, assembly GCA_963817485.1. GTDB lineage: Bacteria > Pseudomonadota > Alphaproteobacteria > Rhizobiales > Hyphomicrobiaceae > Hyphomicrobium_A. Next base: position 98,740 of record CAWFOR010000012.1, on the reverse strand, counting down.
GCGTTTCCTGTGCCTGGAGTTCTCGCGCGTCGAGGTGCCGATCCTCGACCGCATCTACGACTTCCACTCCTTCGAGGTCATCCCGCGGCTTGGCGCCATCGCAGCCGGCGACGCCGAGCCCTACCGCTACCTGGTGGAGAGCATCCGCAAGTTCCCGAGCCAGGGGCGCTTCGCCGAGATGATCCGCGCTGCCGGCTTTGAGCGCGTCAGCTACCGCAACCTGACAGGCGGCATCGCGGCCATTCACTCGGGCTGGAAGCTCTAGGCGTCTCTCCTCTTTTGTCGTGTCTGGGTCCCCACCTTCGTGGGGATGACGTTGACGGGTGGCGACCGCTTGTATGCCAAATAAGCCTTCATTCCCGCGCAGGCGGGAACCCGGACAGATGGGAAACTGGACAGGTGTGACTCAGGCCGCGGCCTTGCCGCGCGCGGACTCGGCTGCCGAGCGGATCGCCGCGATGTTGGCGGCGTAAGCTTCGCGCGTCCCGCCCGTAAAGACCGCCGATCCCGCAACGAGCGCGTTGGCCCCGGCCGCCGCGACGAGCCCCGCGGTGTCGGGCCCGATGCCGCCGTCGACCTCGATATCGATTGGGCGGCTGCCGATCATCGCCTTCACGCGGCGGATCTTGTCCACCACGGCCGGGATGAAGCGCTGGCCGCCGAAGCCGGGGTTGACCGTCATCAAGAGGATGAGATCGAGGTGGTGCAACACGTAGGCGATAGCATCCTCGGGCGTTCCGGGATTGAGCGAGACGCCCGCCTTCTTGCCCAGCGCCTTGATCGCCTGCAGCGAGCGGTCGAGATGCGCGCCCGCTTCCGCATGCACGGTGATAATGTCGGCGCCGGCCTGCGCAAACGCCTCGATGTAGGGATCGGCCGGCTCGATCATGAGATGGACGTCGAACACCTTCGCGGTGGCGCGGCGGATCGCCTTCACCACTGGCGGCCCGAAGGTGATGTTGGGCACGAAATGACCGTCCATCACGTCGAGGTGGATCCAGTCGGCTCCTGCCGCCTCGACGGCCGCGATCTCCTCGTTCAGGCGGCCGAAATCGGCCGAAAGAATTGACGGAGCGATGATGATCGGGCGGGCCATTTGCTAAGGCTCCCATCGATTGCCGGCTGGCGCAGCGTACGCACCGAACGCCGTCCTAGCGCCGCAGCTTTTAGAAAGCGTAACAGAAAGCCGGCCGCGTCGCTCAAGAGGCCCTACGCCGCCGCTCCACAAGCGTCAAGATGAGCGGCGTCAGGATGAGTTGCATGGCTAGGTCGAGCATGCCGCCGGGGATGACGATCGAGTTGGCGCGCGACATGAAGCTCATCTGGATCATCGACAGCAGGTAGGGGAAGTCGATGCCGCGCGGGTCGCGGAAGCGGATCACCACCATCGACTCGTCCGGCGTCGGGATCCAGCGGGCGACGAACGGGTTCGAGGTGTCGACCGTCGGGATGCGCTGGAAGTTGATGTCGGTCTCGGTGAACTGCGGACAGATGTATTTCACGTAGTCGGGCATGCGCGTCAGGATCGCGTCGATCGCTACTTCCTGCGAGTAGCCGCGTGTCGACTTGTCCCGCGTGAGCTTCTGGATCCACTCGAGGTTGATCACGGGAACGACGCCGATCTTGAGGTCGGCATGCTGCGCCACGTTGACCTTCGCCGTCACCGAGGCCCCGTGCAGGCCCTCGTAGAACAAGAGGTCCGTGTTGCGCGGAAAATCCGCCCAGGGCGTGAAGGTGCCGACCGGCGCGCCGTGCAGCTCCGCCTCGCGCTCGTCGTGTACGTAGTGACGCGTGCGCCCCGTGCCGTTCTCGCCGTAGTTGGCGAACACGTCCTCGAGCTCCTCGAGCAGATTGGCTTCGAGCCCGAAGTGGCTGAAATGGCTGTTGCCGCGCTTCTTCGCCTCCGCCATCGCCCGCTCCATCTCGGCGCGGTCGTAGCGATGGAAGGCGTCGCCTTCGATGAAGGCGGCCGTGATGTGCTCGCGGCGGAAGATCGTCTCGAAGGTCTGCTTGACCGACGTTGTGCCTGCGCCCGACGAGCCCGTGACGGAGATGATGGGGTGCTTTGCCGACATGGGTTTCCGCAGAAGCCTAGCTCAACCGGTTTAAGAATGCCCTAGAACCGCAACAATCCGCGGCGGCTGAACAGGGGCGAACGCTCGCCCCGCATCTGCGATCCATCGTGCAGGCGCGCGGCGTGCTCAACCTCCATGCGCGAGCCCGCGATCAGCGGCACCCGCTGGTGCAGCGACTTCGGAGCGATTTCCAGCACGCGCTCGCGTCCGGTGGTGGCCGCGCCGCCCGCCTGCTCGACGATCCACGCGATGGGGTTTGCCTCGTAGATCAGCCGCAGGCGACCGTTGCGGAAGTCGCGGCGCTTGTCGCCCGGATAGAGGTAAATGCCGCCGCGCGACAGGATGCGGTAGATGTCGGCGACCGGCGTGCCGGTCCAGCGCATATTGAAGTCGCGCCCACGCGGGCCCTCCTTGCCGCGCTTGCAGTCATCGACGTAGGTCTGGATGGGATCGTCCCAGTGGCGCGCGTTCGAGGTGTTGATCGCGTACTCGCTGGTGCGCGGCGGGATCTCGACCTTCGCGTGCGTGAGCAGGAACTTCTGCTGATTCCGGTCGAGCGTGAAGATCTGCGTGCCGGCGCCGACGCTGACGACGAGCACGATCTGGGGACCGTAGAGGAAGAAGCCGCCCGCGAGCTGGTTGACGCCCGGCTGCAGGAAGGCCGACGGCTCCTCGTTGTGCTCGAGTGCGGGCAGAACCGTGAAGATCGTGCCGATCGATGCGTTGGCGTCGGCGTTGGACGAACCGTCGAGAGGATCGATGGCGACGAGCAGCGGCGCCTTGGCGTCGAGCAGGAGCGGGTCCTCCATCTCCTCGGAGGCGACCGCCGCGACCGGGGCTGAGCGCAGCGCCGTCACGATGCGGTCGTTGGCGAGAACGTCGATCTCCTTCTGGTCGTCGACATCGCCGCGCTTGCCAGTCGACCGCCCGAGCTGGCCCGCGAGCGCGCCCTGGCTCAGGACATCCGCGATGCCAAGACTAGCGTCTGCCAGGGCGCCGACGACGCCTGCCACAGCCAGCCGCGCAGACCTGCCACGAGCCCAGCCGGCAAAATAGCCGGCAAGCGACTGCTGCTGGTTCATCCCTGGAGCGCTCCCATTCGCCCTTTCTAGCGGCCGCGCTGCTTTCGCGGCTCTGTTCGTCCTTTGTATTCTAAATCCGGCCACCTGCGCGAGCGCGGTCTGCTTTTTTCCTTGCGGGAACAGGGTTTGAGTTGTGCTGCGCAACCTGGAGCCCCTCGCTGGCACCCTTCCCGCAAAAAGTGACTAAAAATACTAACACAACCTACAGTAGTGCTCGGCGCGAACCTGAAGTAGCCTCCGCACGACGCGAACTCGGAGCCGGATGGGCGCCGGCTTTCATGGTCGGCACTCGCCAGCGGGTCTCGTTTCGTGGCGCGGGGGGAAATTGTGCGACGAGCGGTGCGGAACGGGCCGCGGGCGAAAGGCTGTGCGGTTGTCCAAGCGTTGCGTCGATGCCGAGGCTCGCTGATCGGGGCCGCGCTCCTGTCCAGCCTGATCAACGTGCTGGCGCTCGCCGGCTCGCTCTACACGCTCGAGATCTACAACCGTATCCTGCCGTCACGCAGCGAGCTGGCGCTCGCGCTTTTGACGCTTGCCATGGTGGCGCTCTACGCCACGAGCGGCATCCTCGATTTTTTCCGTGCACGCCTGCTCGGCGAAGCGGCGATGCGTTTCGACCGGGCGCTGAACGCGCGCGTCTTCGCTTGTCACGTAAATCCAGGTAGTGCTGACGCACAGCCCCTGCGCGATCTCGACCAGATGCGCGTGTTCCTGTCAGGCCCAGCACCGGCCGCGCTGTTCGACGTGCCGTGGCTTCCCGTCTATCTCGGCGCAATCTGCCTGCTGCATCCCCTGTGCTCGGCGTCTTCGCCACGGGGGCCGCGGGCCTCCTGCTCGGGCTTACGCTCGCGGCGGAGCGCAGCGATCGCGCCGCGGGGCGCACGCGGTCCGGACAGCGCGCGCACGATGGTCGTTTGCGAGCTCCGCACGCGGCGCGGCCGTGGTCGCGCCCATGGCGCTCGAAAGCGGATTGCACCGGCGCTGGACCAGGCTCAATCGCCGGCACCTGCAGGCGCAAACGCTCGCCGCGCGCCGTGCGAGCGCGCTCAGCGCGGCCGTCAAAGCGGTGCGGCCGGCGCTGCAATCCGGGATCCTCGGGACCGGAGCCTTTCTCGTCATCGACGGCAAAATGGCCGCAGGGGCGATATTTGCGGCCTCGATCATCCTCTCACGCGCGCTCGCACCGTTGGAGATGGCGGCTGCGCATTGGCGCAGCCTCGCCGTGGTGCGCCAGTGCCATGCCCGGCTGAGCGCGGCGCTCGGCGTCCGCGAGCAGCATGCCCCTCCATCGGCATCGCGGCCGCGGCCGAACAAGTCTCTCGCGGTGGAGCGGCTGTCGATTTCCGTTCGCGGCTGCGCCGACCCGGTCCTGCGCGACGTTAGCTTCGAGCTGCAGGCCGGCGATGGCCTCGCCATCATCGGACCTACCGGCTGCGGGAAGTCCACGCTCGCCCGCGCGCTCGCCGGCATCCTGAAACCTGGGCCCGGGCACGGAGCCATCCGGCTCGACGGCGTCGCCCTTGCCGATTGGAGTCCCGCAGAGCTCGGCGCTCACATCGGCTATCTTCCGCATGAAACCCGACTGATCGATGGAAGCATCGCCGACAACATTTCGCGCTTCGAGGAGAGCGCAGGCGGCGAGAAGGTCGCGGCCGCAGCGCGTGCCGCCGGCGTGAACGGCACGATCGAGCTATTGCCGCTGCGGCTACCGCACACAGATCGACGGCGCGCACGAGGCGTTTCCTCCCGCACTTCTGCGCGGGATCGCTCTTGCGCGCGCACTCTATGGCGACCCGTTCCTCGTCGTGCTCGACGCGGCCGACGCGAACCTCGACGCCGAAGGCGATGCCAGATTGGCCGGCGCGATTGCGACCGTGCGCCGGCGGGGCGGCATCGTCGTCGTCGTGGCCAATCGCAGGCGAGCTCTCGCGGCGGTCGAAATCGTGCTGGCGCTGGCCGATGGCCGCGTCGCGGCGTACGGGCGCAAGGAGAAGGTCCTCAACGCGGTTCTGCGCCAATCGCCCGCTCCGTGTGTGCGGCTGCAGAGAACGGGGACGCAGTAACCCGCCGGCCGGCGACGTGAAGGCTCCGCAGCCTAGCCCGCCTGTCCGCGGCCGATGCCGAGGTACTGGAAGCCCGCGTCCTGCGCGAGCTGCGCCGGGAAGACGTTGCGCAGATCGACGAGAACGTTGCCGCGCATCGTCCTCTTTGCCTGCTCGAGGTTGAGCGCGCGGAACTCGTTCCACTCGGTGACGACGGCGAGAATGTCGGCGCCGTTCGCGGCATCGAGCGCGCTCTCGCACCACACGACGCCGGGGAGCAGTGCCTCGCCATGCTTCTTGCCCTGCGGGTCGAACACCCGCACGGTGGCGCCGCGCTCCTGCAGCATCGGCACGATAAGCAAGCTCGGAGCATCGCGCATATCGTCGGTGTTGGGCTTGAAGGTGACGCCGAGCATGGCCACCGTCTTGCCGCGCACCGAGCCGCCCGAAGCGCGCTCGATACGGCTCGCCATCGCGATCTTGCGCTCGTCGTTGACGCGCTGCACCTGCTCGACGATCGACACCGGCGATTTGGCCTCGCGCGCGGTGCGGATGAGCGCGGACACGTCCTTGGGAAAGCAGGAGCCGCCATAGCCCGGCCCCGGATGCAGGAACTTGTCGCCGATGCGGCCATCCTTACCGATCGCGGAGGCAACCTCCTGCACGTCGGCGCCAAGGCCCTCGCACAGATCGGCCACCTCGTTGATGAAGCTGATCTTCAGCGCGAGGAAGGCGTTGGCGGCGTATTTCGCGAGCTCCGCCGACTCGCGGCCGACGAACATCACGGGCGCATTGCGCAAGGCGAGCGGCTTGTAGAGGCGGCCCATCAGCTCGCGCGCGCGCTCATCGTCGGTGCCAACGAGCACCCGGTCGGGATGCATGAAATCCTGAATCGCGGAGCCCTCGCGCAGGAACTCGGGGTTGGAGCAGACGGCGAAGTCGCCGTCGGGACGGATCGCGCGCAGGCGACGCTCGATCTCGCGGCTCGTTCCGACCGGAACCGTCGACTTCGTCACGATCACCGTGAAGTGGTCGAGGTGCGGGGCGAGATCTTCCACCGCGCCGTAGACGTAGGAGAGATCCGCGTGGCCGTCGCCGCGGCGCATGGGCGTGCCGACCGCGAGCAACACGATGTCGGCGCCCTTCACCGCGCCCGCGAGGTCGTCGGTGAACAGGAGGCGCTTGGCCTTCATGTTGCGGGCGAGCAGATCGTCGAGGCCCGGCTCGTAGATCGGCGAGTTGCCGGCCTTGAGCTCGGCCAGCCGGTTCGGGTCCTTGTCGACGCAGGTCACCGTCCAGCCGAACTCGGAGAAGCAGGCGGCGGAGACGAGCCCGACGTAGCCGGCACCGATCATGCAGATGTTCAAGGCTTTCCTCCCCTATGGCGGGTTCGCCGAACCAGTGCCCGCGGCATCCGAACGCACGCCTACCCCAGGCGATCGGGGGCTGGCAATTGCGGCTTATTTGCACCGCCAATGCGCAGCGCGCCGCTCTGACGACGAACTCGTCGATCTTGGTGAATGCCAGCTCGGCCTGGCGCTACATCAGCGCCAAGACTGTCTGAGCAATGATTTATCGACAAGAAGGCAGTCAATGAAGATTTCCTTCACGAGAACATCAGTCGAGGGTGGCGGCCGGCGCGAACTGGAGGATGATGGGTCAGCGGCGGAGTAGCGATGAATAAGGGGAACGCATGACCACGCGCCGAACAGAGCGTCCAAATTTGATACCGGTGGCTGGCGAGCCCCGCTTGTCCGAACGAGAAGCAGAACTAGCGGTACTCGCCCTAGTGCGCGCGATGGGGGAAGGCGACCTCCTCGAGGGGCTCGGCAAACTCGAGACGCTGCAGGTGATCGACGATTTGCGATGTGATTGGATGGAGGTTCTTCAGCATGGCCTCCCCGAGTTGACACCGAAGCCAATATCGCCACGCGCTCCCAAGCTCGTGCACGTCAAGAAGAGCGAGGATTAATCACCCCGTCGCCCGTCGCGCCCGCATGCGAGCCACACACTGGTGATGCGCAGTGTCGCAGGCGCTCAGACGTCGAACTCGTCGATCTTGGTGAATGCCGACCTGAGCGCCTCGGACCAAGCGTTCGAGAGCTTCTTGAAATACTCGTTGTCCTTGTCGATCCGCTTCTCGCGGCGCAAATCGAGGCTGTCGCGCTCGTAGACGAGAATGTCTATCGGCATGCCGACCGAGAGATTGGAGCGCAGCGTCGAATCGAACGACAGGAGGATCAGCTTTGCCGCCTCGCCCAGGCGCATGGTGGGCTGGGCCACGCGGTCGAGGATCGGTTTGCCGTACTTGTGCTCGCCGATCTGGAAATAGGGCGTGTCGTCGGTCGCCTCGATGAAGTTCCCCTCGGGATAGATCTGGAACAGCCGCGGGGGCTCCGTCTTGATCTGGCCGCCGAGGATGAACGATCCCGCAAAAGAGGTTTTGGCAAGGTCGAGCGCAGGACCGTCGAAGGAGCGCACACTACGCACGGCATCGCCGACGAGGCGCGCTGCCCTGTACATGGACTGCACGTTGAGCAGGTTCGGCTTTTCCGGATCGGCGTCGAGAAGCTGCTCGTTGAGGACGCTCACAACCGACTGCGTAAGCGATAGGTTGCCTGCCGCCAGCAGCACAATCACCCGGTCCCCGCGCTCGCACCAATAGTGGATCTTGCGGAACTGAGCGATGTTGTCGACGCCCGCATTGGTGCGCGTATCGGCCGCAAACACGAGCCCGCGGTTCAACCGCAACGCGACGCAATAGGTCATCGCCTGCCCCTGATTTTCCTCTGCTCCGGCCGGCGGCCGGCGGCTCACTGCTGGGCGCTTTGCTGCTGGACTTCGACGACGACGTCAAGCACCTCTTCGAAGCCGCCGCGGCGAGTGCCGCGAATGGGCGCAGCCGAGCTCGCATCGAGGCCGCAGGCGAGGCGGATGTAGCGCTCGGTCGGGCAAAGGCCGTTGGCGGGATCGAACCCGAGCCAGCCCAGTCCGTCGATCCAGGCCTCGGCCCAGGCGTGGTGGGCCTCCGCCGGCTCCTCGCCCCCCGTGACGAAGTAGCCGTTAACGTAACGCGCGGGAACTCCCATGACGCGCGCCGCCGAGATGAAAATGTGGGCGTGGTCCTGGCAAACGCCGCGCCCCTCCTTCAGAGCCTCCGCCGCCGAGGTGTGGGCATCGGTCACCCCGACGAGATAGTCGACGCTCTCGTGCACCGCCGTCATGAGCGCATGCATGCGCTCGAGCGTCTCCTTTCCCTTCACGCCGGCAGCGAGCGCGCGGATGCCTTCGTCGGGTGCCGTCGTCGGCGTCTCCCGCTTGAACACGCGGACGGGTGCGGTCTCGACGAGGCCGCGCACAGAGCCGGCGCGGTCCTGGGTCTCGACGAGCCCCTGCGCGATGATGGTAATGGCGCTGTGGGGCTCCGGGATCGAGACGAGGTGCGCCATATTGCCGAAGCTGTCGCGGAACGGCACCGCGTCGATGATGTGCGGCATCTCGATGCCCCAGCTCACGACCTTTTGCCCGTCGAAGGACGGCGGCGTCAGGCGCAGGCTTTGAATGGAGTAGTGGGCGGGAGCCGCCAGCGTGTACCGCGTCACATGGGAGATGGAGACGATCACGGGACGCTTCACCTTCTCAGGCGTTGAAGTGGTAGGCCTCGGCGATCTCGCTGCCCAGTCGGTTGTTGCGCGAGATGAAATCCTCGAGGAACTCGTGCAGCCCGGACTGGAATATGTGCTCGATATCGCCTTTTGCGAGAATCTCTTGCGTCGCCTGCGCGGTGGCGTGGCAGGCGAAGCGGTCGCCGTAGAGGCTGGCGAGCTGATCGAGCGCCTCCGCCATCTCGTGGTAGCAGGAGCGCAGCGACCTCGGCATCGCCTGATTGAGGATCAGATATTCGGCGATGCGCCAGGGCTTGTAGTTCTCCTTGTAGACCCAGCGGTAGCTGCGGTGCGCGGAGACTGAGCGCAATATCGCGCCCCACTGCACGTTGTCGACGCCGCCGCCGACCATCGCGAGCTCCGGCAGCAGCACGTAATACTTCACGTCGAGGATGCGGGCCGTGTTGTCGGCACGCTCGACGAAGGTGCCGAGCTGGCTGAAGAAGAAGGTGTCGTTGCGCAGGATAGTATTGAGCAGCGCGCCGCGGTAGAGCGCCGAGCGCGAGCGCACCCAGTCGAGGACGCGCGGAAGCTCGCTCGCGGTCATTCCGATCGGCTTGATGTTGCCGAACTCGATCCAGGCGCTGTTGAGGCTCTCCCACATGTCGCGGGTGAGCGAGGTGCGCTGAGCGCGGCCGTTGCGGCGCGCTGCCGACAGGCACGCCTTGACGCTGGAGGAATTGTTGCAGTCGAACAGGAGGTAGTTGATGACGTCGCGCGTGTTGAGCGACTCGTGCTTGGCAAAGTAGCCCTGCGCGCAGCCGGCGCTCGCGAGCGTGGAGCGCCATTCCTCATCGTGGTATCCGGCACCGTCGCGCGGCAAAAGCGCGATGCGGTACCCGACCTCGATCAGGCGCGCCATGTTCTCGGCGCGCTCGACATAGCGCGCAAGCCAATAGAGGTCGTTGGCCGTCCGTCCCAACATGCGAGTGTCTGGCTTTCGCCGTTCCTTAGCGTTCTTCCCTAGCGTTCAGTCCTGCAGGACCCAGGTGTCTTTGGTGCCGCCGCCCTGGCTCGAGTTGACGACGAGCGATCCGGGCTTCAGAGCAACGCGCGTGAGGCCGCCGGGGGCAAGCCGCACGCGATCGCCGTAGAGCACGAACGGGCGTAGGTCGAGGTGGCGAGGCGCGACGCCCGCTTCGACCAGCGTGGGGCAGGTCGAGAGCGCCAGCGTCGGCTGCGCGATGTAGTTGTCGGGCTGCGCCTCGAGCTTGGCGCGGAACGACGCTATCTCCTCCTTCGAGGCCGTCGGCCCGATGAGCATGCCGTAGCCGCCCGAGCCGTGCACCTCCTTGACGACGAGCTTCGACAGGTTGTCGAGCACGTAGGCGAGGTCCTTCTTGTTGCGGCAATTGTAGGTCGGCACGTTTTGCAGGATGGGCGCCTGGCCGGTGTAGAATTTGATGATCTCGGGGATGTAGCTGTAGATCGCCTTGTCGTCTGCGATGCCGCAGCCCGGCGCGTTGACGATCGTCACGCGGCCGGCACGATAGAGATCGAACAGCCCCGGCACACCGAGCACGGAATCGGAGCGGAATACCAGCGGATCGATGAAATCGTCGTCGATGCGCCGGTAGAGCACGTCGACTTGGCGCAGGCCCTGCGTCGTCTTCATGTGCAGGCCGCCGTTGACGATGGTGAGATCGTGGCCCTCGACGAGCTCCACGCCCATCTGGTCGGCGAGGAAGGAGTGCTCGAAGTAGGCGCTGTTGTATTGGCCGGGTGTCAGCAGCGCGATGGTCGGTTCGCGATCGAGGTTCTTCGGCGCGACGCTCTCAAGCGTCTTCAGCAGATAGTCGGGATAGTTTTCGACGGGCGCGACGCGGTTCCTGGCGAACAGGTCCGGGAACATGTGCATCATCGTCTCCCGGTTCTCCAGCATGTAGGAGACGCCGGACGGCGTGCGCGTGTTGTCCTCCAGCACGAAGAAATCGTTCTCGCTCGTGCGCACGATGTCGATGCCGATGATGTGGCTGTAGATACCGAGCGGCGGCTCGGCGCCGATCATCTCCGGCACGAAGGCGCTGTTGTTGATGACGAGCTCCTCGGGGAGCCTCCCGGCCTTGATGATCTCCTGCCGGTGATAGATGTCGTACATGAAGGCATTGAGCGCGCGCACGCGCTGCTCGATGCCGCCTGTGAGGCGCCGCCACTCCTGCGCCGACAGAATGCGCGGGATGATATCAAAGGGGATCAGCCTCTCGGACGCGTCCTGGCTGCCGTAGACCGCGAAGGTGATGCCGGTGCGGCGGAACAACGTCTCCGCCTCCACGAGCTTCTGCTTGAGGTCGTCGAGCTTCTGCGTCTCGAGCCATTCGGCGACCGCCTGATAGGGCACACGCACCCCATCGCCGGCACCGTTCATCTCATCGAAAGCCGCGCACAATGCCGCCTCGCGTCTCAACCCGCTCTTTTCAACGTTCGTCACAAATCGACCCGCAATTGCCGGGCCGCTGCGCACCCGCACTAATACTCGCACCCCGCATTGCAACAAATAGCACCAAATCGCGCCGAGCGGCCTGCCTTAAGCGAGGGCAGTTGCCCGAAGAAACGGCAGCATTCGTCGGCGGCCTTCGAGGGTTCGGATCTCAGAAGAGACCCTCCACTTGGCCTTGCGAATTGATGCGTATCGACTCAGCGGCCGGCACGCGCGGCAGGCCCGGCATGGTCATGATCTCGCCCGTGATGGCAACCACGAACTCCGCGCCCGCGGAAAGCCTCAGCTCGCGCACGGGCACCGTGTGTCCGGTGGGAGCGCCGCGCTTGTTAGGATCGGTCGAGAACGAATACTGGGTCTTGGCCATGCAGATCGGCAGCTTGCCGAAGCCGCCGGCCTCCAGATCCTTGAATGCCGTTTCGACGGAGGCGTCGCAGGCGATATCGGCGGCGCGATAGATCTCGGTCGCGATGGTGCGCACCTTGTCGCGCAGCGGCAGGTCGTCGGAGTAGAGCGGCTTGAATGCAGCCTTGCCTCCGTCGGCAAGCTCCACGATGTGGCGCGCCAGCGCCTCGGTGCCGGCGCCGCCGTCGGCCCAGTGCGTGCACACGAAGGCCTTGGCCCCCATGCTCTCGGCGGCGTTCATGACCTCCTTCATCTCCGCGTCCGTGTCGGTGATGAAGCGGTTGATCGCGACCGCGACGGGGACGCCGAACTTGGCGATGTTCTCCAGGTGCCGCTTCAGGTTCTCGCAGCCCTTGTTGACCGCCATCACGTTCTCGTTCTTCAGGTTCTCCTTGGAGACGCCGCCGTGCATCTTGAGCGCACGCACGGTCGCCACGACGACGGCGGCGGAGGGCGTCAGCCCGGCCTTGCGGCATTTGATGTCGAAGAACTTCTCGGCGCCGAGGTCGGCTCCGAACCCCGCCTCCGTCACCACGTAGTCGGAGAGCTTGAGCGCCGTCTTGGTCGCCAGCACCGAGTTGCAGCCATGCGCGATGTTGGCGAAGGGGCCGCCATGGATGAACACGGGGTTGTTCTCGAGCGTCTGCACGAGGTTCGGCATCAGTGCGTCCTTCAGGAGCACCGTCATGGCGCCGTCGGCCTTGAGCTCGCGCGCGCGCACCGGCGTCTTATCGCGCGTGTAGCCGATGAGCATGTTGCCGAGGCGGCGTTCCAGATCCTTGAGATCGAGCGCGAGGCAGAAGATGGCCATGACCTCGGAGGCAACCGTGATGTCGAAGCCGTCCGAGCGGGGGAAGCCGTTCGACACGCCGCCGAGCGAGTTGACGATCTCGCGCAGGGCGCGGTCGTTCATGTCGAGCACGCGTCGCCAGGCGATGCGGCGGGTGTCGAGGCCGAGCGAGTTGCCCCAGTAGATGTGGTTGTCCAGCATCGCCGACAGCAGGTTGTGCGCCGACGTGATGGCGTGGAAGTCGCCGGTGAAGTGGAGGTTGATGTCCTCCATCGGCACGACCTGGGCGTAGCCGCCGCCGGCCGCGCCGCCCTTCACGCCGAAGCAGGGGCCGAGCGACGGCTCGCGCAGGCACATCATGGCCTTCTTGCCGATGCGGTTGAGGCCGTCGCCGAGGCCGACCGTCGTCGTCGTCTTGCCCTCGCCGGCCGGCGTCGGGCTGATGGCGGTGACGAGAACGAGCTTCCCGTCCGGCCGGCCCTTCAGCGAGTTTATGTAGTCGAAGGAGACCTTGGCCTTGGTCGTGCCATAGGGAACGAGCGCGTCGGCAGGTATGCCCACCTTGGCGGCAACCTCGGCGATCGGCTTCATCGTCGCCGCGCGTGCAATCTCGATGTCGGACTTGACGGTCACGGGTCTCGTTCCTCCAAAAGCGTTTCTGTTTGTTGGGCGGCGCCGGCGGAGTCAACCCGCGCCAGGCCGATCGTCAGTTCCGAGCCGATATTGGCGGTTCGAGCGGCGCCCGCCAAGCCTCCACTTTCTGACCGAGGCCGGGCAGACGCCATGCCGCACTGCACGCGCGATGCGTCAGCCGGGACTTGCCCGCGCCCGCTTGAGCAGAGCGCCGACGCAGACGACGAGCAGGGCGCCGAACGCGGCGCTCCACCGGTCGAACGTGTGCAGGCCGACCCCCAGGTGCTGAGTGATCTCGGCAACTAACGGCTGCAGCAGCTGCTCGCCGACGATCAGCTCGGCGGCGATCCAGCCAAGCAGCGCGGCGCCGCCCCAGACCAGCACCGGAAATTTGTGCAGGACCGCCATCACCAGCGTCGAGCCGCCGACGACGAGCGGGATGCTGATCAAGAGGCCGATGACAATCAGCATCCAATCGCCGCCCGAGGCGCCCGCGATGGCGAGCACGTTGTCGAGGCTCATGACGGCGTCGGCGATGGCGATGGTCTTGACCGCGTCCCAGAGCGTGGCGCCGCTATCCACGTCCTCCCCGGTCTGCTCCTCGGCGAGCAGAAGCTTCAACGCGATCCAGAACAGAGTGAGCCCGCCCGCGAGCCCGAGCAAGGGAACGCCGAGCAGCGAGCTCACGGCCAGCGTGAAGAGGATGCGCATGGTGACCGCCGCGGCGGTACCGAGCACGATGCCGGCCATGCGCTGACGCGGCGGCAAGGTGCGGCAGGCGAGCGCGATCACGACGGCGTTGTCGCCGGCGAGTACGATGTCGACCCCGATGATGCGCAGGACCGAAAGCGTATATTCCCCGAGACCGAGCGTTTCGACGATCTGGTCGACGCCAAAGGCCGTTCCCGCGTCCGCGATCATGCTCGTAAACGTCCCCACCGGTCTCACCTGAGCACCCAGAGGGGCGACGCCAACTCGAAGGACGCAGGGCTTTAGCCGCAATTGTCATGTACGCAAGGCAGGTGGGTAAGGCAACCTCGGCTCACCCCGCGACCCTTAACACCACTCGCTCAGGTTAACGGGAGCGCTTGTCGGGTCTGCGACCGCACCCCGAGCGGCTTCGCCTCTGGCGCGTCACGGCCGCGTGCGATACTCCAAGCTGGAAAGCCTCACGGGACAACATGGGCCACAATCACAGCCACGATCACGGCGGCGGAAATCCGAACGAGCGCCGGCTGTTTTGGGCCGGCCTGCTGACCGCCGGGACGATGCTCGCTGAGCTGATCGGCGGCATCTACGCGGGATCGCTGGCGCTCGTCGCCGATGCCGGCCACATGCTGACCGACGCCGCCGCGCTCGGGCTCGCCTGGCTCGCCGTGCGCATGGCGGCGCGGCCGGCCGACTGGAAGCGGACCTACGGGTTCCAGCGCTTCGAGGTGCTCGCCGCATTCGCGAACGGACTGGCGCTCTTCTTCATCTCCGCCGCCATCACATGGGAGGCGGTGACACGCATTTTCATGCCGGTCGAAGTGTTCGGCGGGACCATGCTCGTGGTCGCGACGCTCGGCCTCCTCGTAAACCTCGGCACGCTGCTCATCCTGCGCAACGGCGGCGGCATTGGCGCCAATCTCAATGTCCGCGCGGCGCTACTGCATGTAATGAGCGATCTGCTCGGCTCGGGCGCGGCCATCCTCGCCGCGCTGGTCATCCTGTGGACCGGCTGGACCCCCATCGACCCACTGCTTTCGGTCGTCATCGCGCTTTTGATCCTGCGCAGCGCTTGGCTGATCACCAAGGACGCGGGCCACATCCTGCTCGAAGGCGCGCCGACCGGGCTCGACGTCCGCGAGGTGCAGAAGGATCTCGAGGCGTCGATCCCCGAGGTCTTGTCCGTCCACGACATTCACGCCTGGTGCCTCAACGAGGAGCGCCCGCTGATGACGCTGCACGCACGCGTCTCGGAAGCGACGCCGCCCGAGGAGATCGCCGCCGCCATCAAGGCGCGGCTCAAGCAGAGCTACGGCATCGTGCACGCGACCGTCGAGATCGAGCACCGCTCGTGCTCCAACGTCGCGGTCGTCAAGACCCGGGCGAAGTCTTAACGAATAGCGTGTGAAACGCCGCCAATTGCACCCCGCTCCACCTTTGATCATGCAATGTTCAGCGTTCGACGCTACGAAGTCCTGATGGCAGACCCGTCTCCATCGCCCCCGACCGCAGTTCCAGCGGCAGCCGCGCGCCCCAAAGTGGTGATCGCGGACAAGAACCCCGTCGTGCGCGCCGGCCTCAAGGACTTCATCACCGGCGATGGACGCTTCGAGGTCGTGGGCGCCGTCCCGACAGGCGCGGCGTTTCTCGTGTTCGTCGATGAGAACCCGGCCGACATCGGGATCATCGGCTGGTCTCTGCCCGACATGACGGGCGCGGATGTGTTGGGCACCTTGAAGCGCCGGCACGCCGCGACGCGCGTCGTCGTCTACACGGGCGAGCCGGGCAAGGACGTGCTGCGCCAGGCGGTGCGCCTCGGCGCGTGGGGCTTCATCTCCAAGAGCGACGAGCCCGCGGTCCTGGTCGAGGCGATAGCATCGGTCGCGCGCGGGCGCATGTCGCTGCCCTACATCGATCTGCAGACGCTGACGAGCGATCCGCTGGGCGAGCTCACCGCGCGCGAGCGCGAGCTTCTCGTGGCACTTGCCAATGGCTGGACCAACCTGCAGATCGCGTCCCGCACCGGCATCTCGCGCAACACGGTCAAGTACCACCTCAAAAATCTCTACGACAAACTCGGCGTCAGCAATCGGGCGATGGCGGTCGCGCTCTACGTCTCCGCAACCATGGACGCGCGCTGAACACCTGCGCTAATTTTCGTCAGTGGTTAAGAGGAACGCGCGCAGTGCAACATGGCTGGGTTGGCGGAGCGCCGGCGAGCCGCTAAGGTTTGCACGGGTTAGCGGCCGGTGAAGCCAGCGCATGGACTACGGTTGGATCGCCCCTCCTTCTCGGCGGGTGGGGAGGCCTACCCGCAGGTGTAGTCGAACCGCTACCCTACGGCGTTCCGCCGCTGCCCGATGGGGTGTTGCAGCAGCGCCGCATAATATAGATGCTCCGCCCCGAAACGGCTGCCAAACATCCGTGAACGGAACCCTGCACTGCAGGAGAAAATCGCAGCACTCGCGGGCGGCACAACAAAAGATCAGACGGCTATCGGAGGAAACACAACATGCTCGTCACGACGCATCTCTTTATTCCCGGCCCTACCAACGTCCCCGAGGCCGTCCGCTCGGCGATGGACATCCGCATGGAGGACATGCGCTCGCCCGAGTTCCCGAAATTCACGCTTCCCCTGTTCGAGGACGTCAAGAAGGCGTTCAAGCTCACCAACGGCCGCGTCTTCCTCTATCCGTCGTCCGGCACTGGCGCCTGGGAAGCCGCGATCTCCAACACGCTCAACCGCGGCGACAAAGTTCTCATGAGCCGCTTCGGCCAGTTCTCGCTCCTTTGGGTCGACATGGCCCAGCGGCTCGGCCTCGACGTGACCGTATTCGACGAGGAGTGGGGCACGGGCGTGCCGGTCGAGAAGTATGCCGAGGCGCTCGCCGCCGATAAGAGCCACCAGATCAAGGCCGTGTTCGCCACGCACAACGAGACCGCGACCGGCGTCGCGAGCAACATCGCCGCGCTGCGCAAGGCGCTGAACGACGCCAAGCACCCCGCGCTTCTGTTCGTCGATGGCGTCAGCTCGGTCGGCTGCCTCGACTTCCGCATGGACGAGTGGGGCGTCGACTGCTGCGTGTCGGGCTCGCAGAAGGGCTTCATGCTGCCGACGGGTCTCGGCCTGCTCGCGGTGAGCAACAAGGCGCTGGAAGCGCACAAGTCGTCGAAGATGCAGCGCTGCTATTTCTCCTTCGAGGACATGGTCAAGAACAACGACCTCGGCTACTTCCCCTACACACCGGCGACGCAGCTGCTACGCGGCCTGCGCGCCTCTCTCGATCTCCTGCAGGCCGAAGGCCTCGACAACGTCTTCGCCCGCCACAACCGGCTGGCCGAGGGCGTGCGCAAGGCGGTCGCCGCGTGGGGCCTCAAGCTCTGCGCCAAGGAGCCCAAGTGGCATTCCGATACGGTGTCCGCGATCGTCGTGCCTGAGGGCGTCGACAGCGCCAACGTCGTGAAGACTGCCTACTACCGCTACAACCTCTCGCTCGGCGTCGGCCTCAACAAGGTCGCCGGCAAGGTGTTCCGCATCGGTCACCTCGGCGCGCTCGACGAGATCATGATCGGCGGCGTGCTGTTCGGCGTCGAGATGGCCTTGCGCGACTGCGGCGTCAACGTCGTCCCCGGCTCGGGCAGCGGCGCGGCGGCGGAGTACTTCCGCTCCACCACCAAAGCGTCCGCCACCAGCCGGCCGGAGCCGAAGCTGAAACTTGCAAGCTGAATTTCCGGGGGCGGCGCCAACAAGCGCCGCCCTTTCTCTACGCGAAGCTAGCAGAGCGGGCTTCTAAGGCTCCGCCTGCCGCCTTCATGCAAGCCGCTGCAACCGAACAAAAACGCTGCCAAGAGGAACGCCCACGATGAGCTACACACTCTTCCCCCTCCGCAAAGCCCGCCTGCAGCGCAGCGAGCTGGCTGTGCCGGGTTCCAACCCCACGATGATCGAGAAGGCCGTGAAGAGCGCGGCCGACTACGTCTTCCTCGACTGCGAGGACGCGGTGGCGCCGCCTGACAAGGAGCAAGCGCGCAAGAACATCATCCAAGCGCTGAACGACATCGACTGGCGCGGCGCCGGCAAGACCGTCTCGGTGCGCATCAATGGCCTCGACACGCACTACATGTACCGCGATGTCGTCGACATCATGGAGCAGGCCGGCTCCAAGCTCGACACCATCCTCATTCCTAAGGTCGGCGTCCCGGCCGACGTCTACACGGTCGAGTGCATCGTCAGCCAGATCGAGGTGGCGAAGGGCTTTACGAACCGGGTCGCGACCGAAGCGCTGATCGAGACGCCGCTCGGCATGGCCAACGTCGAAGCCATCGCCGCCGCCCCCAGCCGGCTCGAGGCGATGCACTTCGGCGTCGCCGACTACGCCGCCTTCAACAAGGCGCGCACCGTCGTCATCGGCGGCTTGAACCCCGACTACCCCGGCGATCAGTGGCACTTCGCGCTGTCGCGCATGACGGTCGCCTGCCGCGCCTACGGCCTGCGTCCGATTGACGGTCCCTTCGGCGACTTCTCCGATCCAGATGGCTACACGGCTGGCGCCAAGCGCGCAGCCGCACTCGGTATCGAGGGCAAGTGGGCGATCCATCCCTCGCAGATCGAGCTCGCCAACGCCGTGTTCTCGCCGACGGCCAAGGAGGTGGAGCGCGCCGAGCGCATCATCGTGGCGCTGAAGGAGGCCGAAGCGCAGGGCAAGGGCGCCGCTTCGCTCGATGGCAAGATGATCGACGCCGCCTCCGAGAAGATGGCCAAGAACCTCATCGCCACCGCCGCCGCCATCAAGGCCTCGGACGCAGCCCGCAAAGCGGCCTGACGCAGAAACTCGTTCAGTCTAGGGAGCTCAAGAAAAATGGATATCCACGAATACCAGGCGAAGGAGCTGCTGTCGAAGTTCGGCGTGCCGATCCCACGCGGTGGCCTCGCCTACAGCCCCGAGCAGGCGACCTATCGTGCCACCGAGATCGGTGGCAACAAGTGGGTCGTGAAGGCGCAGATCCATTCGGGCGCACGCGGCAAGGCCGGCGGCATCAAGGTGTGCTCCAACGACACCGAGATCGAGCGCGCGGCTGAGGCTCTGTTGGGCAAAAAGCTCGCGACCATCCAGACCGGCCCTGGCGGCAAGCTCGTCTCGCGCCTCTACATCGAGGAAGCGACCGATATCGCCAAGGAGATCTACCTCGCGTTCGTCATGGACCGCGGCTCCGAGCGCATCGTCGTCGTCGCCTCGGCGGCGGGCGGTATGGAAATCGAAGAGATCTCGGCGAAGCAGCCAGACACCATCATCCGCGTCGTCGTCGACCCCGCGGTCGGCATGCAGGCGTTCCAGGCGCGCGAGGTGGCCTACGGCTTGGGCGTCGATCCCGAGATCATCAACAAGCTCGTGACGACCATCATGGGCACCTACCGCGCCTTCCGCGACCTCGACGCCACCATGGTCGAGATCAACCCGCTCGTCATCACCAAGGACAAGAACCTCGTCGCCCTCGACGCCAAGATGTCGTTCGACGACAACGCGCTCTTCCGCCGGCCGCACATCGCGGAGCTGCGCGACAAGAGCCAGGAGGACCCGCGCGAGACCTACGCTTCCGACCGCGGCCTCGCCTACGTCGGCCTCGACGGCGACATCGGCTGCGTCGTCAACGGTGCGGGCCTCGCGATGGCGACGCTCGACATGATCAAGCTCGCGGGCGGTGAGCCGGCGAACTTCCTCGACATCGGCGGCGGCGCCTCGCCCGAGCGCGTCGCCAAGTCCTTCAAGGCCGTCTTGAAGGACAAGAAGGTCAAGGCCCTGCTGCTCAACGTGTTCGCCGGCATCAACCGCTGCGACTGGGTGGCAAAGGGCGTCGTCGACGCCATCACGGAGCTTCACATCAAGATGCCCGTGGTCGTCCGCCTCGCCGGCACCAACGTCGAGGAAGGCCGCCGCATCCTCAACGAGAGCGGCGTCAACGTCATCACCGCAGAGACGCTCGCAGAAGCGGCCCAGAAGGCCGTCGCCGCCGCCAAAAGCGCCGTGCACTAGGGAGACACGTTCACATGGCTATCTTCATCAACGAGAACACCCCTGTGCTGATCCAGGGCTTCACCGGGCGCATCGGCACCTTCCACGCCCAGGAAATGATCGACTACGGCACCAACGTGGTCGGCGGCGTAACGCCCGGCAAAGGCGGCACGACCCACCTCGGGCGGCCTGTGTTCAACACCGTGAAGGGTGCGGTGGAGGAGACGGGCGCGCAGGCATCAATCGTGTTCGTGCCGCCTCCGTTCGCGGCGGACGCGATCATGGAAGCCGCCGACGGCGGCATCCGCTACTGCGTGTGCATCACCGACGGCATTCCCGCCCAGGACATGATCCGCGTGAAGCGCTACATGCGCCGCTACAAGAAAGAAAACCGCATGGTGCTGACCGGACCCAACTGCGCCGGCACCATCAGCCCGGGCAAAGCCATGCTCGGCATCATGCCGGGGCACATCTACCTGCCCGGCCGCATCGGCATCGTGGGCCGTTCGGGCACGCTCGGATACGAGGCCGCGTCGCAGCTCAAGGCGCTCGGCGTCGGCGTGTCGACCTCGGTCGGCATCGGCGGCGATCCGATCAACGGCAGCTCGTTCCGCGACGTGCTCGAGTATTTCGAGAAGGACCCGGAGACCGACGCCGTGCTCATCATCGGCGAGATCGGCGGCCCGCAGGAGGCCGAAGCCGGCGTCTACGTGCGCGACCACATGAAGAAGCCGGTCGTTGCCTATATCGCTGGCCTCTCGGCACCCAAGGGGCGCAAAATGGGCCACGCGGGCGCGATCATCTCCGCGTTTGGCGAATCAGCGCCGGAGAAGGTCGAGATCCTGAAGGGCTGCGGCGTGACCATCGCCCCGACGCCGTCCGAGATGGGCTCGACAGTGGCGAAAGTGCTGTCGCAGATGAAGAAGGTCGCTTAAGCGGCGCATCAAGAGCGGCGCATCAAGTCCGGGGCCTGCTCATGCCTGCAGGCCCCGACCTGGCGTTCCCGAACCCTGCGCAGCCGCGGCGGTTTGCGTAGAGAGGAGAGCGTATGCAGGACGAAGTGAGAAAGCCCGCGCACGCCAAGCTCGACGAGCTCAAGTTGCGCGATGACTTGCGCGCTCTCCGCCGGCAGATCCCCGACACGCCGGCGCTCAACCCGATCGTCAGCGTCGCCTTCGACCTGTCGCGCCGGCTCGAGGCGGGCGAGATCACCTTCGAGGAGCTCAAGGCGCTCGCGAGCCGGCTCATGGATCGAGCCTGCGTCGAGCGCGCGCGCGAGCTGCGCGCCCGCGACGGCTTCGTCGACCCGGCGACGACGCTCAAGGAGTTCTCGGTCTACATCGAGCAAACGGCGAAGGACGCCGACTTCGAGACCTTCAAGGCCCGCTGGGAGCGGGCGCGCACCGGCATCGTCTTGACCGCGCACCCCACGTTCGGGCTTTCGGCCGCGCTCTCGCGCCGCATCGTCGAGATCGCGGTCTCCGATGGCGCCGCCGACAAGCCGATCGGCCTGCCGCACCGGCCCGACAGTCCCATCACGCTCGAGTACGAGCACGCCGCAGTGCAGGCTGCGGTCGGCCACCTGCGCGAGGCCTACGTCGAGCTGCTCGACCGCTTCTACGAGGTCGCGGTTGCACGCTACGGCGACAAGGCGTGGAAGCTTGCGCCGCGGCTCGCGTCGATCGCGTCCTGGGTGGGCTACGATCTCGACGGCCGCACGGACATAAAGTGGACCTTCTCGTTTCTGATCCGCCTGCGCGAGAAGCAGGCGGCGCTGAACGACATCCGCGACCGCTTCCTTGCCCTCAAGAGCGCCGTTGACAGCGGCGCGGAAGTGCAGCGGCTGTCGCGGCAGCTCACGGGCAAGCTCGACCTCGCGATCGCGGCCGTCGACGAGCAGATCGCCGCGCTCGAGCAGATCGGCCCCGGCGGCTTCACGCTGTCGGAGGCCGCCAACGCGATCACGCGCGGGGACGGCTACAATCTCGTCTCCGCCGAGCCGCTGATCGAGCTGTTCGACCAGCTCATCGCGGCGGCACCGGACGCGAAGTCGAAGCGCGCCATTACCGGCATCTCGGGGCTGTTGCGCGCCAACGGCCTCTCGATGTCGCACATCCACCTGCGCGTCAACGCGGTGCAGATCAACAACGCCTTTCGCGCCTTCGTGCATGAGCCGTGGACCCGCGACCTCGGCGAGCGCCAGGCGCTCGCGCGCATCGTCGAGATGATCCGCAACGTGAAGCCGGCGAGCGTCAACTTCGAGACCCTCGACCTCGAGACCGCAACCGCCATCCGCCAGTTCGCGCTTGCGGCGCAGATGGTGAAGCACGTCGATCGCGACACGCCGATCCGCTACCTCATTGCCGAATGCGAGAGCCCGGCAACGATCCTGATCGCGCTGTTCTTCGCCAAGCTGTTCGGCGTCGACGACATCGTCGACATCTCGCCGTTGTTTGAGACGCCCGCCGCACTCGAGACCGGTCCGCGCCTGATCGAGCGGCTGCTGGTAGAGGACGCCTACCGCGATTATGTGCGCGGGCGCGGCCGGCTGTGCGTGCAGACCGGCTATTCGGATGCCGGCCGCTTCATCGGCCAGGTCGCGGCAGGGCTCGCGCACGAGCGCCTGCACTTCGGCCTCGCCGACGTCGTGCACAAGGCCAACCTGCCGGGCGTCGAGACGCTGATCTTCTCCACCCACGGCGAAAGCATGGGCCGCGGCGCCCATCCCGGCCCGCTGCGCCGCCGCCTGCGCTACGTCCTCTCGGGCGAAGCACGCTGGCGCTTCTTCCGCCACGCGCTCCCCGTGAAGCACGAGACGAGCTTCCAGGGTGGCGACGGCTACCTGTTCTTCGGCGACCGGGAGCTCGCGACCCGCGCGCTCGCGACCATCATCATGTCCGGCAAGGACCCGGGCGAGGGCGAGGACCCGTTCTATACCGACATCAATCTCTCGCTCGACTTCCAGCTCCGCCTGCGTGCCTACCAGCAGCACCTCTTCGCCCATCCTGGCTATCGGGCGCTGCTCGGCGCCTTCGGGGCCAACCTCCTGTTCAAGAGCGGCTCGCGTCCCGTGAAGCGTCAGGGCGAGCACACGAGCGACCGCGGCGACCCCGCCCGCATGCGCGCGATCCCCAACAACGCCATCCTGCAGCAGTTCGGCTACGTGGCGAACGTGGTCGCGGGCCTCGGCGCCGCCGTCGGCTCGGAGCGCGAGCGTTTCGTGGAGCTGGCGAAGCGCTCCCCGCGACTGCGCATCCTCATCGAGATGATTGCACGCGCAAAGCAGATCTCGAGCCTCAACGCCGTCGTCGCCAACGCCATCCCCTTCGATGCGGGCTTCTGGGCGCTGCGGGCCTCCTGGGGCCGCGAGCCGGGCCACGAGGCGGCGTTCAAGACGCTGGCCGCGCGCCTGCTGGAGGACGACCGCGCCGGCGCCATCAACGGGCTCGCCCACCACCTGCGGCTCGACGCCATCGAGCTGCACTCCATACTCGAGGACATCGGGCTCGAAGGCGGCAAGATTCCCGACGACCACCGTCTCGAGCTCGACCTCCTGCAGGCAATCCGGCTCGCGCTCATCATGCGCATCTTCATCCTCGCCGCGCAGCTTCCGCGCTTCACGCCGACGAACGAGGTCTCCTACGACCAGATCTTCCAGTGGGCGATCGGGCTCGAGATCCCGGCGGTGGTGCAGATCGTGCGCCAGGCGTTCCCGCGGCGCAGCCTCGGCGCGCACGACGCAGCCGCGTTCGACGAGCCGGCGACCTACCGACCGCACGGCATCGACGACTACGGCCGCATCGAGACGGAGATCCTCGAGCCGATGGAGCAGGCCTACGAGTTCGTGCGCGAGATCGGCACCGGCATCTCGCACCACTGGGGCGCGTTCGGTTGAGGGGAGCCAATTGTCCCAAAACGTGCCCGATCCATACTTACTCCGCAGTGTGGCTCGCGACGCGATAGGCGTAGACATAGAGCGTCGCTGCATCGCCACCGCCTGGACCACCTTGTGCACCGACAGTTTGGTGGAAAGTGGTCCTCGACCGCGCGAGCATCGAGATGCGAATATGCTTGGCGAAAGATCCAAGAATCGCCCTGTTCACTTACCGCGTGGTCTCCAAACAACCGTTCGCGAGCATTGGCAGCGATACCGACGTACCAGTCGCGCGCCATTCCTCCGCACCGCTGCATGTGCCCTACGATGTCGGTCACAATCTGCTGGTTCGTATACATCGCTTAGGTCCCTATCCACGCGGCGGAAACGGGTCGTGGCCGTGTGAGTCCTTGTCACGAATGCGCCCGTCCGGACGATGGATTACTAGCTCGGAGCGCTTATTCTCCGCTATCGCGCGCCCTGCATCGATGGCCTCCGCCTGGGTTCGATGCGTGGACGTCACACGGCTATTTCCGCTACCGCGAACTGCCCATCCATCCCCATGCGGGACCACATGTTGATCGCTATTCTTGGCCATCAAACCCTCCATGGAAGCCAAAGATTCAACCATGGCTGAGACGTTCTCATGGAAGGACGCATGAGTCAATACTGCAATCCGACGTATACGTACTATGACAGCAATACAATCTAATGTTTGCGTCATTGACCTAAGTCGCAGCTTGATTCATAAGGGGTCATGAACGAATCGGACGTATATTCCCGCCTCGGGGTCCTGGTACGTTCCCACCGTGAGCGCCTCGGGAAAACACAGGCCTCAGTCGCCAAGCTAGCTGGCCTATCCCGGGCATCCATTGCCAACATTGAAAGTGGCCGCCAGCGGATACTGCTCCATCAGCTTTTTAGCATCGCAGCCGCGTTGGAAATTGTTCCGTCGGCACTCTTGCCGATCAACGAGACAAGGCTCGTCAAGGCGGAATCGCGGCGAATTCGGTCATCGCTGAAGCTCAGCAAACTCGAACAGGATGAAGTGGCAACACTTGTTCGCACAATCCAACGTGCCAGCACACGAAGGGAAGGGTAATGGCCGGGACGAGAAGGAATCTCGATCCTAAGCAACAAGCGAGAGAGGTTCTCGCGTCAATGGGGATCGCTCGTGCCCCCATTCCTGTAGAGGCCATCGCCGAACGGCTTGGTATCGAGGTCAAGCTTGTACCGCTGGAGGATCAGCTTTCAGGCATGATCTTCCTACATGGCGACCCGGTGGTAGCGGTAAACTCCCTACATCATCGTAATCGCCAGCGCTTCACGATTGCGCACGAGATTGGGCATTTCGTGATGCATCTGAAGGAGATCGGCGAAGAGGTACATGTCGACAAGAAGTTCATTGCCCTTGCGAGAGGTTCACATTCATCGAGTGGTTTTGACCCCAAGGAAGTTGAAGCCAATAGCTTTGCTGCCGAGTTGCTAGTCCCACGGTACCTCTTGCGCCAGCATCTCTCTAACGCCGTGGTTGACGTGGAGGATGAAGCGCTGATCGCAGACCTAGCAAAGCGATTTCAAGTCAGCTCTCAAATGATGTCGTTCCGCATAAGTGAACTGGTAGAAAGCCAATTTCGGCGCTAGGCACCGATTTCTTGGTCGCCGAGCAGCAACGCGCCCTCAATGGTGGCCCCAGACCTCCACCGTCGCGTAGGCCTTGTCGCGCTTCGATGTCGCCAGCACGCGCGAGCGCCACGTCGCCTGGATCTCCTTGATCGAGCCGTCCTTCTTGAGATCCACGGGACCGAATGCCTCGTCCGCCGCAACCTTGATGCGGTCGTTCTCGACGTCGTCCTTGGCACCGTCCGCATAGACGACCGCGAGCTTGGTCATGGTGATGTCGCGGTCCTTCACGGAGACGCGGAGCTGCTTGAAGCCCTGGTTGTCGCCGACCGGGATCTTTACCTGGTCGAAGCCGACTGAGCCCGCCGTGTCGGTGCCGAGCAGCACCCAGCCGTTGTTGTACTTGCGGCCCTCGCCATCCGGCCCGAGCCAGCCCGGCGCATATTCGCCGAACACCTCGACCCGCGCCTGGCCCTTGAAGTCCGGCTTGGAGCGATAGACGAGCTGCAGCTCCTTGATAAAGCCCTTGTTCTTGAGCGCGATCCAGTCGGTCTTGCGGTCGCTGCCGATCTTGGCGTCCTTCAGAAGCGTCTCGCTGTCGCCGTTGTCGTAGATGGCCTTCAGCTCGGTGATGAAGATGTCGTTCTTGAGCACGCGCAGCCGGATGCGGTCGAACTTGCCGATCTCCGGCCCGACGCGGATCACGTCGCGGTCGACGAGGAAGCCGACATCCTGCGTGCCGAACAGAACCTCGCCGTTGTTCGTCGGCTTGCCCTGCAGCGCATCCGTCTTCTCGGGCGCCGTGGGTCGCGTCTCCACGTCGCGCGAGCGGCGCCGTACCTCGACCACCGCCGAGCCGGCCTTGCCGGCCTTGAGCACGGGGCCCATGGGCGCGACCTTGGCGTCCATCGCCTGTGCCGTTGCACCCAAGGCGACCGTCGCCAGCACCAGACTCGCAAACACCAGCCTAAGAGACATGCCCCTCTCCTCGCGTTCAGAATCGTTTGCGCACCCCGCAACCCGTGTAACGCACTCCGCGGCGCAAAAAAAGGCGCTGTCGAGGGAAGCCCGGATTGTAGGGCCTTCGGCATTTGCCGAGGCGCCGCGCAGACCCGGGGCCGGTATTTTCCTGTGCATGACAGGAGGCGCGCTGCCGGCCGCCATGCGCTTAACCGCCCGCTATCCAATCGGCCGCCAACAGAAATTAACGGTCTAGGCGCTAAGCAAGCGATCAGAAGGTGGGCGCCCGTCGCGGACAACGGCGAGAAGCACGTGACCGATCGAGCGACGTACAATCTGATCTTCAACGCCGTCGGCGTGCTGATCGGTATAACCGTCATCTGCTACGTTGCCTGGTCTTTCTTCCAGACCGAGCGCAAGGAGCCCTGCCGCGCGCGCTATCCGGCGCCGACGCGGTTCTCGCTCACCACATCCGCCGCGGCCCCGCTGTCGCCGATCGAGCTGCAGGGCCGCGCTGGCGTCGGCGAATGGGGCGTCCTCGACAACAGCAAGGTCGTCACCGTCGATCAGGCTCCCGGGACGGCGCTCGAGGTCAAGCTCGCGCCCGTGCCGGGCGAGCTTGCCCAGTCCGAGCGCAACACCAACGGGATCGATTTCCGCTGGACGCCGCTCGGCATGAAAGCTGCGACCGCCGCCTGCCTCGACTACAGCGTCTTTGTCCCGGAGAAATTCCCCTTCAACGAAGGGGGCGGCGTGCTCCCCGCCATCGTCGGAGGCACGCCACCGCCGGCCACGTCGGAGAAAGCCGATCGCTTTTCGGCGCGGCTGGAGTGGACGGAGGACGGCAAGGGCGTGCTCTCCGTCGCGCCGGCGGGCCTCGATTTCCGCGCCGTAAACTTGACCGGCTTTCCGCTGGAGCCCGGCCACTGGATGCGCGTGCAGCAGGAAGTCGTGCTCAACACCCCCGGTGCGGCCGACGGCATCGTCCGCCTGTGGGCCGACGGCGATCTCATGGCCGAGGACACTGGCATCGAGCTGCGCAAGAACAAGGGCGACGGGATCATCGGCGTGCTGGCCGACATCGGCTACGCGCGCCAGCCGCCTGCCGCCCCGGGCAGCTTGCAGTTCTCCCCCTTCGAGATCTCCTGGCGCTAAACCTCCGCGCAGCCCCTCCTCCCGCTTTAACCATGGCGTCCCCATATCAGGCCGACGCCGTTCCCCGGCGCACGGACTCAGGAAGAAAGGGGAATTCGATGCGCAACGTCTTGGGTTTCTTGGGAGAAGGCGTTGCCGGAGCAGGCCCGGGCCGCGGCTCGGGACACCAGCTTGGCACCGGCCCATCCGACGAGGTTCTGCTCGATTCCTATTCGCGCGCCGTCGTCGATGCCGTCGATGCGGTGGCACCCGCCGTCGTTCACGTCGAGGTTGCGGGCGCGCGCAACGGCCGCCAGGCGTCCGGCACCGGCTCGGGCGTGGTCATCTCGCCCGACGCGCTCATCCTGACGAACAACCACGTCATCGAGCAGGCGAAGACGATCTCCGTCTCGCTCGCCGACGGCCACAAGTTCACCGCACGCGTGCTCGGCCGCGATGCCGACACCGACTTGGCCGTGCTGCGCGGCGAGACGGGCGAGACCTTGCCCGCAGCGAAGCTCGCCAACTCCAAGCACGTGCGCGCCGGCCAGATCGCTATCGCCATCGGCAATCCCTTGGGCTTCCAGTCGACCGTCACGGCGGGCATCGTCAGCGCCGTCGGGCGCTCGCTGCGGGCACAGAACGGGCGCCTGATCGGCGACGTCATCCAGACCGACGCCGCGCTCAACCCCGGCAACTCGGGCGGCCCGCTCGCGAGCTCGGCCGGCGAGGTGATCGGCATCAACACCGCCATGATCATGGGCGCGCAGGGCATTTGCTTCTCGGTTGCAGCCAATACTGCGCTGCACGTATTGACCCAGATCCTCGCGCACGGTCGCGTGCGGCGCGGGCGCATCGGAATTGTCGCCGAGCAGATTCCACTTTCGGCGCGGCTCGCCTACAAGGCCGGGCTGGCGCAGGGGAGCGCTGTTCGCATCCGCGAAGTGCAGGCCGGTAGTCCGGCCGATCAGAGCGGCTTCAAGGCCGGCGATGTCCTCGTGCGCCTCGACGCCGAGCCGGTGACGGGCGTCGACGATGTTTTCCGGCTGCTGGATGAGCATCGAATCGGCAAGGCGGTGAAGGCGACGGTGATCCGCTCGAGCGGGCTCGTGGACATCGAGGTGCGGCCGGACGAACGCGAGCGCGAACGCTGATCAGAAGTGCAATTGGCGATTGCAGTAATGCTGCATCGCGAAGCAAAGTCGTTTGCAATCTAAAATGAGCCGCCATTGTAATTGTTCTTTAACGTTTCGGAGACGGCCCCAAAGAACAACTTGCCTACTTCAGGGAAATGGTATTGAATTCTATTTCCAACGTGGCGCCCTCCCACCTGTCCCCCCTAAGCGGCGTCACGCATTGCAGCCCGCGCTCTTCCCCCGGAGCGCGGGCTTTCTCGTTCTGGACGGGATGCTTGCCCTCAGGACTGCTCGGAGGGCTTCCAGCCGGCTTGCCGTGCCTCGGATTCGCTGCAGAACCAGCGGTCGCCTTTGCCGCTCATGCGCACCCGCTCGTAGCCTTGCGCCCAAGGCAAAGTATAAATCCGGCGTCCGCCTTTCAGATTGCCTTTAATGGGACAGCCATCGGGCGCATCGCGTTTGGCTTCTTCCCATTTCTGCGCCCGATAATCGTCGGGACGCGCGGCTTCCCCGCCCCAAACGCCGACCTTGTTGGCCCGCGCCGCGCTCTCCAGCGAGCCATAGGTTGTAAATAGCCCCGATGTCGCGAAGACGTGGCCCCCATTCACGAGCTCGGCGGCAATGTCTTTCTCGCCTGTGTGGCAGGTGCCGAAGCGGCGCCCGTCGTCGTCCTCGCTGCCGAGCTTGCAGCGTACGCGACCCTTGGCCAGCGCGCGGGCTAGCGCGTCGCGGGCGGCGGCATCGCAACGCCACGCGGCAGCGTTGGCGGATTCGCACGTCTGTCCGGGAACGGGCGCTTCTATGCCGGAGAGCCGCACCGTCGTACGCCCGACGCGCAACGTATCGCCTGTGAGCGCGTAACCGCGGCCCTCGACCTCGGAAGCGTCGCGGACCGAGCCGCCGTGTCCCGAGGAAGCACCGATCGCGCGCCATCCGAGCACGGCCGCGCCGACGATGAGCAGCAGCACGACGGCGACGCCAACGCCGCGTCCGATGGAGCCAAAGCGCTCACGGCCGCTTTCGAGCCACGCGTCGACCCACTCGGGGCGCCCCTCGGACCAGCGGGCGGCGAGCAGTGCGGAGAGGATCAGCAAGCCGATCAGCAGCGCGATGACGGCGTCGCTGTCGCCGCGCGCAGAGAGAATGCGCCCCGCCCCGCCCAACACGGCGACCGCGCCGGCGATGGCGAGCGGCACGCTCAAGCTCGACTGGCGCAGGACCGCGAGCAACGGGTCGAGCCTGCGCCATCCGGCTGCGAGCAGCGGGGCGAGCCTGTCCCACAACCAAGAGCGCCGCCTTCAGCAGCGCAGCCAGCAGCGCGAGGAACGCCGTGTAGAGCGTGACGGCGAACATCCTGAGGCCGGAGCCGAGCACGGGCAGGCCGGCGCGCAGCTTGCTGTCGGCGGCGCGCAATCCGGCGGCGCCGTAGACGACGCCCTTCTGCCCGGCGGCGGCAGCGCCGCGGCCGAGCGCCTGCGCGCCGACCGCACCGGCGGCGGCGCCACGATGGCCCGCCGCCTTGAGGTTGTGAACCGCGTCCTTCGCGACTTCGCCGACGCGCTCGCGCCGGTTCCTGCGCCGCACCAGGATGGTGGTGCGCACGTACTCGCGCCATTCGAATCCGTCGTTGCGCTTGCGCCAACCGAACATGCGGCCTCCGAACTCGGTGTCAGTGGATGGCGATGCCGCTGCTCAGGGAGCAGCGGCGGGAATCGGGGCGGTCACGATGCAAAGCGATGATGGCAAGGCTTTGGCCTCCGTGCGAGCCTAAAGCTCAATGATATCCCTCGCCTTCGCGCACCTTTCCGCGGAACGTCCAGTAGACGAACACCGTATAGCCGAGGATCACCGGCAGCATGATGAGCACGCCGATGAGCGTGAAGATCTGAGACTGGGGCACGGCCGCAGCCTCCCAGATCGTGATCGACGGCGGCACCAGATACGGCACGTTCGAGATCGCCAGCCCGACAAAGCCCAACAGGAACAGCCCGACCGCGCAAAGGAACGGCATCACCTCGCGGCCCGTATTCAACCCGCGCCAGCACGCCCACGCGAGGATCGCGGTCGCGATCGGCACCGGCGAGAGGTAGAGGATGTTGGGCCAGGCAAACCAGCGGTCGGCGATGCGCTCGAAGGCGAGCGGCGTCCACAGGCTGATGATGGCCATGATGACCAGCACCGCGGGCAGGAGCTTCTTTGCCCAGCCGCGCGCATCCTCGGCGAGCGGCCCGTCGATCTTCATCACGAGCCAGGTTGCCCCCAGCAGTGCGTAGCCGCCGAGCAGCGCCACGCCGGTGAACAGCGGGAAGGGCGCGAACCAGTCGAGCGAGCCGCCGGCGAACGCCTTGTCCTTCACCTCGATGCCCTGCAGGTAGCCGCCGAGCACCACGCCCTGCATGAAGGTCGCGACGATCGAGCCCCACGAGAAGGCGTTGTCCCAGAACTCGTGGCTCGGCTTCGCGGCCCAGCGAAACTCGAAGGCGACGCCGCGGAACACGAGCCCCAAGAGCATGATGATGATCGGCAGGTAGAGCCCCGGCATGATCACCGCGTAGGCGAGCGGGAAGGCGACGAGCAGCCCGGCGCCGCCGAGGACGAGCCAGGTCTCGTTGCCGTCCCAGAAGGGGGCGACCGAGTTCATCATCAGGTCGCGGCAGTTCTCCTTCGGCTCGAGCTGGAACAGGATGCCGAGGCCTAAGTCGAAGCCGTCGAGGATGACGTAGAGCGCGACCGCGATGCCGATGAGCGCGGCCCAGACGAGGGGAAGCCAAAAGGCGATCGCATCCATGGCCTTAAGTCTCCTCCATGGCGACGTTCGCCGCATCCTCGGCCGCCGACAGCGGCCGCGATGGCATGCCCTCGGTCGGCGCGGCGGCGGCGCCCTTGGGACCGTATTCGATCAGGCGATTGATGTAGTAGATGCCCATCGAGAACACGACGCCGTAGACGAGCACGAACAGGACGAGCCCGAACAGCACCGCGCCGAAGCCAACGGGCGAGGCGGCATCCGCCGTGCGCAGGATGCCGGTGGCGATCCACGGCTGACGGCCGACCTCGGTCACGTACCAGCCGGCGAGGATGGCGATGAAGCCGAGCGGCCAGGCGTATTGCACGGACTGCAGGTACCAGCGCGTCTCGAACAGGCGTCCGCGCAACCACAGCCACGCGCCGACCCATCCGATGGCGATCATCAGGACACCGAGGCCGACCATCAGGCGGAAGGCGATGAACACCGGGAAGATCGGCGGACGGTCGTCGGGCTTGAACTCCTTCAGGCCGGGAAAGCGCCCATCGAGCTCGTGGGTCAGGATGAGGCTCGCGAGGTTCGGGATCGCGATCTCGAAATCGTTGCGCTCCTCGCGCGAGTTGGGGATCGCGAAGAGGACGAGCGCGCCGGGTTGCGAGCCGTCCCAGTGGCTCTCGATCGCCGCGATCTTCGCTGGCTGAAATTTCAGCGTGTTGAGACCGTGCTGGTCGCCGAGGAAGACCTGCAGCGGCGCGAGCAGCGCCACCATGCCGAGCCCCATGTGCATCATGGTGCGGCTTTCCTCGCGGAAGCGACCGGCAACGAGGTAGCGCGCGCCGACCGCCAGCACGACGAGCGAGGTCGTGAGATAGGCCGCGGTGAACATATGCGCGAAGCGGTAGGCGAAGCTCGGATTGAAGATGACGGCGATCCAATCGACAGGATAAGCGATGCCGTCGCGCACCTCGTGCCCGGCCGGCGTCTGCATCCAGCTATTGGCTGAGAGGATCCAGAACGCCGAGAGCGAGGTGCCGAGCGCAACGAGGATGGCGGAGATCACGTGCAGGTTTGGCGGCACGCGCTGCCAGCCGAACAGCATGATGCCGAGGAAGGTCGCCTCGAGAAAGAACGCGGTCAGCACCTCGTAGCCGAGCAGCGGTCCCATCACATTGCCGACCACGACCGAGAAGCGGCTCCAGTTGGTGCCGAACTCGTAGGACATCACGATCCCCGAGACGACGCCCATGGCGAACGAGACCGCGAACACCTTGGTCCAGAAGCGCGCAAGCCGCAGCAGGTGGTCTTGTCCCGTCGCGCGCCAGCGCACGAGCAGCGTCGCGATGAACGCCGCGAGCCCGATCGTGAAGCTCGGGAAGATGATATGGAATGAGATCGTGAACGCGAACTGGATGCGGGCGAGCAGGAGAGCGTCGAATTCCATGGGGCCGCCGCCTTGGCTTGTCGAAGGGCGCGCATTCTGCCGCCGTTCGCGCGATCCGTCGAGCGACGCAAGCGCGCGCATTGTCATAGTTCACGGAAAACGAAAAGAACGATTGGCCGCTCGGGGCTATTCGGTCGCGAGTTGCGCGAGCGGTGCGGCCCAGAAGCGCATCATGCCGTTGGCACCGGCCGACGCCAGATGCTGCCCGTCGGGCGCGAAGGCGACAGCGGTCGCCCCGCCGCTATGCCCGCTCAGGGCACGCAGGATGCGGCCGCGCCGGACGTCCCAGACGCGCACGGTTCCGTCCTCGCTGGCGGAGGCAAGCAGGTCCTCGCTCGGCGAGAAGGCAACGTCCGAGACGCGCCCCTTGTGACCGGTAAGCGAGCGCAGCCGGCGGCCGTACCCGATCGACCACACGTCGACGCGCCCGTCGAGCGAGCCGGCGGCAAGGTTGCGGCCGTTGTGGGAGAAGGCGAGCGCGGTCACGAAATCGCGCGGTCCGTTGAGGGTGCGCTTGAGGCTCAGTGTCTGCAGGTCCCACAGGCGCACGGTCTTGTCCGCGCTCCCGGAGGCCAGCAGGAACGTCTGCGGAGAATAGGCGAGCGATTGCACCGCGTTCTCGTGGCCGTCGAACACGTGCAACGGCGCCGACGGCTGGTTGGCGTCCCACAACGTCACCTTCCAGTCGTGGCTCGCGGTGGCAAAGCGCGTCGCGTCGCCGGTGAACACCACCGCCCAGATGTTGGCCTCGTTGCGCTGGACGGTCGCGACCTTGGCGGCGCGTTCGAGGTCCCACAGCACGACCTTGCCGTTGGCGTGGCCGGTCAGCGCCCGCGTGCCGTTGAGCGCCAGCGCGGTGGCGCGCCCGTCGTCGAGCTCGATGGTGCGGATCAGCGTGTGGTAGGCGGCGTCCCACACTTTCAGCGTGGCGTCCTCGCCCGCGGTTATGATCCAGCGTCCGTCGTCGCTGTAGGCCATGCCGGTGACGGCGCCGCGATGCGCCTCGACCTCCGCGATAGGCGTGACAACGGCCGGGCGCCCCGGCGTCTGCAGCGACTGGGTCTGGCTGAGGGGCACGGCCTCGCCGCGGCTTTCAAAGCGCGGGAAGCGATCCTGCAAGGCCACGGCGGCGCTGGCGACGCCGACGCCGATGAGAAGCTTGAATGCGATGGGTATCCAGGCGCGCCGACTGCCCTTCACCGGGCGCGGCCGCGGCGGACGCTTGACCTCGACGAGGGCGCGGTTCTTGGGGATCGGCTCGGGCGCCGCCTTCTTGACGAGCTTTGCCGGTTTCGCCGGCTTGACCTTGGCTTCTTTCTTGGCCGGCGCGGGCGCTTCCACCTTCGCTGGCTCGGGCGGCGGCTTTGCCGGTGCGGGCGCTGCGGCCGACTCAGCGGCGGGCTTCTTGCGTAGCCCGTCGAGAATGTTGAGCATACTGCCCTTGGCCGCCGGGACGTCGGGCGGCGGCAGGACGGTCGGCGGCGCCGATACTCGTTCGGTGACTTCGTTGGGAGCGGCGACCTCAGGCTCCTCGAGCTTCTTCTCGCGTCCGCGCGCGCGCCAGCCGGTGCGCGGCGGATCGGGCGCGAGCAGATCGCCGCGCCAGGCGGGGATCGACTGCGGCCGCTGCTCGATGCTGAGCATTAACGCCTTGTCGATCGCCTTGAGGAACCCGACACGATAGGAGCTCAGCGCGGCTTCGGACGCGGGAATGATCTCATCCTTGACCATGCGCGAGGGCGCATCGGGGGGTCGCTTGCCGGTGACGGCGTGATAGAGCGTGGCGCCCATCGCATAGATGTCGGTCCACGGCCCCTGCTGGCGGCTCGTTTCGGCGTACTGCTCGTAGGGGCTGTAGCCCGGCTTCACCAGCGCGGAGATGGTCTTGGAGCGGGAGGCGACCTCGCCGCGCGCGGAGCCGAAGTCGATCAGCACGGGATCGCCCGACTTGCGGATGATGACGTTGTCGGGCGCGATGTCGCGATGCAGGAAGTCGGCTTTGTGGATCATCTCCAGCGCGTCGAGGAGCGGGGAGAGGATGGTGTCCAGCTCCTTCTGGCGCGGGGCGCGCCCCAGCGCCTTGAGCCACCCCTTCAGGCTTTGGCCCTCCTCGAAGTGGAGCACCATGTAGCCGGTCTTGTTGTCGCGGAAGTAGCGGTGGAGCTGGACGATATTGGTATGGTTGAACTTGGCGAGCGTCTGCGCTTCCTCGATGAAGCGCTCCAGTCCCCAATTGTAGTCGCCGGCCGCATCCTGCGAGCGCGGCAGCACGTCGATGCCGTCTGCGCGCGCGGCGATGTCGCTCGGAAAATATTCCTTGATGGTGACGGGCCGGCCGAGCGCAAGCTCCTCGGCGAGATACGTGACGCCGAAACCGCCAGCTCCCAGCACACGCTCGATGCGGTAGTCGCCGACCAGCACTGTCCCGCTTGGTAGCGCAATGAGATTCGTCATGGTTCCCCAAGACGAGCAAGCCCAGGCAACCGCATCAGAATTGCCCGGACCGTTCGTCGATGACGCGTGGCCTCCGGACACATTGTTGGCGCACAAATGTGGCGCTCGCACGGGCGATGGCCTCGTGTTGAACAAATCTTGGGCCAGACGTTTTGCGGCCATGTTGCTGCCGTCATGCGGCACGACTCTACTCATTGATTAGCTCAAGAGAAGACCATGAGACCGGCGTGGTCGTCGTTTCTGGCGCTTGTGGCCGCTGCGGCGGCCCTCGACGCTCATATCGCGGCGGCGGGTACAACCGAATCGCTCCGGCATGCCATCGCTTTCTCCGCGCAAGATTCTCTGGCACGCGCTTCCGTTCTCGACGAGATGGCGGACCACGGCGCCCAGGTATTGGCGCCGGTGCGCCAATGGATCGGTGAAAGCTACGCGCGCGCTCCAGCGCTCGTGCTTGGGCTCTCGGTCGTGATGGTAGTTCCGCCGCTCGCGCTCGTTGGACTGCTCGCACGCCGGAAGCGCCGCACGAGCGCAGCACCGTCGCCCGATACGACGCTGGCGTTGACACGCGCCGGCAAGCGCGGCGCTACGCTCCTAGAGCCGAACACGTTGAAAACAGAGGGATTTTCGTGGCCGACGGAGGCCTGGGTCGACATCCAGGGCACCCCCGGCGGCCGCTACGTCATCGGCCGCACGCTGGTGAGGATTGGCCGGGAGGCGGACAACGACATCCGTCTCTCGGCCAAGACCGTGCATCGCTATCACGCCGCGATCCGCCGCACGACGGACGGCGACGTTATGGTCACGGACCTCTCCGGCAACGAAGGCAACGGCGTGCTCGTCAACGGCAAGCCCGTCGACGAAGCGCGGCTCAAGAAAGGCGACATCATCAACGTGGGTGAGGTCAAATTGCACTTCGACGCCAAGCCCGTTTAGGAGGCTGCAAGCGTCGCGCGGGTGGAAGCAGGCAACGGCATGAGACTTTTTCCAGCAAGGATCTTTGGGAGATTTGCAATGTCAGAGGATCGCGGAAGCGGAGCGGAGGCCACGATGACACAGGCAGCGAAGGCAGGACGGATCTTGGGCTCGCTCAAGGATGCATTGAACGCGGCAAGCCGCGACGACACGCAACGCAAGGCTGCGGCCGGCGCGGACGCTGCAAACGTGACGCGGGCGGAGACGGCGGTCGTCAAGCAGCCGGCTGCCGTTCCGGCCGACCCGACGCGCAAGGACGCGCCGGCGACACCTGCCGGCGCCGGCTTGAGCGCAACGGAGGCCGCGCGTGAGGTCAAAGGCCAAACCTCGCTGAAGCAGGCCGACAAGCACGTCGAGTACGCGACGACGCCGACGACCCGCGTCGTCAAGCCCGAGCGCAAGCCGCAAGAGGATACCGGCCGCACCCAGCTCGTGCGCGGCAAGGCCGACGTGAAGCGCGGGGCCTTCGAGCAGGACCCGGTCGTCGGCTGGCTCGTCATCGTGGGCGGCCCCGGCATCGGCTCCTACCGCCCGATCTTCGAAGGCAACAATACGCTGGGGCGCAGCTCCACCCAGCGCATCCCCTTGGATTTCGGCGATGATTCGATTTCCTCGGAGGAGCAGGCCTATATTCGGTACAATTCGGCCGCACGCTCGTTTCTGTTCGTGCCGAACCTTGCCAAGACCAATGTCGTTTCCATCAACGACAAGAGACCAACAGGAGCGGTCGAGCTCAGCCAAATGGACGTGATCACGGTGGGTCGTACCCAGGTGGTGTTCGTGCCGTTCTGCGGCGCGGAGTTCGATTGGGCCGAGCTGACCGATGCCAAAGGCTGATGCGGGCATTCGATTTCGCCGCGCGCGCCACCAGGGGCGCACGGGACTACCAGGAAGACGCGAGCGCATTCTGGCCGCCGGAGGGCTCCTCCGGCGGCGGATCTGACGCGCCGACGGCCAACTCCGCGCGGCTCGTCGCCGTGCTGGCCGACGGCATGGGCGGACACACAGCGGGCGCGCTCGCGAGCCGCGTCGTCTGCGAAAGCTTCATCTCCGCCTATAGAGGTCTCAACGGTGCGCGGCCGCAGCGCTTGCTGAAGTCGCTGCAGTCGGCCAATGACGCCATCGCGGTCAAGGTGCGCGCCAACCCCATTCTGTCAGGCATGGGCTCGACGCTCGTTGCCGCGGTGTTCGCGGACGAGGGTGTCGAGTGGGTGAGCGTCGGCGACAGCCCGCTCCTGCTCTTCCGCCACGGCGAGATCGCGCTCCTGAACGAGGACCACTCGCTCGCGCCGGAGCTCGATCGGCTCGCCGCTATGGGCCGCATGACGCACGAGGAGGCGAAGGCCGATCCGCGCCGGCACATGCTGCGCTCGGCGGTGACCGGTGACGACCTCGACCTCGTCGACGTGTCGAAGCGACCGCTCGCGCTCGAGGCCGGCGACTACGTGATCCTGGCGAGCGACGGACTGCAGACGCTCGAGACGAGCGAGGTGCAGCGCATCGTCAAGGCGTACGCGGAGGCGGGGCCGGAGGCGGTCGCGGATGCGCTCATCCGCGAGGTCGAGGCCATGCGCGACCCGCACCAGGACAACACGACGGTGATCGCCGTGCGGCCCGTGCCGGACGCGAATACCGCCTAAATACGCCCGCCCGTCGCCCCGTGTTCCCCGAATGTTCTTGCGCGAGGTATGGGCCTCGGCTAACGTTGCGCGTGCATTGCTGGGGCGGTCCAGGGACCGCTGGGGGGCGCATGTACGGCCAGATCTCCACGCTCGCGTTCGTCGGCATCGAGGCGCGCCCGGTCGAGGTGCAGGTGCGCATCACGCCGGGGCAGACCGCGCTCGTCATCGTCGGGCTGCCCGACAAGGCGGTGGCCGAAAGCCGCGAGCGCGTGCGCAACGCGCTGCACGCCGTCGGTCTCGGCATGCCCTACCGCCACGTGACCGTGAACCTCGCGCCCGCCGA
The DNA here is from genome assembly GCA_963817485.1 of uncultured Alphaproteobacteria bacterium. Classification (GTDB taxonomy): domain Bacteria; phylum Pseudomonadota; class Alphaproteobacteria; order Rhizobiales; family Hyphomicrobiaceae; genus Hyphomicrobium_A. The sequence continues at coordinate 60,587 of CAWFOR010000012.1, read as the reverse complement.
TCTGCCGAAGGAAGGCAGCCAGTTCGACTTGCCGATCGTGCTCGCCATGATGGTCGCCATGGAGGCGATCGCGCCCGACGCGATCGCAGGCTTTGCGGCGATCGGCGAGCTCGCGCTCGACGGATCGATCCGAACGGTGCCGGGCGCGCTGCCCGCCGCCATCGGCGCCAACGCCATGGGGAAGGGGCTCATCTGCCCGGCGGCATGCGGCTCGGAGGCCGCTTGGGCCGGCGAGGACGTCGACATCCTCGCGGCGCCGCACCTTCTCTCGCTCGTCAACCACTTCAAAGGCCACCAGTTGCTCGCGCGGCCCAAGCCCGTCGTCGATCGCGATACGGCCTCGCTGCCCGATCTGTGCGACGTCAAGGGCCAGGAGAGCGCCAGGCGCGTGCTCGAGGTCGCCGCCGCCGGCGGGCACAACCTCCTCATGATCGGCCCGCCCGGAGCCGGCAAGTCGATGCTCGCGGCGCGGCTGCCCTCGATCCTGCCGTCGCTATCGGCCGAGGAGATGCTCGAGGTGTCGATGGTGCACAGCCTCGCCGGCGAGCTGATGGGCGGCAAGCTCTTGAGCGAGCGGCCTTTCCGCGCGCCGCACCACTCAGCCAGCATGGCGGCGCTCGTCGGCGGCGGCACGCGGCCGCGGCCCGGCGAGGTCAGCCTCGCGCATCTTGGCGTGCTGTTTCTCGACGAGCTGCCCGAGTTCCAGCCGGGCGTGCTCGACGCGCTGCGCCAGCCGCTCGAGACCGGCGAGACGGTCATCGCGCGCGCCAACCATCGCATCGCGTACCCTTCGCGCATCCAGCTCGTCGCCGCCATGAACCCATGCAAGTGCGGCTCCGGCGGTCCGGGCACGAGCTGCAAGCGGGGTCCGCGCTGCGCCGCCGACTACCAGGCGCGCATCTCCGGGCCGCTGCTCGACCGCATCGATCTGCAGATCGAGGTGCCGGCGCTGTCGGCCGCCGAACTCGTGCTGCCGGCGCCATCCGAAGGAAGCGCGGAGGTGCGGGCGCGAGTGGCGCGGGCGCGCGAGCTCCAGCGGGCGCGTTTCGTCGCTCTCGGCGCGCGCACGATGCGCACCAACGCCGATTGCAGTGGGCGTATTCTCGAGGAGATCGCTACACCCGACGCCGAAGGCGTCGCGTTGCTGCGCCAGGCGGCGGAGGCGCTGCACCTGTCTGCGCGCGGCTTCCACCGGACGCTGCGGGTGGCGCGCACACTCGCCGATCTCGACGGCGCCGAGAGCGTCGGCCGCATGCATGTCGCCGAAGCGCTGAGCTACCGCGGCGAGACGCTGCGGCAGGCCAAAGCGGCGTGACTAGGCTGCCTGCGCCGGCAATCCCTTCTGCATCTGCGCCGCCTCGACCGTGTTCTTCAAGAGGCAGGCGATCGTCATCGGCCCGACGCCGCCGGGGACCGGCGTGATCGCGCCCGCCACCGCGGCCGCCTCGGCAAAGGCCACATCGCCGACGAGCTTGCCCTTGCCGTCCGGCTTGACGATGCGATTGATGCCGACATCGATCACGATGGCGCCGGGCTTGATCCAGTCGCCCTTCACGAACTCGGGCTTACCTATTGCCGCCACCACGAGGTCGGCGCGGCGCACCACGTCGGGAAGGTTCTTGGTGCGCGAATGCGCGATGGTCACCGTGCAGTTCTCGCGCAGCAGAAGCTGAGCCATCGGCTTGCCGACGATGTTGGAGCGTCCGACGACGACCGCGTCGAGGCCGGACAGATCGTGCTTCACCGTCTTTGCAAGGATGATCGAGCCGACCGGCGTGCAAGGCGCCAGCGCGCGCTCACCGATCGAGAGCTTGCCCACGTTGACCGGGTGGAAGCCGTCGACGTCCTTGGCCGGATCGATCGAATTCAGCACCTTCACGCTGTCGATGTGCTTGGGCAGCGGCATCTGCACGAGGATGCCGTGCACGGCCGGATCGCGGTTGAGGCGCGCGACGAGATCGAGCAGCGCGGCCTCCGTCGTCTCCTCCGGCAGCTTGTGCTCGAAGGACTGCATGCCGACCTCGACGGTCTGCTCGGCCTTGTTGCGCACGTAGACCTTGCTCGCCGGGTCCTCGCCCACGAGCACCACCGCGAGCCCGGGCGCAAAGCCGTGCTGCGCCTTCATGCGGGCGACGTCGGCCGCCACATCGGCGCGCACCTTGGCGGCAATCGCCTTTCCGTCGATGATGTAGGCATGGCTCATTGGCGGCAGTCCTCCCGTCTTTTCTTCGTTACCCAGCCGCCGCGAGCTTGGCCCGCAGGCGCTGTTCCAGGCAACCCAAATCTCCGCTGATCGTAAGCGACTTGACCCGCGATTTGGCGCCGTGGGTCAGGCGCACGGCGCTCTTGGGAACGTCGAGCCAGCGCGCCACCAGCCGCTCCAGCGCCGCGTTGGCTTCCCCATCGGAAGGCGCCGACCGCACGCGCGCCAAAAACGCCGCGCCTTCGGCTGTCGCCCCCACGCCCTCGACGGCTTCTAGCGAGGATTTCGGCGTCAAGCGGACGCGCACGATGACGCACCCGCTACTCACCCGCCAGGGGAGGTCGGCCGGCCGGCTCACGCTCCGACGAGGAGGGGGATCAGCACCTGGCCAATCAGGCCCTGAATAAAGAAGCAGCCGAGCAGCAGGATCAGGGGCGAAATGTCGATGGCCCCGAGATTTGGCAGCGCGTTGCGGATCGGCCGTTGCAGCGGCTCGGTCACTGCGTTGATCGCCTGCCAGATGCCGCGCACCGTCGGGTTGTAGGGGTTGACCACGCCGAACGCCATCAGCCAGCTGAGGATCACGCCGGCGATGATGACGTAGACGTAGAGCTGGATCAGGTAGCTGATGAAGGTGAGGAGATAGACGAGCAGCTGGATCATGGGCAGGTCCGGTTGTGGCGAGGCAGACGTGTAGCCTCGCTAAGCCGCGGGAGCAAGGCTGCCAACGCTGGCGCAAACAGGGCCAGCGCCTCGCATTCCTTGACAAGATTCGGGGGCCACCCCTAAATGCCGCCCACCCGGCCGGGGCCGTAGCTCAGATGGGAGAGCGCTGCAATCGCACTGCAGAGGTCAGGGGTTCGATTCCCCTCGGCTCCACCAATAAATTCCAAGCCTTTGATCACGCTCTAAGCACCTGAGAACTCAGGTGCTCCTTTACCGGACTGTTACGGCAGACTGTTACGGTAAGGGATGGTCAAAGTGGCCAACGTTGAAGGCTTGGTCGCCCGCAAGACGGGCAAGAACTCTCGCACTTGGTACTACCGGCTGGCTGTTCCGCTACGCGACCAGAAGCGCGCTGGCTGCAAGGAAATTTGGCAGTCTCTTCGAACGTCGGACAAAGCGACCGCTATCGAGCGACTTCCCGATGCGATGCAATGCGCAAAGTCAAAGCTGGCGAAAAAGCTGAATGTCGGGCCGCTGAAAATCGATGCTCCTGAAGCACCGATTAAGCACCCTTAAGTCCGACGACATCGCGCGGCTCTCAGTCAAGCTGGCGGAACTCCATTACTTGTCGGTGAAAGAGCGCGACTTCGTCCAGCGGGTGACGTTGTTCGAGAAGGCCAAGGCAGACGAAAAATCGTTCTTCGAGGGTCGGCAGGTGACGCTGCCCCCTACAGCGTTCATGGACATGCTGCTGGAGGATGGGGAGCGACCGCTCGCTGACTTTTTGACCTACTACTGGTGGAACTACTACGAAGAGCGGACGCTGCAGCTTCGGGGCGCCTTGTCAGTCGGCGACGCCTCCGAGGGGCTGACGTATCTCGACCAACATCTGGCTACGGTGGGCGCGGCGGTTACCGTCAAGGACCAAAGGCTCCTCCTGTCACGCGCGATCATCCAAGCGGAAATCGACGCCTTAAGCGACATCAGGAAGACGGACGACTCTCGATATCAGGCGCTGACGGACAAAGCCGCCAAAACGGACGTCCAGCCGCGGCAATCAACCCCAATCCTATCTGAGGCGGCCGCCGCTTGGATATCGGAGAAGTCCGGCTCAAGCTGGAGCGCGAGGCGAAAAGACGCCTGCAAGGCGACACTCTCACTGTTCCTGGAGATCGTGGGAGACAAGCCCGTTTCCGGTTACTCCAAAGGTGACGCCCGAGATTTTAAGTCCGTTCTTTCTGAATTGCCGCCCAACCGCTCAAAGCTAAGAGAGACGCGTGGGCTGGAAGCACGTGCAGCGGCTCGCAGGGCTCGCGAGCTGGCGCTGCCACCTATGTCGGTTGTCAACATCAACAAGCAGATCACGATTGTTTCCGGCCTCTTCGATTGGCTCATCGCGCACTACGATGATGTCACTTCAAACCCCTTCGCAAAGGCTACAATCGCAGTTAGGTCGTTGGCTCGCGACGAGCGAGACCCTTTCACCGTCGATGAGCTGCGCACAATCTTTGCGGCGCCAATCTTTACCGGCTGCGAGTCCGAGACGCATTGGAAGGTTGCAGGCAACACGGTCCTGCGCAGCAGCGCCAAATTTTGGGTGCCGTTGCTGGGTCTGTACACTGGAGGGCGGCTAAATGAGCTCTGCAAACTACGGGCAGCGGACATCCGAAGTGAGGACGGAGTCCAATACATCGACATCAACACGGAGAAGCACAATGATGATTCAGTCGATCCCGGCGTAAAAACATCTGCCTCATCCCGTCGTGTGCCTGTGCACCCCGATCTGAATCGCTTCGCCTTCACTGCATTTGTGGAGGCGCGCAGAAGGGCGGGTTGCGAGCGACTCTTTCCCGAACTCAAACCAGACGCCTACGGCAAGCTATCGGATCGCTTCGGAAAGCATTTTGCGCGCTTCTTAAAATCCATCGGGATCAAACGGGACAAGATCGATTTTCATTCCTTCAGACATACGTGGACCGATGCCTGCCGCAATTCGCAGATGTCTCACGAACTGATCTACGCTTTGAAGGGGAAGGCTCTCCAGGGGACGCTCGCTCGCTACGGCCACGGTAAGACGGATATCGAAATTCTGCACGAAGCGATGCAGAAGCTTAGATTTAAGGGACTCAACCTTTCACATCTTGTTGTTCCCCAAGACTCTAACGGATCACAACATGAGCACACGCGATAAGCCTTCCACTCACAATGAGCCGGGGCCGTGGCCCGTTTACACTGGCAACTTGAAAACGGCGATGAGCCCGGCCGACGATTTCACGATCGAAGTGCCGAGACGCCTCGCCTCTTTGTGCAAGCTGTACAAGATCAAGCAGGCTGATCCCCTTTGGGAACGCAAACTGCTCATGACTTTGCTACACCGACACATTAATGGCTTTCGGTTCCAGGCGAAACGCAAGGGAACCGTCGATAATATATTTCTCATAGAGACATTGACGACCTCAAGGATTATTATGAGGAGAAGACGGGCAGCCGACCCTCCACTGACGCGGTAGTTGCGGAGATGATGTCAGCGAAAGCTCAAAACCCCGACATCGCGCACATGACGCATTCGCGTCTAATGCGAATTTACTCGGGGCGTAACGAGCTTTGGGAAAAGGTACGGCGTTTTATCGACAGTGCGGGACCGCGCCTCGGCGAAACGATGCGGGCCATTCACGCCGTGCAAAACTTGCCTGCCGGGTCCCATGGGCGGATATTTTGGGAAGTGCTCCGCAATAGGCGCGCCAAAAGCTGAGCAAATTCCTTAGGCGGAATGCCAAAACGCGTATGGCCGCCTGATACCTCAAGCTTCCATCTGTTCGGCATGTTGCCGCGTGGTGCGGCGACCTTCGGGACCGAATGGAGGTTTCCTTGAAGATAACTACCAAAAAGACATTCCTGACGTCTGAGGAGATGGCAGCCAAGCTGCGCATCTCCATCAGGAAGCTCCAGCAGATGGTGAAGGATGGTACTGCGCCCAAGCATGTCAAGTTTGGGAGCAGGCTGGTCTTCGTCATTGATGGGGAGGCAAGCCATGAGTGACGCTTTCGACTTTGAGTCACTCAAGCTGCCGCAGAACTTTTCTGAACATGTGGGCGTGAAGAAGCATTTATTGGCGGTGAACGTAAGTAAGCCCTCCAAGCAGACCTTCTTCCGCGTTCATGAGGATAAGGCATACCAGCGCAATGTCGCTCTCATTGATTTTGATGAGGACGACTGCTTCTACGCCGTCGCACCCCAACTGGTCAGCGATCTAAGCGACTTACTGGTCCCCGCCACTCTGTTTACGGCAGTCACGCGCCAAGGGACGGTCTTCCTCTGGCCCGTACGTTTGCCGGGGCCTGACGGCAAGTCGCACAGCTCGTGGGGACTCGCAGCGTGCCGCCGCCGAGCATGCATTTACGCAGTGGCTGCGCATACAGTGGAACAGGGAGCTCGGAGCATACGATGAGTTTGTCGCGGAGGGCCTCCGCGACGAGCCCACCTGGCCCGACATACCCTTCAACGAGCTTCTTAAGCTCGGCTTCAAGGGCAGGTTGATCGACAGCCCGCAGCATCTGGTGATCCAGAAGCTGCGCGGCTTAGCCTGATCCAGAAGAGCGGGGTTCGCCCCGCTCTTCTGCTGCTATTCGAAAGGTCCCACCCGTGATGACTGATCTTCTGGACCCATACGATGAGGTTTGGGCGATTGATTTCGAGTTCATCTCCTCGGCAGGAGAACGGCCTGTGCCCGTTTGCATGGTTGCTCGCGAACTTAAGACGAACCGCGTCATCCGCTTGTGGCAAGACGAGTTCGGCGAACGACCACCCTTTCGTACTGATAAACAGGTTCTGTTCATCGCCTACTTCGCCAGCGCCGAAGTTGGCTGTTTTCTTGCGCTTGGCTGGGCCGTCCCCACCAACATTCTCGACCTATTCACCGAGTTCCGCACGTTGACGAATGGCCTAGCTCCTATAGCCGGGAACGGTCTACTCGGTGCGATGACGTATTTCGGTCTGCCTAGCATCGGCACCGGCGAGAAGGAGGATATGCGACGGCTCATCCTGAGCGGAGGCCCCTGGTCTGCGAATGAACGGGCCGCCATTCTCATCTACTGCGAAAGTGATGTCACAACGTGTGCCAGCCTGCTCGGGTCCATGTCGTCACACATTGATTGTCCACGAGCCCTCTTGCGTGGCCAATACATGGCCGCGGTGGCACACATCGAGCGCAACGGGATTCCAATAGATGTGACCACCTTAAATCGCATTGAAAAACACCGTGACCGCATCCAGGACAAGCTCATCGCAGAAATCGACAAGGATTACGGCATCTACGATGGTCAGACCTTCAAGTACGATCAGTTCTCGCAATACCTGGAACGCAAGGGCATCCCTTGGCCCCATGATGAAAAGGGTCGGTTGAAGCTCGACGACGATACTTTTCGCGATATGGAGCGCCAGTACCCCGAGATTGCACCGCTTCGGGGCCTGCGCTCATTTCTTTCGGGAACGCGACTGACTGATCTTCCCATCGGCAGCGACGGGTGCAACCGCACCCTATTGTCGCCATTCGGGGCAAAGACGGGCCGCAATCAACCAAGCACGTCTGGTTTCATTTTTGGTCTGCCCGCTTGGTATCGCAGCCTGATCAAGCCGCCTCCCGGCTTTGGGCTCGCGTATATCGATTATGGCCAGCAGGAGTTTGGCATCGGTGCGGCGCTGAGCGGGGATGCTGGAATGCTGGACGCCTACCAGTCGGGTGATCCGTACCTCGCTTTTGCGAAGCAGGCAGGTATAGCGCCACCTGAGGCAAACAAAAAAAGTCATAAGGTCGAGCGTGATCGCGCCAAGGCGTGCGTGCTGGCCGTCCAGTACGGGATGGGTGAACACTCGCTGGCTCGCCGTATTGGTTGTGCGCAGATCGAGGCGCGAGAGCTGCTGCGGCTCCATCGCAGGACTTACAAGACGTTCTGGAAGTGGTCAGACGGGGCGGTTGATTACGCGATGCTGCACAACAAACTCTGGACGGTCTTCGGATGGACTCTGCACCGGGAAAGCAATCCGCGCTCGGTGGCAAACTTCCCGATGCAGGCAAATGGCGCCGAAATCCTTAGGCTGGCTTGCATCATGGCAACCGGAGAAGGAATTGAAGTCTGTGCGCCCGTTCATGATGCTCTTCTCATCATTGCCCCGCTCGATGTGCTGGACCAGCAGGTCGCCAGGATGCGGCGGATTATGGCCGAAGCCTCGCAAATCGTGCTCGGAGGCTTCGAACTGCGCACCGACGTTGAGATAGTCCGCTTCCCCGACCGGTACTCAGACGCGCGGGGAGACGTGATGTGGGCTAAAGTTATGGCGCTGGTGGATGAGGCTGAAGCCCAGGACCTTCTCACCAGTGACACACCCTTTTCGAGACAGGTGCACGTCCCTAGTGCATGCCCATCTATTCTTCTCTCTTAATAAGGATACCTCGTGACGATACCAGAAAAGGCTTATTGCTGGGATGCGAAAGCCAGGGCTTTTGTCGCTTCTCAGCGCGCCGACAGGTTCTTGAAAGGTCCTGTACCTATGACTTGGCTTGCCGCCGCAGCCAGGCTGCCCGGTAAGACGCTGGCGGTCGCTATTGCCCTTTGGCGTCTTTCTGGAGCCTTTAAATCATCGACCGTAAAGCTCTCGAATGCCGAAGTGGGAGTGTTGGGTGTGGACCGGAATGCCAAATCGAGAGCGCTGCGAGCGCTTCAGAAGGCAGGGCTGATCTCCATTGAGCAGCGGCCAGGCTGCCTTCCGCGAGTGACGATCCTGATGAACTAACTCCAACTCTCACAGCAATCGCCGAAGTGAGCGGCGATGATAGCGGTCGCCCGACGCTCAGACTTTGATGTTGCTAACGCCCCAATCTCTCAAACGCCGATCTTAACGATTTGCTGCGTCCTCGCGGACGGGCTTCTTCAAGTGATCGCCCCCACTACCCAGCGCCCGGCGCTTCGTCGCAATTCATACGGCTGCGGCTATTGAGGCTGAAAGTTCCGGTTGCCAGCCTATCGCTTCCATTCCGGCGAAAATGCCCCTTACCTGCCGTGAGGGCACCTGACATAAAGTGCAATGCCCATATTCAAATCGTGGGTCATACGGACGCCAAAGGAAGCGATGCTTACAAAACGTTCGAGAAGCCGACTATGACCGCGAAGTCCTGGGGCACGCAAAATATCAGGACAGCATCTCCCTCGCGGCCCAACTTTCGCACACGCAAACAAAACATCCAGTCAAGGCTGTGCTTAATCGGTAACTCTTAGCGTGAATTTGGATGCGGCACGCTGCGGTTGCTTTTGCCTCTCTTCACCGCGCACGCAATGATTGTATCGCGTGGGAGGAAGCTGTCTCTACCGGGGGATATTGATGCGCGGACGCATAACGAGCGCAATCCTATTAGCCCATCTCCTGTTTGCGCCAGATGGATTCGCCCTTGGCGGCGAAATGGATGATACTCAAAACTTGCAGGATTTAGCGACGCGGCCCGCGCTCCTTGATTATTCCGGGAGTCCGAAGGAACAGCTTCGGTCGCTCGGCATCAGCACCGATATTTGGGTCACTCAATTCTATCAGGGGCAAACCGAGGGCGATGCTACCAAGGCATGGTTCTATGGCGGCAAGGTGGACGCTTTTTTGAAGATCGATCCAGAGAAGCTCGGCCTTTGGCCTGGTTTCCATGTAAACATGCAATACGAGCATTATCTCGGCGAAAACATAAACCGAAAGGATTTTGCGCTTATCCCGGTCAACACCGCGCTGGCCTATTTGTCAGGAGACCGTTACCCGTCAGCCCTTTCCCTCAGCATCACGCAGGATATTGGCGAGCACGTTTCCGTCAGCGTTGGCAAGTTCAACATGATGACGCTGGCATCGCAAACACCCCTCCTCGGCGGTGGCGGCATTGACACCTTCATGAACAGAGCGTTTGCGCTGCCGTCGACCGGCGTGGGCTACACAGCGGCCAGAGGAGCCCCCGGTGACAGGGTGGTCATCTCGGCTCCGTACACTCTTGGTGGAGCCGTGACTTTCAAAACAGAGCCATTCATCCTCACGCTCGCGATCATCGATCCGCGCAGCGCAATAGACCCGGCAGTCATAGAACATCCCTTCGCGAAGGGCAGGGCATGGGGTACGGCATTGACCGTTCCCACCGAGTTGTTCGGCCTTCGGGGCTTCCAAACATTGCGCGGTGCCTATAGTGACGCGTACGGCATCAATCTCGACACCATTGCTGACCTGCGGCCGCCGCCACTTCCCAGCCCGGTGAGCCTCAAGCAAGGCTATTGGTTCACCTCCTACGCGGTTCAGCAGAACCTCGTCCAGAGCGATGCGAATCCGGCGGTGGGCTGGGGCCTGTTCACTCTGGTGACCCTGAGCGATGGCAACCCCAATCCTGTCAAATGGAGCGCGCTAGCAGGGCTTGCGGGTAACAATCTCATGGATGGCCGCGAGAATGACCGCTGGGGCTTCGGCTTCTTCCAATATGGCTTCAGCGAACCTTTGCTTGATGGGCTGGCTGCGCTTGGCTTCTACAGACGCGATGAGTCTGGTCTAGAGGCTTTCTATAACTTCGCGATCACGCCGTGGCTGCGCCTTTCTGCCGACCTGCAAGTCATTGATCCGTGGGATGCGGCCAAGTCGCAGGCGACTTACGCAGCGTTGCGATTGCAAACGAAGTTCTGAGAAGCGAAAAACTCTTCGCTGATTTAGACGAGAAGGCCAAGTCGGTGAAGGCATAGGTCTAGGTATGCTCGCTGGCGCGATGAAGAAAAGAGACGCGAGACGCATCCAGAAACAGTTGGCCGCTACTCAGTAAGCTTCCTGAAGTGCCGGAAGGAAACGGACTGGCGCCTCGCAGGCTTCAAGTGATGGACGGGGGGAGGCGCGGAGCCGAGTAGATTGGGCGATCAAAAAGACCTTGCCCGCCGCGTCCACTATTTGACGGTTGAGCGAAAATTGGGAGCGTCGATAGCTAACGACCGAGAAGGGCCAACAGCGGAACTCGCAATCTGAGCGGGATGAGCCATCTTGGAGACGATCAGAGGATGCGCTCAAGTGGAAATTTGGCACGCTCAGGAGGCTGGGCGGACCCGAACAATCACCTCAGAAGCCCATGATAAAATTGCCTAGAACAGCGTGATCCTGAGCGCCGCTGGCGAGCTGCCCCGAATAGGTGACGCCGAGCCTGGTATTGGCGGCGATGTTGGCGTCCAGCCCCGCATCGACGACTAGGCTATCCTCGGCGATCGGCACGCCCCCAATCGTGAACGGCACGCCGTTGCTCGCGAACGCGAGCGCCATCTGTGGTGTCACGTCACCAAAGGCGTGTCGCCACGCGAGTGTGCCGTGCGCAGTCGTCTCGATACAGTCCAACAGCGCGAGCACGGTCGCCGCCCGCACTCCCAGCGTGGTGAAAGTTGCGTCGTACGACTGACCAGCGGCGGTGAGCGCGGCGGCGCCACCAGTCTCGGTGAATCCGCCGCTTTGGACGTTGACATACGCCAGGCCGACATATGGCTCGTACGCGACCGCATTAAGCACCATGGCATAGCCGAGGTCGCCGAAAAGCTGCGCCGTGTCGGCGTCGTATCGGGCTCTCGTTAGATCGGAGAAGCCGGGGAAGGAGACGTTACGGGTCGTCTCGATGTCATTCCAGCTATAGGCCGCGCCCGTTCGAACGCCGAGGGCGCCGAACTGTCCGCCACCGTATAAAGCCAAATGATAGTTGTCGGCAGAGCCCGACGAATTACGCGTGTCGACGTCGAGCGATGCCTGTGTGTAGCCTCCGGCGACCCCGAGCCGCCACAGGCCGTCAAAGGTCGCGTCGAGGCCCGTGATGATGCCGCCGAGCGAGCGATCGAGCGTGGCGGCGTTGCCGTTGCTGTCGAAATTTCCCCAGGCGCCGAGCGCTTGCCCCCAGGCCGCGAGCCCATCATGCACTGGCGCGGCATCCGTCCTGCCGGCGGAATGCTCGGGGTCTCCGTAGCCCAGGGCGTAACGGTTGGTGTCGCCGTGTGCGTAGGCGACCACTGGACCGTTGGCGGCGAGAGCCGTCAGAGGTCCGCCATTGCTCCCATAGGACTGGCGTAAGCGTCCGATGATGGCGTCGCGCACGTAACGCGAGTCATACAGAATGACCCCGGCGGCGCTGGCGTGGATCTCACCTGAGAGAAGATTGAACGCCGCCCGGGCCTGCGCAGCGTCGCCCGAAATCACGGCATCGAAGATCGGATTGCCAGGGCCGAGCCTATCGACCGCCCCGCCGGTGGCAATTTCATTTTGGGTCTGCCCGACGCTGGCAAAGCTTACGCCGTTGCGCAGAATCGTCAGGTACACGTTGTTGGCGTCGTAACTGAGCGCAGGAGCGAGGAAGGTGAAGTTCGAAGTGGCTCCGGCAAACGTGCCGCTGACGCCGCCAACCGAATTGAGGATCGTGTAGGTGGTGCCCGGCGTGTAGGTGCCGGAGGCGGCGACCACTTGCACCGAGCCGGCGAGCGTCGCCGGGCCGGAGACGTTGGTGCGGTCGGCTGCCGTCGGCGATAGGTCGACGAGATAGAGCCCAGGTGCAACGAATGCGAGGTTGCCTTGCACGGTGATCGTGCCGATCCCGCTTCCGGGAGAGAGCGTGCCGCCGTTGATCGTGGTCGACGGCAGCACCCCGATTCCGCCGACCGTGCCCCCGGCATTGACCGCGAGAGCGCTCGAATTCGCGATCGAGCCATTGACCAGCAGCGTTCCGGCGTCGACCGTGGTGGCGCCGATGTAGAGGTTGGCTCCAGACAGGGTCAGGATTCCGGTGCCGACCTTGGTGAGGCTGCCCGTCCCTTCGACTGAGCCGCTGACCTCGGTGCTGAGGTTGTTACTGCCGACCGTGAGCAATTTCGAGCCGAGATTAAAGGTTCCCGCTCCCTCGATCGAGCCCGCCGTCATGCCAGAGGCGGTGAGGCCCGACATATCGAATGTGCCGCCGGCATTCACGATGATGCGCGCTTGGCCTCCGGTACTGGTGTCGGTGAAGAACAGGTCAGCACCAGTGTTGGTGGTGATGGTCGCATTGCCGGCCGTGCTCGAGTTGGTGAAGCCGATCAAGCCACCAGTATTGTTGATGATGGTGGCATTGCCGGCCGTGCTCGTGCCGTTGAATGCGAGCGAGTCGCTGTTGGTGATCGTGGCGCTGCCAGCTGTGCTGGCTCCCTCGAAATTGATGAAATTGTTGTTGGTGATGTTGGCTGAGCCAGCCGTGCTCCCCCCCTCGAAATTGAGGCCACCGCTGTTGGTGATCGTGGCGTTGCCGGCCGAGCTTGAATCGAAAAAGTTCGTTAGGTTGCTGGTGAAGATCGTGGCGCTGCCGGCAGTGCTCGAATTTCTGAAGTCGATCGTGCCTGAGTTGATGATGTTGGCGCTCCCGGCCGTGCTTGAGCCGGCGAAGGTCAGTAAGTTGCTGGTGGTGATCGTGGCGCTCCCGCCATTGATAACGATCCCCGCGCCATTGAAGACGAGCTGTTGCGCGTTCGTGAATGCAAAGGCCGAGGCTCCGGCATTGAAAGTCCAACCGCCAATCGTCGTGTTCCCCGAGAACGACAGGTTGGTTGTGTTTGACGTATCGAAAAAGGCGGTGCCGATCGGAACCGACCCCGTGGACCAATTAGTGCCGGTGTCGAAGTTTGCCGAGCCCGGACTGGCTAGCCACGTCGCGTCCTGTGCATGAGCGGGACCGCAGACAGTGGCAACGGCGCCGACTGCAATTGCAATGCATGCGATTAGGCGCGCAAACATCAACAGCCCCCCATCGACCCCCCGAGGTGATTCCGACGATCGTGACGCCTCACGGCTGAAGACGACGCGACGGCGAATCATCCCGATAGTGGGTGACCGGGCGGTGGAGGGCTAATCGAATATTCCGTGGACGCACAGCAATCTGAATATCTGCACATGTACGTTTGCGCTTTAGCGGACACCTTAAGGAGCGCCCGTTTGACGGCTTAGGGTCAAAGGCTGACGAGCTGTGCATGCCCGCGGCACGTCCGCTTTCACCCCACTTAGCGGACCAATGCGTGTGTGGCTGGTGGCCCGCGAAAACCGCGCTCCGGCCTCAGGCTATGGTTCGTTTGTCCAACCGTACTGCCCGTGCGCCGAGGATGCGCTCGCGCATCTGCTTAGCCTTTTGAGCGAGGGCTTCGAACGCACCCAATCGCTCTTCATCCAACTCTCCGGCGCCCCGCAGGTCAGCCGCAAGTTTTTCGAGTCTGCCGTCCAAACTCCACCGCAGTGCTCGCTGGCGGGTAGCTTCCTGCTCGTCAGGGAGATAGCGGGTGCTCAGCTTGGAATGCTCACAGACGAGGAGGTTGCTCGATGAAGGAGCGGGCCGCCTCTCGTGGTCGCATGAGACGAACAGCGTCGACGAATGTGACGCTCTATGCACGCCCACTCCGAATCTGAGAGAGGCTGGAAGGGTGGTGGCTTGAGCCGGAGGTCTGAACCGGTGACAGGTCAGGCACTGTATCAGGATCGATGCCGAGGTCCAGAAGCGCGCTATCGTCAGTGCAGCACGATCAATTTCAAAATCCATTTTTGCTCCGCGAGTCCATGACAGGAGCTCGCCAACCATGCGAGGCCAGCGCTGAGCAGCGAATTCAGGCGCATCAGCCGTGCACACAAGCAGTCCACGACGCCGAAGCCCGTCGCACCCCGCTCGGGCACACCACAGCGCCGGGCAAGCGCCAAAAACTTCGCAACTCGCTTGTCGTGCGCTTCAGAATACTTTTTGCCGCGCCAAGGTCGGCAGCTGCATTGTAGAAGTATATACGCTCGACATTTGAATTGCGGTTCCAGGACAGTTGCGCGGCCATCTTTGGAGTCAATCCCTCAACTTCGTAAACAATGGGGTGCTCCTCCCATTTGGACCACCTGGTTTCCAAGCAGCCAACCGGCTTATGATCGCGTCCAAGCAAGATATAGCTGCCGTTTTTGAGTTTTTGAGCGCAGTAAGGTAAGAAAACTCTCCAGCACATATAGTCCACGCCAATTCCTCCTCTGCAAAAGAGAATCCCTTTAACCATAATATGGTGTCGTTCGGTGTTTGTTCAATAGCTATGGTGGACCACGCGGACTGCTGACACGGCATTCACCCAGGACAAATCGTCATTTGCTAACCCCCTTAAGGCGATTCTCCAATACCTGCATCTTCGCCCCGCTGATAATAAAAGCAATTCGCCGGTAACTAAGGGCGGATTCCTTGAGTCGTTAACGCCTGAATGCATGTTATATTTCACTCAACGCCCGTTGAGTGAGCCATATAATGGCTGCGTTTGTTGCATACCTTCGGGTTTCGACCCAAAAGCAGGGTGAATCCGGTTTAGGATTGGATGCCCAAAAGGAAGCTGTTCGACGTTTTCTTGGAAAGGGCGATTTGCTTCAGGCGACTTTCACGGAGGTTGAGAGCGGCAAAAACTGCAATCGCCCTCAACTAAAAGCTGCGATTGACCGTTGCCGGTTGACGGGCGCGACCCTGCTCGTGGCCAAATGGGATAGGCTGAGTCCGGAATGTCGCATTCCTTAGCAAGCTGATGGAGAGCGACGTGCCGCTAGTCGCTGCTGACAATCCGCACGCAACCAGGTTCACGCTTCATATCCTCGCCGCCGTTGCCGAGCACGAAGCCGACGCCATCTCAAAACGCACGAAAGCCGCGCTCGCCGCCGCGAAGGCGCGGGGTAAAAAGCTTGGCGGCTGGCGTGGACGGCATTTAACCCGTGCTGAAAGAGGGTTGGGAACGGCTGTGCGCGTCGCCAAGGCCAAGACTAGGGCGGCCCAAGTCGCGCCGGTGATTGACGAGTTGCGAACCTCCGGGGCGAAGACGCTGCGAGAGCTTGCGGGGGGACTTAACGAGCGCGGCATCCTTGCGTCCCGTGGGGGGCGATGGTCGGCGTCTCAGGTTCGGGCAACGTTGCGCGCATTGGCATAGAACGGAAATCGGTCCCCCGATCTCGTGAAGTCCGGTATTCGTTTGTCTTTCAAATACCGGCGGTTTCAGTCTTTATTCACGAGCTGCGGATATCCCCTGAACTGCAGTCAAGACATCGTCCTGGAATAGTTTTTATTCAAATGTGTTCCGATGGAGCGCAAGAAGCATGCATTCACGCGTCATCGGCCAACCTTTCTAGAAGGTTTGGTTCTGGTGGCGTTGATGGCCGTGGCTACGTTCATCGCCTTCGAATACAACATCTTTTCACCTGCCCCTGGCGAGTCGTCGCGCGCGCACATAATCGAACTCGATGAAGCCCTCGCCCTTGCGGTACTCCTCTGCGTCGGTCTTCTCCTGCTATCCTGGCGGTCTCTCTTATCGTTGCGAAGGGAAGTGGCACTTCGGCAAGTGGCTGAACGCCGGGCACGCGAGCTTGCCCTTCAAGATTCCCTCACTGGACTCCCCAACTGCCGCCAATTCGACCATGATCTGAAGGCCGCAATCGCCGCGCCGCCGCGCACTGAGGGCGCGCACGCAGTGCTTATGCTCGACCTCAATAACTTTAAGGACGTCAACGACACGTACGGCCATGGAGTTGGCGACGAGGTCATCACCAACATCGCCATGCGATTACGACGAGCTGTCCGCGATGGCGATCTGGTTGTGCGGTTCGGTGGCGATGAATTCGTAATCCTTGCACGTCAACTGGCCGGGGCGGAGGAAGCAACCAGCATCGCCCTGCGAGTGATCGAAGAAATAGAGCAGCCGATCACGATCGGATCGACATCGCATCATATCGAGGTCGCCATCGGCATCGCACTCATTCCGCAGGATGGTGCGAATCATGTTGAAATCATGCGCAAAGCCGACCTCGCTATGTACCGTGCCAAGGCCGAGCCTAGCTCCGCCTTCCGCTTCTTCGAAGTTGAAATGGACGCGCGTCTGCTCGAACGACGTCTGATCGAGCGCGAGCTTCGCGCGGCCATCAACAACGGAGCCGTGCGGCCCGATTTTCAGCCCTTAGTCAATCTGCGAAGCAAGCGAGTGGTGGGGTTCGAGGCGCTGGCCCGGTGGACCCATCCAACGCTCGGCAAAGTGCCGCCCGACCGCTTCATCCCGATTGCGGAAAGTTGCGGTCTAATAAATGAGCTGACCGATCAGCTGCTTCGGCAAGCCGCATGCGCCGCCTGCCAATGGCCGCAGGATGTGACTCTCTCGTTCAACATTTCGCCGTCACAACTGGAGGACCGTGCCGTGGGGCTTCGGATTCTTTCAATTCTCGGAGAATTGGGTCTGTCCCCACATCGCCTCGAAATCGAGATCACCGAATCCGCTCTCGTGCAGGACTTGGAGAGCGCGAAGTGGATACTCGGCGGGTTGCGAAACGCTGGCGTGCGCATCGCCCTGGACGATTTTGGCATGGGTTATTCGAGCCTCGGCCATCTGCGCCACTTCAAGATCGACAAGATCAAGATTGATCGCAGCTTCATACACAACATGGAAAACGAGCCTGAGGCATCTGCGTTCGTCTGTGCCCTGCTCGGATTCGGTCATGGATTGGGATTGACCGTCACGGCAGAAGGCGTCGAGCAACTAGCGCAGGCGACGACTTTGCTGCAGCACGGTTGTGATGAGGCGCAAGGTTATCTCTATGGCCACGCGATGCCTGCCGCCGACACGATCAATTTCATTAACCTGCACAATTCAGAAATCGCAGCCTCTCTTCATCATGTCGCTTAGGATACGGAGCGAGCGCACCCGGCGCGATGCGCCAGTCCATTATGTCGAGCCAGACCCAGGGATACATTCCATCGCTGGGAGATGCGGCTATTCGAGCCGTCTCGCTCGCGGCGAGTTTGTCGCTCGCGGCTATAACGTCAGTCATGTGGCGGTTGCCAAGCTTTTTAGGAGGCTTCGGGCTGAATGCGCGACGTAGGTCGTGCGGTGAAGTGATCTCCAAGGATAGAGGAAATAAACAGTTTCCCGAGGGGCGCGGCGGCAGTGGTCGGGCACGGTTCATGCCAACGGGGCCCCTTGCCGGTGGCATCCCCAGCCGCGCGGGGTAAACCCGACTGTACGAAGCACCAGCGACATAATTATGCAATTCCTAATCGATCAATCGCAAAAACTCTCAGTCACGAAGCTGCGCGATTGGAAGCCTGGCCGGGGGTTGGCGTACATCCAACCTAAAAATGCTGCTTGGCATATCACCGGCAGCCGCTGCGCTTTACAAGGCAGGTTCCTTCAACAGACGCAGGAAATGCTCTGCGTGTTGATAGAAATTCTCGGCCGCAATGACATCGCCCCTGGAAGCGGCGTCACGCGCAAGCGCCATGTAACTTTGGTAGCTTTTTTCCGCATTGGCGGAAATCTGCCCCTGGCGACGGCTCCCGTCTGGTCTAGGATTATTTCTTTGGTTCGGCGGTGGCGGGCGCGACCAACGCCGTTTTGGTTTGTTGGCATAACGATCCTCATTCATCAAGCAATCTCTCCTCGTTCTCGTCAGTCGCGCACGGAACGTGGCGCGGTAACCCTTGCAAGCAAATCGGCAGCAGCCGGTTGTTACGGATGATATTGGTTCTGGATACTTCTAGCGCCACCAGACGAGATTCGGACCTCGCGCCTCGCCCAGCGATGGCTGGACAGAAGAACCGCTA
Organism: uncultured Alphaproteobacteria bacterium; assembly: GCA_963817485.1. Lineage (GTDB taxonomy): Bacteria > Pseudomonadota > Alphaproteobacteria > Rhizobiales > Hyphomicrobiaceae > Hyphomicrobium_A. The sequence continues at coordinate 42,090 of CAWFOR010000012.1, read as the reverse complement.
ACCGACGAAGTCGGGGAGCCGATCCTGATCCGTTACCGCGGAACACCCAGCCGGAAACGGTACGAGTTCATCCGCGACTATCTCGATTTGAAAATTAAGCGCCTCGAGCGCGACAGTTGACAGCGCGGTCGATCTCGAAGCGCGCATGTGGGAATGTGCCCTTGCGCGGTGACCTAAGGCGACCTCTGAGAAGCCGTCACATGCGGCCGCGCATGTGGATGTTGTCGGCAGCCGGCTGCAGCCGGTGAACGGCAAAGTCTGAATCCCGTCGGTGTGTGCGAGGTCAGACCTGATGGACTTCGTTGCCGCGCGACATCGACTCACGCACGAACTGCGTGCTCATAAATGTCTTCCTCTTGAGCGTTGTGGATGCGAACCAGCGCTTCAATCGATTCAATCACGCGCTGGGCGTCGCGCACGAGGTACTTGTCGGCATCTTCTGCGCGTAAACCATAGGCCAGCCGACCCAAGAGCCGTGCCTGATGTTGGATCTCCCGGTGGGCGCGGCTCATCGCCGACAGACCGTGGCTGTCGGCCAGGAACTTCGTCAGGCGCGGGTAGACAGTTGCTTCGTCTTCGCGCTCGTGTGCAACGACGCTCTCCTCGATAATGCGATGCGCACGGGCGATCAGGCCATCAGCGGACTATTGCGCAACGCGCCGTGTCGTGGCGGGAAATACTAGCGCTGCCTCAAATTGTTCACGGCGCCAATCATCGTATGGGCTGCGTACGTATTTGGCGGAATAGCGGAAGAACGCTATCAGCACCGAAAGCGTCGGGATCCCGCATAAGCTCGCGGGAGTTATAATTCTCGCTTGCAGCCACAGATCAGGTTCTCGCGATGCGCTAAGCGCGCGACCAGGATAGCTGCGATGTGCGCCAACACGAATGCGAGCGTTACGTTCGCGAGCACAGTGGGAAAGGGCGACTGCGAGGACTATGCTCTCTTAAAGCGCCGAGAGTTGATCGGCCTCGGTGGGCCTTCCAGCCGTCTTCTCGTTACCGTCGTACGTGACGAGCAGCCTCGTGGTTGATGGGTTGGTTGATCCGCATCGAGATCCGCGCGCATCGCAATCAGCTCGGCCAAGCTTCGGGTCAGGCCAGAAGCGTGGTGTCAAACGAGCCTACGACCGAGTAGGTGCGGACTGCATTACCTTCACGCCTGGCTGGACGTTATCGTTCGGGTACACAATGACGGTGTCGCCGACAGTGAGCCCAGACGCTACCGCAGCCCAGCGCCCCGACCGGCGCAAGAGCTCAACGGGGCGCCGCTCGGCGCGTCCGTCGCGCACGACATAGACGTTCCAACCATCACCTACTCGAAACAGCGAGCCGGCGGGCACGATCGTCGCGTTGTCGCGAGAGAATACGGTGATGCGCGCTTCGATACGATAGCCGTCACCCAGACCAGACCACATCTCGGGTGGTGAGGCGAAATCGATGATAACGTTAGTTCGTTGCTCCTCGACGCCGAGCGTGGAGATCTTCGTAAATGCCGACGGCTCGACGCGCCGCACGCGTCCTTCAAGATTGCCTTGGCCTCCCCACCGTTCGATCAGCACATCGGCGCCAGGCTTGATTTCGACAGCATCAGGGCTCAGCACGTCGACAACAATCTCGAGGGAACGAGGATCGCCGACCTCAAGCAGCGGCGTCCCCGCAGCCACGATTGCCTCGCTCTCCTGCAAAACCTTTAGCACGTGACCTGAGACAGGAGCCGTCACGTGCCAAGCTTCGCTTGCCGCAGCAGATCCTTGATCATAGCGTGCGAGCAAGGCCTTAGCTTGCTCTACGGCGTGCTCGGCCGCATGGTTCTGGAATTCGGCTGCACCCAGTAGCCGCTCAGTCACGCGCGCGGCGAGTTCCGCACGCTCGAGCGCCTGCTTGGTAGAAACGCCCCGCTGCACCAGCGTTTGGACGCGGCCAAGCTCATTCTGTGCCTGCGCAGCCTCTGCGCGGGTCCTATCGATTTCTGCAGTAGCACGCTCGCGAGCGGCTTCGGCCGCGCCCAACCTCTCTTCCGTCTCGCGCCGGGCCCGAGGATCAAGAAAAGGGACGGGCGATGGAAGGATGGTGGCAACGATGTTGCCTTGGGTGACGCCGTCGCCGGCTTTCAGCGGAATTCGTAGCAGACGCCCGGCCAAAGGGGCATCGACCACGTAGCGCTCGCGCACACGAGTTTTGCCATCCTCATCCACCGTGGCGACGAAACGGCCAACGGTCACGGTGGCGGTTTCGACCTGGACCGGTCGAGGCTTCAGCGACCACAGGATACCGCCGGCGACGGCGATCAGACCGCCAATGAGCAGAATTCTCTCAAGGCTGAACTGCATTATTCAATCCCTGGTCTTAAGGACGGCGACAAGATCGAGCCGGTCGATACGTCTGCGCACGACGTAGGCACTGGCTGCTGCAGCCGCTAGGACCGCAACCGCAGCAAGAACAAAGGTTCTCGCCCCGATTACCGCGGGAATCTGAAAGCTCTCGTTGGAATGAAAACGCGCGATGAGATCTACGATCACTTGTGATAGCCAAAGGCCAAGTGGAATTCCGACTGCGATCTCGATCATGAACTCAGCAAATATGATGCGGGAGACCTCGGCGCGGGTGAAGCCTAGGACGCGCAAGCTTGCAAGCTCCCAAGCGCGCTCATGCAAGCTGATGCGGGCGCTGTTGTAGACGACGCCGACGGCGATGATCACTGCAAACCCCGTCAGTATTCCCGCGGCCACGAGCACGAGGCCTGCGATCTTGTCAAGGAACGACGTGATCGTCTGAGTCTTCATGGCCAGCGATTCGATCACTGGCAGATCTTTGAACCGCTTGGACAGGTCGGCCACAGCCGATGGCTCCACGAAAAGCTCGGCAGCGGAGACTATGTCGCCCTCGCCGGTCAGCCGGTTGAGAGCGTCAAGGTCCATATAGACGGCCATCCCCACAACTTCCTCGACCAGCGCAGCGACGGGTAGATCGCGCGCATGCCTGCGCCCCTCCATGACCTCGACCGTCAGCATGTCGCCAGGCGAAACGCCAAGCCGCTCGCCGAGCCGGCGAGTTAAGACGAGGCCAGCGGGCGGTACGTCAATCTTGCGCAGCGCGGTATCGCGAGGCTGGCGAAGCTCGCTGTTGACCGGAAGCCCGATGATGGAGGTGAGATAACTGCGGTGCTCTGCGCGCAGGCGCACGGGCACGATGCGCTGTCCTTCCACCGCGAGGACGCCGGGCTCATGAACGAGATCGCGGATGACACTTCTGTCGAGAGGATGTGGAAAGGTGACGAACGTGTTGCCACGCTCGATCAGCGTGAATTGGACATCCATCATGTGATTGATGGCGTCGCGCCAGAAGAGACCGAGCACGACCATAGGCACGGCAAGCGCAATCCCGAGTGTGGTCAATGCCGCGCGCCACGGCCGGCCCAAGAGGTTGCGCAGGATCATAGTCTGGCTTGGGCTCAGAGCGTGTTTTCCGAACCGTTGCTCGACAAAGGTGGAGCGGAAGCGGACTGGCGCGGCCGTCTGCATGGCGACCGCCGGTTTCAAGCTGACGATGGTCTGCACCGCAGTGAGGACCCCAAGCGATGCTGCGGCGAAACTGATCACCGCCCCTGTCACAACCGACCAGGGGGTCAATTCGAATGCAAGCTGCGGAAATCGGAAGAACCCATGATAGCTGGCGATCATGGCGCGGCCGAAGGCCACACCGCCGGCAATTCCGAGCGCGGAGCCGAGCAGTACAATAATGCCAACCAGCTTGAGATAGTGCAGCACAAGCGGCGTGGTGGGGAACCCGAGCGCCTTTAATGCTGCGATCTGCTCACGCTGCGCGGACACCAGCCGCCCGAGAGCGACATTGAGCAGAAAGGCCGCGATCCCGAAGAAAATGATGGGGATCGTGATCGACGTCGTCTTCTGCTGGCTTAACTCATCTTCAAGAAAGCGATTGGACGGCTGATCGCGACGCGCAATTGCGCCTACGGACCCATAGGGCTCGAGGATGCGGTCGATTTCATCGATGACTTCGCGTTCGTTGGCTCCTGGCGCGAGCGAGATAACGGCATCGTTGAAGGCGCCGTCCATGGCAAAGGCCGGCTCGGCGGCCGTGCGGTCGATCCACATGATGGCATAGAAGCGGTCATCGGGAATGGGTACTCCTGGTTTGACCGCGTAGATGAATTCCGGTGAGAGCGCGATGCCGGTGATGCGAAATGTCTCGACACGTCCATTGAGAATGACGCGCAGATCCATACCCGGCGCGATGCCATTCGCCTCGGCGAACGCCTCGTTGATGACAGCGCTACGCGTGTCGCCGGGTGCCGGCGCGGTTCCGCTGCGCATATAGAGGCGAGCAAGCGGCTCGTCGCCGGCTTTGGCAATCGAGACCATGCGTGCCGAGACTGGCAGCACCGCTGCGGGCCAGTCGACGATCACGTCGCGCACGATGCGCGGCTCAACGGTTGCGACTCCAGGGATCTGGGCAAGCTGCGCCGCTACGGTGCGCGGAGCACGCTTCAGCGAGACGAAGATCTGCGGAAAGCGTGAGCTATCATAGAAGCGTTGCCGGGCGGCTTGAAGAGAATCGTATGTTGAGATGGAGGCGACAAACACCGCCATACCGGAGGCGACCACGAGGGCGATAGTCGCAACTTGACCGCGAATGGCTAGGACGTCACGGAAGAGCTTGCGATCGAGGAGATTCACCAGGACACCTCCTGGGCGGTTAGGCGGTGCACATTGCGTTCAATGCCGACAATGCGCCCGCCGGCGAGACGCATCACACGGTCGGCCATGTCGGCAATTGCCGCGTTGTGAGTGATGATGATCGTGGTCGTTCCGAGGCGCTCATTCACCTTCGCGATCGCCCCAAGTACAAGCCTGCCGGTGTCGCAATCGAGCGCACCGGTGGGTTCGTCGCACAACAGCACGTCGGGAGATTTGGCGATGGCCCGTGCGACGGCAACGCGCTGCTGCTCGCCTCCCGAAAGCTGGGACGGAAAGTGATCGAGCCGATCTGAAAGGCCCACGAGGGCGAGAGCTTCGCGTACGTCAAAGGGTTTGGTCGCAATCTCACCGACCAGCGCCACATTCTCTAGAACCGTGAGGCTTGGGATCAGGTTGTAGAATTGAAATACGAAGCCGACGTGCTCGCGCCGATAGCGCGTCAGCTCGGCTTCACTCGCCGCGACGAGATTATGGTCGCGCCAGGCGGCCTCGCCGCTGGTCGGCGAATCTAGCCCACCGAGGATATTGAGAAGCGTTGACTTTCCCGAGCCGGAGGGACCAAGCAGAACGACGAATTCCCCTTCGAAGATGTCGAGGTCAACGTCGCGCAGCGCATGTACTTTAACCTCGCCCATGACGTACGTCTTCGCGAGGTTGCGGGCGCGAAAGACGGTCGGTCGAGAGCTGCTGTCGGAGACTTGGGGCAGAGGATCAACCTCGCGACTTTGGTTGAATATTGGAGGAACAGTCGTAGAAATCTGCAACCGGAATCTCCAAATTGAAGATCTGCGCTTCGCGTGCGAGGCGGTTGGAGGACGTGGTCACCAATTAAGAGGGCTCCATGGTTCACAAGAACTTCGAGGCTAGGACAGGTTTCGCCGCACTTGCTTTTCTGCTCTCCCCGCTTCTTGCACAAGTCTCAGCCGAAGAGGGAAGGACGCGCTCCGCGGTCTTCAACGACGGACGGCAAGAGTATCAGGAGAACTGCGCTGCCTGCCATGGTCGGGATGGCACCGGAAAGGGAGAGCTCTCAGCCAAGCTCATCAAGCCGCCAAAAGATCTTACGATGATCGCCAAATCAAACAGCGGTGAGTTTCCGTTCTGGCGCGTGTTCGACATCATCGCTGGTGACAAGCCGGTGCCTGGGCACGAGACGACGCAGATGCCGCTCTTCTCGGAACGCATGCGCAGCCACGAACAAAGTGCGGGCTTCCCGCCGGCTCACGTACGCGTCCTCGAACTCACGCACTACCTCCAGAGCATTCAGCAAAAGTGAGGCTGGTGCTATGCCTCGCAGAATTGGTTGCTGCCTACGTCGCGTCAGGCGGCCGGCGCGAGAGGATCTTGCGTCCGGTGAACATCGCCGAGGTGATGCTGCCGCCTTCGTGGATCTCGGTCGTTACGACGCCGATGAGATGGAGGACGATCAGAACAGCCAGCGCGTAGAACCCCGTTTCGTGCACCACAACGAATGGCCGACGGAACGCACGCATCGAATCATAAGAGGCGGGGTCAACCAACTCCTTGGCGCCGGGAACAATGTTAGCAGGATCGATTCCAGGAGCGGCAACCCAGGTCGCGAACCAATGCCCGAAGGGCGGCCAGAATAGGTCCGTGCCCGCGATGACGAGGCCCGTGACAGCCTGAACGAGAAGGAGGAGGAAGAGCAGGAACACGCCAATGCGCGCGAGCGGATTGTGCCCAACGTACTGCTGTGGCTCGCCCGACAGGAAGGAAGCGGTATAAGCCCGCAGCGCCGTCAAGTAGCCGGGGCCGGCAGGCACAATCGCGCGCCACCTCGCATACCTGCCGCCAAAAAAGGCCCAGGCCAAGCGCCACAGCAAGTTGAGCGCCATCGCATACCCGAATGACGCATGGACGCTCTTGAGCGTCACTTTTCCGGCCCCCGATAGCCCAAGCGCATTGTCGAAGAGGATCACCAGACCTGTGCCGATCAGCCCAACGACAGCGAGCGCGTTGATCCAATGGAACCAACGCGTGGGCGCGTCCCAAGCCACATATTCTCTGTACTCGGTCATCTGTGGCGGCTCCACTCGAACTTCTGTGCATTTTCGGTCGAAACCGCGCGAAAACCTTGACGTAGATCAAACCGTAGCTGGCCAAGACCACTCGAGCGCCACGAACACCGCGAGGTTGGGCTTCGCTGTTTCAGCTGTTACTGTCACGCTACCGGGAGCGGTAGTGAGGGGCGGCCGTCAAGTAGCAGAGTTGAAGTGGGACGAGCCAATTCATTCTGGCGTCTCGAGAGCGCGTGCAACCCGGAAACCATAGCCGCTCAACCGGTACTCAGGAAAGATGGAGTTACGGAATGCCGCGCGCATGCTCCTCGGATTGCCCATCCAGGAACCACCACGAAGAACGTGATCGCAATTAGGCTCGTCGGGTGCAGCAGAGCCATCGGTGGGGGCTGTCGCGTACGCTTTGTCATTATAGCAATCCTGCACCCATTCCCAGACATTGCCGTGCATGTCGTAGAGGCCGAAATTGTTGGGCTTGAAGGAGCCTACAGGCGCGGTTTGCTCGTTGTCCCACTGACTCCTGCAGCCGGAGCAGTTGGCGTTGTTCTCGCCGAGATCCTCACCCCACGAGTAAGGCGTCGTCGTTCCTGCGCGCGCGGCGTACTCCCACTCTGCCTCGGTCAATAGCCGATACGCCTGGCCTGTCACCCTGCGCAGCCACGGTAGGTACTGCTCCGTGATATCGTCCCACGACACGTTCATCACGGGCCGCGCGCCCTGCCCCCATCCCGCATCGTTTGGGTGATGGGTGCATCCGCCAGCATCGATGCAGGCATTCCATTCCGCAAATGTCACCTCAAACCTCGACACCGCGAAAGGCCTTGCGATGGTGACCTTGTGCTGAGGCCGCTCATTGTCGCGGGCGTCTTCATCGGTTTCCGGCGATCCCATCATGAAGCGACCTGCGGGGATAACGACCATCTGCGGGCAGACCGGGCAATCCTGGAAGATTGTGCCGCTCTTGGTCTGATCCTTGGTCAAGTTAGCGAAGACTGCAGCTGTCGCCGCCAGAGCCCAACTGCTGTAATTGATGCTGCCGACAACAATTCCTGCCAGGAGTGCCAATGCGAGCGCGCGTTGCGCCAATGTCTTGTTGCTGGAATACCTCCAAAATATGGGTGACATGCCAATGCCCCGTGATGCTCTCATGCACAAAGCCCGGGCCGCGAGGTCGGGCTTTGCTTATCTAGCGGTCGCTCTCGCGTTCACCACCAGCGGCAGTGACGGTGACCGTGCCGCCACCAGCAGCGATGATGGCGATGGCGCCAGTGGGCCTTTTCGACGGTGGTCTGTCCGGCACTCGGTGAGTTGAGCAAGGTAGGCGCCGGAACGGCCTGAACTGGCGCGCCGACCATGACCATGAAGGCGGCAATTGCGAGTGCAGAAAGAAGTCTGGACATTAGGATACCTCCCGATTGGCTCTCGATGAGCGGGTTGAAACAATCGTATCGTCGATGAACCTGGATTTGCACAACAAACCCTCAGGTCTGGTGCGGTCCCTGCATCTGGTTCAGGGCGGCTTCAATTTGTCGCCAGACGCGAGCCTGCGCCACGTCGGCGCTGTTCTCGAATGCAACGGCCTTTTGCGCCGCTTCCACGACCGCGCGAGCACCGTGAGCTTCCATCAGCTTGCGAGCATGCTCTTGGATCTCTGTAGCTTGCATTTTCAGCCTCATGTCACTCTCGGTACGACACACAGGCAACATCGCTCGGTGGGAACTCGATGCCTTGATGTGCATCAATCCTCGTTACTCTTGGAAAAACGGGGACAACTCTTTTGCGACTTAGCGGCGGCTGAGGTTTAGTGATGCCGAACCGCTATCGCCAGCGAGGGTTACGCTCTGGCTGCTGCCCTGGACCACAATGCGGATCGTCCCCGAAACATTGTATTCGACGTTGTGGAAGCTGCCTCGAAAGCGATTGGGGCTGACCTGGTAGACGGTTGCTGTTTGCGAAGCCGTGCCGGAGGCGGTCGCGCATGTGGCGCTAAGCTTATAGCTGTTGCCACCGGCCCGACTGTAGCGGGCGCGGCAACGGGCCCTCTCCTTGGTGCCCGATGCAAATGACACCCAGCCGCCACCACTCCATGATCCGGCGAGGTCGCCACTAGATTCCGTCTTGCTCGCGTATGTGAAAGCCGAACTCGGCATCACCGACGCGCAGAAGGACGCCTGGGATGCCTATGCCAATGCAATCAAGTCTCGCGCGTCAACCATGCAGCGCGGCTGTAGGGATTGGGGCGCGATATAGGTTATATTGCGATTGCAGCCTATGATACGAGACGTAGGTGACCCGTCACGGCCGCTTCGCCCCGGACCAAGGCGAAAGTTGAATGCTTTCGACATGCTTGCTTAAACGCCGACGATTAGGGCTTGTCTGGCTTAAACGATGTCGACATGGCTTTCATGAATTTGTCTCGATGCTTCTCCTCCTCCGCGCGGACCTCGCGAAAGCGCTGCGCCATCTCCTTGTCACCAGCAGCTTCGGCACGGTCAGCCAATCGAGCATACATTGCCATGTCATCCGCATATTCGCCGACGATCGCATTGGCCAAGTTGTTCCAGTCCTCGCTAACTAGCTCAGACCGCTTCGCCCATTCCATGAAGTGGCCGTGCTCCATGCCAGCCGTTGTCTCAAGGATCTCCGCCAGCACGAACTTGCCTTCCTTGCGCGCGTGCTCTGCGAAGAGCGTGTATTTCCAAGAAGTAAACGCCTCGTTCTCCATCGCGGACTTCAGATCCTGGCGCGTCTGCGGCTGAAGACCTTCGTCTGCAGTGGCCGAGTCGAAACTCACCAGAGCGATAATGACAGCTGCTATCCCGCATGCAATTCTTCGACAGGGCATCGAACTCTCCTCTTTAATTAGGACATCATTGCGGGAAAATGCAAAACAGCATTCTGGGGTTAACGCCTTGATCTTCATCATCCTTGACGTCGCGGATGCCTTGATGTGCATCAACCTCGTTACTTTCTTGAAAAGCCTGAACGATGCCGACTCTGGCGGTTTTTTGGGAGAGAATGAGGGAGCCCGACATTGCGCAGCGGGGAGCCGCTGCACGTCGCACCGAGCGCGAACACGTCGTCTACGGCAATCGGGCGACGAGGAGCAAACAATCAAATGGCCCCGTCGGATCGCTCCAGATGGCGCGATCGATTTTCGGGTCGGTCCCTAACCTCAGCTGGAATATCAAAGAGTACCCTGCACTCCCAGAATGCCCGCCACGACCCGCTGCATGCGCTTCTCGATCTCGAGTATTGCAAATAAGGCGACACCAATCGCGATAATGACAAGTCCGTCGACCAAAGCTACTGGACGCGTTTCGAAAAGCCGGTTCATCAATGGAAGATACGTGAGCCCGAGTTGCAGCGCGATGACGCCACCTACGCCTATCAACACCGCTGGCGTGCCAAGGACCCCGCGCCACGTGAAGGACGCCGAGCGCAGGTAACGAACGCTGAAAAGGTAGAAGATCTCCATCACGACGATGGTGTTAACGACCATGGTGCGGGCTTCCTCAAGCGAGAGAACTCGGCGTTCGGCCCAGGCAAAGATCCCGAACGCGCCAGCGGCGAACAAGGCGGAAACTATGATGATGCGCCACATCAGGAATCCCGAGAGTAGCGGCGCATCGGGCGCGCGTGGCGGGCGCTGCATGATGTCTGCCTCGGCAGGCTCGAACGCCAGCACAAGCCCCAGCCCCACGGCGCTCACCATGTTGATCCAAAGGATTTGCACGGGCGTGACCGGCAACGTCAGACCAACAAGTATCGCAAGGATAATGACGAGCGTCTCACCACCGCTCGTCGGTAGTGTCCAGCCGATCACTTTGATGAGATTGTCGTAGACAGCCCGTCCTTCGCGAACAGCGGCGACGATCGAGGCAAAGTTGTCGTCGGCAAGTACCATTTCGGCCGCCTCCTTGGCAGCCTCGGTTCCCTTTCGGCCCATGGCAACACCGACATCCGCCCGCTTTAGGGCTGGAGCATCGTTGACCCCGTCGCCCGTCATCGCGACTACGGCGCCGTCGGCTTGAAGCGCTTCGACAATGCGGAGCTTGTGCTCGGGACTGGTGCGGGCAAAGACATTCGTATCGGCAACAAGTAGGCGCAAGGCCACGTCATCCAGGCGATCGATACTCTGTCCCGTAACGGTGGGTCTGCGCACGTCCAGACCAAGTTGCGCTGCGATAGCGGTCGCGGTGGCGGCATGATCACCGGTGATCATCTTCACGCCGATACCGGCCTTCTTACACTCCGCAACGGCGGTAATGGCCTCTTCACGCGGCGGGTCGATCAATCCGATCAAACCTTCAAGCGTAAGGTCGTCACCGACATTCGCGAACTCCAGCTCGCGCGTCTCGAGCGGCATCGGTTTTGAGGCGATCGCGAGCACGCGGTATCCCTCACGGGCGAGCCGGTCGATGGCCAAAAGCCAATAGGCATTGTCGAGAGGGGCTTTACCGGCATGGGAGAGCTGGGACTCGCACATATCAAGGACGTGCTCGGGCGCTCCCTTGACGCAGACGAAGGCCGTGCCGTCGTGGCCGTGATGGAGCGTCGCCATGTAACGGTGCGCGGCATCGAATGGGATTTCGTCGAGCCGCGGTAGCTGCCTATGGAGGGTCTCGGCATCGTAACCCGCTTTGAGCCCAAGTGCGACGAGCGCCCCTTCCATGGGGTCGCCCTCGACCACCCAGCCCTTCTCTCCTTGCCGCAGCGAGGCGTCGTTGCAGAGCAGTGCGGAGCGAGTGAGGCGCATCAGGTCGGCGTCGCTTTCCGGATCAATGTCACGGCCCTCTAGGGTGAAGCCGCCCCTCGGAGCATAACCAACGCCGCCCACATTGTAGGCGCGATTGGCCACGACGACCTTGGTGGCTGTCATCTCGTTCTTCGTGAACGTTCCAGTCTTGTCCGAGCAGATGGTAGAGACTGATCCCAGCGTCTCGACGGCTGGCAGGCGCCGGATAATCGCATTGCGCGCTGCCATACGCTGAACGCCGATCGCAAGCGTGATGGTAGTCACTGCAGGAAGACCCTCGGGGATCGCGGCTACCGCCATGCCCACCACGACCATGAATGCCTCTGCAAGCGCGTAACCGCGCACCAGCACGGCGAATGCAAACACCACAGCGGAAAAGCCGAGGATAACTAGGGTGACCTGACGCGCGAAGCTGTTCATCTGCCGGACCAGCGGCGTCTCGAGCTCCTGCACGCGCCCAAGGAGGGCGCTGATGCGGCCAAGTTCTGCAGCAGCTCCGGTCGCTACCACCAGACCGGCCCCTTGCCCTGCCGTCACGAGGGTGCCGGAATAAGCCATCGAACGGCGGTCTCCCAGCGGAACGTTTTCCGCGACCGGCTCGATCGCTTTCTCTACTGCGGCTGATTCTCCCGTGAGTATGGATTCGTCGACGAAAAGATTTCGCGACTTGAGCAGGCGAACGTCTGCAGCGATGCGGTCGCCGGCCTCAAGCAGCATTATGTCGCCCGGAACGACGGCGGCGGCATCGACGGTCACACGCCGACCGTCGCGCAAGACGGAAGCCATTGGGCTGACCATGCCGCGTATCGCTTCAAGCGCCTTCTCTGCGCGCCCTTCTTGCACAAAGCCAATGGCGGCATTGATCAGCACGACGGCTAGAATCACGGCGGTATCAACAGCGTGACCCAACAAAGCGCTGACGAGTGCCGAGCCCAACAGCACGTAAATTAGTGGATTTGCGAGCTGGGTCAGAAGGCGCTGGAGGGGACCCCTGCCAGTTGCGACGGCGAGCGAATTGAGACCGAAGCGCTGAAGACGAGTTGCGGCGTCTGCCGCTGACAATCCACTGAATGAGGCGCCGATGTCAGCCAGGGCGGACTCGACTGTGCACGCATGCCAACTCGGCTGCGCGCATTTTGGCCCTGGACCATTAGCCTCTACGGCGCTCACCACGCTATCCCAGGCCTTGAGGTCGCCAATTCAGCACTCGTCGTCCACCGCTTAGAGGTCGTCGCTTGTTAGGACATTGGCGCGTTAAACCGCACTGATATGGACGAAAACGTCCTTGCGGCCGTTCGCGGGCTGGATGAATCCGTAGCCCTTTACTGGGCAGGCTAGGGACGATTGCTATTGCTTACCGCCAGCTGCACCCTCTTTCAGGCTCAGAATGTATGCGATCACGTCGTCGCGGTCGTCGATGGGCACGATAAGCTCGGGCATCGACGGATGTGGACTCTGTAGCCAAACGTGGAGAGCGGTTCCCGTCGTGCCGGGCCTGTTTGCGTATTCCTTGAAGGTGAGAGCATCTGGATTAGGCGAGCGGTCTTTAGCCTCGACACCGTGACACTCGGCGCAGAATTTCTTCGAATAAGTTAGGCCGCGCGCTGCGTCTCCCTGTTCCGCCGCCAGAGCGGATCCATACCCTAGCGCCACGGCCAGCGCGGCTAAAATCGCAGACTGATACATTTTTCTCCTCGCGTTGCGCATGGCCATGTTGGGCAACGGACCGAAAAGGTCAAGATCACCTTCAGAAGTCTGGAACTTTGTCGGGTTCAAGCTTACTCACGAGCTTTCAGTCATCGTCGGCAACGACGCCGAGACGGCGGTAGGGAAGCCAGCGCATTTCGGCCGGGCGCTGGACACCGAACGGCAGAGGTTCGGGGGTGCCGGGTGGCAGGGATCTCTCACAGTGCGGATCACACCCTCCTGCCGCGATCCCGAACTCTAGCGCGATCGCCTTCACACTAGCGTCGGCGACAATTCGAGAGTCCGCTCTGAGGCGAGTCTCAACGTCTGCGTTGGGCCAGAAGCAGAAACAGCGCGGTGCCCAATCAAGTCAGGGTACTGCGGAGTAGACTTTGTTGAGGTCAGCGGTGCGAACAAAACGCTGCAATTCTGCGAGCCAATGATGCGGAGCTGAACGATCAGACGAACTTTACCAGAAGACCCATCCACGCTGCCGCCAAGACAACGACGAGGCCCGGGACCACCCGAAGCGCGAACGCTTTGCTGCCGCTGGCAGTTGCAAGAATGATCTTCGTCACTGAATTTGTCGTGAACCCGACCAAGATCGGTACGCATGCGTCTGGAGCTGCCAATTTCCCGGCCGCGACCTGGGCGGCGATCGAAACGGCCGTCGCGTGGACATCTGCGAAACCTGCCGCGGCGGCGGCGACGAGCAATCCTCGGTCGCCGAGCCAAGTGCGCAGCGCTGCGGCGGCAAGAAGGACGATGGCCAGAGTTGCTGCCAATAAGAGCGCTGCCTTGAAACTGAATGCCTCCCCCGGCTTGGCGAGCGATATGGGGGTCGTGTCCGTTAACCTCAGTCCAAAGATGAGGCCGTAGGCGACCGCTGCCAATCCGGCGAAAATCAACGGCAGTCCGAGTGCTATCAGCGTCATCGGACTCGTTGCTGCCACCACAATGGCCACCTGAGCCACCGTTGCAATCGTAGAGAGCACGGCGCCCGCGACGGCGGGACCCAGCAAACGGGAGTCCTCGACCACTCTCGCCCCCATAGCGGCGATGGTTGCGCTACTCGATACGAACCCCGACGCGAGACCGGCAGCAGGCAGGCCGAATCTGGCACCCAGGGCGCGGACCGCGACGTAGCCGCAGGCGCTGATCGCCATGATCAGAATTACTATCGTCCAGATCGAGCGTGGATTGATGGCCCCGAACGGCCCAAGGTAGCGATCGGGGATGACCGGCCAAACGACGAGAGTGGCTGCGGCAAAGATCAAGGCCGACTTGAGTTCCGCCTCAGTCAAAACCTCACGCACAAAGCGGTGCATCGGCCCGCGCGCCCGCAGAAGAACAGCTACCGTGACCGCAATAGCCGCAGCTCTCGCCGGCTCGCGCATTGCAAGCCCGCCCAGGGCCAGCGTCAGAATAAGCGCAATTTCGGTGGTAAGGCCTGGGTCGTCACTCCGGCTGCGGAAATAGGCAATCGATATCAATCCAATTACCCCCGCCATGGTCACGCTGAGGAGAATCTCGCCGCCAATGTTCACCGAGACTGCGCCGAGCACCGCCGTGATCGCAAACGTCCGAATCCCGGCGGCGGAGCGAAAGGGTCCTTCGCCTTTGCGGCGTTCGCGCTCCGTCCCGATCAGGAGGCCGATGCCGAGCGCGACGATCAACGGGAAATACGGATGGTCGAGATCCGGCATGAGCACCACGCTATCTCAGCTGAGAGACGGTGTGAGTGACTTCGTGCCCCTCTGGCAGAATAATAGAGACGGGGATAATCGTCCTCGCATCGGGTCGGCTCCGCGTCAACTCTCGTCTACGGATTTCGGCACTGCGCCGGCGCCTCGTGGTTCTTCACGGGCGTTTGTACCCGGTGAACATCGAGCGGATCAGGTTCTCGCGATGCGCAAAGCTCGCGAGCACCACGGCGGCGATGTGCGCAAGCACGAAGGCGAACGTCACGTTAGCGAGGACGTTATGCAGGTCCTCAAGCGCTTCTGCTCGTTGGCTAGTGACGATGCCCGCAAGCGGTCCTCCCTGGTGCTCGCCTCCGTAGACAATGAGGCCAGTCACCACCGTCGCAGTCAGGAGCGCCAAGAGCAGTATTACCATTGCTCCTCCAGCGGGGCTGTGTCCGAGGTAGCGTGCTGAGCGCAAGCGCAATACATCGCCGATGTAGGTAATCGAGGCGGCGGGCTTGTAGACGAAATCGGAGAAGCGCGCATGCGGCGGTCCTACAAAACCCCAGACCACGCGCGCGATGATCAGAATGCCCACCGCATAACCTGCCCAGACGTGAATGTTAAGCGTGTCTTCCTCGGTCAGGAAGGCAACCGTGAATGCGACGACCAAGACCCAGTGGAAGATCCTCACGAACGGATCCCAGACGTATACCTCTCTCTCATGTGCAGCGCTCATTTACGCCCTCCTAGGGCAAGTATT
The DNA here is from genome assembly GCA_963817485.1 of uncultured Alphaproteobacteria bacterium. GTDB lineage: Bacteria > Pseudomonadota > Alphaproteobacteria > Rhizobiales > Hyphomicrobiaceae > Hyphomicrobium_A. Next base: position 26,437 of record CAWFOR010000012.1, on the reverse strand, counting down.
CTTGCTTCAAAATCATCGCCCCTATCCCCGCAGCCGCGCTATGACGCGCTTGAGCTTCTCGCTGACTTGGGCGGCCGCCTCCTTGAGCTGCGGATTATCGATTGCCTGCATGGATGCAACGGGATCGATTGCCGCCACCTCGACGCGACCGTCGGGAAGATCCTGCACGACCACACTGCACGGCAACATGGTGCCAATCTTGTCTTCCAGCTGAAGCGCTTGGTGAGCGAGCTTGGGATTGCAAGCACCTAGGATCCGATACTTACGGAACTCTACGCCGATCTTCTCGTGCAGCGTCTTTTGCACGTCGATCTCGGTGATGATGCCGAAAGCTTCCTCTTTCAACGCGGCCACCGTGCGGGCGACGGCCTCGTCGAATGGACCCGGCAGCGTCGTATTGAAGTAGTACGCCATCATTACCTATCCGCGATGTCCTTCGTCGCGGTCAATCTCCCCGCGTGCGTAGCGTTGGAATATCGCGCGCGCCGCGCGCTGGCCTGTCGCCGCCGCCATCTTTTCTCGCTACGCCAGCGGACCATGGCGACGATGACCGCTAAGAGAACCGCCAGCCAAACGATCATCCACAGAGGCCCTAACCACATCCCGCCGCCTCCCCACCACGTATCCCAGCCATGCATGAGAGGCTTTCCTCGTTAACTTCCGGCTCGAACATCGCTGCGCGCGCTGTTTTGCGCACTGATTCGCGTCAATGCGGCGAGCCTCGCGATTGCATAAATGTCCGAGAAGCCAAGCACCCGATTAAGCATATTGTTGGCTACGCCTAAAATGCTTGAGCCGACATTGGGGGGCGACATCGCAAGACGCGGTGTTGTCTCAGATCAATGCATTGCTTGGGTCTCTGATCTACGCACGTATGGATAAGGCCTGATGCATCTTGGGGTGCGGTCTGCGCGGTCATCGGGCTGCTCAATTGGATGCGCGGTTCGACTGTGTTTTCAGGTTGCTTTCAGGTGAGCATGCGACAGCCCGAGCCGCACTGGAGGTTACGGGCTATGTTTTCAGGCAGGATTCTCGTAGCGGTCTTGGCGCTGATCCCTTTGGAGGGACTGGCGGAACAGCCGGCGCTTGCCGCCGAAATCGCCGTCTCGCAGGCACAAATCGATCGTCTCGAAATCAAACTCCAGGAAGTGCGCCCGGCAACGGATGAAGCGATTGCGCTTCTACCCGCCACCGTCATCCCTCCGATGAATAGCCGGATTGCAGTGCCGGCACCCTTCTCGGGCACCGTTGTGTCGGTCGAGGTCCTACCCGGCGAAACCGTCGAGCAAGGTCGCAAGTTGATGACGATTTCCAGCCGCGAGCTGGTGGAAACCCTATCCCAATTGCGCCAGGCTGAAGCCAATCTTGGCGCAGCCGCGGCCGTCGCCGAACGCTATCGCAGGCTGGCTGAGAAAAACATCGCCTCGCCGACGCGCGCAGCGGAGACCGAAGCTCAGCGCGAGGGGTTGCGTGCCGTGGTGGAGGAGCACCGACGGCTCGTATCCCTCGGCAACATTAGGAGCAATCCCGACGGCAGCTACGATTTGGTCGCCCCGAGGGCCGGACGTATCGTGGAGGCCAGCGTCGGCCCAGGCGCGAGCATCGTTGCCATGGCACCCGCGGTCGTCTTGGACACCAGCGACGAGCTTTGGGTCGAGGCGCAGTTGCCGGCCTCTTTGATGGGCAAGGTGCGACCTGGTGACAGCATCCGTCTGGACGAAAGCGTATCCGGCAAAGTGCTGTCGGTCGGCCATACGTTGGATCCAAAGACACGATCAGCCACGCTCATCGGCACGATCCCGGCCGCGTCGGGCTATGTCGCTGGCCAGATGGTGACGCTCAGCATTCACCGGGACGCCGCGATCGGCGGGTTGGACGTTCCGGCGCGGGCAGTTGTCTGGGTGGCGGGCACGCCGCGCGTATTCGTGCGCACCGAGTTCGGCTTCACCGTGCTGCCAGTGAAGGTGAGGGGCAAAACACTGCAAGCGGCGACGATTGAGGCCAACCTAGCCCCGGGGCAGAAAGTCGCCGTCTCAGGGCTCGCCCAGCTCGAAAACATGATCGGCGCGGAGTAGGCGATGCTACGCAGGGTAGTCGAGTTCGCGCTCACGCAGCGAGCCTTCGTGCTGCTCTGCGCGGTGCTGGTCGCCGCAGCGGGCGCCTATGCATTCTTGCGCATGCCGATCGACGCCTTTCCCGATATCTCGGCGGTGCAGGTCAAGATCATTATGAAGGCGCCAGGGATGACGCCGGAGGAGGTCGAGACACGCGTCATCACGCCGGTCGAACTCGAGCTTCTGGGAATTCCACGCCAGACAATCCTGCGCTCATCGGCAAAGTATGCAATCGCCGACGTCACGATTGACTTCGAGGACGGGACCGACATCTATTGGGCGCGCCAGCAGGTCGCCGAGCGGTTGGCGGGCGTGGTCGGCGAACTGCCGTCGAACGTGTCGGGTGGTTTGGCGCCGATCTCCACGCCGCTCTCCGACGTTTTCATGTTCACCATCGAGGGCGGCAATCTGACCCTCGAGGAGCGCCGCGGCCTCCTCGATTGGACCATCCGTCCCGTCCTCAGAACGATACCCGGGGTCGCTGACGTTAATGCCCTGGGAGGCCTCGTGCGCACGTTCGAGGTCGTCCCCGACAGCGCTGCACTCGCGGCGGCGGGCTTGAGTATCGCCGATATCAAAGACGCGATCGCAGCCGCCAATCGCAATGATGGCGCCGGCCGGCTGTCCGACGGCGAGAAAGCACTCGTCGTGCGCACCGAAGGCGCGATCCGCACTCCCGGCGACTTGGAGCAGGTCGTGCTCCGCTCGGAGGGCGGCAAGGTCCTGCGCATCCGCGACGTGGCTCTCGTCGGTATAGGCAACCTCACACGCTACGGCGCCGTGACCAAGGACGGTAGTGGCGAGGCCGTAGAGGGCCTCGTTCTGTCGCTGCGCGGCGCCGATGCGAACGCGATCGTGAAAGCGGTCCGCGAGCGGCTGGAGGGCCTGAAATCGAGCCTCCCCGAAGGCGTGACGCTCAAGCCCTTCTATGACCGATCTGACCTTGTCCAACGCGCGGTCGGCACGGTCAAAAAGGCACTGCTCGAAGCGACGGTGCTCGTCATCATTCTTCTTCTGGTCTTTCTCGGAAGCCTGCGTGCCTCGCTCGTCGTGGCAGTCACGCTGCCGATGGCGGCGCTAATTACGTTCTCGATGATGCGCCTGTTCGGCATGTCGGCGAACCTCATGAGCCTCGGCGGGCTAGCCATCGCCATCGGACTTATCGTCGACGCCGCCGTCGTCGTAGTCGAGAACACGGTCGAGCGCCTCAACCATCATGCGAACGATAAGCGCATTCCGCTTCTTCACCAGGTCTACCAGGCGGTGGTCGAGGTAGTGATGCCGGTTGCCTCTGGTATCCTGATCATTTGCCTCGTCTTCCTTCCGCTCCTGTCGCTGCAGGGTCTGGAAGGGAAGCTGTTTGCGCCCGTTGCCCTGACGATCGTGTTCGCGCTCTCAGGCTCGCTCGTATTATCTTTGACGCTGATTCCCGTTCTGTCGTCGCTGTTCCTTCGCGGCGGCGCCCACAAGACTCCCATTCTCATGCGGGTGCTGGAGCGCGGCTATCGCCCACTTTTGCGCTTCTGTCTCGCCCATCCGGTGCCCGTCTACGCCGTGGCGCTGGCCGGCGTGGGAGCGATGGTGTTCGCCTATCTCGCGACCGGCAAGACGTTCATGCCGACGCTGGACGAGGGTTCGGTCATCATGCAGACGACCAAGCTCCCCTCGATCAACCTCGGGCAGAGCGTCGCGACAGACCTGCGCATTCAGCGCGCGCTGCGCGAAAGGGTTCCCGAGATCGAGCACGTCGTTGCCCGCGTTGGCTCTGACGAGCTGGGCCTCGACCCCATGAGCCCCAACGAGACGGACGCCTTCTTGGTCCTGAAGCCAAAGGACCAATGGCGCGTGCCCGATAAGGGCTGGCTGGTGGAGCAGTTGCGCAAGGCACTGGCGGAGCTACCAGGCATCGAGTTCGCTTTCACCCAGCCGATCGAAATGCGAACCTCCGAAATGCTTACTGGTGCGCGGGGTGACTTGGCGGTGAAGATCTTCGGACCGGACCTCAAGGTGCTTGCGAATCTCGCAGGTCGTGTCCGGACGGCGATCGCCAGCGTAAGAGGAGCCTCCGAGGTCTTCACCGCTTCCAACGCCACCGTCGACTACCTGCAGATCGATATGGACCGCCTGACTGCGGGCCGCACGGGTCTATCTGTCACCCGCATCGAGGACGAGCTCCGCGCCCTTTTAGAAGGAGCGCCGGCCGGCATCGTTGTTGAGGCGCAGAGGCGAACAAACATCGTGGTCCGTGGGCCTGAGACGCTTCGCGAAGCACCCGAGCTCTTTGCCCAAAGTCAGTTGGCGGCCGGCGACGGCGGTCTCATCCGCATCGGCGATGTTGCGCACCTTCGTCGCACCGCGGGCGCGGTCAAGGTCGACCGAGAGAACGCGGGACGCTTCGCAATCGTGCAGGCTTATGTGTCCGGTCGCGATCTCGTGGGCTTCGTGGAGGACGCGCAGAAAGCCGTCGCCGCCAAGGTGCAACTTCCGGCTGGCTACCGTCTAGTCTGGGGCGGCCAATTCGAGAACCAGCGGCGCGCGGCCACCCGTCTCGCCATCGTCGTGCCCATCGCCCTCGGGTTGATCTTCCTCGTGCTGTTCGCGACACTGCGGTCGCTGCGCCAATCCCTTCTGATCCTCGCCAACGTGCCGTTTGCGCTGATCGGCGGCATTCTCGCGCTTTGGGCCTCCGGCGAGTACCTGTCGGTGCCGGCCTCCGTCGGGTTCATTGCGCTCCTTGGCATCGCCGTCCTCAACGGCTTGGTGTTGGTCAGCCACTTCAACCAGCTTCTCGCCATCGGCACGCCGTTGGGTCAAGTTGTCTTCGAAGGATCCTTGCGCCGCCTGCGCCCCGTCCTGATGACGGCGAGCATCGCTGCCTTCGGCCTCGTACCGCTGCTGTTTGCCAGCGGTCCAGGCTCGGAAATCCAGAAGCCGCTCGCCATCGTCGTCATTGGCGGTCTCGCCACATCGACGGCTCTCACTCTAGTGCTGTTACCAATCCTGTTTCGCCGGTTTGGTGTCGCGGCAAGATCATCTCAAGTTGAAATGCGGAGCCTGTCATGGACCAATCCCTTTGCAAGCTGACGCTCGTCTATCCGCCGGATGCGGAGGACTGCATCATCGAGTTGATGCTGAACGCCGAGCCGCCGCTCAGGGGCTTCACCACCTGGCGCGCGGAAGGCCACGGCCACGACTTCAGCAAGGCAAGCGTGCAAGAGCGCGTGCGCGGACGCGTGATGCGCGGCATTCTCACTCTGATCATTCCGCGCGCACGCTTGGCACCGATTCTTGAGGACATCCGCACAAAAGCCGGGATCGCGAACCTCGTCTATTGGGTCGAGTCTGTCGAAGCGTTCGGCCGTCTTGCGCTTGCCGAGCTTTGCGCCGCGCCGGCCGCTGCCTGAGTGACGACCATGCTTGATGATCTCTCGCTCTGGTCCGTTTCTCACGTTCGTTCGCTCCGCACATCTCGTCGCAGGCGTCTGCGCGCTGGTCGCGTGGGCGAGGACTACGTGTGATCATGGCCTACCTCGCCCGGGGCCGCGGGATCCGACCTATGGCCCACCGACGACCACCAGATCGAGGTATTGCGATGGCTGAGCTGGAATTCTGAGCACTTCACTCGTTACGCGGGTGTACTCTACTTCCAGAACCTCATTAAGCCGGATTACCTGCAAGCCGCGCCGGACCACAATGCGGTTCAAGGGGCGACAGGCTTTTTCAAGCAGTTTGCGGTCGGTGGATTTGCGCTAATCGCGCGTTGGCATGCGCGCCTCAACGAGCTTCCGGCCTGGCGCGAGCCGATTCCTGTGGCGAACGTCGCGGCCGCGTGATCGAGAGACCCGCGTCGAACGGCCGCGTGGGTCCGAACGGAAGTTTGAGAGGTAGTAAAGCCCCTCTCCGCTATCGAGCACGCGCAAATCAGCCTGCGGCCAGGAAAGGTCGTAGCGACGAGCGTGCCTCTCTGTTCGGACTTTCGCCTCCGACCATTGCCGAAGACAAGGTCACGATTTCCAGAGTGTCAGGTCCTGTTTGAGACGCCGTTCATCGATCACGACATTGACGATGAGGGGCACATTCAATAGGTCCAATGGATATGGCCGCCGCGAGGGGCAGGCCGCTCATCAGCGCAAGTGCAAGCCGATGGCTGTAGATTAGCATCGCACTAGCATCGCACTCACTCGCCTGGCGCGGCCGCAAGCAGTCGTCGCGTGCGCCCCGGCGCGCCCACGCGCAAGCGCCGATCGCTGAGCGACACGGCGCCGCCGAAGAACATGAAAAGGGCGCCGATCCAGATGCAGCGCACGAGCGGATTGAAGAAGATGCGCACCGCGTAGCCGCCGCCCGCCTGCGCGTCTCCCAGTACGACATAGAGATCGCCGCGCCAGGCCGCGCGGATGCCCGCCTCCGTCGTCGGCTGCGGAGGCATGTCGTAGATCCGCTTCGACGGCTCGAGCCGCGTGATCTGAGTGCCGCCGCGCTCAACATCGAACAGCCCGACTGACTCGCGGTAGTTCGGCCCCGTCGCCGGCGCGACACCGCGGAAGGAGAGCGTGTAGCCGGCGATGCTCGCTTCCTCGCCCGGCTTCATCACGAGGATCCGCTCCTCGCGGTAGGCGCTGGTCGCGACGATGCCGATGACGAGCAGGCCGGCGCCGAAGTGCGCAAGTGTCGTGCCGAAGGCGGAGCGCGGCTGACCTTTGAGCCGGCGCCAGGTCTCGGCGAGCGGCACCGAGCCGAGCCGAGCGCGATAGGCGAGGTCGGAGACGGCGCCTGCCATCACGAACACGCCGATCGCGAGCCCGAACGGCGCCAAAATGGGTCCGCGATAGAGCGTAGCGAGCGCAATTGCGAGGACAACGACGGCGAGCATTGCCGCAAACATCAGCCGCTGCGCGGCTCCTAGGATGTCACCGCGCTTCCAGGCGAGGAACGGACCGAACGGCAGCGCCAGCAGAAGCGGCACCACGAGCGGCCCGAACGTCAGGTTGAAATACGGTGGCCCGACCGAGATCTTCGCGCCCGTCAGCAACTCGAGCAGCAGCGGATAGAGCGTGCCGATGAGCACGGTCGCGCAGGCCGTCGTCAGCAGGATATTGTTGAGGACGAGTGCGCCTTCGCGGCTGATGGGCGCAAACAACCCGCCCTGGCGCAGCTCACGCGCGCGCCAAGCGTAGAGGGCAAGCCCGCCGCCGGTGAACAGCGACAGGATCGCGAGGATAAACACGCCGCGGCGCGGATCGACGGCGAACGCGTGCACCGAGGTCAGCACGCCCGAGCGCACGAGGAATGTGCCCATCAGCGACAGCGAGAAGGTGAGGATCGCGAGCAGGATCGTCCACACCTTCAGCGCGTCGCGCTTCTCCATGACGAGCGAGGAGTGCAGCAGCGCCGTGCCGGCAAGCCAGGGCATGAGGGACGCGTTCTCGACCGGGTCCCAGAACCAGAAGCCGCCCCAGCCGAGCTCGTAGTAGGCCCACCACGAGCCCATGGCGATGCCGATCGTGAGGCACATCCAGGCGAGCAGCGTCCACGGCCGCACCCAGCGCGCCCAGGCGGGGTCGAGCCGGCCTTCGAGCAGCGCGGCGATGGCGAACGAGTAGGCGATCGAGAACCCGACGTAGCCCGTGTAGAGGAACGGCGGATGGAAGGCGAGCGCGGGGTCCTGCAGGATCGGGTTCAGGCCGTTGCCGTCGGCCGGCGGCGGGTCGACGCGCAGGAACGGGTTGGAGGTGAAGAGGATAAAGAGAACGAACGCCACCGCGATCGAGGCCTGCACCGCGAGCACGTTGGCTTTCAGCGTCGGCGGCAGGTTGCGCCCGAAGGCGGCGACGGCGCCGCCGAACAGGGCGAGGATCAGCACCCACAGCACCATCGAGCCTTCGTGGTTCCCCCACACGCCCGAGATGCGATAGATGAGCGGCTTGGTCGAATGCGAGTTCGCGACCACGTTGGCGACGGAGAAATCCGACGACACGTGCGCGTTGATCAGCGAGAGGAACGCCACGATCAAGAGCCCGAGCTGGCACAAGGCCGCGGGCTCGGCCGTCGCCATCAGCTCGCGGTCGCGCACATGCGCGCCCCACGCCGGCACCACCATCTGGAAGACGGCGACCAGGAGCGCCAGCACCAGCGCGAAATGCCCCACCTCGACGATCAACCGCGTGCGCTCCGCTTCCGACGTTCGTCGCACTTATTCGCCTTTAGGTCAGAGGCGAAGAAGGCTAGCCCAACGCGAGCTGTCTCGTTGACCAATGCTGAAATCTTTGTGAAAGGTCCTTACTCTGCCGCGAGGGCGACATAAGTCCCGTTTTCGACCGGGCACGCTTTCCACAGCTCGCCGAGCGCCCTCAAGAGATAGGCCATCTGCTCATCCGTGTGCACCGGCGAGGGCGTGAAGCGCATGCGCTCTGTACCCCGCGGAACGGTCGGATAGTTGATCGGCTGCACGTAGATACCATAGTCCCGCAGGAGCGTGTCAGTGACCGCCTTGCAATGCACAGGATCGCCAACCATTACCGGTACGATGTGGCTGGGGTTCCTCAGGACGGGGATGCGCAGCGCGCGCATCTCGCTCTTGAGTTTGCGGGCCTGCTCCTGGTGCCGCGTGCGCTCGACCGTGCTCGATCTGAGATGGCGGATGCTTGCGAGCGCGCCCGCGGCGAGCGCTGGCGCGAGGGAGGTCGTGAAGATGAAGCCTGCCGCATACGAGCGGATCGCATCGCAGCAGTCGCGGCTCGCGGCGATATAGCCGCCCATGACGCCGAAACCCTTCGCCAGCGTGCCGTTGATGATGTCGACTCGCTCCATCACGCCCTCGCGCTCGGCGATACCGCCGCCGCGCGGGCCGTAGAGGCCGACCGCGTGCACCTCGTCGAGATAGGTGAGCGCGCCATACTTCTCCGCGAGATCGCAGATTGCCGCAATGGGAGCAATATGACCGTCCATCGAGTAGACGCTCTCGAAGGCGATCAGCTTAGGCGTCGCGCGGTCGTACTCCTTGAGCTTAGCCTCGAGGTCGCCAAGGTCGTTGTGCCGGACGATGCGCTTCGGGCCGCCGCCGTGGCGAATGCCCGCGATCATGGACGCGTGGTTCTTCTCATCCGAGAAGATTACGAGGCCGGGGAGAAGCTGCGCCAGAGTCGACAGCGTTGCGTCGTTGGCGACGTAGGCCGAGGTGAAGAGGAGCGCCGCATCTTTGCCGTGCAAATCCGCAAGCTCGGCCTCGAGCTCGACGTGATAGTGGCAGGTGCCGGAGATGTTGCGGGTGCCGCCGGAGCCGGCGCCGACCGAGTCGATCGCCTCATGCATGGCCGCGATCACGACCGGGTGCTGGCTCATGCCGAGATAGTCGTTGGAGCACCAGACTGTGACGGGACGGCTGCCGTTGGTGGTGAACTGCTCGGCCGTCGGAAACGAGCCTCGCCGGCGTTTCAGGTCCGCAAAGATGCGGTAGCGGCCCTCGCGATGCAGCGCCTCGAGATGCTTTCCGAACAGCTCTTCGTAGTTCATTTCGATCTCCAACGCGTTGCGTATGACATCGTTCAAACAATTTCCGCGAGACGCACGATCATTTGCAAATTGTCCCCGGAAGCCGACAATTGCTGACTCCGTCCGCATAGAAGTCGTAACGAAAGCCGGCAGTAACAAAGAGCTCAGTGTTGTCCTCTTGGACGCCAGCCTGCATGGTTTCAGTCCAATTGACACCTACCTCGAGCTCAAGGCTGAAATCGCGCGTCCAGTAGTAATCTACGAGGACGGAAGGCAGCACAGTGTACTCGGTCAAATCCTCCTCGTTGCCTTTGCGGTAGCCGAGACGCAATCGCGGCCCCACCCGTAAATCTTCGCGTATCGGGTAAAGCGAATTGAAATCGAGGACGTAGAGATTTGAGAGCTCCCCGGCCGCGAGGCGCAGACCGACGATATACATATCGTTCGCTTCGATTATATCGTTGGCAATCAGCTGGGCGGAATAGTACGTGTCCATGCCGGTGGCCGGGAGGGCCGCGACGCCACCCGAGGCGACGGTGCCGGTGGTATCCGAAATCGTGACGTCGGCGCTTGCCTGAAGATGCTCGGTCAAGAACCGCGAGTAACCGATCGATGCTGCTCGATAGGTTGCTGTTCGATCGATTGCGAGCTGATCCGCTTCTTCGATCGTATGCAGCTTAAGCAGGTCATAGAGCGTAATGAAAGGTTGTCCTTGGATCGCAGTCCAAGCCGATAGGTAAGGCGACTTCCGGTACTCGAAGCCACCATGCAGCGTAGATTTATCCGAGAACGTCCATGTGCCCGATGCGATCGCCGCGTTGAGTTCCCCGAAGTGCACGTCGTAATCGACGGTAGCAAAACTAGCCAATGACGGCGTGAGGTAGCGCACTTCGAATCCGATTCCCTGGCGGTCGATCCAATCGCGATCGCGCTGCTCGATTCCGAAGAGGCTGATGTCGAGACCATCGAAGAATGGCCCAATGTCCACGCTCGCGCCGTAAAAGTATTTTTCGTCCTTGAAAGGCTCGTCCCTGCGCCTCGCCACGGGCGACCCGGCGACCAAGTTGAGAGCCATCCAAGGCTGAGCCTGCCAGCTCAGAAGTGCTCCGTCGAAACGCCCGAGGACACCGTCAGTGTTCCGTGTCTGCCGGCCCACCCGAACCATCGTATCCAATTCGCGAACTGTCGCCTCGAGGTACAGTGCGGCAAGGGCGTAGATTTCATCAACATCGTTAGAGAAATAGTGCTCCTCGCTGCCAGAGAAGCGAAACTTCCACTTTGACGCATCGTTGCTCCAGGTACCCACGAGATCGAAGCTGGACAGTAGTTCATTTTGGTGAACGGCGTGGTCATCCGCGTTGGTATTGAAGTCCGGAGGCAATGATGGGTCGTGGAGGACGCGGAAACTATCGTCGCGGATATAGAACTGAGATGCGCTGCCCGATAAGGTCCACGCTGAAGTGCCGTCCGTCCCAGAATGGAAACGGCCGCGCCGCTTTTCTGCGGTTGGATCGTTAGCCACCGATGCGGGTGGTTCCCCTTTTGCTGTCGACACGCCCGCCAGGCGCTGACGCACCCGATCTGCGCCATCGCCCTGCGGGTAACGCGAGAGGTAATCCTCGTATTCCGCCTGGGCCTCAGCAAGATCACCGCTGCGCTGGCGTGCAAGTCCGATCAGTTCCTGAGCTTCAGCACTGTGTTCATTCTCAGGCAGCTTGAGCACCTTGCTCAGCCGTCGGATCGCTTCGTTAGGTTTATTTTTCTTCAGCGCAGCCCGTGCTTCATCCATCGCAGCGGCAGCGGCACGTCGATCCTCGTCAGTCAGCGTTCCGACCCCGCGTGCCTTCAGCCGGGGCGGCAAAGCAGGTTCGACCGAGGGCGACCAGCCGGACCCAGAGGATTCGCGCCGCACCTTGGCAGACCAGCTATCCTCTCTGGTTTGCGGCAAGATTGGGCGGCAGAACTTTGATTTCTTCGCACCCGAGATGGCGACGATCACGCTTTGAAAGTCTGCACCCTGACCGACCTCGTAGTGGACGGTTCGATTAAATTGAATGACGAGTGCTGGGCCCGGCGCAAAATTGAGATCGAGCTCGATTGCTTTGATGGCCGCAATCTTGTTGCCCGGGGCGCGCAGTGATTCCCGCTGCGTAAGGATATTGGCCGCCGCTACAGCGGGGTCTATGGCACTAACCCGGATCCTCAGCTCATTGCCGTGATCCAGCGGGAAATGGCTGTCATAGCGGACGCGGAAGTTGAATGAGATCTTCAGTAAGGCACATTCATTTCGAGTGACAATTTGAGCACCCGAAAGCGCTCGGTCGGTCACAGGTTCAGCGCGTGCTTCGAACGCACAGAGTACCGCTACCATTGACAGCACTGCGCGGCAGGAACACACCGCCCAACCGCAGAGCTCGCGCGCGATCATCGGCTCCAGCTCCTGGTGTTATGGCATGTTTCGCAGCCTGCAGTTGTTCGCGGGTGGTCGTTGGGCTTGCCTTGAGCAATGACTCCGTTGTGGCAAGAGGCGCAGCCGCTCACGATGCCGGCGTGGTTCATTTGCGCGCCGGCAAATGACACCGTGCTTCGATGGCAGGTCTCGCAAGGTTGGTTCGTCGGCAAGTGGTTCGCCGGCTTGCCGAGTGCCGTCTGGCCGTTGTGGCAGGAGGCGCAGCCCGAGATGATGCCGGTGTGGCTGAAGGTGGCGCCGGCGAAGCTCACCGTACTCTTGTGACAGGTCTCGCACGGCTGGGTGGTGACGATATGGTTCGCCGGCTTGCCGGTCGCCGTCTGGCCGTTGTGGCAGGAGGCGCAGCCCGAAATGATGCCGGTGTGGCTGAAGGTGGCGCCGGCGAAGCTCACCGTACTCTTGTGGCAGGTCTCGCAGGGCTGGGTGGTGACGATGTGGTTCGCCGGCTTGCCGGTCGCCGTCTGGCCGTTGTGGCAGGAGGCGCAGCCCGAAATGATGCCGGTGTGGCTGAAGGTGGCGCCGGCGAAGCTCACCGTACTCTTGTGGCAGGTCTCGCACGGCTGGGTGGTGACGATGTGGTTCGCCGGCTTGCCGGTCGCCGTCTGGCCGTTGTGGCAGGAGGCGCAGCCCGAAATGATGCCGGTGTGGCTGAAGGTGGCGCCGGCGAAGCTCACCGTACTCTTGTGGCAGGTCTCGCAGGGCTGGGTGGTGACGATGTGGTTCGCCGGCTTGCCGGTCGCCGTCTGGCCGTTGTGGCAGGAGGCGCAGCCCGAAATGATGCCGGTGTGGCTGAAGGTGGCGCCGGCGAAGCTCACCGTACTCTTGTGGCAGGTCTCGCAGGGCTGGGTGGTGACGATGTGGTTCGCCGGCTTGCCGGTCGCCGTCTGGCCGTTGTGGCAGGAGGCGCAGCCCGAAATGATGCCGGTGTGGCTGAAGCTGGCGCCGGCGAAGGTCACCGTGCTCTTGTGGCAGGTCTCGCAGGGCTGGGTGGTGACGATATGGTTCGCCGGCTTGCCGGTCGCCGTCTGGCCGTTGTGGCAGGAGGCGCAGCCATCACGATGCCGGTGTGGCTGAAGCTGGCGCCGGCGAAAGTCACCGTGCTCTTGTGGCAGGTCTCGCAGGGCTGGGTGGTGACGATGTGGTTCGCCGGCTTGCCGGTCGCCGTCTGGCCATTGTGGCAGGAGGCGCAGCCATTCACGATGCCGGTGTGACTGAAGCTGGCGCCGGCGAAAGTCACCGTGCTCTTGTGACAGGTCTCGCAGGGCTGGGTGGTGACGATGTGGTTCGCCGGCTTGCCGGTCGCCGTCTGGCCATTGTGGCAGGAGGCGCAGCCATTCACGATGCCGGTGTGACTGAAGCTGGCTCCGGTGAAAGTCACCGTGCTCTTGTGACAGGTCTCGCAGGGCTGGGTGGTGACGATGTGGTTCGCCGGCTTGCCGGTCGCCGTCTGGCCATTGTGGCAGGAGGCGCAGCCATTCACGATGCCGGTGTGACTGAAGCTGGCTCCGGTGAAAGTCACCGTGCTCTTGTGACAGGTCTCGCAGGGCTGGGTGGTGACGATGTGGTTCGCCGGCTTGCCGGTCGCCGTCTGGCCATTGTGGCAGGAGGCGCAGCCATTCACGATGCCGGTGTGACTGAAGCTGGCGCCGGCGTAAGTGACCGTGCTCTTGTGGCAGGTCTCGCACGGCTGGGTGGTGACGATGTGGTTCGCCGGCTTGCCGGTCGCCGTCTGGCCATTGTGGCAGGAGGCGCAGCCATTCACGATGCCGGTGTGACTGAAGCTGGCGCCGGCGAAAGTCACCGTGCTCTTGTGACAGGTCTCGCAGGGCTGCGTGGTGACGATATGGTTCGCGGGCTTTCCGGGCGCCATTTGCCCGTTGTGACAACCCCCGCACTCACGAGGCGTGCCCTTGAATCGACCGGCCCAATGGCAGCTCTCGCAGTCGACCCCGAAGTGGGATCCCGTCAGCGGAAATCCTGTATTGAAGTGATCGAAAGTCCGCTGCGACTGCTCTTGCGCCTCTGCGACTTCCCCCGCAAGCAAGAGCACGCACACGGCGAATATCGCCGATATTACGCGGCGAGGAGTTTTCCCTCGCATACATTATCCCCCCGGTAGCCTCTGCGGCCGATAAGCTCGTTTTGCTTTTTTGGTTCGCCTCCCTGCTCGATGGCGAGCCACCGCCCATACCATCCCACTTTGCTTGAACCGGCCGGTCTTGCGAGATGCACAACTCCCGGAAGGTCCCCCAAATCTGGCGCAATCCGAAAAGTAAATTGGTTGGCAGACTTTGATTCCAATTCATGGCTGAAAAAAGGATGGAAAAATAAAGCCGTTATGAGTATTTCCGCACAATTCGGCTTAGGATTCGCTTGGATATAAGTTTAATCACGCAGATTTGGTGCAGAGCGATCGCCGCTGCATTGTTCGGAACTAAGCATAATTCGACTTAGGATTCGCTTGGATATAAGTCACTTGATTTGGTGCAGAGCTATCGCCGCCGCATGGGTTCGGAGAACGCCGCAGTCGAGTGGCAGGTCGCGCAATTGCGACCGAAGGCGCCCCGATGAATGTCATCTTGGCTGTGACAGCTGTAGCAGTCTTGGGGAAGGACCAGCGTCGGCGGGTTCTTCTCCCTGTGGCACGCGTGGCAAGAGAGGCTTGAGTGCGCGCCCATCAATGGGAAGCGAGTCTGCTTGCCATGATCGAACTGAAAAAGCTTCCATCCGTTCGGATTGTGGCAGGCCTCGCAGCGGGAGCCCAGTCGTCCCTCATGATGAATGTCCTTATGGCACGCGGTGCAGGATCGCGGAGTTGTCTTATACTCCTGTGTAACGTGACAGCCCTCGCAGGGCACAGCCGCGTGGAGGCCGATCAGTGGGAAGGATGTGAGGTCATGGTCGAAATCGACTTTTTGGCGCCAGCCCTTCTCCGTATGGCAGCGTTCGCACGCCGAGCCGAGCTGGCTCTGGTGGACGTCCTGCTTTTTGTGGCAGCTGACACATGCTGTCTGTAGTTTGTCGCGGTATATATTGCCCGTGTGGCATGCATTGCAGTTGAGCTTCCGATGCTCGCCAAGCAGTGGGAATTTCGTCGCCTTGTCGTGGTCGAAGCGGATGGCGCTCCATTTCTCACTTCCGTGACAAGTCTCACATTTCTCGCCGTAACGGCCACCATGTGCATCTTTCAGTCGGTGACAGGTGACGCAAGCGACGTCGAGCCCTTTCCACTGCTCGTCGGAATGGCAAGTGCGACACGCGATGCTCTTATGCGCGCCGACGAGCGGAAACTTCGTTCTGCCGTGGTCGAAGGAAAGGGTTGGCTTCCAGGCGTCGACACTGTGGCAACCATCGCAAGTCTTGCCCAGGCGGCCACCGTGGGGCTCGTCCTTTTTGTGACATCCGACGCACTCTAATGGAGCAGTCCGTCTTGGTTTCCCGGCCTGATGGCAACTTTCGCAAGCCACCGACACGTGAGCGCCCTTGAGGGGAAAATCGGTTACATCGTGCCGGAACGTCTGTGGGTCGAGGCCAACTATGTCAGCTTGGCGACCTTTATGATCGGTGTGGCAGTGCCGGCACTCCGTGTCGCGAATTGTCGGCTGACGGCCATGGAATCCTTTCCGCGCGTCGATGTCAGCAGCAATAGGCTTGTGGCAACCTAGGCAGAGGCGCGACTGAGTGTGCTGCGAGAAGGACTCGTGGCAGTTCCTGCAATCCTTCTCTAGGTTTGCGTGGCCGGTTATCAGCTCGCCTGGCATGACGAGCTTTTCGAACCATGACTCTGCCAACACGCTTTGCGTGCTCATGATGCCAAACAGCACGAACAGCGCGAACAGGACCGTGGGCAATCGCGCCAGCGCTGTCCGCTGCTGCGACATCAAAAGCCGCTTCAATAGAGGTGCACGGCAATGACGTGCAGCACTGCGCTAATTACCAGAAACAGGAAAAGCGGAAGATGCAAGTGGTGCCAGAGAGAGAAGAGGCGCGCGTAGAAAGCGAGGCTGCCCGCTTTGGTCAAAGCCGCGCGCAAAACCGCGAGATGCTCCCTTACCGCAGTTCTCCGCCTTCGTTGTTCCCGACGAGTCCACCCGTGCTCTCGGGCGAGCCTCCGAATGATACCGTCGGAGATGCGGGTGAGGTGGCGCATTGCTCGGCGCGACTGAGCCCTGGTGCGCAGCATGGACCAGCTCGTTGCCACCAGGCCCTGCGACGGATTGGGTAGGCACGCCTGGAGCTTGGCAAGGCCGGCCATAAATTCCCGCTCCGCGTAGATTTCGGTGCCGAGAACATCCTTTAAGGCGACGATATCTTCCAAAATCTCCCGCACTTCTGCTTTCCGGCCATAGAGGCCCATGTGGAGCCGCTGGTAGAGATAGCGGCCCACGACCCCACTCGCGACGACGATGAGCATTGCCACGGTCGCCACGGTCGCATTCAAGGAGTCGAGACGGAAATTGGCGTGAAATAGAATAAGTGTCGGACCCACGATGCCGAGTAACATATGGAGCCTGAACCACGACGCGACGCTGCCCAACCTCTGCAGTGCCCTGAAGCGCTTGCGCATTGGGTAGAGCAGAAGCGCAAACATCATCGTCGCTCCCACGACGCCAAGCCAGTATCCGATCCCCTCCTCGGGTGTGAGATAGCGCTCCTCCCGTTCAAACCAGCCGAAAGCCAAGCCACCAACGATCACTGTTGCAAAAAGCAGCGGGAAGAAACGTTGAAGGGGTCGCCTGACGTATTGCGCAAAGCGCAGCTCGCGCTGCGCAGCGTCACTTTGCTCTGGACGGCGGACAGCCCTCCTCCCTGGCCCTTCTGAGTGCCAAGCTCGTGCGGAAGCGACCGCATCTGAGGTTGTAAACGCGCTGTCGAGCATCTCGCTGAATCCCCCAGGCTCGCGCCGCCCCAGCAGTATGGCGGACGGCGCAGATCAATGTTGCGAGAATTGCCAGTTTTCTGAGTTATTTTTGGGGCTGCTTGGTGGCGATGGGTCCGCAATAATGCTCATCTAGCGCGCAATCCAATAATGCTCAATTAGGGCGCAATCGTTGCCCATTTTTTGCTTGCTTCTTCGATAAGGATAATCGCGGGTTTCGCGAAGCCAGCATTCTTGTGACCTGCCTCCAACCATTCGCTGCATCGCCGACTTGCATTTTGCAGGGGCTCGCAGGTGGGACACCAGGGTTGAGGGCCGAGAGCTGCAAATGGGGCATGACTCATGCTGTCATCGATAGTGGTTTGGTACCTCGTGGCGACTGCTGCTCTTGCGGCAGTGCTGCTTTTTGCGCACTCGCAAAAGTTTGCGCACAGCTCCCGAAGTGCGCGTGCTGCTACCGAGGCAAACTCGATCATTCAACTGCTCGCCGAGATCGACGGAAAGCGAAGGCGCGGTGAGCTGAGCAACGCTGAAGCGAAAAAGGCGCGCTGCAAGCTGCTCGAGCAACGTTTAATGGATGCTGAGAGCTCCGGCCTGACCAGCCTCCGTAGATTGAATCGCCATACGGCTGCTTTGATCATGGCAGGGGCTTTGGCGCTCGCGTTCCTCGCAGCGAACTATGATGATAAGGAGCCCGGCAAAGTGATGGCCCAGGCTCCGGATATGTCGAACTCGGAGGTTGAAAACCTTCGAGCCTATTCCGAAATGGTGCCTGCATTACCCCCTCAAGCCGTTTCGAACGACCAATCGACGCTGGCGGACGTCGATACCATGATCGAGCGGCTCAAAAGTCGGCTGGAGAAGGAGCCCAAAAATCGGGACGGCTGGCGAATGCTGGGCTGGTCTTATTCTAATACCAGGCGCTACCCAGAGGCCGTCGCGGCTTATGCGCGCGCGATTGAAGTTGACCCTAAGTCGACGGAGCTCAAGTTGGCTTACGAGGAAGCTAAGAAGAAGGTCGATGTCAATGACAATGAAATTGCGAGCACTTCCTCTGCCAGCACAAAGGAAAGCGAGGGGGTTCCGGCCAGGGTAGAGGCCGTTGCGGCAGCGTCTCGGGATGATGAAAGCAAGACCGTCACCACAATGCCTGCCGATCAGCAGGCGATCATCCGTTCCATGGTCGATGGGCTGGCGGCAAGGCTCAATTCGTCACCACACGACGTCGAAGGCTGGGTCAAATTAGTACGATCGCGCATAGTTCTTGGCGAGCGTGACCTTGCGATCAAAGCCTTGGGCCAGGCCCTAGACGTCTTCGCATCAGAGCCGGAACCTCGCGCAAAAATCACCGAAGTGGCGAAGGAGCTGGGGCTCGGTCAGGATTGATTGCAGTGTTCGGTCCCAGGTGCCGGAGATAGGGAGAGGCGCCGCGTAGTTCATTGGCGCTGTTGAGTGGGCGCGCGGGCAATCGCGCTTGCGATTGCGCTTTCGACAAGGGGGAGCTGCTGACAGAAAGCCTATTTGTTTACGCCTTGATGCTGGCAACAGTTTTCGTCGCGTACGGCTGGGTCTTGCGCCGCACCAACCGGCGAAGTCTCGCGATGCGGGATGCGGCCGTCGCAGCGGGGTTGTCCCAGCCTGCATCGCTGCACCCGGTTTTCGATCCTGCTCTCTGCCTTCAGTGTGGCGCCTGCGTTAAGGCGTGCCCCGAAGGCGATGTTATTGGCTTCATCAATGGCAATCCCACGCTCGTGGAGCCGTCATCGTGCATCGGACACGGCGCCTGTCACGCCGCGTGTCCATTTGGGGCCATCACGCTCGTTTTCGGGACCGAGAAACGCGGCGTCGATATTCCACACGTCAAACCGAACTTTGAGACGAACATTCCGGGTCTCTTCATCGCGGGTGAGCTCGGTGGCATGGGGCTCATTCGCAATGCCATCGAACAGGGACGCCAGGCGGTAGAACTCGATCCGCAAGCTCGCTGGGCACGGTCGGCATGATCGTCTGGATCTCGTCATTGTTGGCGCGGGACCGGCAGGTCTTTCTGCAAGTCTTGCGGCGCTCGAAAGTCAGCTGAACTTCGTGACGCTCGAGCAGGACAGCCTTGGCGGCACGGTGGCGCATTTTCCTCGCGGAAAGCTTGTCATGACGGCTCCCGCCAAACTGGCGCTCATCGGACAAGTCAAATTTCGTGAAACAAGCAAAGAGAAACTGCTCGATTTCTGGCAAGACGTGGTTCGTCGGACGCGGCTCAAGATTAACTTTGAAGAGCGCGTCGAAGGGATCACCCGAAGCGGTGACGGGTTCGAAATCGCGACGCATCGGGGGGTCTATCGAGCGCGCTCTGTTCTGCTAGCAATTGGTCGTCGCGGCACGCCGCGTCGCCTTGGCGTTCCAGGAGAAGAGCTGCAGCACGTCGTCTACCGCCTTTCCGATCCCGCTCAGTACCGCGGCAAGAACGTGCTCGTGGTCGGGGGCGGCGATAGCGCGCTTGAGGCGGCAGTCGCGGTTGCCGGGGAGCCCCGCACGAAGGTGACGCTCTCCTACCGCGGAGACGGGTTCGCGCGCGCCAAGCCCAAAAACCGCAAAGCGATCGATGCTGCCGTGGCGAAGGGCGATGTCGAGCTCATGCTTGGCGCTAACGTGAGGCGTATCTCTGTCGGTTTCGTGGAGATCGAGAAAAACGGTCAAAACATCCGGATGCGCAACGACGCGCTCATCGTCTGCGCTGGCGGAATCCTTCCCACCCCTTTCCTAAAGAATATCGGCATCGAGGTGGAGACGAAATATGGCACGCGATGAACGACGTATACTGCATGTCCCGGCGCGTTTCATGCTTCTCGTCGCCGCCGGCCTATGGCTGCCAAGCCAGGCACCGGCAGGGGACGTCGAGACGGCGGAGCGCAATGCGGAGGCCGCGCTGCGAGTGGGCGATGTCGAGAGCGCCCTGCGAGAGCTCACGTTCGCAGCAAAGGCGGGAAACGCAGAAGCCCAATTCCGCCTTGCTGCGCTCTATCGCATAGGCCGTGGAGTTGCGCCGAATGACGCCGCCGCGTTCGAATGGATGCGCCAAGCGGCTGTCAACGGCCACGTTGAGGCTCAAGCGCAGCTCGGCAGTTTCTATCTGCAAGGTCGAGGCACGCCGCGCAACGAAGGGGAGGCCAAAAAATGGCTTGAGAAAGCGGCCGCGGGCGGCTCTCAGCAGGCCGGCCGCTTCTTAGAAAGCATCGAGAGCGGCAGGGCCGTGCCCCCCCCTTCAATGGCTCCAAGTAATGGTTGGCGTGCCACGATAGTCAACGCTGCTCCTCAACGCGTAACTAGAGACGAGGCGGAGAAAAGCCGCCGTAATGGCTGGCCGGCGCTCATGGACGCGGCATGGCGGGGGCAGGAGGAAGTTGTTCGTGCGCTTTTGGCCGCCGGCTCCGACGTAAATCATGTCGACCCTGAGGCCGGTTCGGCCTTGGTGCTCGCCTCAGCAGCGGGACACGAGACGGTTGTGTCGCTACTCCTCGGAGGCGGCGCTCAAGTCAATGCCGTCAATTCTTCAGGCGAGACAGCCCTGATGCGAGCGTCAGACGAAGGTCGGGAAAGCATCGTTCGGCTGCTTATCGCAAAGGGCGCCGATCAGCGGCTCAAGGACAAGATGGGTGCGACGGCTGCGATTCATGCAGCCAAGCATTGCAGGAGTGAGCCTCTCCGCGCGTTGCTGACATCCGGAAGCTCGGTCGAGGAAAAGACATCTCAGGACGAATCGGCACTCATGCTGGCAGCGCGCCAGTGTGGCACCCCGGTCGTCGCAGCACTACTCGACGGGGGCGCAGGCATTGAAACGCAGGGTTCGGAAAAAAAAACAGCGCTCGCTTATGCAGCTGACCAGGGCAATCTGGAGGCAGGCCGTCTCTTGATTGACCATGGTGCCATTCTCGATACGGAGGACGCCGACGGTGCAACGCCGCTTCTTAAAGCACTCGAGCGTGGGCACGTCGAATTGGCTGGTTTACTCGTCGAGAAGAAGGCGGACGTCAACCACGCAACGGTACTAGGCAATAGCCCGCTGATGCTTGCCGCGCTGGGCAGCGATCCCAAAATCGTTGGAGCTCTTATTGCGGCAGGCGCACGCGTCAACGACCGCAATAAGCTTGGGTTTTCTGCCCTTATGCTAGCCGCTCAAGCCGGCAACCGAAAAGTCGTAGAGATGCTGCTTCAGGCTGGCGCCGATCGCAGTTTGCGCAATAAGCGACGCGAAAGAGCTGCCGATGTTGCCGCAGCTGCCGGCCACACGGAAATCCAAGCGATCTTACGTTAACTTCCGAGGGATTGAGCGGCGCCTCGGAAACTCCCGAAGAAGCACGGCTGTGCTCCGGCGGCGGTCAGGACTCCGTCCGGGTGCTTCATGGCGCCGCACACTCCGGTTGTAGGCAGCCGCTAAGAATTGCGGCTAATCGGGCTCCTTTGGTCCATTGCACATCCTGAGGTTGCTTGTTCGGCCAACTGGCTGGCACGAAAAGGCCTGCACAAGCCGGGCTTTTAGTCCTGGAGCACTCTCACCTTACGCTCGTGCGATAAGGAGGCAGTCATGCGTGTCAATACGACTATTCTGATGCCCGCTTTGATGGGCGCGAGCTTGATCGTTGCAGGACCGGCATGGTCCGCTTCCGATCCGCGCGGTGTGTGGATTGATGAGCAGGGGCGTGGTGGCGTCGAGATCAAGGATTGCGGCACCAACCTGTGCGGCCACGTAGTTTGGGCGCGCGATGAAGCCGAAAACAAGAAGGGCTGCGGCAAGCAGATCATCGGTGATGTGGCGCCGCAGGGCAGCGGCCTGTGGGACGATGGCTGGATTTACGACCCCGACAAGGGCAGGAAGTATGATGTCGAGCTGAAGCCGCTCGATGACAACCGGCTGCGCGTGAAAGGCTATGCCGGGACCAAATTCTTTTCCCGCTCGATGATCTGGACGCGGGCGCCGGCCGACATTAAGCGGTGCGATGCCGTCGACGCCAAGGCCGCCGATCCGACCGGTCCCGGCAAGCCAGTCGATACGACATCGATGGTCGGCGCCGATTCACAGGCGAAGAGCGAAGCCTCGAAGCGCGCAAACCTTGACGTCCCCGCGCCGGAGGCAGTGCCTTCTGTGGCGCCGTCGCCCAAGGTCGAGTCTGGTGCGGCGCCCCTGGACAACCCGCCGGCATCCAACGGGACTGCGGCGCTGCCCAGGTCGGACGAACCTAAGGTCGCAACAGCGGAGGACCCCGACGATTCCGGGCGCAGCCCCAACGTCGGCGCGCTGCTGAGCAAGCTCGGCGATCTCGGGCCCGGCAACGGCTATGGAGTGAGGGAGACAGGCGGTGGAAATTGCCGCCTCAAGGTCCCGCACTTCTCGCTGACGTTCAAGTGCAAGGACTGACGCCGCCCGTCGAGCAACTATTGAACATCGCTGATGCGATAGGCTCGATCCAGGACTTCGACGGCGGTTCCATCAAGGTCAAAGCGCGTGGCGCGGTGGGGCGCGTAGTTCGCTATGGCGCCCTCCTTGGCGCTAAGCGGCAGGGAGCCAACGCCGGAAACGTAGCCAAAGGCGACCGCATCGGAGTGGCGCTTGGCTGCTTCTTCGAGCTTTTCCTTGGCGGTGATGGCAACGGAACTGTGAGCGCCACGAAGCTCTCTTTCGAATCCACTCAGCAGGATGATGCGCTTCTCATCGATGTCACGCTTGGCACCGCTTTCTGACCTCCATCGACCATTCGAGCCCGAATTTCTGGTTTGGTTCAGTTTGAGAAGTGGTAACTTGGTCCGCGCTATGGCAGCTCTTGTCAGAGAAGCGGACCGAATTTCATCGCCGCGCAGGTCAAGCGATCAGCACGCATCGGAACCTGTAGAACGGCGTGAGGATGGTGAAGGCGATGATGCGCATGCGGTGCGGCAACTCCTCATCCTTCATGAATGCCGGAGCCAGCGCTATGCCCACGAGGTAGGCGGGCAACACCGCCTCGCTGCCGGCAACTTGCGACAAGCCGCCGAGCGCCAGGAGAACGAGGGCGACGAACTTGGTTTCAGGCTCACTCACACGATGCCCCACTTGAGCGAAAAACCAAGGCGCAAACCGTGGAAGCATCCAGAGTACCACGGCCGTTGCCGCACCAAACAACGCCAGCCATGCATCGAAGTGGGCAAAGACGACGCCGAGCGCCAGCACAGTGCCGAGGTCGGTGATGAAGCAGGCGGCAAGAATGATCTTGCCAAGCTCGGTCTTGTTGAAGCCGGTTTCGACCATCACCGCATAGACGACGGCGACCGACGTGGTGGAGAGCGAGATGCCGGCGATCTGGGCCTGCGGCCAAGGCCAGCCCACGACATAGTGCGCCCACAGGAGCACGCCAACATAGGGCACTGCAAAGCTCGCCACACCGATGCCGACGCTGGGCCCGAGCTTCTTGCGGATGATATCGCTGTCGATCTCGGTGCCAGCCAAGAACGTCAGCATGATCGCCCCGAACCCGGCGAGGAAGTTCACCCACTGCGTGATCTCGAGGCCGATCACGTCGCCCGCGACAGCCCCAACCATGATCTCTATGAGCGCGACCGAAACGGCAACGCGGATCGAGATGATGGAGGCGAGCAGTGCAAGCCCAATCCAGATCGCAGAGGCGAGCCAGACGTTTGCCATGCGCACATTCTCCCGCTGGCAGGCAGCGTGAAGCCTGCAGTCAGAATTTGGCGAGAGCGGACATGAAAATTGCCGCCTTGCGACGGCCGGGCAATCACACTCCTACCGCCATACTCGCGCGGTAGGAGTCATCAGCCCTCATCGGGCGGTTAAAGGGGAACTCCATCCCCATTTCGACAAGTTAGGTGACGGAACCATGATGGTCAACCAGTCGCATTGAAACTCACGCGACCCGAATGGGCCGACGTTAGCTCCGGGTCAAACTCGGCCGGAAACTCGACGTCCGCGCTGAGTTTGTTATTCCCATAATAACCTAGCTCGCTCTAGTGAGCTGAAAGGCTGGCGGCTCCCGAGGATAGAGCAGCTCGTTTCTCGCATTCCACCGCGCCGGGCCTTTGAAGCGCCACAGGCTCCGCAGCTTGCAGGAACTGAAAGTGTCCCATCACACCCCCTGTTGGTTGGCAACCGGATAAATGACCATGCCTCCTAGCCGGCGTTGCTGCCTCGCCTCTTCCAAATGCCCCACTTTGTCTGAGTGCTTCATCCGTTTATCTCCCGCGCGACTCCGGTAACCCATAGTGCGACGCCGAGAAGCGGGCCGCATTTGCGGTCATGGGCCGATGCTCTAGAACGTACAGCTCGCGCCGATCAGGGCGGCGCTAAGTGTCGCCCGCGCGGCCGGCTCGCCTGCAGCAGCACTCGAATTTATCGACCACCTAGCGCGACTGCTCGACCTGTACGCCGCGCCGAATCCGTGGGCGCTTGATCGGCCGAGGTGCCCGTGAACGTGTGACCGTCCGTGTCCTTCGCGGTGACCTCGATCGGGGCGTTTCCCGCGGCGGCGAAGGTGAAGCGGAAGTTGGGGTTTTCCGAAATCGAGATGCCGCCCTCCACGCTGAATATGAGCTGGCCGCCGCGCTTGACCTCGATCTCCTGCACGATCTTCATGGGCGTGAACTCACGGGTGAGCTGATCCATCTGCATCCCCGTGAAGTTCGGATGCCGGATCATGACTTGGGCCTGGCGCATGTCGGGCGAGCTCGTCGGCGGCGTCGCCGGCTCGAAGGTGCGGATCTGCATCTTGCCCATGGCGGCCAACGCCTCGTCCATGTCCTTGCCGGCGGCGGCCGAGCAGCCCCCCGAAGCCTTCACGTATTTCGTCGTCATGTGCAGCTTGCCGTCGGTCGTCTCGATGACGGCGCGGACGTTGGAGTACATGTCGATGCGCACGCGCGTCGACAGCATGCGCTCGCCGGCCCCGGCGGCCTCGCCGAAGTGGAACCTCGCCGCGACGGGAGCTGGGTTCTTCTCGATGATGAGCGTCAGGGTCTTGACGTCGCGCGCGATGCTCGCCGGGATGCGCATAGTGAGGGGCACGACGGCGGCGTCCTCGGCGCGGTAGGGCGCTTCGAGCGAGATCGTGCCGTCCTCCTCGGCGATGTCGCGATTGTCGAACACGTCGCGCTTGATGTCGGGCCAGGGATCGTCGGCGCGCGCGGGCAGGCTCGAGAAGGCCATCGCTGCCGCGGCGACAAGCGTGAGGAGAAGTCTGCCGGGGTTCACCGCTACGTGCATTCTGATTCCTCCGAGTGCCGGCTTCCGGTCATTCCCATTCGAGTTCGGCAAACGCTGCCGAAACGTTACGCGCATGATACTCCGGGAACAGCAGCCACGCATCCTTTTCGGACAGTCCGGCCGTCGCCATCGCCTCCTGGATGGTCTTGCCCTGCTTTATCAGAGCGCGCACGTCGTCAGCGATCCTGCCGAGGTAGCGCTGCTCGGCCGCCATAGCCGCGGGCCAGGGCACGGACGCGGGGCCGTGGCCCGGCACGACACGGGCAATGTCGGTGCGCTGTTTCAACTGATCGAGCAGGGCGAGCCAGCCGCGGATCGATCCGTCGAGCGCCGGCACGTGCTCGACGAACAGAAGATCGCCGAGAAAGAGCGTGCCCGTCTTCTTGTCGAGCACGGTCAGGTCGTTGTCGGTGTGAGCGGTTTTCTGGGCCTCGAGCAGGAGCGTCCGATCGCCGAGATCGAGTTCCAGCTTCTCGTCGACGAGCAGCGTCGGCGCGATGATGCGCTCGCCCGCAAAGGCCTCGTCCCCGAGCAGCTCCTTGTTGATCGCGAGATAGCGCTCGGCGCGGGCCGCGAGCGCGCGCGGGAGCTTGTGATGCCCGACGAAGGTGGGCTTCTCCGCCTCGAAGGCGACGTTGCCGAACACGTGGTCGGGATGCATGTGGGTGTTGATGACGTACTTGATCGGCAGCGGCGTGCGCGCGCGGATGGCAGCGAGAAGACTTCGCGCCGATGCGCGGGCTGCCGCCGGTATCGATCACGGCGACGCCGTCACGCCCGACGATGAAGCTCGCGTTGGAGACGTCGCCCTCGTTGCGCGGCGTGAACAGCTCGTAGCGTCCCTGATGCACGAAAACGCCGGGCGCGACCTCCTGGACGGAGAGCGGCTCGGGCGTGGCGGCGGCCGCCGAGGCGAGGCATAGAGCGATTGTGGCGAGCAGCACGCGCGGGCGGCGCGGCGGGGCGCAGAGAGACGTAGAGAGCATGATGTTAAGCGTGAAAACCGCCATCACCGGCGCCTGAATGATTGCTACTTCATCAATGGGTAGAAAGTCGCTCTTCGGAGACTTGAAGGCCTGCTACCGCAATAACGGGATGGTCGCATTGCGGTTTATTCTTTAACTACGGTCGCGATCGCGGTCGTGAGCGTTGTGTATGGCTCGAGATTGAACAGTAGGAATTCAGCATGACACTCGGCCCACATAAGTGTCGTTGTGGGCCGAGGAGGACGCGAGAAG
>CAWFOR010000011.1:0-60620 GCA_963817485.1 uncultured Alphaproteobacteria bacterium | reverse complement strand
TCTCCCGATCCAGTTCTTCGCCTCGTCTGCTCTAACCATGAAGGTCGCGTGACCAGGTGTCTGCGCGGTGGTCTCAACCTTGGTTGGAAGCGTGGCAACAGTTTGTTTGGCCGGGCCGGAGAAGAAATACCAGGCAAGGGCGCCGATTGCTAAAATCCCAAGCGCAGGCAAGAGCCAGGACGGCGTGGTCGTGCTGGTCGATGGCGATCTGGCGTAAGTGGGTTCGGGCCGCGCCGTTGGGCCGGTGATGCGATCGAGGATCCCGGTTCCGCTGAGATAGCTGGCAAAACCGGCAGGCAAAGCGCGGGCGATGTTGTCTTTTTGTGAAGCAAGAAGGTTTGCGAGGCCCGTAGCATCGAGACCGCTCGCGCGCTGTTGTTGTCCCAGCACGCCCATTACGACCGGTCCAAGCATGCCCATAAGGCTTTTCGAACCTCCTTCGCCGATACCGGCGTACTGACCGACTGCGTTGGTGAGCGCAGACGTGGTCGAGCCGCCAAGAAGCGATGTGAGGGTGCTGACACCGGTATCTATAAGAGCCTTCTGACCAGAGCCGCCGATCATATTGGCCAAACTCGTCAGCACTCCAGGCTGTTGCTGAGCGACGGTGTCGGCTAGCTTGGCGGCGCCGCCCGGCTTGGACACAAGGGATGTGAGTGCGGCCAGAAGCGCAGGTCCACCTGCCTGTAGCGCTTTCTCAACCTGCGCTCCATCGAGTCCGAGGCTTGAGGCGACGCGTGACACGAAATTGGAGCTGAGCACTTGAGTGATGGTGGAGACCAAATTCGTCGACATGAAACACTTCCTCTCGGTTGCTCCCCCAATTTTCTATTGCTCCCCCAATTTTCTATTCGCGAGTTACACTCTGCTATCGATACTTCATTTTCTTCTAGGCGGTTTTGTCTAAAGTAGGTTGATCTAGATCAAATTGACCATCAGGCCTTTGGTAGTAGGTGAATGAGCGCACCGAGTCATAAGCTTCAAGTGCGAATTGCGTTCAGCGCATAACGCGTTGTTGAATAGTACAATCTGGCTATTGCGCCAGGCGGCCGCGGTCCCAATTTGCAACCAGCCACTCCTCCGTAATCCCTCACGGAGAATGCCCTCCCCCCGGGCACTGTGGCCAGGGCGCCGGCACGACCCCCCGTCTACTGCCGGCGCCCGACTTCCCGGCTCACCATGTCCCAGTGTTGGGCATTGAGGCCCAGGGCTCGCACTGCGGGAGCGCTGATCCTTTTTGCAGGATTTCGATAGAGATGTTGTCCGGTGATCGGATAAAGGCCATGTGTCCGTCGCGCGGCGGCCGGTTGATGGTAACGCCGGCGTCTCCTAGCCGCTGGCAGAACGCATAGATGTCATCCACCTCAAATGCGAGATGGCCAAAGTTGCGCCCCGATCCATAATCCTCTTTGTCCCAATTATAGGTGAGCTCAAGTAAGGGAGCGCGCTCCGCTTCGGCCCGCACACGGTCGCCCGGCGCCGCAAGGAAGATCAAGGTGAAGCGCCCCTTGGGATTGTCCATGCGTCGGACTTCTTCGAGCCCAAGCTTGCTGCAGTAAAAGTCAAGGCTCTCGTCCAAGTCCCTGACGCGCACCATCGTGTGCAGATATCGCATTCGTCCTCCTCTCACTTACCCCTCCGCCTCCTGCTACAACGATCCCAGATGGACGACGGGCCCGACGTTGCAATTAAGAACGTGAGCGGCCAGAGGCCCGCTCAGTTGACCCAAGTCAACAGCAGCAGCCTGGGTCGGAGCTACTAATGGGCTGCCCGCAGAAGGTCCGGCAAAGGCCTATTACCAGATGAGGATGCGTAACCGTGCAAGCTCGGCGCCTATGCCGGACGAAGACGATCTCCGTTACGTGCCCGCATTGTGGCGCGGTTTACCAGAGAACGACTGTTGAGATGCCTTGGCACGACCAAGGCTTGGAAGATTGCCACATATGCGGACACCTCCTTCAGCGCTGGAGAGGTAACTACATACGTCAATTCCGCCTGCTCAAGCGCGGTCGCGATGATCCGGGCGATTGGAAGCGGGATGGTAGCGCATCTGCGGAGATGCAATTGCCGGCGGTTAGGCCCGATCGCAGACCCGCCTAACCCCGCACAGACTTGGCGGGCTACGCCGACCCAGCGCTACATTGAGGCGGACGTTGAGGCGCAGCGGAAGGTCGTGGAGCTGGTTTAAGGCGCCCGCGGGTATCGCCGCTACGTCAGAGACGTCATCGCTACCCCAGCTACGATAAGGGCAACCCCAGCCCAGCGCATGGGACGTACCGTTTCTCCCAGCAGATATCGCGCCGCAATGGTGACAAGCGCATAATCAAGCGCCCCCAGCGGAATGACTAAGCTTAGGTCCCACAACGATAGCAGCGCGATAAAAACTCCGAAATGAATGGCTGCAAGGATGGCGGCACCCACCAGATTCACGTTCTGAACGGCGCGCGCCACGATGCCCAAAATATCCCAGCGCCGCAGATCCGATGCCTGAGCGACCTGTTTTGTACCGTGTGACAGCAGCACGTCGCTGCCAGCATCCGAAATCGTCATCGCTGCCAGCAGAATCCAGCCAATCATTGTTGTGCCACACCCTTCCGCGCACTGAACGCAACCAGAGCCACCCCGCACGTTATGAGTAGGGTTCCAGCCCAGCGCAGAACCGAAACCTTCTCATGGATGACTAAGTCCGCCAGTGCGACGTTGACCACGATCTCAAAGGAAACGATCGGCACGACCACGCTCAGATCGGCGCGGGCAAGTACGGTCGTGAATATGGCGAAGAACCCAACCAAGAGCACGACGCCCGCCATGTTGAGCGGGCTGGCAATTGCCGTTAGCTCTATGGGGTGGGATGCGGCTGCGGACGCCAGGTCCTTCATCCCCTGACTGAGGCACAGGTTCCCCGTTCCCTGCAAAAGGATAGCGGCGATCAGGAGAAAAGCGACCCGCATCCCATGTCCTCCGGTTGAACCTTCAGACGCAAATGTGGCCCAAGCTTGAAATGTGACTGCGTGGAACCGCGTCGTGATGGATACGGAGCTTGGATGGCGACAAAGCTACTGCACAACCGCGGATGGCGGCGATGGCGGCGTGTTTGCGACGAGAGGGCAGCTCTTGGCGAACTGAGCCTTCTCCACGGTGTAGAGTTTGCCGTTCAACTGAGTTAGCTCGGCTTCGCGTTCAGCATCAGTGTTTGAAGAGAGCAGCGGCGATTTGAGATCGGCTCTCTCTGCGAGCAAGGCGCGTCCTCTCGCTATTAAGAGCGGCGCAGTCCATCTCCTGAGGCTGCTCAGAGGGCCCACCCAGCGACGGCAGTTTCGGCATGGAGCAGCTCGGCCAAGCCCAGCGCCAGGGCCCCACACACGATGCTCTTGTACCCCCTAAGCACCCGTCCTCGCTTCAAATTCATCGGCCACAGCTCAGACCGAGACCCCCGCTTGAGTTTATAGGTGTTTATAGGTTTTCTGCGCGCGATATGTTCTTAGTGCTGACGCATTGCTAATACCTTGAATTTCCTTAAGAAAGTGGTGGGTGATGTAGGATTCGAACCTACGACCCGCTGATTAAGAGTCAGCTGCTCTACCAACTGAGCTAATCACCCGCGCCGATCTCGCGACGGCGGCTCGATGCCGCCTGTCACCCAGAGCCGGAACACGCCCGGCCATGACGGCAAAGGGGCCCGCTGCGCGAGCCCCACGGCGAGCCTCTAGCACCATGAGGCGCCCCTGTCCAGCCGCGCCGCGCCGACGCTTTGGGCAGCAATCGGCGAGCGGCGTGGCGCCAGCAGCAGGCGCCCGCCCTGGGCTCAGAACCGCGTCTGCTACATACTGCGCGAGGGCCTCGAATCACGTCGCTGCCCGGCATCTCTGGTGACTGGCCTGGTGATCCATGAACGAGAAACGCAAGACGCAGCGGCGGCGCGTCCTGAAGGAGGGCAAGATCATCTTTGCCGACGGCATGCGCGTGATCGACTGCACCATCCGCGACATGTCCGACACCGGCGCGCGCCTGCTCATCGCCAATACCGTCGGGGTGCCGGAGACGTTTCACCTGTTCGAGAAATCGAGCGGCATGGTCTATCCGACAAGCGTCTCCTGGCGCCAAGCCGGCGCCATCGGGGTCAAGTTCGACGGGCCGGCGACGAGCATTCACGACAGCGCCAACCGGCGCTACGCCCGCCTGCGCTTCCTTTGACAATCGCCCGATAAGCCACGGCGCTGGCGCTAAGGACGCATCAGCAGATGCGCCCGCTCGGTCAGCCCCGCGAGCACAGCGGCCGAGCCTTTGACGACGCAATGCATCGGGTTCTGCTGGACGTGGAACTTGACGCCTACGCGCCTTGTCAGCGCGAGGTCGAGCTTGTCCATCAGCGCACCACCGCCCGTCAGGTGGATGCCGCGCCGCGTGATGTCGCTCACGATTTCGGGGGGCAGCTCCTCGAGCGCCCGCTGGGCGAAATCGGCGAGCGCCGCGACCGGCTCGGCAAGCGCTTCCGCGATGTCCTTGGGAGTCAGCACCGCACTCTTCGCCCAGCCTTTGCGCAGGTCGCGCCCGCGGATGTGCACCTCAGCCGCCCGGCCGTTGCTGCTGGGATACGCCGTGCCCGCCTCGATCTTGATGCGCTCGGCGTTGGCCTCGCCGATCAGCAGGTCGTGCTTGCGCCGCACGTAGCGGATGATCGCCTCGTCCATCGCGTTCCCGGCGCAGCGCAGCGTGCGCGCCGCGACGATGGAGCCGCCAGACAGCACGGCGATGTCGGCCGTGCCGCCGCCAATGTCGACGACCATGGAGCCGCCCGGCTCGTCGATCGGCAGGCCCGCCCCTAGCGAGGCTGCGACCGGCTCGGCGATCATGTAGACCTTGCGCGCCCCGACCGACATGGCCGTATCGTAGACGGCGCGGCGCTCGACCGGCGTCGCGCCGGCGGGCACGCAGATCAGGATGCGCGGCCGCCGGAAGCCGAGCATGGTCTTGGTGCGTTTGATGAACTGGCGCAGCATCTCCTCGGTGGCGAGGAAATCGGCGATGACGCCGTCGCGCAAGGGGCGCACCAGCTCGATCGATTCCGGCGCCCGCCCGATCAGCAGCTTTGCTTTGCGGCCGACGGCGAGGATCTCGCGCGAGGCGCGATGGGTGCGGACGGCGACGGCGGAGGGCTCATCGATGATGATGCCGCGGCCGGCCACGTGCACCAGCGTGTTCGCCGTGCCGAGGTCGATTGCGATGTCGTCGGAGAACGCGCTTGTTACCGCCAACTGCATTGTCTGCCCGTGATCTTCGGCATGCGGCGGTCAAGATGGCCGAAAAGTGCAAACAACTCCCTCGTCCGCGCGCCTCGCATGAGGTTTAGCGCGTTCCCTCGGCGAACGCCAACGCGGGCGGGTTAACGAAGCGGGCGGCATGGGGTCATGCCCCAAGCCGCCCGTCGTTCGAGTTGAGACCGGTTAGAGCGCCTGCTGCTGCACGCGTGCCGTCTTCTGGCGCTTCACCATCAGCTTGTTGAGCGCCGAGACATAGGCGCGAGCGGAGGCGACCATCGTATCGGTATCGGCACCGCGGCCCGTCACCATGCGTCCGCCCTCCTCCAGCCGAACCGACACCTCGGCCTGCGCGTCCGTGCCCTCGGTCACGGCGTGCACCTGGTAGAGGTCGAGCTTGGCTTCGTGCGGCACCAGCAGCTTGATGGCGTTAAAGGTGGCGTCCACCGGCCCATTGCCGGTCGACTGCACGGTGTGCTGCACGCCGTCGATGTCGAGCGTCAGCGTCGCCGACTGCGGACCCATGTTGCCGGCGATGACCGTCAGCGAGACGACCTTCATGCGGTCGTGCGCGTGCGCGATACCCTCGTCGACGAGCGCCTCGATGTCCTCGTCGTAGACGTGCTTCTTGCGGTCGGCGAGCGCCTTGAAGCGCACGAACGCATCCTCGAAGGCATTCTCGCCCAGCTCGTAGCCGAGCTCCTTCAGCTTCGCGCGGAAGGCGTTGCGGCCCGAGTGCTTGCCCATGACCAGCGAGGATTTGCCGACGCCGACCGATTCCGGCGTCATGATCTCGTAGGTCTGCTGGTACTTCAGCATGCCGTCCTGGTGGATGCCGCTCTCATGCGCGAATGCGTTCCGCCCGACGATCGCCTTGTTGTACTGCACCGGGAAATTGGTGACCGCGGAGACGAGCCGCGAGGCGCGCGACAGCATCGTCGTGTCGATGCGGGTGTCATAGGGCAGCGCGTCGCCGCGCGTCTTGATCGCCATGACGATCTCTTCCAGCGCGGCGTTGCCGGCCCGCTCGCCGATTCCGTTGACCGTGCATTCGATCTGGCGCGCACCGGCTGCGAGTGCCGGAGAGCGAGTTGGCGACCGCGAGCCCCAGGTCGTTGTGGCAATGGGTCGAGAAGATCACGCCTGTCGGCGCCCGGAACGCGCTCGCGCACGGCTGCGAACATGGCACCGTATTCCTGCGGCGTCGCGTAGCCGACGGTATCGGGCAGATTGATCGTGGTGGCGCCGGCCTTGATCGCCGCCTCGACACAGCGGCAGAGATAGTCGAGCGGCGTGCGGGTCGCGTCCATCGCCGACCACTCGACGTCCTCGACGCAGGTTGCGCGCGCGGGCGACGGTCGCGGTGATGATCTCGAGCACCTCGGCCTCGGTCTTGCGCATCTGGTGCTGCGAGGTGGATCGGCGAGGTCGAGACGAACGTATGGATGCGCCCGCGCTGCGCGTGGCGCACGGCATCGCCGGCGCGGTCGATGTCGGCGTTGATGGCGCGCGCGAGCCCGGCGACGATCGCATTCTTGACGCGCTTGGCGATCGCGGTCACCGCCTCGAAATCGCCCTCCGAGGCGATCGGGAAGCCCGCCTCGATGATGTCGACGCCCATGGCATCGAGGCAGTCGGCGACCTCGAGCTTCTCCTCGAAGGTCATGGTCGCGCCGGGGCATTGCTCGCCGTCGCGCAACGTGGTGTCGAAGATGCGGACATGGCCCGCGGCGGTTTCGGACCCTTTCGCGGGCCCTTTCGACTGTTCGGGTGTGGTGCTCATCGGTTCCGTCTCTCAGCTTGAGCCAGCGTCCCGCGGGAGCTGGCATTGATCCATCAGCTCGCTCGACTTCTTATCCCCTGAGCGCCCGTCCCGGGTTTGACCGAGACCAGTAGAGGCTCAGGGGTTGCTAAGGAGGAGGGTCAGAAGCTGAGCGCGTGCCGACGTGCCGCTGCGGAAGGGCTCCGCGCGGCTCTCAAGGTTGCCGGAATTGGCGAACGGCTGACGCATGCCTAATCCCTTAGTACATTCCGGCGCTTGAGGCTAGTGCGATGCCCCGAGGCTGTAGTCAGCGGCCGTCCAAGCGACCTATTTCCAGGAGGTTGGCCGGGCCTCGGGTGCCAAGGTCCCGTCGATCACCCGCACGGCACTACCGCCGATGCGCACGGTTTCGAGCTTGCCGCCTTGCACGATCAGCGTCAGCATGATCGAACTCGGTCGCCCCATCTCGTGCCCCTGCTCGATCACCCGCTTATGAGGGCCATCGGGAAGACCATCGAACTCGTGCACCACCCCGGCAAAGCCCACGGCCGCCGACCCCGTGGCGGGGTCCTCGGGGACTCCGAGTTGTGGGGCGAACATGCGCGCATGGAAGGCGGAGCCGTTATGCACGCACTGGCGCGTGTAGAGGTAGACTCCGTCGATCTCGCTCTGCGGAAAGGTGCCGGGCCATAGCGCCGCGTGGATGCGCGCCCTGCCGATGGCCTCGAGGCTGTTCACGGGGACGAAGGCGAACTTGTTGCCGGCGGCGATCCGCAACGCGGTGTGGTTCTCGAAACCGATCTCACGCGGCAGCAGACCCAGCGCGTCCGCCAGCCGGTCGCGGGCGGCAAGCGTGCCTGTCTTCTCCGGCAGCTTTGGAGCGTCGAACTCGGCGAACGGCGCCTGGCCCGCGCGCAAGCGCACGCCGACCCGCACGGTGCCGATCGCCTGCTCGAGCACGATGATGGCATCGCGCTCGCCGTCGCCGTTGGCTAGCATCTCGCGCAGCTCGGCGAGCAGGATCGCGGTGCCGATGGTGGGATGCCCGGCGAAGGGCAGCTCGCGGCCGGGCGTGAAGATGCGGACCTTGGCCGAGTGCGCCGGGTTCGCCGGCTTGAGCAAGAACACCGTCTCCGACAGGTTCAGCTCGCGCGCGATCACCTGCATCTGCTTGCCGTCGAGCGCATCGGCATCGTGCACGACGGCAAGAGGATTGCCGCCGAACCGGCGTTCGGTGAAGACGTCGAGCGTGTGAAGTTTGAGCGCCATGCAGCGGGGACCTCGCGGAGCGCGCGCACTCTGCCGAAATTGTGGTGAGGGTCAAGAAGATAAAGCGAGCCGCAGCTTCGCCTTGGCGTAGGGCATGATGATCGGGTTATCGATATCGCCGGCGCTACGCACGATCACGACGTCGGCGAGCTCGGGCTCGGGCTGGCGCGCGACATGGTCGAGGATGCGCCGGCGCAGCGCGTCCGCGCGAAGTTCGCTCCGCCATTCGATCGCGATCGAGACGAGTGGCCCGGCGAACGTCACGACGTAGCCCGGACGGCGCTCGAGCTCCGCCTGCGTGAGCCCCGTCTCCTCCTTGAGCTCGCGCGCGATGCTGGCGTCGATGTCCACCCTGCCGGCCGTCGTGTCGGACGCGTCGATGAGGCCGCTTGGCGGATAGGCGAGCCCGGAGTTGAGGTTGCCTTCGCTCTGGCGCCCGAGCAGCACGCAGCCGTCCGAGGAGCGGATCAGCGATGAGCCGAACCCGTCGCGCGTCGGCCCTTCGAAGCCGTGCTCGCGCCAATAAAGAAAGCTCTTGAAGTCGGTGCGCGTGAATGTCCCGTTGAGCGCACCGTCGTGCAGCGCATGCGCGGTCAGCACGTGCACGGTGCCGTCGAACATCTTCGGGCGCTCGACCAGCGCCTCTTGCCAATAGGCCGCGATGCCAACGCGATGGCCCTCGGCGTAGCTCCACGGCTCCTCGCTCAGGCTGAGAGCACATTGATCGATGCGGACCGACGTGCCATCGGTCCTGCATATTCGTTCGCTCTGCATGCGGTCTCTTTGCGCTCCGAAAGAGCACAATATTTCGGGGACTTATTCTCGAAAGAATAAAAGTGAAATCATAAAAGTGCCGCGGTTAAACCACGCTGCCTCCATGATCGGCAGGTGAATTAACCCTCGCGAACACGAGGGAGGGAGCTGCAGGCAATCTCATTCTGCAGCTCCCGCGTAAACGCCGAGGGGAAGTCAAAGAAATCTCAAGCAGCGCGCCTGCGCGCCCGAGCTGTGTGCTC
Organism: uncultured Alphaproteobacteria bacterium; assembly: GCA_963817485.1. GTDB lineage: Bacteria > Pseudomonadota > Alphaproteobacteria > Rhizobiales > Hyphomicrobiaceae > Hyphomicrobium_A. The sequence continues at coordinate 51,315 of CAWFOR010000011.1, read as the reverse complement.
GCGGCGGGCACGGCGCAAGGTGATCGAATCTGGCGGCGCTATCGCAACGTAGCGCCGCTGGAGCGGGCGGCAGAGGTCCCCGCTTCTCTGCCGTCCGTTACCTGCGTGAGCTCGTCGCGAAGCGCAAGCTTCCACTCGAGCCCCGCCCGGAAGGCTCGCGCGGCCGTAGCCACACGCTACCCTCCCCAAAGCGGCTGCGCGGGTCTTCTGTGGCGCCCCTTAAGCGACCGCCCTTAGAGGCAGCCCAGCGCCTTCGACCCGCACGTATAGTAGTTGATCATCTCCGCCGCACAGCACGGCTGATCCGCGCCACAGCGCCAGCTCTTGATCTTGCCCGACGCCGTCTTGTGCTTGCACACCTTGTATGCGGCCTTGGCCTCGACCGGCGTGGACGAGCCCATGTAGGCAACGGGCAGCGCGATGAGCGCAAGCGCGAATGCAACCGCTCCAATCATACGCAGCATGACGATAACTCCCGACAACTCCAACTTAGAGCGTCATCCTACGCCTGCCGCGCCGTGCTGCCTGTAGCGTGCCGGCCTCAGTTGCGTGTCTTATCGACGAGAGCTTTTGCTCTGATCCACGGCATCATGCCGCGCAGCTTCGCCCCGACCTCCTCGATCGGATGAGCGTCGTTCACGCGGCGGATGGCCTTGAATTTCGGCTGTCCGGCCTTGCATTCGCGCATCCACTCGGAAGTGAAGGCGCCGGTCTGAATGTCCTTCAGGATCTTCCTCATCTCCTGCTTGGTGCGATCGGTGATGATGCGCGGGCCCGAAACGTACTCGCCGAACTCGGCGGTGTTGGAGACCGAGTAGTTCATGTTGGCGATGCCGCCCTCGTAGATGAGGTCGACGATCAGCTTCACCTCGTGCAGGCACTCGAAGTAGGCCATTTCCGGAGCATATCCGGCCTCAACCAGCGTCTCGAAGCCGGCGCGGATGAGCTCCACGAGGCCGCCGCACAGCACGACCTGCTCGCCGAAGAGGTCGGTCTCGCACTCCTCCTTGAAGGTCGTCTCGATGATGCCCGAGCGGCCGCCGCCGACGGCGGAGGCGTAAGAGAGGAAGAGATCGTGCGCATTGCCGCTCTTGTCCTGATGCACCGCGAGCAGGCAGGGCACGCCGCCGCCCTTCAGGTACTCGCCGCGCACCGTGTGGCCCGGGCCCTTGGGCGCGACCATGCCGACGTCGAGATCGGCGCGAGGCTCGATGAGGTTGAAATGCACGTTGAGGCCGTGCGCGAACATGAGGGCTGCGCCCTGCTTCATGTTGGCCGCGAGGTGGTCCTTGTAGATGTCGGCCTGCAGCTCGTCCGGCGTCAGCATCATTATGATGTCGGCCCACTTGGCGGCGTCGGCAACCTCCATCACCTTGAGGCCTTCCTTCTCGGCCTTCTTGGCGCTGGCCGAGCCCTTTCGCAGCGCGATGGCGACGTCCTTGACGCCAGAGTCGCGCAGGTTCAGCGCGTGCGCGTGACCCTGGCTGCCATAGCCGACGATCGCGACTTTCTTGGCCTTGATGAGATTGATATCGGCATCACGATCGTAATAAACGCGCATGGCTCCCTCTTGGGTTGGGCTCTTTAAAACATTCGGTTTCTGGTAGCGGCCGGTGGCGAGCCGGCAACTTTCGCGAGGCGGGCGGAACCTACTACCAGGCCCGCGGCAATGCCAATGATCTGGAGCTCCTTTAGAGGCTCGCCGGCCCGCGACCGATTGCTGCGATGCCGGTGCGGGAGACCTCGGTGAGGCCGAGCTCGGTCATGATCTGGATGAACTGCTCGAGCTTGCTCGGCTTGCCGGTGAGCTCGAACACGAAATGCTCGGTCGAGGTGTCGACGACCTTGGCGCGGAAGATCTCGGCGATGCGCAAGGCCTCGATGCGCTTATCGCCCTTGCCCGATACCTTGATCAGCGCCAGCTCGCGCTCGATCGCGTCGGCGTCCAGCGTCAGGTCGCGCACGCGGTGCACGGGCACGAGCCGCTCGAGCTGATGCTTGATCTGCTCGATCACGGCGGGCGTGCCGCGCGTCACGATGGTGATGCGCGACAGATGCTTTTCGTGCTCGGTCTCGGTGACGGTCAGGCTATCGATGTTGTAGCCGCGCCCCGAGAAGAGCCCGATGACGCGAGCGAGCACACCCGGCTCGTTGTCGACCAGCACCGAGAGCGTGCGCGAGACGACCGCCTGCGCGATGCCGGGGCCGACGTAATGGCTTTTGGAAATTGGCTTGTTCATGGCTGGTTTGTTGGGCTCGTCTATTTCTTGTCCGGCGCCTTCTCGGGCGCTTTCTCTGGCGTCTTTTGATCCGGTGCGGGCCCCCGGTTGATCTTCGGCACCTCGGCCCCGGGGAACAGCACCTTGAAGAAGACGGGGAAGCCGTCCTCGTCGACGATCTTCTTGAACTTCTCAACGCGCGCGACTGGGACCTTGTAGGTGGCGAACGCAGCGGTGATGCGCTGGCCCATCGACTGAGCAAGCAGCTTCGGCTCGGGCGCGCCCATCTTCTTCAAGGTCTCGGGCGGCAGGCGCGAATAGACGAGCGCCAGAATCTGCGTCTCGAGGTAGTCCTGGGCGATGCACCCCTCGAATGCCTTGGTGTATTCGGACGAAAGGCTATGCGTCTTGTAGCAGTCCTCGATGTAGTTGAAGGCCTTCGTCGCGCCCTGCGTGCGCTGGATCTCGGCAATGCGCTGCGCCGCGTCCTTGATGTTGGCGGACTGATCCCAGTCGGGCTTGCCCGGCGCGGCCGCAGCAGGCGCCAAACAGCAGGCGATCAGCGCGGCAGCCGCAGCCACGCCCGCGATGTCTGCACGCCGCCCAGTCCGCGCTGCAATCTGCCGCTTGAGCCGCATCCTCACACCAGCACCTTGCCTGCGTCGCCGATCGCGCGCGCGACCTCCTCCTCGCTCACGTCCTCGCCGAGCAGCATCTCGTTGTGCGCCTTGCCGGAGGGGATCATCGGGAAGCAATTGGCAAGCGCGGCGACGCGGCAGTCGAAGATCACCGGCCCTTTGGTGTCGATCATCTGGCGGATGGCGTCGTCGAGGTCGGCCGGATCTTCGCAGCGCATACCGGTCCAGCCGTAGGCTTCGGCCAGCTTGACGAAGTCGGGCAGGCTATCGGTGTAGCTGTGCGACAGGCGGTTGCCGTGCAGCAGCTGCTGCCACTGGCGCACCATGCCCATGTACTGGTTGTTGAGGATGAACACCTTGACCGGCAGATCGAACTGCACGGCGGTCGAGCACTCCTGAATGTTCATCAGGATCGAGGCGTCGCCGGCGATGTCGATGACGAGCGATTTCGGGTGCGCGAGCTGCGCGCCGATGGCGGCGGGGAGGCCATAGCCCATGGTGCCGAGGCCGCCCGAGGTCATCCAGCGGTTCGGCTCCTCGAAACGGTAGAACTGCGCCGCCCACATCTGGTGTTGCCCCACCTCGGTGGTGATGTAGGTGTCGCGGTCCTTGGTCAGCTCGTAGAGCCGCTCCACAGCGTACTGCGGCATGATGGTGTCGCGTGCCTGCTTGTAGGCGAGCGAGTTCTTCGCCCGCCACTGCTCGATCTGCTTCCACCACGCCTTGTGCGCGGCCTTGTCGAGCTGCGGCGTCTTCGACTTCCAGATGCGCAGCATGTCCTCGAGCACGTAGGCGACGTCGCCGAGGATGGGGATGTCGACGTGCACGTTCTTGTTGATCGAGGAGGGATCGATGTCGATGTGGATCTTCTGCGAGCCGGGCGAGAAGGCGTCGATGCGGCCAGTGATGCGGTCATCGAAGCGCGAACCGACCGCGATCATCACGTCGCAGTCGTGCATCGCCAGGTTGGCCTCGTAGGTGCCGTGCATGCCGAGCATGCCGAGCCACTGCTTGTCGGAGGCGGGATAGGCGCCGAGCCCCATCAGCGTCGAGGTGATGGGAAAGCCCGAAAGCCGCACGATCTCGCGCAGGAGCTGGCTCGCCTTGGCGCCCGAATTGATGACGCCGCCGCCCGTATAGAACACCGGCTTCTTGGCCTTGATCATCAGATCGACGGCATCGCGCACGGCCACCTGGTCCGGCTTGACGCGCGGCTTGTAGGTCTTGTGCGCGATGTTCGACGGCCCGAGGTAGTTGCCGGTCGCGAACTGGATGTCCTTGGGAATGTCGATGACCACCGGCCCGGGGCGACCCGCCTTGGCGATGTAGAACGCCTCGTGCAGCACGCGGGCGAGATCGTTCACGTTCTTCACGAGCCAGTTGTGCTTGGTGCACGGACGCGTGATGCCGACCGTATCGCACTCCTGGAAGGCGTCGTTGCCGATGAGGTGGGTGGGCACCTGACCGGTGATGCAGACGAGCGGGAATGGAATCCATCAGCGCGTCCGTGAGGCCGGTGACGGAGTTGGTGGCGCCGGGGCCGGAGGTCACGAGCGCGACACCCACCTTGCCGGTCGAGCGCGCGTAGCCCTCGGCGGCGTGCAGCGCACCGCCCTCCTGGCGCACCAGGATGTGCTTGATCTTGTCCTGCTGGAACAGCTCATCGTAGATCGGCAGCACCGCGCCGCCGGGATAGCCGAAAATGTGCTCGACGCCTTGGTCGATGAGCGCCGTGATCACCATCTCGGCGCCCGTCATCGTGCGTGCCATCGCTCCACTCCAGACAAGAATGCCGCCCAAAGCGCATGCGAGGTGAAACGGTCCCCCCAAGTGCGCGGCCGGCGGCGCAGTCCAATGACGGGGAACCTAGGCGCCCAAGGTTGCCCGGTCAATCCTAAGGATCACTAAAACATATAAAATCGGCGCTGAAGCTTTCTATTTCTTTCGTAGAAAGCCATCTCCACGCAATCATATTGCCACGCGCCCAGGTAAGCTGCCGCTTGGCGTATTGCCGGGTCTCGGTCTGGGCTTCCCCGATTGCCTCCTTGCGGCCCAGCTCGCCGCGCACGTGCCGCAGCAGCGGACGCACCCCCAGCGCATTCATGATCGGCAAGGTCGGATCGAGCCCCAGCGCGGCAAGCCGAGAGACTTCATCGAGTGCGCCATCGCCCATCATCGCCTCGAAGCGGCGCTCGATGCGCCGGTAAAGCTCCTCGCGTGCCGGCGAGACGACGAGGCGTATCGTGTCCGCTTCCCGCAGGACGGGCTCCCGCGGGGACTGCTGCCATTCGAGCAGCGAGACGCCGGAAGCGTCGATCACCTCGAGTGCGCGCACGATCCGCTGCGTATCGCCCGGCGCCAGCCGCTCGGCCATCTGCGGATCGCGCGCGCGAAGCTTGCCGTGGAGCTCGCCCGGCACCGCGGCCGCCGCTTCCGCCCTCCAGCGCGCACGCACCTCGTCCGGCACGGCGGGCATCGGCGATAGGCCATCGAGCAGCGCCTTGAAGTAAAGCCCCGTCCCGCCGACGACGATCGGACGCAAGCCTCGCTCGCGCGCTTGCCTGATGGCGGCCGCGGCGTCGGCGGCGTAACGCCCGGCCGAGTAGGCATCGCGGCCATCGACGAAGCCATAGAGCGCGTGGGGTACATCGACATCCTCTTCGGCGGTCGGGCGCGCCGTCAGGATGCGCAGGTCGCGATAGACCTGCATGGAGTCCGCGTTGATCACGATGCCGCCGAGCTCGCGCGCAAGCCGTGCGGCGATGGCGGACTTGCCGCCAGCCGTCGGACCCGCAATGAGAATGGGACGCGCGTCGCTCATGGCGCAGAGTTAGCGCAATTGCCCGGCTGGGGCCAAGGATGGCGAGGCGCTGCCGCCAGGGCTCAGTAGTTGAGCGTGGTGCGCAACCCCAGCACAGCGGTGTCGGGAACGGCCTCTGCCGGATCGTCCGCATCGGCCACGTGCCCGCCCGGATTCCAGAAATACTGGAAGTCCGGCTGGATGGCGAAGCCGGGGATGATCTGGGCGGTGTAGCTCACCTCAATCACGGCCTCGTAGCTCGGGATGATGGTCGTCTCCCCGCTGTCGGAGACGTTAGCGGCGAGATCGTCGGAGATCTCGGTGCGCGCGTAGGCGATGCCGAGCATATCGTTCGGCCGCTCCGCCATCAGTCCGGTGAAGGTGAAGCCGCCCTCCCAATAGAACGCGACCGGGTTGCGGTCCTCCGGCGCGCCTATGATGCGGCCGAAGATCGAGACGCCCTTGGGATCGCCCTCGCCCGGCAGGCGGTAGATCATCTGGTCCAGGATGGCATAGAGGCCGTGGTCGCCGTCGAGGACGGCCGGATCGTTGCCGGAAATGGCGATCTCACCGCCGTTGGCGTCCAAACGCTGGTGCAGGAAGCTGCCGTAGTTCCTCCAGCCGCCGACCTTGATCGTGCCGGGAAGCTCGCCCTTGCCCTGGTTATACTTGTAGGCACCCTCGAACATCAGCAGCTTCGGATCGGCGGTCGGGAAATCGAGCCCGTGATCGTTGCAGACCTGCGGGTCCTCCTCGTCGGGGCAGCTTCCGGCGGGGCGCCCGTTGTAAGCGCCGACCATCAGGGTGAGCTGATCGTTGGGGGCGTAGGCGATGCGCAGGCCCGGCGTGGCGAGCGGATAGGCCGGCCCGCCTTGCGGCATGTTGGTCGCCGTGATCGATGGCCAGCCCCAGGTGCCGTTGATGAAAGCAGCGGCGCCGTCGCTGATGATGAACTCCGAATCCGCAGCGAGTTGGCCAAAGCGGATCGAGACTTTGTCGTTGAGCAGCCTCTGCTCGAACCAGAGTTCGAAGAGCCGCGTCGCCGGCGTCGCCTCGATGAAGCTCACGGGCATGAGGGCGCCCAGATTCTGCCCGGTGATGCTCTCGCCGTGGATCTGGTAGCCGTTGGCGTGGAACAGGAGCCCCTTCCAGCCGATGACCTTTTCCATCTCCGCCTCGACGACGATCTCGAGCCGGCCGTCGTAGTAGGTGCCCTGCTTGACGCCGCCGTCCGGGTTGCCGAGCACCTCGCCGATGTAGTTGACGCCGAAGGTGATGCCGCGGCGCGCGAGCGCAGAGCGTATCCCACCCGGGTCGGCCAGCTCTTGAGGGAAGCTCGATGCGATCGATGGCGTGGGAATCCCGGTCGGCGGCTCGTCCGCCCACGCGGGCACCGCTGCACCGGCCACCAACGCCAACACACACGCAACCCTAAACCGTCCCATCACGCACGCCATGCAACAAAACCAACGACTTATTCTTCACTATCTGCGTCAAGATTAGATGCAAGCCGTTAGATGCCGCCAAGCCCGAGAAACGAGGCGCTTTGCGGCCGTGTGTGACCGTCGAGGCACGCGAACCGCAAAGAATTCGCCGCGGAGCCGCCGGGACTTCGGACAGCGTGCACTTGTCGATACTGACTTAAGTCGGTAGCCATGGACCGAAGCGACGGAGCGGCCTCACGGGTCCGCTGCGCGGCGCTAAGCAGGGAGGTGCAGATGGCAGACGAGGCGGTCGTCGCCCAAAAGGGGCCCTATCAGGTCGAGCTCGTTGAGGGAAAACCGTATTTCTACTGCCGCTGCGGACGATCGCAGAAGCAGCCGTTCTGCGACGGGACCCACAACGGCACGGGCATCGAGCCCCTGCGCTTCGTCGTCGACCACGCGGGCACATTCAACATCTGCGGATGCAAGCACACCGATGACGAGCCGTTCTGCGATGGCTCACACTTGATACTCTGAAATACTCTGAACGCTGTCTGCCGCAAGGCCGGGGGAAGATGGAATATTTCGTCCAGCAGCTCATCAACGGCCTGACGCTCGGCTCGATCTACGGCCTCATCGCCATCGGCTACACGATGGTGTTCGGCATCATCGGCATGGTGAACTTCGCGCACGGCGACGTGTTCATGGTGTCGGCCTTCATCGCGCTCATCCTCTACCTGCTGCTGACGGCCGTGCTCGGCATTACCGCACTCGGCATCGCGCTTTTACTGGTGCTCGTGCTCGGCATGGCGCTGACCGCGCTGTGGAGCTGGGTGATCGAACGCATCGCCTATCGGCCCCTGGCGGGCTCGTTCCGCCTCGCCCCTCTCATCTCCGCGATCGGCATGTCGGTGTTCCTGTCGAACTTCGTGCAAGTTGTGCAGGGCCCGCGCAACAAGCCGGTTCCGCCCCTGCTCAACAACGTGATGTCGATCCCCGTTGGCGGCGGCTCGGTCACGCTGTCGGAGAAGCAGGTGCTGATCATGGTGGTGACGGTCGTGCTGCTCGCCGCCTTCTGGGTCGTGGTGCAGAAGACCAAGCTCGGCCGCGCGCAGCGTGCCTGCGAGCAGGATCGGCGCATGGCGGCGCTGCTCGGCGTCGACGTCAACCACACGGTGTCGATGACGTTCGTCATCGGCGGGGCCTTGGCCGCCGTGGCCGGGCTCATGTTCATGGTCTACTACGGCGTGGTGAACTTCGCCGATGGCTTCACGCCGGGGGTGAAGGCCTTCACCGCCGCGGTGCTCGGCGGCATCGGATCGCTGCCCGGCGCCGTGCTCGGCGGCATCCTCATCGGGCTCATCGAAACGCTGTGGTCGGCGTACTTCTCGATCGACTACAAGGATGTCGCCGCCTTTTCCATCCTCGCCATCGTCCTGATCTTCATGCCCTCCGGCATCCTGGGCAGGCCGGATGTCGAGAAGGTCTGACGGCATGGACGCGGGCGGGCAAAGCTCATCGAGGAGCGCGCTGCTGCCCCCGCCGGTTTCAGTGCGGGACGCGGCGAAAGACGCGGCTCGCTGGGCCATCGTCGCCTTCGGTCTGTGCTTCCCGATCGTTCTCCTGCGCACCGACCAGAACCTGTCGAACCGCATCGTCCTCAACGCGCGGCCGTGGCTTACGCTCGGGCTGGTGCTGGCGGTTTTCGGCGGGCGCATGCTGTGGTTGCTTACCGCCCACGTGCAACGTCCGAAGCCCTTCACCTTTCCGCGGCTCGATCTTGCAACCCATGGCGCGCGCTGGTTCCCATGGGTGGGGCTCGCCGCGCTGTTTCTGTTTCCGTTCCTGTCGCTCGCTCTTGCCGGTCCCGCCGGCGCGATCAAATGGGTCGATAATTTCGGCGTTCAGATCCTCATCTACGTGATGCTCGCCTGGGGCCTCAACATCGTCGTCGGGCTCGCCGGGCTGCTCGATCTGGGGTACGTCGCCTTCTACGCAGTCGGCGCCTACACCTACGCCATCATCGCCGCCTACGTGATCCCGGCCACGCTGCCGGCGCTCGGGCCCTGGGCCTTCTGGATCTGCTTACCCTTAGCCGGGCTACTCGCGGCGCTCTGGGGCGTCATCCTTGGTTTTCCCGTGCTGCGCCTGCGCGGCGACTATCTCGCCATCGTCACCCTCGCGTTCGGCGAGATCATCCGGCTCGTGCTCATCAACTGGGTGGCGCTGACCAACGGCTCCTTCGGCATTCAGACGCCGCGCATTACCTTCTTCGGGCTGCCGTTCACCTCTCCCAGCGGCGGGACGACGTTCTCGAGCCTGTTCGGACTTTCCAGCAACCCGACCGTCCACCGCTCGATCTTTCTCTACTACACGATCCTGGCGCTGGCGCTGCTCGTCGCCTTCGTCACGCAGCGCATGCGGCGGCTGCCCGTCGGGCGCGCCTGGGAGGCGCTGCGCGAGGACGAGATCGCGTGCCGCTCGCTGGGCCTCAACACCGTCAACACCAAGCTCACCGCCTTCGCCATGGGCGCGCTGTTTGGTGGGCTTGCAGGCGCGTTCTTCGGCGCGCGCCAGGGCTACGTCAGCCCCAGGTCGTTCGAGTTCCTCGAGTCGGCGACGATCCTCGCGATTGTCGTGCTCGGCGGCATGGGCTCGCTCGTCGGCGTCGCCGTCGCGGCGGTGGTGGTGATCGGCGGCATCGAGCTGCTGCGCGAGCTCGACTGGATGAAGTCGATCTTCGGCGACGACTTCGACCCGGGCCAGTACCGGATGCTGATCTTCGGCCTCGCCATGGTCATCGTGATGATCTGGCGCCCGCGCGGGCTCATGTCCTCGCGCGAGCCCTCGATCGTGCTCCACGATGAGGGCAAGTCGATTTCCGGCGCGCACGTGAAGGAAGGGCACGGCTGATGCGCTGGCTCAGCGACCCGCTGCTCGTCGTCGAGGGCCTGACCATGCGCTTTGGCGGCCTCGTTGCCGTGTGCGATCTGTCGTTCTCGGTCGGCCGCGGCGACATCACTGCGCTCATCGGGCCCAACGGCGCCGGCAAGACCACCGTTTTCAACTGCATCACGGGCTTCTATAAGCCGACGAGCGGCTTGATGGCGCTCTCGACCGACGGCCCGGTCGATCCCGACGCGGTTGCCAGCCTGACCGCGTCGAGCCGCCGCTATGTCCGCCGCGAGGACGCGCCGACGGTCGACGGCCTCTTCCTCTTGGAGCGCATGCCCGATTTCGAGGTCGCGCAGAAGGCGCACGTCGCACGCACCTTCCAGAACATCCGGCTGTTTCGCGGCATGACCGTCCTGGAAAACCTGATCGTCGCCCAGCACAACCGCCTGATGCACGCATCGGGCTGGTCGCTGCTGGGGCTTGTCGGCGCCGCCAGTTATCGCGAGGCCGAGCGGGCAGCAGTCGAGCGCGCGCGCTTCTGGCTCGACCGCATTGGGCTCCTCTCGCGCGCCGACGACGCGGCCGGCGACCTTCCCTATGGCGATCAGCGCCGGCTCGAGATCGCACGCGCCATGTGCACCGACCCCGTGCTCCTGTGCCTCGACGAGCCCGCGGCCGGCCTCAATCCCAAGGAGACAGCCGCGCTCAACGGCCTCCTGCGCGCCATCCGCGAGGAGCATTCGACCTCCATCCTGCTCATCGAGCACGACATGTCGGTCGTCATGGAGATCTCCGACCACGTCATCGTCATCGAGTACGGGCTCAAGATCTCCGATGGGACGCCCGACAGCGTGCGCAACGACCCCAAGGTCATTGCCGCCTACCTCGGCGTCGAGGACGACGAGGTCGCGCGCGCGGAAGCGGAGGCCGGGCTATGACCGAGCCGCTGCTCGCACTGCAGGGTGTCACCACCTGCCACGGCAACCTCGCCGTGCTGCACGACATCGACATCGCGGTGCCAAAGGGCGAGATCGTAACGCTCATCGGTGCCAACGGCGCCGGCAAATCCACGCTCATGATGACGATCTTCGGCAACCCGCGCGCGCGCCAGGGCCGCATCGTGTTCGACGGGCAGGACATCACCCAGCTGCCCACGCACCAGATTGCGCGGCTCGGCATCGCGCAGTCGCCGGAGGGGCGCCGCATCTTCTCGCGCATGACGGTTGCCGAGAACCTGCGGCTCGGCGGCGAGTTCGCGGGGCATGCTGACTTCGACACCGAGCTCGAGCACGTCGCCGCGATCTTCCCGCGTCTAAAAGAGCGCCTCTCCCAGCGCGGCGGCACGCTGTCGGGCGGCGAGCAGCAGATGCTCGCGATCGCGCGCGCGCTGATGAGCCGGCCAAAACTGTTGCTTCTCGACGAGCCGTCGCTCGGGCTCGCCCCGCTCATCGTCAAGCAGATCTTCAAGGTCATCGCCGACCTCAACGCGCGCGAAGGCTTGACCGTATTCCTCGTCGAGCAGAACGCCTTCCACGCGCTGCGGCTCGCGCACCGCGCCTACGTGATGGTCAACGGCGTCATCACTCTCTCGGGGACGGGCCAGGCGCTGCTGGAGAGCCCCGAGGTGCGGGCAGCCTATCTGGAAGGCGGCCGCCACTAGCGGAGAGGACGAGGACGATGACGATCTACGAAACCGGCGACAACGGCCTCTGGATCTTCCTGCTGCTGACGGTGCTTGCCGGCGGCTCGGCGGCAATTGCAACCGGAGCTTCCATCGCGTCGACCTGGCGGCCGCCGTGGCAGATCTTCGGCGCGGCCTTCCTGCTCGCGTGCGCCGTGCGTTTCCTCCACTACGCGCTGTTTGCCGAGCCGCTGCTTTCGCTCTCGAATTTTCTCATCGACTACGCGGTGTTGCTGCTCGCCGCCGGGCTCGGCTACCGGCGCACGCGCACGCGCCAGATGGTCGAGCAGTACCCATGGGCCTACGAGAGCGTCGGCCCGCTCTGGTGGCGGGCCAAGGTCAGCTAGGATCGCTTGCGCGCGGGCAGAATTTCAGCGCATTAGATGGACCGGGCGGGTGCTGTTTCAGGACCGCCGATCGCGCACGCCGACCAACGAGGGATACGAATGAAACGAGCGTCATGGGCAGCAATCGCCTTCGCGGCCGTGCTCGGGCTTGCCGGATGCGGCGACAACGGCCCGCCCAAATTGAAGATCGGCGTCGCCGGCCCGACGACGGGATCGGATGCGGCTTTCGGCATCCAGATCAAGAACGGCGCCGAGCAGGCCGCCGCCGACATCAACGCCGCCGGCGGCATCAAGGGCCAGCAGATCGAGCTCGTGGCCGGCGATGATGCCGGCGAGCCGCGCCAGGGCGTGTCGGTGGCCAACAACCTCCTCGGCGAGGGCGTGCATTTCGTCATCGGGCACTTCAACTCCGGCGTCACCATTCCCGCATCCGAGGTCTATGCCGAGAACGGCATCCTGATGATCACGCCGGGCTCCACGAACCCCATGGTGACGGACCGCAACCTTGCCACCATCTTCCGCACCTGCGGGCGCGACGACCAGCAGGGCGCCATCGCCGGCGCCTACATCGCCAAGAACTTCGCCGGCAAGAAGATCGCGATCGCGCACGACAAGACGCCCTACGGCAAAGGCCTCGCCGACGAGACGAAGAAGGCGCTCAACAATCTCGGCGTCACGGAAGTGCTCTACGAAGGCGTCGCCGCGGGCGAGAAGGACTTCTCCGCGCTCGTCTCCAAAGCGAAGAACGCGGGCGCCGATCTCTTCTACTGGGGTGGCGTGCACACAGCGGGCGGCCTCATCCTGCGCCAGATGCGCGACCAGGGCGTCAACGCGGTGTTCATGTCGGGCGACGGCATCGCGAGCGACGAGTTCGCGGCCATTGCCGGGCCCGGCGCCGAGGGCGTGCTGATGACGTTCGCGCCCGATCCGCAGAAGCGCGCCGAGGCAAAGCCCATCGTCGACAAGTTCCTCGCCCGCAACTACAAGCCCGAGGCCTATACGCTCTACAGCTATGCCACGATGCAGGTCTTGAAGCAGGCAATCGAGGGGGCGAGCTCGGTCGATCCCAAGGTGGTCGCCGACTACATGCACTCGGGCGTCGTCTTCCACACCATCGTCGGCGACATCGCCTTCGACAAGAAAGGCGACCTGACCAGCATCCCCTACGTGATGTACACGTGGAAGACGCAGCCCGACGGCCACATCACCTACGTGCAGAACGACTGACCCCAAGCGCAGGTCTGACGCCCGCATGGCCTGGCCGCGTATCTTTCTGCTGGTATGCCTCATCGCGGCCGGACCCGCGTGTCCCGTCCGGGCCGACGTGCTCGTCGGCGTTGCCGTGCCGGAGCGCGGAGCCGAGGCGGCGGTCGGCGCCGACATCGCGCAGGCCGCCAGGCTCGCCGTCGAGCGCTTCAACGCCGACGGCGGAATTGCAGGCCAACACATCGACATTATAGAGGCCGACGACGGCTGCGGTGCCAAATCGGCCGAGGACGCCGCCCGCTCGCTCATCGAGCGCCACGTCGTGGTCGTGATCGGTCATCCGTGCGCGAGCGCGGCCATCGCGGCCGCGCGCCTCTATGCGCAAGCCGGTGTGCCATTCATCGCGCCGGCGACGCGACACCCGGCGCTCACCGAACCGCGCGCCGGGCCTGCGGTGTTCCGGCTCGCTGGGCGTGACGGGCATCAGGGCGCGATTGCCGGGACGTATCTGGCACGGGAGTTCGCGGGCAAGCCTGTCGCGGTCGTCTACGGGGGGAGCACCTATTCGAAGGACGTAGCGGCAGAGGCGGCAGCGGCGCTCAAGGCCGCGGGGCAGGCAAACGTGATAAGCGGCGCCATCGCCGGGGGGCAGAAGGAATATGGACCTCTCATCGCGAAGTTGGTGGCGGCAAAGGCGGAGGCCATCTTTTTCGCGGGCTACCCCCTCGAGGCCGGACTGCTGTTGCGCCAGATGCGCGCCGCGGGACTGAAGGCGACGCTTCTCGGCACCGACGCGATGGCAGCCGAGCAGTTCGCGCAAACGGCGCGCGAGGATGCGGAAGGCGCCGGGGCGCTGCTCCCCTATGACCCGACGCGGACGCTTGCCGCCGAGACGCTGCGCAAGACCTTTCCGGGGCATGAGCCGAGCGGCGCCTTCGTCCTCGCCTACGCGGCGATGGAAGCTTGGCACGAGGCCGCAATCGCGGCGGCATCAACGGCCGGAGACGCTGTCGCCAAGGCGCTGCAGACGCGCGGCTTCAATACGATTGTGGGGCGATTGGCGTTCGACGAGAAGGGTAACGCGGAGGTGCCGGCCTACGATGTCGTCTGGTGGACGGACGGCTGGCGCGTGCGGCGCTAGGGGTGCGCGGCACAGCGGCCGGCGACCTCGGTCGCAGCCGCTATGCGTAGGAAAAATCTCATCGGGGAGATTAGGACGGCTTACGCTCTAAGCCGCGTCTCAGTCGCGACCCTGGGAAGCCGCCATGCACTCGTGCATCAGACGCTTCTCGATGAGCACCAGATCGTCCGGCACTTTCTGTCCCGCTTGACGAAGCTTCCGGATCTTGGCCTGCACCTTGGCGTAGCCCTCTCGCGGATCGTCCATTTGATCTAGCTCAGTGTTGAGCGCAGCAATTTCAGCTTGCATTTGATGTGGCATAACTTGCCTGGCCCTCTGGTTTCCTCGTGTTGTCCCTCTTGCCGCTGGATACTCGGGCGGCGCAGCGCCACTGTTATAAGACTCCAATGGCTACACATAAGTAACTTTTCGTGTCCCAAGTAAACTTGCAAGACTTCCTACTCAATTTCACCGCGGCCGTGACAATGTGTCCACAGTCTTGGCCTCGGCAAGGGGCGTCATCAACCAGCCAATTGTGGCCTGATCTGGGCTTTGAAATGGATATATTGCTGCGACGCGAAGGCTATTTGTGTGCGTTGCAGCAACGCCACAAGTCGGTGGCTTCGCGGACGGTTGGCCTGTGTTGCATGTCGAAGTGCACCGCAACGCGGTGGAAGGTGGTCGCGGGTTAGGCTGCCCGGAAAGGCCAGAGCCTGTGCAGCGCCGCTACCGCACCGCCGGAAATCTCGCTGGCCCGCTCGCGACCGCAGCATCACCGGAAAGTGCATGACCGGCACCCGCAATCTGATCTCCGACGTCGCCGGTGTCCGCGTCGGCAATGCCCATGACGAGCGGCTCTGCTCGGGCGTGACGGTCCTGCTCGCCGACCGCCCGCTTATTGCGGCGGTCGACGTACGCGGCGGCGGTCCCGGCACGCGCGAGACCGACGCCGTCAGTCTCGCCGGCATGGTCGATGAGGTGCACGCCATCGTGCTTTCCGGCGGCTCCGCCTTCGGGCTTTCAGCGGCAACCGGGGTCCAGAGCTGGCTCGCCGAGCGTGGCGTCGGCTTCGCCATCCGATCGGCGCGCGTGCCGCTGGTGCCGCAGGCGGTTCTGTTCGACCTGCTCAACGGAGGCAATAAGGCCTGGGGTTCGAGCCCGCCCTACGAGGGGTTGGGCCGCATGGCGTGCGAAACCGCCAGCGCGGACTTCGCCCTCGGCAGCGCCGGCGCGGGCTTTGGCGCCACCACCGCGCGCACGCGCGGCGGCCTCGGCAGCGCGTCGCAGACGCTGGACCGCGGTCTCATGGTCGGAGCGCTGGCAGCGGTCAATCCGGTCGGCAGCCCTACGATCGGGGATACGCCGCACTTCTGGGCTGCGCCGTTCGAGGTGGGTAACGAGTTCGGCGGCCACGGATTTCCGAACCCTCTGCCGCCGGGCGCACTCGAGCCGCGCCTCAAGGGCGGCCCGCAGGAGGCGACGACGATCGCCATCGTTGCCACCAACGCCAAGCTCTCGACGCGGGAGGCCCATCGCCTCGCCGTCATGGCGCAGACGGGGCTGGCGCGCGCCATCTATCCCGTCCACACGCCGCTCGATGGCGATGTCGTGTTCGCGGCGGCAACGGGCGAGGTGGAGCTCGACGATCCGGTCCTTGGCCTCGCCAAACTCGGCACCGCGGCCGCCAATGTGCTGGCCCGCGCCGTCGCCCGCGGCGTCTATGAGGCTGCACCGACACCCGACTACTGGGCTGGGCCGCCAGCTTACCGCACGCTCTTTCCGCCGCGGAGGTGAATGGTGGGACTAACCGGCACCGTCGAATTGAAGGGCGCGCCCGCCTCTGCTAGGCCCTGCGCAAGCAACGAGACCCGAGAGACGTCATGATCCCGCGCTACAGCCGCCCCGAGATGGCGTCGCTCTGGTCCCCGGAGACCCGCTTTCGCATCTGGTTTGAGATCGAGGCGCACGCCGCCGCCGCCATGGCCAAGCTCGGCACGATCCCCGAGGCCGCCGCGAAGGTCATCTGGGACAAGGGCAGCAAGGCGACCTTCGACGTCGCCCGCATCGACGCCATCGAGCAGGAGACCAAGCACGACGTCATCGCCTTCCTGACCCATCTCGCCGAGATCGTCGGTCCGGAAGCGCGCTTCGTGCACCAGGGGCTCACCTCGTCCGATGTCCTCGACACCTGCCTCAGCGTGCAGCTCAAGCGCGCGGCCGACATCCTGATCGCCGACCTCGACCGCCTGCTCGCCGCGCTCAAGAAGCGCGCCTTCGAATACAAGACGACGCCGACCATCGGCCGCAGCCACGGCATCCACGCCGAGCCGACGACCTTCGGGCTGAAGCTCGCGTTTGCCTATGCCGAGTTCGCCCGCGCGCGCGAGCGCATGGTCGCCGCACGCAAGGAGATCGCGACCTGCGCGCTCTCGGGTGCGGTCGGCACCTTCGCCAACATCGACCCGCGCGTCGAAGCCTACGTCGCCGACAAGATGGGGCTCGCGGTCGAGCCGATCTCGACCCAGGTGATCCCGCGCGACCGCCACGCGGCCTACTTCGCGACGCTCGCTGTCGTTGCGTCGTCGGCGGAGCGGCTGGCGACCGAGATCCGCCACTTGCAGCGCACGGAGGTGCTGGAGGCCGAGGAGTTCTTCTCGGAGGGGCAGAAGGGCTCTTCCGCCATGCCGCACAAGCGCAATCCCGTCTTGAGCGAGAACGTCACCGGGCTTGCGCGCGTCGTGCGCGCCTACGCCTTGCCGGCGCTCGAGGATGTGGCGCTCTGGCACGAGCGCGATATCTCGCACTCTTCCGTCGAGCGCGTGATCGGGCCCGATGCGACCGTCACCCTCGACTTTGCGTTGGCCCGCCTTGCGGGCATCATCGAGAAGCTGGTCGTTTATCCCGAAGCCATGCAGCGCAATCTCGACAAGCTCGGCGGCCTGCACAATTCCCAGCGCGTGCTACTGGCGCTGACGCAAGCCGGCGTCTCGCGCGAGGAGGCCTACACGCTCGTCCAGCGCAACGCCATGAAGACGTGGCGCGAGGGCAAGGACTTCCTCACCGAGCTCAAAGCCGATCCGCAGGTGACGGCAAAGCTCAAGCCCGCCGAGCTCGAGGCGATGTTCGACCTCGGCTACCACTTTCAGCATGTCGACACGATTTTTGCGCGCGTCTTCGGCGACCAACGATGAAGACGGTCGGGACACTGCTGTTTCCCGAGTTCGAGCTTCTCGACGTATTCGGCCCATTGGAAATGTTCGGCGCCCTCGACGACGAGTATCGCCTCGAGATGGTTGCCGAGACAGCCGGTCCCGTGCCGAGCAGACAAGGCCCCAAGGCCATTGCCGACGTCGCGCTCGCCGATGCCGAGCCCTATGATGTCTTCCTGATCCCCGGCGGACGCGGGACGCGGCGAGAAGTTGGCAACGCTGACTTGATCGACTGGATTAGCCGCCATGCGGCCAAGTCAACTGTCGTCGCCACCGTTTGCACGGGTGCGGCCTTACTCGCGCGCACCGGCCACCTCGATCGCCGCAAGGCGACCACGAACAAAGCCGCGATGGGCTGGGTGATGCAGCAGGGTCCTAACGTCGTGTGGCAGCGGCGCGCCCGCTGGGTGGTTGACGGGAGGTATTATACGTCGTCGGGCGTCTCGGCCGGCATCGACATGGCGCTGGCATTGATTGCAAGTCTCGATGGTATCGAGAAGGCGCGGTTGGTTGCCAACTACGCAGAGTACCGCGGGAGTGGCGATTCCGATGACGACCCGTTTGCGGCGCTCTATGATCCCGGCCCGGCGAGCGGCGGCGACTAGAGCCAAAGGACGGGGGGCGATAGTGATCGGCGGACTGCGACGACCCGACTTCGTGGATGCGCTGCTGCCGACGATCGTCGCACTCATCGTCTTTCGCCTCGGGCTGCAGATTCCAATTCCCGGACTGGAACCGACCGTGGCCGCTCAGCTCCTCCGCTCCACCGGCCTGGCGGTGGAGCGCGTCTCGATCTTCGCGCTGCAGATCAATCCGCTTTTCGGCATCCTGATCCTCTTCGAGCTGGTCAAGGTTATCGCCCCGAGCCTGCGCCGCTGGGAGCGCGCCGAGCCGCGCAACGCCGCCAAGCTCGCGCGCATCGTGCTGGTCCTCGCGCTCATCTCTGCGCTGCTGCAGGCGAACGGCATCGCGACAGGACTGCAGGACGTAACCGGCCTCATAACCGACCCGGGCCTTTCATTCCGTGTATCGACGACCGCCACTCTTGTGGCCGGGACCACGTTCCTCACCTGGCTCGCTTGGCAGATCACCAGTCGCGGGCTCGGCAGCGGCGTCTGGCTCGTCCTCATTGTGCCGACGCTCGCCAGCCTCCCGCAAACGGTCGCCACGCTCTACGAGTTTCAGAAGCAGGGCATCGTGCCCACCGCGGGCGTGCTGTGGGGCGCCGTGTTCATCATCGCGGCCATCGCGGCGGTGGTAGCGCTTCTGTTGGCGGATGGACGCACCGCGGATACCGCGCCGGCATGTGCTTGGTCGACGGTGCTCGCCTATTCGATGCTTCCCTGGGTGGTGGTCCCGCTGGGGGCCATCGTGCACACCTTCGGATCCGCCGGCTCGGTGTCGTGGCTGGAGTTCGGCCATCCCGTGCGGCTCGTCGCGCTCGCGCTGCTGATCTGGCTGTTCGTTGTCCTCTACGCGAGATCCTGCCGCCGGGCTGACGCTCCGGTGCCAGCAGTGCCCTCTGCCGTCATCGCGGCGGGGCTAGCCGCGGTCGCGGTCGGCAGCGAGGCGTTGCCGACCTTCTTCGGCGTGCCGGTGATCTTGAGCGGCCAGCCTCTTCTCGTCATGGCCATTGTGGTGACGACGGTGCTGCGCGACTGGAGTCCGCCACGCCACGCCGTGGGCAGCGCGCTCAGTCCTCGGGCATGAACAGGTAGCTCGCGCGCAGCATCACTGCCGACATCGTCGCGTCGCCGGTCACGGCGGAAGGGGTGCTGTCGATCAGAAGCCCCGCGTTGCAGAGATCGCAGCTGCCGCCGCTGGTCAGGCTGAGGCTCACGTAATCGTACTCGACACCGATGATGACGCTGTTCCAGACCGCGTATTCGATGCCGCCGCCGATGGTCCAGCCGTCGACGAACTCGGACGTCGAGGCCGAGCCGCCGTGGGTGGGGTGGGTACTGTTCACCTTCAGCGTCGCATTGGAGCCGGCCCAGCCGCCCTTGCCGAACACCATCACGCGGTCCCAGGAATAGCCGATGCGCCCTTCGACGGTGCCGAGCCAGTTGAGCTCGGTCGAGAAGGTATCGGTGGCGGGAAAGAACGGGCTCGTCACCGACTGTGAAAGGCCCGTGCCCGAGAACGACAGCTCGGCGCCGAAGATCCATTGCCCGAGTTGCAGATTGGCGCCGCCGATGATGCCGCCCATAACCCCGCTGGGAGAGAAACCGATGGGAGTGTTCGCAGCCGCCGCCGCCCCCGCACCGGTCGTTGAACACATTGGCATCCGTTTGCCAGTTGAAATCGCTCCAGGTGCCGCCGAGCTTGCCGCCGATGTAGATCCCGCTCCAGTCGGTGAGGTACTGGGAGTCCGTCATGACGACGCCCGGAATCCCGTCGGCCGCGGCATAGGTCGTAGCGAGCGCCAGCGCGATCGCCGTCGCTGCCAGCCGCAATGACTTGGGGACAACCCCTGCCCTCGTCATATTTCCATCCCCGTTTGGTCTCTGCGCGGGAGGAAGCTAAAGTGAGTCGCCCTTCCCTCCTACGGACGCCGATGATTTCGTTGTCTTTTTCCGGCCAGGTGTGATGCGCACGTCCGACGTCGACATCTTGATGGTGCCGGGGTGGAACGGCTCCGGTCCGGACCATTGGCAGTCGCGGTGGGAGCGCAACCTCAAGACGGCCCGCCGCGTCGAGCAGGACGACTGGGAGCGCCCCGACAAAGACCGGTGGGTCGGCAACATCATCAGAGCAGTGGCGACGAGCTCGCGGCCGGCTGTGCTGGTCGCCCACAGCCTCGGGGCGCATGCGGTTGCACATGCCGCCGAGAAGCTCCCTCAAGGCGCCGTTTCCGGCGCCTTTCTCGTCGCGCCTCCCGATCTCGACAAGCCGGAGACGTTCCCGGCGGAGCTAGGGCAGTCCTGGCCGGAGCACGGCTTCGGCTTCCGCCCCAGCCCCATGCGACGGCTCAGCTTTCCGTCGCTGCTGCTCGCCTCCACCGACGATCCGTTCTGCACCGTCGAGAGGGTGCGCGAGCTTGCGGTTGCATGGGGCTCGGGCCTGATCGAGATCGGGCCGGCGGGTCACGTCAACGCCGCATCCGGGCACGGCCCGTGGCCCGACGGCGTCCTGCGCTTCGGGGCATTCCTGAAGCAGCTCGGTTAACCTTAGGACTTCTTGGCCGCGGCCTCGATGTCGTTGACGGCCTTGGTTAGGAGCTCGCCCATGACGGCGCGGATCTCGGCGTCGGGAATCTTGACGCCGGCAGTATCGAAGTCCTTGCGAATTTTACGGAAAACGTCGTGATCGCCCTTTTCCTCCATGTCCGCCTTTATGAGCGAGCGGACGTAGTCCTGGACGCCCTCGCCGCTGATTCCCAGCTTGCCGGCCGCCCATTCGGCCAGGAGCTTGTTGCGGCGTGATTCGGCGCGGAATTTAAGGTCCTGATCGAGCGCGAATTTCTTCTCGTAAGCTTGCTCGCGGTCATCGAAAGTCGTCATTTTCGTCTCCCCTTGAGGGTCATGCCGGCGCCTCGCGGAAGCGGGCGGTAATGTTGCATCTACGGGCCGCAAAATCGGCTTCGGGGCCAGCCATAGCCGGTGCAAAGCCGCCGATCAATCATGTCTCCCCGGCCGTTAGCGACACTTGCGACCTGCCCCATCCTTAAGATTGTTTCCAGGGTCCGCATCGGGTAGTGTCCGCGTCGGGTGTCCGACCACGCGAGCCGACCCCCCGCGACGCCGTCTTGAGACAAGAACACGTCGTATTTTCAGCGGCTTGGCTCTTGATCTCCGGCGTCGTTTCTCTCCTCGCAATCGCACAGTTTCAAGGCAAAGGACAAAGGCTCAATGAACAAGCGTCGCCGCATCTACGAGGGCAAGGCGAAGGTGCTCTACGAGGGCCCGGAGCCCGGCACGCTCATCCAGCACTTCAAAGACGACGCGACCGCGTTCAACGCCAAGAAGCACGCGCTGATCGAAGGCAAGGGCGTGCTCAACAACCGCATCTCGGAATATATCTTCCAGCGGCTCGGCGAGATCGGCGTGCCTACGCACTTCATGAAGCGCCTCAACATGCGCGAGCAGCTCATCCGCGAGGTCGAGATCGTTCCACTCGAGGTCGTCGTGCGCAACGTCGCCGCCGGCTCGCTGTCGACGCGGCTCGGGCTCGAGGAAGGCGTGCAGCTTCCGCGCTCGATCATCGAGTTCTACTACAAGGACGATGCGCTGAACGATCCGATGGTCTCCGAGGAGCACATCACGGCGTTCGGCTGGGCGACGCCGCAGGAGATCGACGAGATCATGCAGCTCGCGCTGCGCATCAACGACTTCCTCGTCGGCTTGTTCCTCGGCATCGGCATCCGTCTCGTCGACTTCAAGGTGGAGTTCGGGCGCCTGTGGGAGAACGAGCAGATGCGCATCGTGCTCGCCGATGAGATCAGCCCCGACTGCTGCCGGTTGTGGGACATCGCAACCTCCGACAAGCTCGACAAGGACCGCTTCCGCCGCGATCTCGGCGGCCTGCTCGAGGCCTATCAGGAGGTGGCGCGGCGCTTGGGCGTGTTCACCAGCAACCGGCCGGCGAAGGGCGCGGGGCCGGTGCTCGTTGCCTCCAATCCGACGGCCAACGGCAAACCGAACTGAAGTGAGTGAATAGGGAGTAGCGAGTAGGCGGTAATTGCGCCGGACTTCTTTGCCCTATTCGCTATTCGCAACTCCCTACTCGCTGGGATTTTCATGAAGGCCCGCATCCGCATCACCTTGAAGAACGGCGTCCTCGACCCGCAAGGCAAAGCCATCGAGCACGCGCTGACGGCGCTCGGAATTCCCGGCGTCGAGGACGTGCGGCAGGGCAAGTACATCGAGGTAAAGCTCGGTTCTACGAGCGAGGCGGCCGCGCGCGAAACGGTAGAGCGCATGTGCAAGGACCTGCTCGCCAACACCGTGATCGAGAACTACACCTACGAGCTCGATGCGTGAGGCGGTGATGCGAGCCCCGGCGCGGCGTTCAACTTCGCTCACGCTCGCTGCGGTCCTGATGCTTGGAGGTGCTGTCATGGCCCCTGCGGCGGAGGAGAAGCGTCCCGCTCTCGACTGCAAGCTCGACTTCGACGCCATCAAGACCGCGGCCTACGCGCTTCCCGGCGCCGAGACGAGCGAGAAGCCCGACTGGGACATGGTGCACGTGAAGTCGCGGGCCGGCGGCGACGAGCAGTGGTGGATCGCGCTGTTCGTGTTCACGCAGAAGGGCCACTACGCCTATCCAACCGTCACGCTGAAATCGATCTGGAAGGCGCCCGACGGCCAGGTGCTTTCGGAGCGCACGGCGTGCGGGTACGGGGACAAGGCTCTGTTCGACAAGGTGATGGCCGAGTTCGCCGATCTCGACCGGCAGATGAACGAGGCGATCGCCAAGGAGCATCCCGAGAAACCGAAACAATGATCGAAGGCTGACCGTCCATGCTGCGCGCTTCCGTCATCGTCTTTCCCGGCTCCAACTGCGACCGCGATATCAAGGTCGCGCTGGAAAGCGTCACCGGTTTTCCCGTCAAGATGGTCTGGCACGGTGATGCCTCGGTGCCCTCGTCCGACCTCATCGTGCTGCCGGGCGGCTTCTCCTACGGCGACTATCTGCGCTGCGGCGCCATGGCCGCGCACTCGCCCATCATGCGCGACGTCATCGCCAAGGCCAAAGCCGGCACGCCCGTGCTCGGCATCTGCAACGGCTTCCAGGTGCTGTGCGAGTTCGGGCCTCCTGCCGGGCGTGCTGATGCGCAATGCGTCGCTCAAGTTCATCTGCCGCGATGTCTGGCTGCGCGTCGACAACGACACGACGTTCTTCACCAAGTGCTACCGCAAGGACCAGGTGATCCGGCTGCCGATCGCGCACGCGGAGGGCAACTACTTCGCCGACGCCGAGACGCTCGACCGCCTCGAGGAGGAGGGCCGCGTCGTATTCCGCTACTGCGACGAGGCGGGGGAGGCAAGCGCCGAGGCCAATCCCAACGGAGCCCAGCGCAACATCGCCGGCATCTGCAATGAGACGGGCCGCGTCCTCGGGCTCATGCCGCACCCGGAGCGGCTGTTCGAGCTCGCGCTCGGCGGCGCCGACGGCCGGCGCATGATCGAGAGCGCGCTTTTGAGCGCGCTCGAGGCCGCTTGAAACGAATCTGGCGCGCCGGACCGAGGGTCCGACGCGCCTCGCCGAGTAAGCGGCCCTGTGTCTTTACCGGGCGCTCGAGTAGGCCGTCTGCTGCATGGTCTCAACCGACATTGCCGTGGCAGCCGGACCGCAATAGAACGCCAGCTCTTTGCCCTCTCCGGTGTCGAAGCGGACGCGCTGGCCAGCCTTTACTGTGGCGCGGAAGCGCGACGGGGTCACATCGATGACCTTTTCAGCGGTCGGCTCTTCGCCGACCACCAGGGTCAAGTCACAAACATCCGAGGTGGCTTCGAAGTAACCAATGCCGTGCTTGGAGCCGATGTGCACACTTACGGCCTGCAGAGGCTTGAACACCTTCAGCGCGTCGTCGGCGGCAGCGCTCTGCATTCCTAACGCGGCGAACCCGGCAAGCATGGCAACAACAGCACCCTTTTTGATCGAAGACATGCTCCAGCTCCTTCTTCTGCTGCAAAGGACGGCCGACGGTCTGAAACAATAGGAACGCCGCCGACATCTGGAGCGTAGTTAAGCTCTGGACCTCACGACGAAAATACGAATTGTTGCATTGCAGCAATGTTGGAATAACAGCGCTCAACTGTCGCGGGTAGGCGCATCTTCCCACCCCTCCGGGTGGGTGTTCGCGGAACGCCCTGAAGCGCCGGAGGTCTCCTTCCCAGGGAAGCACAGGAGATGCAATTGCCAAACGCTCCCGACCATTACGTAGCCACCGACCTGTCGCACTTGCGTGAAGACGCGGCGACATGCCGGCGCTGTCCGCTGTGGCGCAACGCTACCCAGACCGTGTTCGGCGAAGGCCCGGCTTCGGCGCAGATGATGCTCGTCGGCGAGCAGCCAGGCGACAGGGAGGATCAGGCCGGGCGCCCGTTCATCGGCCCGGCAGGGCAGATTCTCGACCAGGCGCTCGAAGCGGCCGGCATCGACCGGGCGAAGGTCTACATCACCAACGCAGTCAAGCACTTCAAGAACGAGCCGCGCGGCAAGCGCCGATTGCATAAGAAGCCCGACGCGAGCGAGATCGAAGCCTGCCGCTGGTGGCTCGACCAGGAGATCGCCCTCGTGCGCCCGCGCCTGACGATTGCGCTCGGGGCGACGGCTGCGGCCGCGCTGATGCGGCGTCCCGTCACCATCGGGCGGGTGCGCGGGCAAGCGATCGAGAGCGAGTTCGGGGCACTTGTGGATTACGGTCCACCCGTCCTACCTCCTGCGGCTCCCCGACGAGGCTTCGCGCCAACGCGAATTTGTGCGCTTCGTCAAAGACCTGGAAGGCGCTAAGGCCCTTCTCGCAAGCCGCGGCAAGCGCACATCCTGACCGAGGCGACAAGCGCCGATCCGGCCGCTATAAGCGCAGTCTCTCACCCCGGGGGAGATGAGCTTTTCCGCATGGATGCAACGACCGAGACGACTTCCGCCATCACGCCCGAGATCGTGGCGGAGCATGGGCTGACGGCGGAGGAGTACGCACGGCTCTTGAAGATCCTCGGACGCGAGCCGAGCCTTACCGAGCTCGGGATCTTCTCGGTCATGTGGAGCGAGCACTGCTCCTATAAGTCGTCGCGCTACTGGCTGAAGACGCTGCCGACGAGCGGGCCCTTGGTCATCCAGGGGCCGGGCGAGAACGCGGGCGTCGTCGACGTGGGCGACGGCTGGGCCGTCGTCTTCAAGATGGAGAGCCACAACCACCCGAGCTACATCGAGCCCTACCAGGGCGCCGCGACCGGCGTCGGCGGCATCATGCGCGACGTGTTCACCATGGGAGCGCGCCCCATCGCCAACCTCAATGCGCTGCGCTTCGGCGCGCCCGACCACCCCAAGACGCGCCATCTCGTGTCGGGCGTCGTCTCCGGCATCGGCGGCTACGGCAATTGCGTCGGCGTGCCGACCGTCGGCGGCGAGCTCAACTTCGACAAGGGCTACAACAACAACATCCTCGTCAACGCCATGTGCGTCGGGCTCGCCCGCGCCGACAAGATCTTCTACTCGGCGGCGAAGGGCGTGGGTCTGCCCGTCGTCTACGTCGGCTCCAAGACGGGCCGCGACGGCATCCACGGCGCCACCATGGCCTCGGCCGAGTTCGACGACAAATCCGACGAGAAGCGCCCGACCGTGCAGGTCGGCGACCCGTTCACCGAGAAGCTGCTTATCGAAGCCTGCTTGGAGCTGATGGAGAAGGACGCCATCATCGCCATCCAGGACATGGGCGCGGCCGGGCTCACCTCGTCCTCCTGCGAGATGGCGGACAAGGGCGGCGTCGGCATCACGCTCGACCTCGATCGCGTGCCCCAGCGCGAAGAGGGCATGACCGCCTACGAAATGATGCTGTCGGAGAGCCAGGAGCGCATGCTCATGGTGCTAAAGCCCGGCGCCGAGGCCGAAGCGGCGGCGATCTTCAAGAAGTGGGGCCTCGACTTCGCCGTCATCGGCGAGACAACCGACACCGGCCGCATGATCGTGCGCCACAACGGCCGCGCCGAGGCCGACATCCCGGTGGCGACGCTTGCCAATTCCGCGCCGCTGTACCAGCGCCCGTGGTTCCCCGTCGTGGCGCCGAAGCTGATCCTGCCGGAGTGGGTGCCCGCCCCCAACGCCATCCTCGAGACGCTGAAGAGCCTCATGGGCGGCCCGGCGCTCTGCTCGCGCCGCTGGATCTGGGAGCAGTACGACCACATGGTCATGGGCGACACCGTGCAGCGGCCGGGCGGCGACGCAGCCGTGGTGCGCATCCACGGCACCGACCGCGGTATCGCCGTCACCTGCGACGTGACCCCCCGCTACGTCACGGCCGATCCGGTCATGGGCACCAAGCAGGCCGTGGTCGAGACCTGGCGCAACCTCACCGCCGTCGGCGCCGACCCGATCGCCATCACCGACAATTTGAACTTCGCCAACCCCGAGCGGCCGGAGGTGATGGGCCAGCTCATCGGCGCCATCCGCGGCATGGGCGAAGCCTGCCGCGTGCTCGACTACCCCGTCGTCTCGGGCAACGTATCGCTGTACAACGAGACCAACGGCGTCGGCATCCCGCCCACACCGGCGATCGGCGGCGTCGGCCTCATCCCGGACGTCGCGCGCATGGCCGACATCAGGCTCGAGCGCGAGAACGACCTGCTCATCCTCATCGGCCGCGAGAGCGGGCATCTTGGGCAGTCGCTCTACCAGGAGGCGGTGACGGGCAAGCTCGAGGGGGCACCGCCGCCGGTCGACCTCGCCGACGAGATCAAGGCCGGCAGGCTCGTGCGCGCGCTGATCCGCGAGCAGAAGGTCTCCGCCGTGCACGACGTCTCCGACGGCGGGCTCATCGTCGCCATCGCGGAGATGGCGCTCGCCGGCTCGCTCGGTGTGGAGCTCTTCGCCTATGAGGGCAAGCTCCCGGTCCACGCCATCTGGTTCGGCGAGGACCAGGGGCGCTATGTCGTCAGCGTCGATCCCGATGCAGGCGGAGGAAGTGATTGAGCGTGCGCGTCTCTTGGCGCTGCCGGCGCGGATCGTGGCGCGCACGAGTGGCGAGGCAATTGCGCTGAAGGGCGAGCCGGAGCTGCCGCTCGCCGACTTGCGCCGCGCGCACGAGGCCTGGTTGCCCGCGTACATGTCGGCGAGCTAAGCGGCGAGCTGACGGATTTTTCCTGCTCCGGCGGCCTGCAGAAATCAAATCTGATTCAGATCAGCGGAAGGGGTTCGTTTGCCAGCCTTCCCGGGCACACTTGTCAAAGTTGCACGGCGAAATTCACTAAGTGTTTCGCTGCGCTTCCGACGATAGCCGACCTGCCTCACGAGCAACTCGTGGCTGCGCATGTCGGCATCGGCCCAATCCCTGGCACCAGGCGGTGAAACGTCTCTCCGGTTCATCTGCACCGCCAATTCCTACGCGGCGGCGCTCGATCAGGTTTCCATCGTGGCGGTCACCGACACGAAGGGGACGATCATCTACGCCAACGAGCAGTTCGAGCGGATCAGCAAGTACCCGCGCAATGAGCTCCTGGGCCAGGACCACCGCATCCTCAACTCAGGCCATCATTCGCAGTTCTTCTTCAAGGACATGTACCGCACGATCGCGCGGGGCGACGTATGGCGAGGCGAGATCAAGAACCGCGCCAAGGACGGGACCTTCTACTGGGTGGACACCTCGATCGTTCCGGCGAGAAACGCCCGCGGGAAGCTCCTCGGCTATATCTCGATCCGAACCGACATTACCCGCCGCAAGCTTGCCGAGGAGCTGACCGAGGCGCTCAACGCGCAGCTGCGGCGCCAGAACAGAGCCATCTCGCGCATGGCGCACTTCGATGCGCTGACCGGCCTCCCCAACCGCCTGATGCTGGGAAAGATGCTCAGAGATGGGCTCTCGATGCAGCCCCCGGGCCGCACCATCGCCGTCCTGCTCGTCAATCTCGACCGCTTCAAGGAGGTGAACGACACGCTCGGCCATCTGATTGGCGATGCACTCTTGCAGCAGGTCGCAAGCCGCCTGCTGCATTGCGTGGATGACCGCGACCTCCTGGGCCGCTTCGGGGGCGACGAGTTCCTCGTGATCCGAGAGATCGAAGAGCCCGACGACGCTGCAGCCCATGCGGCAGCGCTCGCTCAACGCATCATCGAGGCAATGGCCGCCCCCTTCACGCTCGATGCGCATCGGCTGACGATCGGAGCGAGCGTCGGGATAGCGCTCGCTACCGAAGGCAGAATCGAGGCGGACGTATTTCTGGGCAATGCCGATCTTGCGCTGTTCGCGGCCAAGAACGAGGGGCGTGGCACGTACCGCTTCTTCGTGCCGGAGATGGAAGAACGCATGCGCGCGCGGCGGCAGCTCGAGCATGACCTGCGGGAAGCCTTGGGCTCGGGCCAGCTCGGGCTCGAGTTTCAGCCCCTCGTCGACCTGCAGA
The DNA here is from genome assembly GCA_963817485.1 of uncultured Alphaproteobacteria bacterium. GTDB lineage: Bacteria > Pseudomonadota > Alphaproteobacteria > Rhizobiales > Hyphomicrobiaceae > Hyphomicrobium_A. Next base: position 22,716 of record CAWFOR010000011.1, on the reverse strand, counting down.
GCCAGCGGGTTGCCGGCTTCGAGGCGCTGCTGCGCTGGAGTCATCCGACGCGCGGGCGCATTTCCGCGGCGGAGATCATTCCCATCGCGGAGGAGACGGGGCTGATCCTTCCCATTGGCGCGTGGGTGCTGCACCAAGCCTGCAGCGAGGCCATGCGCTGGCCCGAGCCCATCAAGGTCGCGGTCAATCTGTCGCCGGCGCAGTTCAGGGACAACACGATCCCACAGACGGTCGCGAGCGCGTTGAGGACGTCGGGGCTGCCGGCGTCGCGCCTGGAGCTCGAGATCACCGAGTCGTTCTTCATGAGCAACAGCGACGCCACGCTTGCCATTCTCGCCGAGTTGCGCGCGCTCGGCGTGCGCATCGCCATGGACGACTTTGGCACCGGCTATTCGTCGCTGTCCTATCTGCAGCAATTCCCCTTCGACAAGATCAAGATCGACCGCTCGTTCGTCGCCAACATCAGCACGTGCACGGTCGCCGTCTCCATACTGGAAGCCATCGTCGCGCTTGCCGGCAAGCTGAACATGATCACCACCGTGGAAGGGATCGAGACCGAGGAGCAGGCGAAGATCGCCTTCGATCTCGGCTGCACCGAAATGCAGGGCTTTCTGTTCGGCCCGCCGCAGCCCGCGGCCGACCTTGCGCGGTTCTTTGTCAGCGCGCCTTCCATGGCCAGCGCGCATTCCGTGCTGTGATAAGCCCCTCCTTGGCCACAGAGACCCTTTTGCCGGGCCATTCTTGACGTGCGCGTGCGCTGCTGGCAGCGTTGTCATTCAGACAACCTGCTTCGGCTTCAGCGCCTCGTGTTGAGCCGCAGCATCGGCCTTTTGAGGAGAATCACAGATGGCCATGGACGCAGGCGAGATCGAGCGCCTCATCAAGGCCAAACTGCCCGACGCCAGCGTCGAGATTCGCGATCTCGCGGGCGACGGCGATCACTACGCGGCCCACGTCGTCAGCAACGCATTCAAGGGCAAGTCCCGCGTCCAGCAGCACCAGATGGTCTACGAAGCGCTCGGCGGCCGCATGGGCGGAGCACTGCATGCGCTTGCATTGACCACGGCTTCGCCATGAGCATTGACCACGGCTTCGCCATGAGCGCTCATCCCCGCGGCCAAGGCCGACGATTGATTTTCAGACGGAAGAGACACACATTTGCGGTTGAAGCCTGCCGGGACAGCCTGAAGTCTCGAACGCGGGCATCCGAGCCATGGAAGGACCACCGATGAACCCGCAGCAGGACGTGCAAGACTGGATCCGCAAGACGGTCGCGTCGAACGATGTCGTCCTGTTCATGAAGGGCCAGAAGGCAATGCCGCAGTGCGGCTTCTCGGCCCAGGTCGCGCACATCCTCGGCCTGCTCGGCGTCGACTACAAGGACATCAACGTCCTGCAGGACTTAGGCATCCGCGAGGGCATCAAGGCCTTTTCCAACTGGCCGACGATCCCGCAGCTCTACGTCAAGGGAGAGTTCGTCGGCGGCTGCGACATCGTGCGTGAGATGGCGCAGGCGGGCGAATTGCAGCAGCTCTTCGAGGAGAAGGGTATCGCCTACGACAAGTCGAAGGCGCTGGCTTAGGCGTTCATCCCGGACGGATGACAGCGGCGGAAATCGGCCCTAGTTTCGCCGCCAGCGCGCCCTTGACTGCAAAGCCTCGTCGGGCGGCTTTGGGGCCGTGTCATCGGAACTGGGCTAAAGATGCGGTTGGGTGGCCGGCGTTTCCTGTTGAGCCTCGCCATCATCGGCGCTGCCGTGTGCCTCGCGCTCGGCATCAGCCTGCCAATTCTCAGGCTCACCAAATTCATCTTCTGGACGAGCGAGTATTCGCTCATCTCCACCGTCGAGGTGCTGCTGCGCGACGGGCAGACGTTCCTCGGCCTCGTCGTGCTCGTGTTCTCGATCCTGCTGCCCGTCGTCAAGCTCGGCTACCTGCTGCTCGTCTCGACGCTGCCGGCAGCCGAGCTGCGCCGCCACGCCAAGCGCCTCAAGGCTATCGAGTGGATCGGCAAATGGTCCATGCACGACGTGCTCGTGCTGGCACTGACGATCTTCTTCCTGAAAAGCCAAGGCATCTATGATGCCGCCAGCCTGCCCGCCGTCTATCTGTTCACCACCGCCGTGGCGCTGATGATCCTCTCCTACGCGTGGCTCAAGACCGACATGGCGGCGGCCGGCGGCCCGCTGGCCGAGCCGGAGACGCCGAAGCGCCTGTCGGCGATGCGCAACTTCCTCCTGAGCTTCCTCATCATCCTCGCAACCGTGTTCTTCGCGCTCGGGATCATCCTCCCGGTGATCCGCTTCACCACCGTCTATGTGTGGACCAACGAGCACTCGATCGCGACGATCATATGGGCGCTCTACGAGAGCAACGAATACTTCCTCTGCGCCGTGGTGTTCGCGGTGTCGATCTTCTTCCCCTTCCTGAAGTTGTTCTACCTGCTGACGCTCGTCACCTCGCCCGACCTCAGCCCCGAGTTCCGGCGCCGATCGTTCTCAACCATGGAGTGGCTCGGCCGCTATTCGATGACGGACGTGATGGTGCTGGCGCTGATGATCTTCTACGTGAACTCGTCCGGCTACACCGAGGCCGTCGTGATGCCGGGAGTGTACTTTTTCGCCGCTTCCGCGCTCATCACCATGCTGGCCTACGGCTGGGCCAACACCGTGCCGCCGCGGCCCACGGCCTTGACCGCTTCCGAGCCCGCGGCCGGCGAGATCGTGACGCTGCCGACGAACCCGGCGCGGCGCCATCGCCCGGCTTAGAGCGGCCACGCAGCTTCTTTGCTAAGGTTCCCGTTCTTGAGCACTGGGAGGCGAGCATGACCCCTTGGGAGATCAAAGGCCGCGAGTTCGGCAACTGCAATTGCGCCTACGGCTGCCCCTGCCAGTTCAACGCACTGCCAACACACGGGCATTGCCGCGGGCTCGCCGTGTTCGACATCGAGCAGGGCTTCCACGGAGCGACGCGCCTCGATGGACTGCGTGCTGCCGGCGTGTTCCGCTGGCCGGGCCCCATTCACGAGGGCGGTGGAGAGGGCGTGCACATCGTCGATAAGCGCGCCACGCCCGCGCAGCGCGAGGCGCTGCTGCGCATCCTCAAGGGCGAGGACACCGAGCCGGCCGCCACCGTGTTCAGCGTGTTCGCCTCCACCTGCTCGAAGCTGCACGAGCCGATCGTGGCGGATATCGAGTTCGAGCTGGACATCGACAGCCGCACGGCGCGCGCCCGCATTAACGGTGTCGTCGAGATGCACGGCGCGCCGATCCTCAACCCCATCACCGGCGCCGAGCATCGCGTGCGCATCGAGCAACCGAATGGCTTCGAGTTCGCGGTGGCCGAGATCGGTCGCGGCTGGTCGAAGACGGTGGGCCCGGTGAGCTTCGAGCTCGACGACACCTACGGCCAGTTCGCGCGCATCCACCTCAACCAGAGCGGAATGGTGCGCTGACCGGCCGCCCGACCATGATCGAGACGCTGCTGCGGCACGACCGCGCCATCATCGCGACCGCGCTCGCTATGCTGACGGCGCTGGCCTGGCTCGCGCTGCTGCAGGGCGCCGGCACCGGCATGAGCGCCACCGCCATGACGACGTGGCAATTCCCTCCGCCGCGCGTGACGCCGGAGCCTGGCGTCTGGAATGCCGTTTACTGGCTGACAATGCTAGCGATGTGGTGGGTCATGATGGTTGCCATGATGACCCCTAGTGCCGCGCCCATGATCCTGCTGTATGCGCGTGTCACACGCCACGCCCCGGGGCAATCCGCACCCGACGGCACACTCGGGCCGGTGGTCGCGTTCGCCGCTGGTTATTTCGCGTGCTGGTTTGGGTTCAGTGTTGTCGCCGTGGCGCTGCAGTTCGCGCTCGAACGCCTCGGCCTCGTAGACGGCATGACCATGTGGTCGGTCAACGGCTGGCTCACGGGCGCACTGTTCCTCGCTGCCGCGCTCTATCAGCTTTCACCGCTCAAGGCGGCCTGCCTCGCCCATTGCCGCTCGCCCGCCGCCTTCCTCGCGCGCCATCGTCGCCCCGGCACGCGCGGCGTCTTCCGCTTAGGGCTCATCCACGGCGCCTACTGCGTCGGCTGCTGCTGGGTGCTCATGCTGCTGCTGTTCGCGGCCGGCATCATGAACCTCGTGTGGATCGCCGGGCTCGCGATCGTCGTGCTCATCGAGAAGGTGTCGCCGTTCGCGGCGCGGCTGGCGCCCTTGACCGCGGGACTTCTTGCGGTCGCCGGCCTCTACGCGATGCTTGCGGCGTGAGCCCCGCGGAAACGCAAAGCGGCGCCGCAAAGGGCGCCGCTCTGTTGATCGTGTCGGTCTCGTTTACCGTGAATAGAACTCGACCACGAGGTTCGGCTCCATGTGCACCGGGTAGGGCACATCCGACAGCGCGGGGACGCGCACGAGCTTTGCCACCATCTTGTTGTGGTCGGCCTCGACGTAGTCGGGCACGTCGCGCTCGGGGCTCTTGATCGCCTCGAGTACCAGCGGAAGCTGGCGCGCCTTCTCCTTCACCTCGATCACGTCGCCCACCCTGACGCGGTAGCTCGCGATGGTCACGCGCCGCCCATTGACCGTCACGTGGCCGTGGCTGACGAACTGGCGCGCGGCGAAGACGGTGGGGACGAACTTGGCGCGATAGACGACGGCGTCGAGGCGGCGCTCGAGCAGGCCGATCACGTGCTCCGACGTCGAGCCCTTGAGGCGCGCGGCCTCCACGTAGATGCGGTGGAACTGGCGCTCGGTGATGTTGCCGTAGTAGCCCTTGAGCTTCTGCTTGGCTTTGAGCTGCTGGCCGTAGTCGGACAGCTTCTGCATGCGGCGCTCGCCGTGCTGCCCCGGGCGGGACTCGCGGCGATTGAGCGGACTCTTCGGCCGGCCCCAGATATTCTCGCCGAGACGGCGGTCGATCTTGTGCTTGGCGCGGATGCGCTTGGTCATTAACAGCACTCCAACGGTTCTAATTGCTGCGTGGAGCGCCCCCTCCTCTGTCTCTCGAGGACCCAAGGGGGTGCCCCGAAAAACCGACAGGCGACGCCATCTGGTGGCGCCGCCGCGGGTGCGCGATAGGAACGCGGGCCAGTAGCATGGCCCGCGTTGCGAAGCGCTAAATACCGATGCCGGGACCCGGCGTCAACTTAGACCCTGCCAGCCCCCTGCTTCTGGCCCTACTTCTGGGCCGCGGCGGGCGGGGCGGCAGCGGGTGCCGGGCTCGCGACCGGCTGCTCAGTTGGGGCGGGGGCAGGCGCTGCGGCTGCAGTCGGCGTAGGGGGCGCAGGACCGGTCTTCACGTAGGCCGTGATCAGGTCCTTCACCTTCTGCTTCTGCTCGGCGGTGCAGGTCTGCGCCTGCTTGGTGCCTTCCTCGATCACGACTTCCTTGTCGCCGCCGGACTTATCGCCCGGAGGTGCGCCGGGCTTGTCGTCGCCCTTCTCGACCAGCTTGACGCGTCCTGTCAGCATCATGACCACGGTCAGATGCAGCTGATTGATGTAGACGAGCTGTTGCGGCGTCCACTTCTTGGAGAGCGACTCGCGGCGCATCAGCGAATTGTGGTTGTCCGTCTGCTCCTGGGTGAGCTCGCACACCTGCGCGTGTGCCGAAAGGCGCCCCGCCCGAATGACGTCACGCGCCACGTCGATCGGGATCATCACCTCGTCTTTCTTCTTTTTGTCGATCTGGATCGTCTCGCCGTTCGGCTTGGTGAAGGCCTCCGGCGTCAGCGACCAGGCGTATTCCATGAACGCACGCGTAGCCTTCTCGCTCAAATCCTGAGCGCTGGCGGGCGTCACCGCAACACCCGCAGCCAAAAAGGCTGCGCACGCCAAACTCCTCCCCGCCCTTATCATGATCCGCGTCTCCCGAATTGCGTTTGCGCTATATTGTTGCTGTTGCTTCACGCGCACGATCGTCGGTGACGACCATGCAGCAAAATAGCCCCCTTAAGGAGGGGCATCGCTCAGCCGAAAATCTGGCCATAAGATGGCGGCCTATTCCGGCTGCTTGCGGCCCCGACCCTTGCCTTTTGCAAGCGTGGCAACAATACCACGCAGTGTGCGCACCTCCTGCTCTGTCGCCCCCATGCGCGAGAACATCGTGCGCACATTGTCCACAACTGTAGCCCGCCTGTGCGGCGGGTTGAAGAACCCCAATCGCTCGAGCTCACCTTCGAGCTGGCCGAAGAATCCGATGAGCTCCTCCTTCGTCGCCGGCCGCGACACCCCGAGGTTGAGCCCTGGCGTCAGCGGCGTCTCGTAGGTCGTGACGCGGCCCAAGCTCTGCCCCTCGCTGACCTTCATCCACTCATAGCCGAGGATCAGCACCGCCTGTGCCAGGTTGAGCGAAGCGAAACGAGAATTGACCGGGATCATGATGAGCGCGTCGGCGTTGGCGACCTCGCCCGTCTCCAGCCCGTTGCGTTCCCGCCCGAACAGCACCCCGCAGCGCTCCCCCCGCGCAATCCGCATCCGCATCTCGCCGACGGCTTCGACCGGCGTCATCACGGGCTTGCGCAGGTCGCGCTGGCGCGCCGTCGTGGCCGCAAGCCAATTGAGATCGCCGATCGCCTCCGAGAGCGTCGGGAACGCGACGGCGTCGTCGATCACGAAGTTGGCGCCGGACGCCGCGATCCGCGCCTTCTCGTTGGGCCAGCCGTCGCGCGGAGCGATGAGACGCAGGGCGTCGAGCCCGAAATTGGCCATGGCCCGCGCCACCATGCCGACGTTGTCGGCGAGCTGGGGCTCCATGAGCAGGACGGCCGGGGTCTCGCCCTCGCCCGCGAAGGCCGCGCCTTGTAGATGCGCGCGGCGGATGCCGTGGCGCAGCTTGCGCAGGACCCGGCGCGCCCAGTACCAGTATTTCTCCCCCGACCAGGTCTTGGCGAGCGCCTCGAGGCTGTCGACGTGAAGCGTGCCCTCGCCCGCGCCGGTGAGACGGACGGCCCCGTCGCCGACGACGATCTCGCGATGGCGGGCAATGAACTGATCGAAGCTCGCCACCCCCTCGACCTCCGAGCGGCGCCGGCAGCCGGGGCAGCTCGCGGCGTCCGCGATGCAGCGCTCCTCGGCGCAGTAGGTGAGGATGGGCTCAAGCGTCGTGCGGTCGAGCCCCGCGATGGCCACCCGGGCGAGGCCCTGATCGATCGTCAGCTCGTGGCACGCGTAGACGACCTCGGCAACGGCGACCTTGCTTCCGCCTAGCCGAGGAACGCGGCGATCCTGCGCGTCGGTGGCGATCTCAATAGCCGGCGCGGCGGTCATCGCTTCACTCTTGTTGCGCTGCAGCGTGGCGGATATTGTGCCGCAAGAGCACGTTCCCGCCCCTGACCTGAGGCCCCTCAATGCAGAAGATCAAGGTGACCGGCACCGTCGTCGAGCTCGACGGCGACGAGATGACTCGCATTATATGGAAGCTGATCAAGGACAAGCTTATCCATCCCTATCTCGACCTGCCGCTGGCCTATTTCGACCTTTCGATTGAGAACCGCGACAAGACCGGCGACCAGGTTACGATCGACGCGGCCAACGCCATCAAGCAGCACGGCGTCGGCGTCAAGTGCGCGACCATCACGCCGGACGAGGCGCGCGTCAAAGAATTCAACCTTAAGGAGATGTGGAAGAGCCCCAACGGCACTATCCGCAACATCCTAGGCGGCGTCATTTTCCGCGAGCCGATCATCTGCCGCAACGTGCCGCGCCTGGTCCCCGGCTGGACCGAGCCCATCGTCATCGGCCGCCACGCCTACGGCGACCAGTACCGCGCCACCGACTTCCGCTTCCCCGGCAAAGGCAAGCTGACGATCAAGTTCGTCGGTGATGACGGCGAGACGATCGAGCGGGAGGTGTTCAAGGCACCTGGCAGCGGCGTCGCCATGGCGATGTACAATCTCGACGATAGCATCCGCGAGTTCGCGCGCGCGACTTTCAACTATGCGCTCAATCGCAACTATCCGGTCTACCTTTCGACCAAGAACACCATCCTCAAGGCCTACGACGGCCGCTTCAAGGATCTGTTCCAGGAGGTGTTCGACAAGGAATTCCGCCCAGAGTTCGAAAGGCGCAAGCTCACCTACGAGCACCGCCTCATCGACGACATGGTGGCTTCCGCTCTCAAATGGTCCGGCGGCTATGTATGGGCGCTCAAGAATTACGACGGCGACGTGCAGTCCGACACCGTCGCACAGGGCTTCGGCTCGCTCGGCCTGATGACAAGCGTGCTGATGACACCCGACGGCAAGACGGTCGAGGCCGAGGCCGCGCACGGCACGGTGACGCGCCACTACCGCGAGCATCAGAAGGGCAAGGAGACTTCGACCAACGCGATCGCGTCGATCTTTGCGTGGACGCGCGGGCTTTCCCATCGCGCCAAGCTCGACGACAATCCCGCGCTCGCACTTTTCGCCAGCACGCTCGAGCGCGTCTGCGTCGACACGGTGGAAGCGGGCTTCATGACCAAGGATCTCGCGCTGCTCGTCGGCGACCAGCAGAAATGGCTGTCGACGACGGGTTTCCTCGACAAGGTCGATCAGCGCCTCAAGGCGACGATGTCGGTCGCGGCTTGAGCACCTTCAGTAGTGCCCATCAAAGTGCAGACTCAGCGCCGAGACGCCGACCGCCACGTTGAGCCCCTGCTGCGCCTGGACGCTAACCGGCTGCAGCGCGATCGAATTTCCCGAGCCGCCAAGGAGCGCGTTGGCGCCGACACCCAACCCGACCGTCGCCTCGGCGGAGACCCCGCCGTAATTTCCCTGCAGCGCGCCGGAAGGGATATCCGTGGACGGTGCGAGCACGGTCCATACGATGTAGGAGCTTCCGGTGAACCCGAGGTCGAGCCCGTACTTGTCGATGGAGCCGACGTAGCGGTCCTTCCCGCCGCTGATCCCTTCGAGGACGCAGTCGATATCCTTGGTCGAGCCAAAGACGAAGCCGACACCGCCCGCGACCTTGCAGGTCAAGACGCCGACCTCGACGTTGGCGGCGCGCGCGGGCGTCGCGGCAAGCGCAGCTAGCGCAAGAGCGGCGAGAAGGGCGTGCGGCGACCGTGGGCGCGGCGCGCGGAAAGCGGAAAGCATCGCTGTCATTCCTTTTGGATTGGGCATTTGTGGCCCGTCAGGCCCGGTGATTCCCCTGCTGCGCTATCGTTTCAAGCGAAAGCGGCAAATTATCGAGCGCGCGCGGTAAAACACGCCTTCCAGCAGGAAAGCGAAATTAACCCTCTTTGGCGAGCTGCTTTGATGCCTTCATCTGGCTCGCGCGCAAGCCCCTAGTGGGGCGCCCGGCGGCGCCTTGCAGAGCCTCGCGGAACTCATCGCGCTTTTCGTGGATCGAGGCGATCACCGGCCCCGTTGGCACACCGAGCCCCACGAGCGCCGCCTCGCTCAACTGCAGGCTCGCTTCGATCGTCTCGGGCACGGCATCGGTCACGCCGAGCTTATAGAGCTTGCGGGCGTGCTTCTCGTCGCCAGCGCGCGCGACGATGACGATGTCGTCACGCTGCTCCCTGAGGCTCGTAACAATGTCGTCGGCAACCGCGGGCCGGTTCACCGTGATGACGACGCCCTTCGCCGTCGCGATGCCACAGGCCTTGAGAAACGGCCCGCTCTTGGCATCGCCGAAATAGACCGGCAGCCCCTCTCCGCGGGAGCGGGTGACGACGCCCGCGTCGCTTTCGACGATGATGTGCTTGACCTTGTGCTCGGTGAGCATCTCCGAGACGAGCCGCCCCACGCGGCCGCAGCCGATGATGATCGCGTCGATTTGCTCGTGCGGCGGCGCCAGCGTGAGCGCCGGGTTCGGCGCCTGTTTGGCCGAGAGTTTGTTCGCGCCCCGGCGACCGAAATAGTCGAGCACGGGGATGCACGCCATGGAGAACGAGGTGATGGCGAGCACGATGGCGCCCTTCTCGGGCGCGATGATGTTTTTCGATACCGCGAGCCCGATAACGATGAAGGCGAACTCGCCGCCGGGTGCCAACAGGAGCGAGGTCGTGATCGTCGGCGGCCAGGGTATGCGAAACAGGCGCAGGAGGCCCACGAGCACGCCGCCCTTGACGAGGATGAGGCCGACGATGCCGGCTAGGATCGTCAGCGGATTAGCGAGGAGAAGCGCCAGATCGAGGCTCATGCCGACGGAGAAGAAGAACACGCCGAGCAGCAGCCCCTTGAAGGGATCGATCGTCGCCTCGATGGCGCGGTGATACTCGGTCTCCGACAGCAGAAGCCCCGCAACGAAAGCCCCGAGCGCCATCGAGAGGCCGGCTGCCGCGCTCGCTAGCCCGCTGCCGACGGCGACGAGCAGCGCGGCGGCGACGAACAGCTCCGTGCTTTCGGCGGAGGCGACGAGGCGGAATAGCGGGCGTAGCACCACGGTGCCGACGACGACGATGGCTGCGATGACGAGCACCGCCTGGATGAAGGCCTGCAGGAGCCCGCCCAGCAGCGAGCCCTGGTTGTCGGGGCCGAGGATGGTGACGAGAAACAGGAGCGGCACAACGGCCAGGTCCTGCAGCAGCAGGATTGCGAAGCTGGTGCGGCCCGTCGTGGTGTTCAAGCGATTTTGCCGCGACAGCACCTCAATGACGATCGCGGTGGAGGACAGCGCGAGGCTCAGGCCAATGAGCACGGAAGCGCCCGGGCGCGCGCCCCAGAGGCTCGCGATCAGTCCGATGATGGCGGCCGAGATTGCCACCTGCAGGGTGCCGAGCCCAAACACCAGGCGGCGCATGGTGACGAGCCGCTTGAACGACAGCTCGAGCCCGATGATGAAGAGGAGGAAAACGACCCCCAGCTCGGCGATTGCGCCGAGACCCTTCTCTTCTGAGATGGTGACCCAATGTAGGACCGGGATGTAGCCCTTCAGCGCCCCGAGGCCGTGCGGCCCCAGCACCGCTCCCGCAAGAAGGAAGCCGAGGATCGGGCTGAGCTTCAATCGGTTGCCGAGCGGGACGAGCACGGCGGCCGTCGTCAAGACGATTATTACGTCGCTATAGACTTCAAAATTGGGGCCTTCGGTCATCCCGATCCTTTCGTTGGGGGACAATACGCGGGGTGGCGACGGCGCGTGGCCGCTGCTGCGAGCTAGACCATAGCAGATGCGCGGCGATCATGAGGCGCGCAGCACGATTGCACACGATGCGACGAGCTGCGCAGAGCCGTGGCCGTCAGCGCGCGCAAACTGCGATCGTCACGCTGCGGCGCCGAGCTGCGCCTCGATTGCCGCAAGCGCGGCGTCCGCGCGCGAGCCGTCGGGGCCGCCCGCCTGCGCCATGTCGGGCCGTCCGCCGCCGCCCTTGCCGCCGAGTGCCTCCGCGCCGGTGCGCACGAGATCGACGGCGTTCCAGGTCTTCGTCAGATCGTCGGTGACGCCGACGGCAAGACCGGCCTTGCCGTCCTCGGTCACGCCGACGATGGCGACGATACCGGAGCCGACCTGCTTCTTGCCGTCATCGATGAGGCCGCGCAGGTCCTTCGGGTTGAGCCCCTGCACGGTGCGCGCGATGAGCTTCACTTTGCCGACGGTCTTGATGCCGCCCGCGGCCGCGTCCGTGCCGGATGCCGCCGCCGTGCCGCCGCCGAGCGCCAACTGCTTCTTGGCCTCGCTGAGCTGGCGCTCGAGCTGCTTTCGCTCGTCGACCAGCGCCTTGACGCGGGCAACCACGTCCTCGGGCCGCACGTGCAAAAGCGACGCCGCCTCGCGCAAGCGCGCGTCCTGCTCGGCGAGGTAATCGCGCGCGGCGTCGGCGGTCAACGCCTCGATGCGGCGCACGCCCGACGCACTCGCGCTCTCGGCGATGATCTTGACGAGACCAATGTCGCCGGTGCGCGTCACGTGCGTGCCGCCGCACAGCTCGACCGACCAGGCCTTGTTGGCGCCGGTTCGCCAGTTTTCCTGGCTCGCCTTCGGACAAGTCGCCCATCGAAACGACGCGGACCTCGTCGCCGTACTTCTCGCCGAACAGCGCCATGGCGCCCGACTGCATCGCATCCTCGAGCGCCATCAGCCGCGTCTCGACCGGGGCATTCTGCAGCACGATCGCATTGGCGCGCGCCTCGACCGCGGCGACCTCCTCGGGCGTCATCGGCTTGGTATGCGAGAAATCGAAGCGCAGCCGGTCGGGCGCGACGAGCGAGCCCTTCTGCGCCACGTGCGGGCCCAGCACCTGGCGCAGCGCCTCGTGCAGGAGGTGCGTCGCCGAGTGGTTGGCGCGCGTCGCCGAGCGGCGCGCATGCTCGACCTGGAGATCGACCTCGTCGCCCGATTTGAATGCACCCTTCTCGACCTTGCCCTGATGCACGAACAGGCCGCCAGCCTTCTTCTGCGTATCGGTGACGCGGAACAGCGCCTCGCCCTTGCCGCGGATGATGCCCACATCGCCGACCTGGCCGCCGAACTCGCCGTAGAACGGCGTCTGGTTGACGACGATCACCGCCTCATCGCCGGCCTTGAGGCTTTTCACCTCCTTGCCGTCCTTGACGAGAGCGACAATCTCGCCCGTCGCGGTCTCCGCCTCGTAGCCGAGGAACTCGGTCGCGCCCGCCTTCTCCTTCAGCTGGAACCAGATCGTCTCGGTCGCCGCCTCGCCGGAGCCCTTCCACGCCTTGCGCGCCTCAGCCTTCTGCCGCTCCATCGCCGCGCCGAAGGCCTTGGTGTCGACGCTGATGCCGCGCGGGCGCAGCGCGTCCTCGGTCAGGTCCAAGGGAAAGCCGAAGGTGTCGTAGAGCTTGAACGCGGTGTCGCCGGACAGCACCGCGCCCTTCTTGAGATCGCCGGTCGCGTCCTCGAGCAGCCCGAGGCCCTTTTCGAGCGTCCGCTTGAAACGCTTCTCTTCGAGCTCGAGCGTCTCGGTAATGAGCGGCTGCGCACGCTGCAGCTCGTGATAGGTGTCGCCCATCTCGTGCACGAGCGCCGGCACGAGCCGATACATTAAGGGTTCGGTCGCGCCCAGAAGGTGCGCGTGGCGCATGGCGCGGCGCATGATGCGGCGGAGCACGTAGCCGCGGCCTTCGTTGGAGGGCAGCACGCCGTCGGCAATGAGGAAGCTCGTCGCCCGCAAATGATCGGCGATGACGCGGTGCGACGCTCTATTCTCGCCCGTCGCGGGCACGCCCGTCGCCGCGACCGACGCTGCGATCAGCGCCTTGAACAGGTCGATCTCGTAATTGTCATGCGTGCCCTGCAACACCGCGGCGACGCGTTCCAGCCCCATGCCGGTATCGACCGAGTGCTTGGGCAGATCAACACGCTCACCGGGCGCGATCTGCTCGTACTGCATGAACACGAGGTTCCAGATCTCGACGAAGCGGTCGCCGTCCGCATCCGCCGACCCCGGTGGGCCGCCGGCGATCTTGTCGCCGTGGTCGTAGAAAATCTCCGAGCAGGGCCCGCACGGACCCGTGTCGCCCATCTGCCAGAAGTTGTCGTTGGTCGCGATGCGCAGGATCTTGTCGGCGCCGAAGCCGGTCAGCTTCTTCCAGATGCGGAACGCGTCCTCGTCGGTGTGATAGACGGTGATCGTCAGCCGCTTCTTGTCGATGCCGAAATCCCGGACGAGCAGGTTCCAGGCAAGCTCGATCGCGCGCTCCTTGAAGTAGTCGCCGAAGGAGAAGTTGCCGAGCATCTCAAAGAAGGTGTGGTGGCGCGCGGTGTAGCCGACGTTGTCGAGGTCGTTGTGCTTGCCGCCCGCGCGCACGCACTTCTGCGAGGACGCCGCCGTGTTGTAGGGACGCGTCTCCTGGCCGGTGAACACGTTCTTGAACTGCACCATGCCGGCGTTGGTGAACATGAGCGTGGGATCGTTGCGCGGCACAAGCGGCGACGACGGCACGACCTCATGGCCCTGCTTCTTGAAGAAATCGAGGAACGCTCGGCGGATCTCGTTGACGCTCGTCATCTCATCGCTTTCGGGATAGGCTTGCGGCGGCGCCGGCGCCTCCGGTTCTCGGAGCCTCCGCCGCCAATTCGTCGGACCTATCCGTCGGGGATGGGGGGCCTCAATGTCAAGCGTCTGCGGCGTTTTCTACCGCGAGAAGCACCCCAACTGTCATCCCGGAAGCCGACGCGGAGCGGAGGCTATCCGGGACCCAGCGATCGAGTTATCGAAGCCCCTGCTAGGCCCGCATGGAGCCTTTCCTGGATCCCGGATCGCACTCGGCATTCATCTTGCGCGTCAGGGATGACAGACGTTGAACTTGGACTCACCGCTTGGCCCGGGCGCTCCATCCGATTAGCAGACGCGAGGCCTGGCCCCGTACTCATCCTCAGCTGCTGACATCTGCATCGGCTTTGGCCATTGACATCCTATGCTCAGTATCGCTAGCCGGTCTGACGTAGCAATGGATGCCAGGGGAGACGGGAAATGACGCGCGCAACCGCCGCGATTGCGGCAGCGATAGTTGGCACGGTGTTGGCGGTCGGCATCTTCAGCGCAGACATGGCCAAGGCAGAAGACGAGAAGCACTGGTACTTCGAAGTCGAAAACGATTCCAACGGTGTCGTACTCGAGTTCCGTACGCAGGAAGAAGGCGAGTGGAGCGAAAACTGGCTCGCCAACCGCCTAGAGGCCGGCGACAAGATCAAGCTCGACTTCGAGACGAACGAAGGCAAATGCGAGGTGCGTACGCAGATCCATTTGGCCGACGGCAGCTACTTCGATGCGCCGGTCGACTACTGCAAGGCCCAGACACTCATCATCCAGAACGGCACCTTGCTCTGGAAGTGAACCCCCTCCAGCCGGATCGACGCAACTGAAGGGCGCCGGCTATCGGCCGGCTCACTCAAGCTTGCCGCGTCCCTCAGCGGGCAGGGTTGGGACGAGGATACGCGCAGCGCGGCGAGCGGGGATTAGTTAGAGTTTCTCGACGTCTGTTCTGGGCCAGGAGCAGACATTCAGGTTTCCCGTTCTATAAAATGTTCTTGTAGATCTTGCCGTCTTTCATAATGACAACGAGGTTTTTTGCCGGGTCCTCTATTAGCTTGATGTCGGCAATGGGATCGCCGTCCACCAGCAGAAGATCAGCAAGCGCGCCCTGTTCGATGACGCCGAGTTTGCCCGGGTACGGATTACGCTCCCCAGACATGGCCAGCAATTCGCCGTTGGTTCCAGTTGCCATGGCGAGCGTTTCGCCAGGGGTATACCAACGCGTAAATTTGACGAGCAATTCGCCCTGGCGCTGCGCGAGCCTCTGGGAAAACAGGATGTCCGTGCCAAACGCAGTTTTGAGCTTGTACTTTTTGGCCAGCGCCATGGTCTTGTCCGTGCCCGCGAGCACCTCGAACGCCTTGGCGCGCTCGTGCGACCCCTCCGGAAACGCTCCGCCATCTCGTCCGGAAACGCCTGAGTGCTTAGCCAGATGCCTCGCTCGGCGATCAGTTTTGCGGTCGGCTCGTCCATAAGGTGGCCGTGTTCGATGCACTTCACACCGGCGGCGATTGCCCGCTGGATCGAAACTGGCGTGTAGGCGTGCACGGTGACGTAGGTTCCCCAGTTCTCTGCCGCTTCTACAGCAGCGCGTAGCTCGGCCTCCGTGAAAGTCGAGACGTCGAGAGGGCTGTGGGGTGAAGCAACTCCACCGCCCGCCGTGAGCTTGATTTGCGAAGCTCCTTGCATGAGCTGCTCGCGCACACGCACGCGGACTTCATCTGGACTGTCGGCGATCATGGAGGCTCCCATCAGCTCCTGGCGGGAAAGTGGGCGCCAAGACGCGAGGGAGTTCATTTGGATGGCGGTGGTGCCGGGGCGATACACAATCGATGCCGGAGAGCGACCAAGGAGCCGCGCCCCAATGCTCAGCGTCATCCTTTTGGCGTGTCTGATCGCCGATCCCGAGCAGTGCCGGGACTTCAAGATCCAGGTCGACTTCAAAATGCCCGCCAAATACTGCACTGTGGCGGCGCAGCCAGTTCTCGCGGGGTGGGCTAGGGAGCATCCGCAGTGGCAGATCAAGCGCTGGAGGTGCCAGCCGTCGACGTTGAATAACACGTGAGACGCGCATTGCGTGATGAAGCCCAACCGCGTGACACTCCGCGCAGCCAACGTGCTGCGAGGTGTTGAAAGACGCTTACGTTCTTCTGCTTTGGATCATGAGCCGACGTTGCGTGGCTCGCGCCCGCGGGCTGCCTTCATAATACCGAAGGTCCGATGCTGATTGGTGTCAGACCCTGAGGGTCTGACACCGTTGACTTACCGGAATGGCTCACCGCTTCACGCGGACGGCCTTCTTGGCGCCGGCATCATCGGCGTCGGGGAGCACCCCGTCCTCGTCGGGAACCTCGCCGTCGTCCTCGCCGGCTTCCGGCTGCACCAGGAGCTTATCGACGATGAGCCCGGCATTGGCGCGGATCGCCTTCTCGATGGCGGCCGCAATCTTGGGGTTCTCCTTCAAGAACGCCTTGGTGTTCTCGCGCCCCTGCCCGATGCGCTGGCCGTCGTAGGAGAACCAGGCGCCCGACTTCTCGACGATGTTCGCCTTCACGCCGAGATCGACGAGCTCGCCCGACTTGGAGATGCCCTCGCCGTACATGATGTCGAACTCGACCTGCTTGAACGGCGGGGCGACCTTGTTCTTGACGACCTTGACGCGCGTCTGGGAGCCGACGACCTCCTCGCGCTCCTTGATCTGGCCGATGCGGCGGATGTCGAGGCGCACGGAGGCGTAGAATTTCAGCGCGTTGCCGCCCGTCGTCGTCTCCGGGTTGCCGAACATGATGCCGATCTTCATGCGGATCTGGTTGATGAAGATGACCATGGTCCGGACTTGGAGATCGACGCCGTGAGCTTGCGCAGCGCCTTGCTCATGAGGCGCGCCTGCATGCCGGGCTGCATGTCGCCCATCTCGCCCTCGAGCTCGGCCTTGGGCGTCAGCGCCGCGACCGAGTCGACGACCAGCACGTCGATGGCGCCGGAGCGCACGAGCGTATCGGCGATCTCGAGCGCCTGCTCGCCGGTGTCGGGCTGCGAGATCAGGAGGTCCGCGACCTTGACGCCAAGCTTGCCCGCATAGACGGGATCGAGCGCATGCTCGGCGTCGATGAAGCCGCAGATGCCGCCGGTCTTTTGCGCCTCCGCCACCACCTGCAGCGCGAGCGTGGTCTTGCCGGACGATTTAGGGCCGTAAATCTCGATGACGCGCCCGCGCGGCAGCCCACCGATGCCGAGTGCGATGTCGAGGCCGAGGGAGCCGGTGGAGATCGCCTCGACGTCCATGGACTGATCATTGGCGCCGAGCCGCATGACCGAGCCCTTGCCGTGCATCTTCTCGATCTGCGTGAGCGCGTGCTCCAGCGCCTTCATCTTGTCCATCGCACCCCCTTCGACCACACGGAATTCCGGCTTCGTCATCATGTCCGTTCACCTTATGGCATGCGCGTTATGTTCTCAATTTCGACTCATATGTACATGATTTGTTCCCGATCGTCCACAGGCGGAAGCGGCCGCAGCCCTTAAGCGCGTTTGCGCTCTTGAGGGAGATGAATATCATACGGAATATCTGTACACGATTTAGTTTGTCGCCGAGGGGGTGCGTCCTTGTCGATCGTACTCATCTACGATTTGCACGATTTGGTGCTCCCCGATTTCGATTTAGACCTCGCGGCACCTCCTCGCGAGTTCGCCATCCCCGCCGCGACGCCGGACGGCTTCGATATCGTGGCTTTCTGCGACAGAAAGGGCGCGCGGGTGTGCTTCGGCGGCCTCGAATGCGACTTCGAGGACATGGAAGAAGCGGCGGAATGGATAAAACGAGCGCTCTCCGAGAGATTCCGGCTCCGCATCGACTTCATCGGCAAGCGTCCCTTCCGCTGGGCGCTCGAGGAGCTCCAACCAGGCGGAGCGGTGAGGGAATGGCTGGTGTCGGGCTATACGGTCTCGCGCCGGTCGCTGCGTAAGCGGCGCACAATCTATCGGCAGAACCACAGGGCTGCCCCCTAGCCCCGGGCCTGCGCTGGCAGCCTCGCGGCCATGTCACCGCATCCAACCCCGGTTCTGGGGTTCCCGGCCTCCCGGGGGACGTCACCCAGGGGCCACACATCCTGGACGATCGCAGTGAACCGCTCGCAAGGCTTCCCTTGCGCGCCCACCTGAAGCCATGTGCATGATGCCATTGGCCGCTAAGCACCCGCCGAAAAACGAGATATTCTAGATGCTTCATCGGGGGCCGATTTGCGATTTCGATGTCGGAGGACACCAGCCAGCCGGGCGAGGCCAATTCGAAGGCCGTGACGGATGCCGCAACCGCCGCCGCGGCAGCCGAAATTGCGCCTGCGCCGGAAGTTGTATCGCCTGAAGCCGACCCAGCCGGAGCCGCCGACGCTGCCACGGACGCCTCGGGCGCCGTCCGCAACCTGTTCGGCGCGCTCGACGCCGACCAGCGCATCCGCACCGTGGTCAAGCAGAACGAGCGCACCCTGTGGGCCGGCGCCGCCGCCGTGACGCTCATCTATGTCGGCATCATCGCCCTGCAGGTGATGCAGCTCTCTCCCGCCGAGCTCGCCGAGATGGCAAAGCGCAAGCGCGGCCAGGATGCGCCGGAATTGATCAGCGTCGAGCTCGTCCCCGATCCCGACAAGACCTCCAAGACGCAGAAGTGGCAGGAGGGCCAGACCGCGGCGCAGAACCCGGAGCAGCCGCCGCAGCAGTACCAGCCGCCTCAGGTCGCGAGCCTGCAGCAGCCGCAGCTCCAGGAGAAGCCCGTCAAGGAGGATCCGAAGGCGAAGGAGGAGGCAAAGTCCGAGGACGAAGCCAAGCCCGAAGAGGATGCCCCCAAGGCCGAGGAGGAGAAGCAGTTCGGACCGACGCTTCCCGATCTCAACACCCTCGTCGACGCCGCGGCAGCCGACCTCGACCGCAAGATCAAGGATGCGCTGGAGCGGAAAAAGCAGCAGCAGCAAAGGCAGCGCGAGCAACGCCAGGCCGCCGCACCCGGCGGCGCGCTGCAGATCCGCGGCACCGGTGCCTCCGGCCGCTCCGATCCGTTCTCGCGCAGCGTCATTGCCGCACTGATGAAAACGCGCCCCGGCCCCTTCGCGCTGTGGGGACGCGTGCTCGTGTC
Source organism: uncultured Alphaproteobacteria bacterium (assembly GCA_963817485.1). GTDB lineage: Bacteria > Pseudomonadota > Alphaproteobacteria > Rhizobiales > Hyphomicrobiaceae > Hyphomicrobium_A. The sequence goes on along the minus strand of CAWFOR010000011.1, from coordinate 3,669 downwards.
GTTCCAGATCTCTGAATCCGGGCAGGTCGCTTACGTGCACCTGTTGCAGTCGAGCGGGAACACGGCGCTCGATCAGGCGGCGATCAACGCCATCCGCAAGGCGCAGTTCGAGCGCCCGCCGACCGGCCTGTCGCCGGACGACCGCACCTACATCATCGACTACATCTTCGGTTAGCCGGCCGCGAATCAGAGCGGCAGCGCCGCCGGAGGCTCGTGTCTGCGGCGACACGTCCCAGCGCCCCCGAATTGGAGCATGGTGCCGGCCAGAACCTCAAAACGCGGAGGGGCGTCATGCGCGTCACTGCACTGGCGAGCGTCGCATGCGGATTGCTCTCGTCGCTCGCGTACGCCGACGGCGTCGAAGCGCCCCCCAAGCTCGTCGCCGCCCCGAGCGGCTGGACCTACCAGTTCACGCCTTACGGATGGGTGCCGTGGGTCAGCGGCGACGCCGTCGTGCGCGGCCGCAGCTTCTCGGTCGACGTGACGCCCATCGAGGTGCTCGAGGACTTGCGGTTCGCCTGGATGAGCTACCAGCAGGCCAAGAACGGCCCGCTCACGCTCTTCACCGACGTCATCTACGCGGACGAGCAGTCCGGTGGCTCGTTCTTCACCTCAAGGACCTTCTCCCCGCAGGTCGCCGGCACGCTCGGAGGAACGCTCTCCGCCACGTACAGATACTGGACCGTCGAGGCCGGCGGCACCTACGAGATCGCGAGCTGGAACTCGCACGGAGCCCGCTACGCGACGCCCGACACCGAGATCGAGGTGCTAGCGGGCGGCCGCTATTGGCACCAGCAGATCGACGTGGGGGTGGCCTTGGCCGGAACCGCCAACTTCGACGGACTGATCATTTCCGGCGATCGCGCGATCGCGCGCTCGGGCACGCATGAATGGGTCGATCCGTTCATCGGCGCGCGCATCCGCTTCCAGCCGGCGCCCGGCGAGGAGATCATCGTGCGCGGCGACATCGGCGGCTTCGGCGCGGGCAGCAAGTTCACCTGGCAGGCGCTCGCCACCTACAATTGGCAGATCTGCACGCAAGGGCCGATGCTGATCGACGGCTACGCCGGCTGGCGCGCGCTGCAGGTCGATTACGAGACCGGCGCGGGCGTCGAGCGCTACGAGTTCGACGTGCTCCAGCAGGGCCCGGTCATGGGCTTCACCGGCCGGTTTTAAACTCGCGACCGTCTCACATATCTGCGACTTGCGCGGCCCGATGTCTGCCATGGGCCAGAAGCGGACTGCCGTCGGTGAGCAGGGCAGCGACTGACGAGCTGATATTTGGTGAACAGGTCAACCACGCTCTGAGGCGCGTTTTCGTTGAAGAACAGCTTGAGGTTCCGGTCCGTCTCCCGCAGCAGCGGACGCGCTGCGAGGAAAGAGGTCCTTTTCATACGCGATGAGGGCGGCTTGAAAGTCTCCGGAGTTGGCGGCGAGGGCCATCCGAAGTTGAGCGGCGCGTACATTGCGAGATCGGCCCCTTTGCCGGCGAACGGCGACATCAGATGCGCGGCATCGCCGAGCAGTGTCACCCCGGGTACGCGATTCCGATGTGTGCCGAACCGGTAGCGCATGGATGGGGCGAAGCACAGGGTCAGTCTCACCGTCGGTGATGAGCGCCGTCGGCTCCAGAGCCCAGCCGTCGAATTCCGCGGCGACGCGGGTCAACGCAGTCACCGGGTCGGAGAAGTCGATGCGGGCAATCCAGTCCTCCGGCTTGTTCAACGCCACATATGTGTGTAGCGCACCATTGGTCTCGCGGTGCGCAAAAATGCCTTTACCCGGCGCAACCGCTATCAGCGTGCCTCCGCCGATTGCCTCCGCGCTAGCCTTGTGACGGGTGTCGCTGTCGAAAAGAAACGTCTCGATAAATGAAGTGCCGACATAGGCGGGCTTCTCTTCGGAAACAAGCGGACGAACTCTTGACCAAGCTCCGTCGGCACCCACGAGGAGATCGGGATCCACCGTCGCCCCATTAGCGAAAGTCAATACGTGCCGCCCGCCGCCGAGCGGAGACACCGCTGTGACTTTGTGCGCCCAGCGGACCGTGTCGGCAGGAAGTGAAGTCCCAGCAGAATCCGACGAAGTTCTCCTCGATCCACCTCTGGTCGACTGCCGTTGCCCTTGTCAGGCCTGTCAAACAGCAGGTTGCCGTCCTTGTCGCGTATCCGCTTGGCATCAGCTCCAACGATGATAATGTCGAGGAATTTTTCGAAAAGCCCCGCTGCCTTGAGTGCGCGCTGGCCGTTGTATTCGTGAATATCGAGCAAGCCCCCCTGCGCGCCCGAGTTTCCCGAGGCTTCCGCTTCGTAGATCGTCGCGGCAATGCCGTGAACGTGGAGCACTCGGGCAAGTGTCAGGCCGCCGAGCCCCGCACTGATGATTGCGATTGAAGTATTAATGTTGATTTCCCTCGTGGTTGGGGGCCGCCGCCGGAACTGGCAGGATCGATGGAATGTTTTTATAGTCTTGGAACGACGTTCCATATGTGTCAAGATAAGGCATGGTCAAAAAGGCACGCAGCAGCCAACGACGTGAAGAATTACTCTCACGGGATCGCATCATTGAAGCGTCGATCGCGCTCCTGGACGACAGCGGAGAAGATGGTTCAACACCCGCGGCACCCTGTCAGAGCGGCTCGCCACGGGTCCTGGCGCTATTTATGGCACATCGCCAACAAGAGCGAGCTGCTCGACCGCCGCTTGCGACGCCATCGTCGCCCGCGCGATGAACGCGCCCTTGGTCGGCGCGACGCCCGAGGCAACCATTCGCGACCTCGCGCTGGACATGTTCGACGCGATCGACGCGCATCCATGGGTTGGCTCGGCGCTCACACGTGCCCCTGGCCAGTCGCCGATGGTGCGCATTCTCGAACGTATAGGCCAGCAGGTTCGCGCTCTCGGCGTTCCGGACGAAGAACAGTGGGCAACGGCGGGGGTGTTACGAACCACATCTTGGGCGTCGCTGGGCAGAACGCGGCCAACGGGCAGCTCGCGCGGGCAAGGGGCGTCGAAAGATCCGACTTCCTAGATGCGGTGGCGACCGCCTGGTCGCAGCTCGATCCGGATGAGTACCCGTTCACACGCAGCGTGGCCGGACAGGTGCGCGCTCACGACGACCGTGTCGATTTTCTTGCCGGAATCAACCTCATCCTCAGCGGTATTGGCTCACCGCGGACGTCGCTGACGCCCTCAACTTGCACCGCGTAGTTAGGGATGGACCGCGGACGGGCTCTTCACGTGCGTTTGATGGGATAATGGCGAGCCTGCTTATGTAGAGATGATTACGGACATGCTCGGACTTCACGCCGGTAGTCCTGCCCGACCGACGGGAAGCTTACGCTTGCTGAAAGCGCTACGGTCGAACCTGTGATGGCGCGACCAGGAGGCCAACGACCGGCGTGCCGTCACTTACTGCCACCAACCCGGTTGATTGTTGCTACTCGCCGCCGGCTATTGCCGGGCGGCGGGTACGGGGCGGGCGGGTCAAAGATGCTGAAGAAGCCGCCGCCGGAGTTCCAGGGTTGGCCGAATGGACCGAAATCAGAGACCGTAGGCTTGCGCGTTATGAAGCCGCCCTGGGGCTGGTTGCTCAGCACCGCAACAAACTCGGTACGATAGTTGGTCTCGCGGCTCAGCGGCTCGTCCGAGACTATGATCGAGGATCGCG